>NZ_RAIN01000015.1:0-148560 GCF_003610155.1 Rhizobium sp. WW_1
CAGCCGTTCCTGATGCCGATCGAAGACGTGTTCTCGATCTCCGGCCGTGGTACGGTTGTGACGGGCCGCGTCGAGCGTGGTATCGTCAAGGTTGGCGAAGAAGTCGAAATCGTCGGCATTCGTCCGACGTCGAAGACGACGGTTACCGGCGTTGAAATGTTCCGCAAGCTGCTCGATCAGGGCCAGGCAGGCGACAACATCGGCGCGCTGATCCGCGGTGTTAACCGTGACGGCGTCGAGCGTGGTCAGATCCTGTGCAAGCCGGGTTCTGTGAAGCCGCACAAGAAGTTCATGGCTGAAGCCTACATTCTGACGAAGGAAGAAGGCGGCCGTCATACGCCGTTCTTCACGAACTACCGTCCGCAGTTCTACTTCCGTACGACTGACGTGACCGGCATCGTGACGCTTCCGGAAGGCACGGAAATGGTTATGCCTGGCGACAACGTCACCGTTGCCGTCGAGCTGATCGTTCCGATCGCGATGGAAGAAAAGCTTCGCTTCGCTATCCGCGAAGGCGGCCGTACCGTCGGCGCAGGCATCGTTGCCTCCATCGTCGAGTAATTCGAAGCCGGCCACTCCCTCCGAGTGGCCGATTCGATGACATTATTATGATGCAGGCGGCTTTAGCCGCTTGCTTATGACATGGAAATGTTGCAAATGGCGCGCGAGCGCGATTTGCGTGCTGCTTCGGATAACGAAGCGGTCGAAGAGATTAACAATTAAGGTGGGCCGAAAGGTCTGAAGAAGTGGATGGGGATGCCGTCGCCGGCGTCCCTCTCGATCTTTGAAACCGGTGGTCCGCCTTAGGAAAACGAACAATCCGTGCCCTTTTTTAAGCGGCGCGCGAGATAACAAAACACAAGGATAACGTCGAATGAACGGCCAAAATATCCGCATTCGCCTGAAGGCGTTCGATCACCGGATTCTCGATGCTTCCACGCGCGAGATCGTGTCGACGGCGAAGCGCACCGGTGCTAGCGTCCGGGGCCCCGTTCCGCTTCCGACCCGCATCGAGAAGTTTACGGTAAACCGGTCCCCGCACATCGACAAGAAGAGCCGCGAGCAGTTCGAGATGCGCACGCATAAGCGCCTCCTCGACATCGTTGACCCGACTCCGCAGACGGTAGACGCGCTGATGAAGCTCGATCTCGCCGCCGGTGTCGATGTTGAGATCAAGCTCTGAGACCTCTGGTCCTCGAGCTGAGTGAGAAGGATTGAACCGATGCGTTCAGGTGTGATTGCACAGAAGGTGGGAATGACCCGCGTCTATAACGACGCCGGCGAGCATGTCCCGGTAACCGTATTGCGTTTGGATGGCTGCCAGGTCGTAGCCCAGCGCACAGTTGAAAAGAATGGCTACACCGCAGTTCAGCTGGGTGCCGGCCAGGCTAAAGTTAAGAACACGACGAAGGCCCTGCGCGGTCATTTCGCCGTCGCAAGCGTTGAGCCGAAGGCCAAGCTCGTTGAATTCCGCGTTACGGACGACAACCTGCTGGAAGTTGGCACCGAGCTGAAGGCTGCTCACTTCACGGCGGGCCAGCTCGTCGACGTGACCGGTACGACGATCGGTAAGGGCTTTGCCGGCGCCATCAAGCGTCACGGCTTCGGCGGTCTGCGCGCCACGCACGGTGTGTCGGTTTCGCACCGCTCGCACGGTTCGACCGGCTCGCGCCAGGACCCGGGCAAGGTGTTCAAGAACAAGAAGATGGCTGGTCACATGGGCCAGACGCGCGTGACGACGCAGAACCTTGAAGTGGTTTCGACCGATGAAGATCGCGGTCTGATCCTGGTCAAGGGTGCGGTTCCCGGCTCCAAGGGTGCCTGGATCATCGTGCGCGACGCCGTCAAGTCGGCAGCGAAGTAAGGGAGCCAAACCAATGGAATTGAACGTCAAGACCCTTGAGGGCAAAGACGCTGGGAAGGTTTCCCTTTCTGACGCGATTTTCGGCCTCGAGCCGCGTGAAGACATTCTTGCCCGCGTCATTCGCTGGCAGCTTGCCAAGAAGCAGCAGGGCACGCATCAGGCAAAGGGCCGCGCGGATGTCGCGCGCACCGGCGCCAAGATGTACAAGCAGAAGGGTACGGGCCGCGCTCGTCACCATTCGGCTCGCGCTCCGCAGTTCCGCGGCGGTGGTAAGGCTCACGGCCCAGTCGCTCGCAGCCACGAGCACGATCTGCCGAAGAAGGTTCGCGCCCTCGGCCTGCGTCACGCTCTCTCTGCCAAGTTCAAGGCTGAAGATGTGATTGTCATCGACAATCTCGTCGCAACCGAAGCCAAGACCAAGGCACTCGCTGGTGCTTTCGAAACGCTCGGCCTGACGAACGCTCTGTTCATCGGCGGTGCTGAACTCGACAGCAACTTCAAGCTCGCAGCCCAGAACATCCCGAACATCGATGTTCTGCCGGTTCAGGGCATCAACGTTTATGACATCCTGCGCCGCGGCAAGCTCGTGCTGTCCAAGGCTGCAGTTGAAGCTCTAGAGGAGCGTTTCAAGTGACGGATCTTCGCCATTATGATGTGATCGTTTCTCCTGCGATCACCGAAAAGTCCACGCTGCTTTCGGACAATAACCAGGTTGTTTTCAACGTTGCCAAGAACGCGACGAAGCCGGAAATCAAGGCTGCCGTCGAAGCGCTCTTCGGCGTCAAGGTGACGGCCGTTAACACTCTGCTGCGCCTCGGCAAGACCAAGCGGTTCAAGGGTCTCGTCGGCAAGCAGAAGGACGTGAAGAAGGCTGTTGTGACGCTCGCCGAAGGCCAGTCGATCGACGTCTCCACCGGTCTCTGAGGAATAAGAAAATGGCATTGAAAACATTCAATCCGACGACCCCGAGCCAGCGTCAGCTGGTCATCGTCGATCGCTCCTCGCTCTACAAGGGCAAGCCGGTCAAGACGCTGACGGAAGGCCTGACCTCCAAGGGTGGCCGTAACAACACCGGCCGCATCACCGTTCGCTTTCAGGGCGGCGGTCACAAGCGCAGCTATCGTCTGGTCGACTTCAAGCGTCGCAAGTTCGACGTTGAAGCATCGGTCGAGCGTATCGAATACGATCCGAACCGTACCGCTTACATCGCTCTGGTGAAGTACACGGACGGCGAACTGGCCTACATCCTCGCTCCGCAGCGTCTTGCTGCCGGCGACAAGGTCATTGCTTCGGAAAAGGCAGTGGACGTGAAGCCGGGCAACACCATGCCGCTTCAGTTCATCCCGGTCGGCTCCATCATCCACAATGTGGAAATGAAGCCGGGCAAGGGCGGCCAGATCGCTCGCTCCGCCGGTTCCTACGCGCAGCTCGTCGGTCGTGACCAGGGCATGGCGATCCTTCGCCTCAACTCCGGCGAACAGCGCCTCGTGCATGGCACCTGCCTTGCAACGATCGGTGCGGTTTCGAACCCGGATCATGCTAACATCAACGACGGTAAGGCCGGTCGTTCGCGTTGGCGTGGCAAGAAGCCGCATAACCGCGGCGTCGTCATGAACCCGGTTGACCATCCGCACGGCGGTGGTGAAGGCCGCACCTCTGGTGGTCGCCATCCGGTGACCCCGTGGGGCAAGCCGACCAAGGGCAAGCGTACGCGGTCGAACAAGTCGACCGACAAGATGATTATGCGCTCGCGCCATCAGCGCAAGAAGTAAGAGAGGAAGTCTCAAGTGGCTCGTTCAGTATGGAAAGGTCCGTTTGTTGACGGCTATCTTCTCAAGAAGGCTGAGAAGGTGCGCGAAGGCGGACGTAGCGAAGTAATCAAGATGTGGAGCCGTCGCTCCACCATCATGCCGCAGTTCGTCGGTCTCACCTTCGGCGTCTACAACGGCAGCAAGCACATTCCGGTCAGCGTCAATGAAGACATGGTCGGACACAAGTTCGGCGAGTTCGCCCCGACCCGTACCTATTATGGTCACGGTGCGGACAAGAAGGCGAAGAGGAAGTAACAATGGGCAAGGCAAAAACCGAACGCCGGCTGAAGGACAATGAGGCGCAGGCAGTTGCGCGCACGCTCCGTGTCAGCCCGCAGAAGCTCAACCTGGTCGCGGCTCAGATCCGTGGCAAGAAGGTTGACCGCGCGCTCGCAGAGCTGGAATTCTCGCGCAAGCGTATCGCTGGCGCTGTGAAGAAGACGCTCGAATCTGCGATCGCCAATGCAGAAAACAACCACGATCTCGACGTTGACTCGCTGGTCGTAGCGGAAGCTTACGTGGGCAAGTCGATCGTCATGAAGCGTTTCCACGCTCGTGGCCGCGGCCGTGCGTCTCGCATCGAGCGTCCGTTCGCGCACCTGACGATCGTCGTTCGTGAAGTGGAAGCTCAAGGGGAGGCCGCATAATGGGTCAGAAAATCAATCCGATCGGCTTTCGTCTTGGCATCAACCGTACCTGGGATAGCCGCTGGTTTGCGGACAATGCCGAGTATGGCCAGCTCCTCCACGAAGACCTGAAGATGCGCAAGTTCGTCATGAACGAACTGAAGCAGGCTGGTATCTCCAAGGTGGTCATCGAGCGTCCGCACAAGAAGTGCCGCGTCACGATCCACTCGGCTCGTCCGGGCCTGATCATCGGCAAGAAGGGCGCTGACATCGACAAGCTCCGCAAGAAGCTGTCGGACATGACGAATTCCGAAACGCACCTCAACATCGTTGAAGTTCGCAAGCCGGAAATCGACGCGACGCTGGTTGCCCAGTCGATCGCTCAGCAGCTGGAACGCCGTGTTGCTTTCCGTCGCGCCATGAAGCGCGCCGTTCAGTCCGCGATGCGTCTTGGCGCCGAAGGCATCAAGATCACCTGCGCCGGCCGTCTCGGCGGTGCTGAAATCGCTCGTACGGAATGGTACCGCGAAGGCCGCGTGCCGCTGCATACGCTGCGCGCCGACATCGACTACGGTACGGCTGAAGCAGAAACCGCTTTCGGTATCTGCGGCATCAAGGTCTGGATCTTCAAGGGCGAAATCCTTGAGCACGATCCGATGGCCTCCGAACGCCGCGCGCTCGAAGGCGACGCCCAGGGTCCGGCTAGCCGCGATCGCGATAGAGACCGCCGCCGCGACAACGCCTGATAGCGTACGTGGCAGATAAGTTCGGAGAATAAGAAAATGTTGCAGCCAAAGCGTACGAAGTACCGCAAGCAATTCAAGGGCCGCATCAAGGGCGTTGCCAAGGGTGGTTCTGATCTGGCGTTCGGCGAATTCGGCCTGAAGTCGCAAGAGCCCAACCGCGTCAACGCTCGTGAGATCGAAGCGGCTCGCCGCGCGATCACGCGCTATATGAAGCGCGCCGGCCGTGTATGGATCCGCGTGTTCCCGGATGTTCCGGTAACCGCAAAGCCGACCGAAGTCCGTATGGGTAAAGGTAAGGGCTCTGTCGAATACTGGGCATGCAAGGTCAAGCCCGGCCGTATGATGTTCGAGATCGACGGTGTGAGCGAAGAAATCGCTCGTGAGGCTCTGCGCCTCGGCGCTGCCAAGCTCTCGGTCAAGACGCGCTTCGTACAGCGCATTGCAGAGTAAGGAAGAAGCTCATGAAAGCCGCAGATGTTCGCGCCCTGAGCGCCGACCAACTCAAGGACGAGCTTGCCAAGCTGAAGAAGGAGCAGTTCAACCTGCGCTTTCAGAAGGCGACCGGCCAGCTCGAGAAGTCCTCGCGCATCAACGAAGTCCGTAAGGACATCGCTCGCGTAAAAACCATTGCCCGCCAGAAGGCGGCAGAAGCAAAGGCCTAAAGGAAAAATAACATGCCGAAGCGCATTCTGCAGGGCGTCGTGGTCAGCGACAAGAACGAGAAGACGGTAGTTGTCCGCGTTGAGCGTCGTTTCGCTCACCCGCTGCTCCAGAAGACCGTTCGTCGTTCCAAGAAGTACAAGGCTCACGACGAAAACAATCAGTACAAGACCGGCGACGTCGTTTCCATCGAGGAATGCGCGCCGATCTCCAAGGATAAGACCTGGACGGTCATTTCCGCCCAGTCCAAGTAACAGAATTTCGCTCAGGCCCTTGCGTCTGGGCGAAATATCTGTATGAAGCACGAGCTTGGAAGCAGGACGCTCGAGAACGGGCGTTCTTTTGCTTTATTGATGGCCGGCAGAGACGATCCTTGGGGTCCCGACGCCAGGCATAATCAGACAAGACACTAGTCCATAAGCCGGGGTAGGGGGTCGATTGGCCCAACCATTCCGGTAACAACAAGAAGGCGACCTGACATGATTCAGATGCAAACAAACCTCGACGTGGCGGATAATTCCGGCGCACGTCGTGTCATGTGCATCAAGGTGCTGGGCGGCTCGAAGCGCAAGTATGCTTCTATCGGCGACGTTATCGTCGTTTCGATCAAGGAAGCTATCCCGCGCGGCCGTGTGAAGAAGGGTGACGTGATGAAGGCGGTTGTCGTTCGCACCGCCAAGGACATCCGTCGTCCGGATGGCAGCGTCATCCGCTTCGATACCAACGCAGCAGTCCTCATCGACAACAAGAAAGAGCCGATCGGCACCCGTATCTTCGGACCGGTTCCGCGCGAACTTCGCGCCAAGAACCACATGAAGATCATCTCGCTGGCTCCAGAAGTACTGTAAGGAGCGGAGCGATGCAGAAGATCCGTAAAGGCGACAAGGTTGTCGTATTGACCGGTAAGGACAAGGGCCGTACCGGCGAAGTCATTCAAGTGCTGCCGAAGGAAGACCGTGCGGTCGTTCGTGGCGTCAACGTCATCAAGCGCCATCAGCGCCAGACGCAGACCCAGGAAGCCGGCATCATCAGCAAGGAAGCCTCGCTTCACCTGTCCAACCTGGCAGTCGTCGACAAGGACGGTAAGCCGACCCGCGTCGGTTTCAAGGTTGTGGATGGCAAGAAGGTCCGCGTGGCGAAGACCTCTGGAGAAGTGATCGATGGCTGAGGTAAAGTACGAGCCGCGGCTCAAGAAGGAATACGTTGCTCGCATCCGTGCAGCCATGCAGGAGAAGTTCTCCTACGCTAACGAGATGCAGATCCCGAAGCTGGACAAGATCGTGATCAACATGGGCGTTGGCGAAGCGACGGCTGATTCGAAGAAGCCGACCGTTGCTGCTGCCGACCTGGCGGCCATCGCTGGCCAGAAGCCGGTCATCACCCGCGCACGCAACTCCATCGCTGGCTTCAAGGTCCGCGAAAATATGCCGATCGGCGCGAAGGTCACCCTGCGCGGCGCCCGCATGTACGAGTTCCTGGATCGCCTGGTCAACATCGCGCTTCCGCGCGTTCGCGACTTCCGCGGCCTGAACCCGAAAAGCTTTGACGGTCGTGGCAATTTCGCCATGGGCATCAAGGAGCACATTGTGTTCCCTGAGATCAACTACGACAAGGTTGATCAGATGTGGGGCATGGACATCATCGTTTGCACGACGGCGACGACCGACGACGAAGCACGGGCTCTTCTGAAAGAGTTCAACTTCCCGTTCCGTCAATAACCGTAACGACGAGCGTAGAAAAGGAACCCTGATATGGCGAAGACAAGCGCAGTTGAAAAGAACAAGCGCCGCCGCAATACGGTTGCCAACCAGGCCGCGAAGCGGGCTGCTCTCAAGGCAATCATCATGAACCAGTCTCTCTCGATCGAAGACCGGTTCAAGGCCACCCTGAAGCTGGCATCGCTGCCGCGCGATGGATCGAAGACTCGTATTCGCAACCGTTGCGAAGTGTCGGGCCGTCCGCGCGCCTACTACCGCAAACTGCGCATGTCGCGTATCGCGCTGCGTGAACTCGGCAATCTCGGCAAGGTGCCGGGCATCGTCAAGTCCAGCTGGTAAGGAGCAGATTAGATGTCTATGACTGATCCTTTGGGCGATATGCTCACCCGCATCCGCAATGGCGCTTCGCGCCGCAAGTCGTCGGTTTCGACGCCTGCGTCCAAGCTCCGTGCACGCGTTCTCGATGTACTCCAGGCTGAAGGCTACATCCGTGGCTATTCCGTCGTCGATTTCGGCAACGGCAAGTCTGAGCTCAACATCGAACTCAAGTACTACGAAGGCGCATCGGTGATCCGCGAGATCGGCCGTGTGTCTAAGCCGGGCCGCCGGGTTTATGTCTCGGTTAAGTCCATTCCGCAGGTCGCGAACGGCCTCGGCATCACCATCCTTTCGACTCCGAAGGGTGTGATGGCCGATCACCAGGCTCGCGAACAGAATGTTGGTGGCGAGGTTCTCTGCTCGGTCTTCTAAGATCGGACAGAGATATCTCCCTCGAAACAGACAGGTTTGAAAAATGTCTCGTATCGGTAAGAAGCCCGTTCAGGTACCTGCAGGGATCACGGCCACGGTTGATGGCCAGAAAGTGACTGCCAAGGGCCCCAAGGGCGAGCTGTTTTTCGTCGCTAACGACGAAATCGGTCTCAAGCTGGAAAACAATGCAATCGTCGTGACGCCGCTCAACGACTCCAAGGATGCTCGCGCAAAGTGGGGCATGTCCCGCACGATGATCGAGAACATCCTGAAGGGTGTCAAGGACGGCTACGAGCGCAAGCTCGAAATCAACGGCGTCGGCTACCGTGCCTCCATGCAGGGCAAGAACCTGCAGCTCGCGCTCGGTTTCAGCCACGACGTGGTCTATGAGCCGCCGCAGGGTATCTCGATCGCTGTGCCGAAGCCGACGGAAATCGTCGTCACTGGCATCAACAAGCAGCAGGTCGGCCAGGTTGCCGCTGAAATCCGCGAATACCGCGGCCCCGAGCCCTACAAGGGCAAGGGTGTTAAGTATGCCGAAGAGCGGATCGTCCGCAAAGAAGGCAAGAAGAAGTAAGGATCACGCGAAATGGCTAGCAGGAAAGAAGCACTTGCGCGTCGCGCCAACCGCGTGCGCCGCCAAATCAAGTCGGTGGCCAATGGCCGTCCGCGCCTGTCGGTTCATCGCTCGTCGAAGAACATCTACGCCCAGGTCATCGATGACGTGGCTGGCAAGACCCTCGCGGCTGCCTCCACCCTCGACAAGGATCTGCGCGGTTCTCTGAAGACCGGTGCCGATACCGCCGCCGCAGCCCTCGTTGGCAAGCTCGTTGCCGAGCGCGCCTCCAAGGCCGGCGTGAAGGAAGTCGTGTTCGATCGCGGCGCTTTCATCTACCACGGCCGCATCAAGGCCCTGGCTGAAGCAGCCCGCGAAGGCGGCCTGACCTTCTAATCTGATTTCCGGCCGGTGATCCCAAGGATGCCGGCCGGATGTTCACCGGACCGCAGGTTTCCCGCAAGGGAGGGCATGCGGTCTTCGTTTTGTTTGCCGATTGCACCCGGAAAAGAAAAAGGAAGAGGACAATGGCACAGGAAAAGAGGGCTCCGCGGGAAGACCGTCAGAGCCGTGAAGAGCGCGATAGCGAATTCGTCGACAAGCTGGTCGCGATCAACCGCGTCGCCAAGGTTGTTAAGGGCGGCCGTCGTTTCGGCTTTGCTGCTCTCGTCGTCGTTGGCGACCAGAAGGGTCGCGTAGGCTTCGGCCATGGCAAGGCACGCGAAGTGCCGGAAGCTATCCGCAAGGCCACCGAAAGCGCCAAGCGCGACATGATCTTCGTACCGCTGCGCGACGGCCGTACGCTGCATCACGACGTTCATGGCCGTCACGGCGCCGGTAAGGTTCTGCTGCGTTCGGCCAAGGTCGGTACCGGTATCATCGCCGGCGGCCCGATGCGCGCCGTTTTCGAAACGCTCGGCGTTCATGACGTCGTTGCCAAGTCGACCGGTTCGTCGAACCCCTACAACATGGTTCGCGCCACGTTCGACGCCCTGAAGCACCAGGTTCACCCGAAGGACATCGCAGCTCAGCGCGGCATCAAGTATGCCACCCTGCAGGCTCGCCGCGCCGCTTCGGGCAACGCCTCCGAAGAATAAGGGAGTTTGACCTATGGCCAAGACGACCAAGAAGGCTGAAGCCAAGGCGACCGTTACGGTCGAACAGATTGGCAGCCCGATCCGCCGTCCGGATGTTCAGCAGAAGACGCTGATCGGTCTCGGATTGAACAAGATGCACCGTCGCCGCACGCTGGAAGATACTCCGGCTGTTCGTGGCATGATCCGTGCTGTCCAGCATCTCGTTCGCGTTGTCGACGAGAAGTGAGCCGGGGGTAATTCGCTATGAAACTGAATGAAATCAAGGATAACGAGGGTTCGACCCACAGCCGCAAGCGCCTCGGCCGCGGCATCGGCTCCGGCTCCGGCAAGACCGGCGGCCGTGGTGTGAAGGGTCAGAAGTCCCGTTCGGGCGTTGCGATCAACGGCTTCGAAGGCGGTCAGATGCCCATCTACCGTCGTCTGCCGAAGCGCGGCTTCAACAACATCTTCGCAGCCGACTACGTTGTCGTGTCGCTGGCACGCATCCAGGCTGCCGTCGATGCCGGCAAGCTCGATGCCAAGAACACGGTTGATGCAGCCGCTCTCAAGGCAGCTGGCGTCATTCGCCGCGTCAAGGACGGCGTTCGCGTTCTCTCGGACGGCGAACTGAAGGCTAAGCTTGCTCTCGAAGTTGCAGGCGCTTCCAAGTCCGCAGTCGAGAAGATCGAAAAGGCTGGCGGCTCCGTCAAGCTGCTCGCTGCTGCAGCAGCAGAATAATATTATCAATAATCGCCCGAGGTGACTTCACTTCGGGCGATTTTGCTCCCATATGTGAGCCTCACGAATCTGATCGATGCGGCAAGTATCTTTCCGATCGATAACGGGAACCAAGGGTGAGGCGCCCGATTGCTGCGCAATCCGTCCGAAGCCCGGCTTTTGAACAATTTACATACTGATTCCGGGCTCGGCCGACTATGCCGGAATTGGTGATGCGGAGATTTGCATGGCTTCTGCAGCGGAACAATTGGCGTCCAACCTCAATTTTTCGACCTTTGCCAAAGCCGAGGATCTCAAGAAGCGCCTGTGGTTTACGCTCGGCGCTCTCCTCGTCTACCGGCTCGGCACCCACATTCCGCTTCCTGGCCTCAATCCTGCCGCTTACGCCCAGGCTTTCCAGAATCAGTCCGGCGGCATTCTTGGCCTCTTCAACATGTTCTCGGGCGGCGCTGTACAGCGCATGGCGATTTTCGCGCTCGGCATCATGCCCTACATCTCGGCCTCGATCATCGTTCAGCTGATGACCTCGGTCGTTCCCTCGCTCGAAAACCTGAAGAAGGAAGGCGAGCAGGGCCGCAAGATCATCAACCAGTACACCCGCTACGGCACGGTGCTGCTCGGCGCATTGCAGGCCTACGGCATTGCGATCGGCCTGGAGCATGGCAACGGCGTCGTCGTCGATCCCGGCTGGTTCTTCCGCATCTCGACCGTCATTACGCTGCTCGGCGGCACCATGTTCCTGATGTGGCTCGGTGAGCAGGTAACGTCTCGTGGTATCGGCAACGGTATCTCGCTGATCATCTTCGCCGGCATCGCCGCCGGTCTTCCGACCGCTCTTGCCGGCACGCTCGAACTCGGCCGCACCGGCGCTCTGTCGACGGGCCTGATTCTCGCTGTCCTCGTGGTCGCCATTCTGGTCATCGCGCTGATCGTCTTCGTCGAGCGTGCGCAGCGTCGCCTTCTGATCCAGTATCCGAAGCGCCAGGTCGGCACGCGCATGTTCCAGGGCGATACGTCACACCTGCCGCTGAAGCTCAATACCTCGGGCGTCATTCCGGCGATCTTCGCTTCCTCGCTGCTGTTGCTGCCTGCGACCGTCGCTGGTCTTGGCAATAACACCGCGCTTCCGACCTGGGTGACGTCGATCGTTGCTGCACTCGGCCACGGCCAGCCGGTCTACATGGTGCTCTACGCCGCCCTGATTGCTTTCTTCGCCTTCTTCTACACGGCGCTGGTCTTCAATCCGAAGGACACAGCCGACAATCTGAAGAAGCACGGCGGCTTCATTCCGGGTATCCGTCCTGGCGAGCGCACTGCCGAATATATCGATTACGTGCTGACCCGTATCACGGTCATCGGCGCGATCTATCTTGTCTTCGTCTGCATCCTGCCCGAAATCCTTGTGTCCCAGACCGGTATTCCGCTGTCTCTGGGTGGCACTTCCCTTCTGATCGTGGTTAGCGTAACGCTGGATACGGTGGCACAGATTCAGGGTCACCTGATTGCACAGCAATATGAAGGCCTGATCAAGAAATCGAAGTTGCGTGGAGGAAAGAGGGGGCGATGAGACTCATACTTTTAGGGCCGCCGGGAGCAGGTAAGGGGACCCAGGCCCAGCGCATCGTGGAAAAGCACGGCATTCCGCAGCTTTCCACAGGTGACATGCTGCGAGCTGCGGTGGCGGCCGAGACTGAAGTTGGCAAGCGCGCCAAAGCCGTCATGGACGCCGGCAAGCTTGTTTCCGATGAGATCGTCAACGCTATCGTCTCCGAACGCATCGACCAACCGGATTGCGCAAAGGGTTTCATTCTCGACGGTTTCCCGCGCACGCTGGTGCAGGCGGATGCCACGGAGAAGATGCTGGAGGCCAAGGGTCTCGAACTCTCCGTCGTTATCGAGCTGAAGGTTGATGATGCCGAGTTGATTCGCCGCGTTTCCGGCCGCTATTCCTGCTCGAACTGCGGCAGCGTCTATCACGATACTGACAAACTTCCGGCAACGGCAGGTGTTTGCGACAAGTGCGGCTCGACGCATTTCAAGCGCCGTCCGGACGATAATGCCGAAACCATGGCGACCCGTCTCCAGGTCTATTACAAGGAGACCTCGCCGCTGATCGGTTACTACTATGCGAAAGGCAAGTTGCAGAGCATCGACGGCATGGCCGATATCGAGCATGTGACCGACAGCATAGAGGCTATCCTGGCTAAGCTTTAGATAGCCTAAAATAAACTTGCCGGAGCGGTTGCTTTTTCGCGCTGATTCCGCTAAACACCGCGCCAACTCGCGACATGCTATGCGATCGGCGCGGATTTCCAACGGGAAGTCCGAGCACGGTCGTTTTGACATGTGGCGGACACACATCGAACAAGCAGCTCCCGGGCTGCATAACAAGACCTTTGCTCAGGCAAAAGGAATGCAAGGAGAACAGGCGTGGCTCGTATCGCTGGCGTCAACATCCCGACTGCAAAGCGCGTAGTTATTGCGCTTCGTTACATTCACGGGATCGGACCGAAGTTTGCACAGGAAATCTGCGAGAAGGTCGGTATTCCGGCCGAGCGTCGCGTCAACCAGTTGACCGATGCTGAAGTTCTGCAGATCCGCGAAACCATCGACCGTGACTATCAGGTCGAAGGTGATCTGCGTCGCGAAACCGCGATGAACATTAAGCGTCTGATGGACCTCGGTTCTTACCGTGGTCTGCGTCATCGCCGCGGCCTGCCGGTTCGCGGCCAGCGCACGCACACCAATGCCCGCACCCGCAAGGGCCCGGCAAAGGCGATTGCTGGTAAGAAGAAGTAATTTCCGGGCAACCGGATTTGGGAGGCTGGCGGTCCGCCGGCCTCTTTTGAGTTTGAAGCGGTGCTCAATGGGTGCCGTTTCGGTGGAGCCGCTGGGATTACGGCGGTGCAGAGATCCAAGAAAGGACTAACATGGCCAAGGAAGCCGTCCGCGTTCGTCGTCGCGAGCGCAAGAATATCACGTCGGGCGTTGCACACGTCAACTCGACCTTCAACAACACGATGATCACCATCACCGACGCACAGGGCAATGCGATTGCCTGGTCGTCCGCTGGTGCCAAGGGCTTCAAGGGTTCGCGTAAGTCGACCCCGTTCGCTGCCCAGATCGCTGCCGAAGACTGCGCCAAGAAGGCTCAGGAACACGGCATGAAGTCGCTGGAAGTTGAAGTTTGCGGTCCGGGCTCCGGTCGTGAATCCGCTCTGCGCGCCCTCCAGGCTGCTGGTTTCATGATCACGTCGATCCGCGACGTGACCCCGATCCCGCACAATGGTTGCCGCCCGCGCAAGAAGCGTCGCGTCTGATCATCGCCACTCACGACACCGGCCGGGGTAGATGCGCCCGGCTTGGTGTTACTCAAGCTCGGTTGCCACGATTGGATGGTGGCAACGAACGGAAGGCAAAAATATGATTCAGAAAAACTGGCAGGAACTGATCAAGCCCAACAAGGTCGAGTTCACCTCGAGCGGCCGCACCAAGGCAACGCTCGTGGCTGAACCGCTGGAGCGTGGCTTTGGTCTTACCCTCGGCAACGCGCTGCGTCGCGTTCTGCTGTCCTCTCTGCGTGGCGCCGCTGTGACGGCCGTGCAGATCGACGGCGTATTGCATGAGTTCTCCTCTATCCCGGGCGTCCGGGAAGACGTGACGGACATCGTGCTGAACATCAAGGAAATCGCCATCAAGATGGACGGCGATGACAGCAAGCGCATGGTCGTCCGCAAGCAGGGCCCAGGCGTTGTAACGGCTGGCGACATCCAGACGGTCGGCGATATCGAAATCCTCAACCCCGAGCATGTCATCTGCACGCTCGACGAGGGTGCCGAAATCCGTATGGAGTTCACCGTCAACAACGGCAAGGGCTATGTCCCGGCCGAGCGTAATCGTGCGGAAGATGCACCGATCGGCCTTATCCCGGTCGACAGCCTCTATTCGCCGGTCAAGAAGGTGTCCTACAAGGTTGAAAATACCCGTGAAGGACAGGTTCTCGACTACGACAAGCTGAGCATGTCGATCGAAACCGATGGTTCGATCAGCGGTGAAGATGCCGTCGCTTTCGCGGCTCGCATCCTCCAGGATCAGCTTGGCGTGTTCGTCAACTTCGACGAGCCGCAGAAGGAAGCCGAAGAAGAAGCAGTTACCGAACTCGCTTTCAACCCGGCGCTCCTCAAGAAGGTGGACGAACTCGAACTGTCCGTTCGTTCGGCAAACTGCCTGAAGAACGACAACATCGTCTACATCGGCGACCTCATTCAGAAGACCGAAGCAGAAATGCTCCGCACGCCGAATTTTGGTCGCAAGTCGCTGAACGAAATCAAGGAAGTTCTCGCTTCCATGGGCCTGCACCTCGGCATGGAAGTGCCGGCATGGCCGCCTGAGAACATCGAAGATCTCGCCAAGCGTTACGAAGACCAATACTAAGGCCGCAAGCGCTCCACGGAGCGCTTAAAGCTGGCCTTAGCATCTTAAACAGCGCATGCACCTTTCGCTCCGCCAGGATTCGGAGCGGGGCATGCGCCCAACAAACTGCAGGCGAGCGATGCCTGCAAGTGAAGGAGAATAGCAATGCGCCACGGTAAAGCCGGCCGCAAGCTGAATAGAACCGCTAGCCACCGTAAGGCGATGTTCGCCAACATGGCTGCTTCGCTCATCACCCATGAGCAGATCGTCACCACGCTCCCGAAGGCGAAGGAAATTCGTCCGATCGTCGAGAAGCTGGTAACTCTCGGCAAGCGCGGCGACCTGCACGCTCGTCGTCAGGCCATCTCGCAGATCCGCGATGCCGTCGTCGTTTCGAAGCTGTTCGATGCGATTGCAACGCGTTACGCCACCCGCAACGGCGGCTACCTGCGCATCATGAAGGCCGGCTTCCGCCAGGGCGACAATGCCGCTCTCGCAGTCGTCGAATTCGTTGATCGCGACGTCAATGCCAAGGGCGCAGCCGACAAGGCTCGCGTTGCTGCTGAAGAAGAAGCTGCAGCCGCTTAAGGCTTGAGCTTCGGGTATAAATTGAAAGGCCGGATGAGCGATCATCCGGCCTTTTGGCGTTTGCGGTTTGTCTGGGCTGTGCCGCCTATAAGGCCCTGCTCGTCGGCTACGGGGATAGGCATTGAAAAGGCAACCAAAGTTCAATCGCAACAGAGTCTTGCTGCTTGCAATGGTCCTCCTGACGATCGGCTGCGGCCTGGCTTTGCGGCGCTTCGGATATGCGGCCGATCTTCCTTTTGCGGTCGTCAAATATGGCGGCTCGATATTGTGGGGAGCCATGGTCTATTGGCTTTTCGCCATGATATGTGCCGATGTCAGGGGCTTGAAGGTTGCCTCTGCCGCGCTGATCCTGGCCGTCGCCGTCGAGTTCTTCAGGCTGTGGCATACGCCCGATTTGGACGCGTTTCGGCTGACCACCGCCGGAGCCCTGTTGTTGGGAAGGGTGTTCTCGCTCTGGAACATCCTGGCCTATGCAACTGGTATCGCCTCGGCGCTGGCAATTGATCGAGCCCTGTTCCGGACGAAGCGCGCGGCTTGATTCCCCCGACGCAACGGCTCGCCAGCGCATGATTCAGTTCGCCGTATTTTTGCCGTCAGGGTAGTGGAGTGAGCCTGAATACAGGGTAAAGTCGAATTCACTGTATGGAAGGTGAGGCCCTTCGCGACAGACGGGTTGCTTAGGGACAAACGAGGGGCGAGGGGGCGCAAACATGGAAAGCCAGGAAGAGACAACGGTGCCGTCGCGCACAGCACGGCTGGTGCTGGTGACATCCGATGGCACTGTGGTCGGCTCTCTGCCGCCGCTTTCCGTAGAGGTTCCCTGGTGGCAGGAGGTGGAGTCCATCGTGCGCGCCGCGCGTGAACGCCATGGCATCGACGTGACCGTCCTGCGCCTGCTGGAAGCAGCGCGTGACCGGGCACCCGGCGGCGATGTCACCTATCTCGCCGAGATTGCTGAGCCCGTGCCGGCGGAGGCTTGGGCGGGCAAGGTCGAGGCTCATCCGCTTCGCCTGGCCTATGCCGAGCCCGGGGGTCCCGCCGCCGATCTCGATTGGGCGGTGCGGGTACTTGCCGGCCATGGCCTGGCGCCGACCGCCAAGCCTATCCAGATTCGCAGCTGGAACCTCTCCAGCGTCTGGCGCATACCCATCGGCGGCCACTCGGCCTGGCTGAAAGTCGTGCCGGCGTTTCTGGCGCATGAAGGCCGCACGATCACGGCGCTGGCCGGCCACCATGTTCCGACATTGTACGGGCACGATGAACACGGGCGCGTTCTGATTGCGGAGATTCCCGGCGACGACATGTATGAGGCTGCACTGCCGCAGCTGCTCGGCATGGTGACGCTGCTTGTCGAGATACAGGCGTCCTGGATCGACCGCGTCGGAGAGCTGCGTGCGATGGGATTGCCCGATTGGCGCAGCCCGAGCTTGTGTTCGGAGATTGCCGACGTCGTGCGGCGGACAAGCGAGGAATTGTCGGAGGACGAGCGTGAAACGCTGCGGCGTTTCGTGCAAGGTCTTCCAGCGCTGTTTGCCGAAATCTATGCCTGTGGCTTACCGGACACGCTTGTCCACGGCGACTGCCATCCCGGCAATTTTCGCGGCACCGAACGTGAGATCACGCTGCTTGACTGGGGCGACAGCGGCATTGGTCACCCCTTGCTCGACCAGTCGGCCTTTCTCGATGCGGTACCGCCCGAGCACATCGAGACGATCAAGGATCACTGGAATCGCGAATGGCAGGCCCATGTGCCCGGCTCTGACCCGGCCCGCGCCGCAGAACTCCTCGCGCCGGTCGCCATGGCCAGACGCGCCGTGATCTATCAGCGCTTCCTCGACAATATCGAGCCGTCGGAGCGGATCTATCACCGCGACGATCCTGCCGGCTGGCTGCGCGACACGGCGGCGCTGTTGAAAAAGTCGGACTGAATAAAGGATTTACGCTACTCCGCCGCCGTTGCCAGTCGGCGCGAGGGTTCGCTTCGGTGGAGATGAACCGCAAGCGTATCCCAGGGCGGTGTGATGGAAAGCTGCGCCAACAGGCGGCCGATCTCGCCCCTATGGTAGCCTCCATGGGTGACGACGTGTAGGAGCATCTCCTGGCGCGTCATGCAGCCTTTGTCCCCGTCCGTAAAGATGAATGGCAGAGCCTCGGACAGACGCTCTGGAGCGAGGGTCTCAAGGTACTTCAAATACCAGTGATCCGAGGCCGTGAGCATCGCATGAAGATCAGGCAGGAGAGGCGTCTCGGGCGTATTGTCGTCCGTATAGCCATGCTCCCGTCCGGTGAGATGCGCCGCAAATATGTGGGCAACGACCAGCGAGTGGTTCATCAGCCGGACGCAAAGATGGCGCTCCTTGCCGCGCCGGTCGGGATCGAGGCGGTCGATCGCACCGAGCAATTCCTCATTCGCCCATGCCTGATAGTCGAAAAGCGTTCGCAGCAATGACACTTCGCTCAAGAGTTTGCCCTTTCGTCGGATGGGGAAATGCGAGTAATCTGCTCACATTTTCATGAAATGAGGCGCGCATGTCTACTCGCATTAGGAAGCCACGTTCCCATATGCGGAAGGAGCCGAGCCAGGCGCGTTCGCGAGCGACGGTGGATGCGATTGTCGAAGCGGGTACTCGCGTTTTGGCCGATCGTGGTTGGGGCGGCTTCACAACGAATGCCGTGGCGGCTGTTGCCGGGATCAGCATCGGTTCGCTCTATCAGTATTTTCCCGACAAGCTCTCCCTGATCGAAGCCATAAGGCGGCGCCATTTCGATGAAGTCCTGGCGATCCTGCGCCAGGCGGCGGCAACCGGTTTGCCGTTGCAGCAGGGGGTCGATGCGCTCGTTCAGGGTATGATCGACGTCCATGGCATCAATCCGGAACTACATAGGGTGCTTCTGGATGAGGTGCCGGGGCTCGAAGGCTCCAGGTCGGCCCACGATGCCTTCCTGGTGGCCTATCAAAGCCATTATAGAGATTTTGTTGCCGCGCATCGCGGCGCTCGGGCCGGTCCCTCCGACGATGTTCTTGCGCAGCTTCTATCCGGCGTGGTCGAAGGTGTAGTTCACAACGGTGCACGGAAAGGGACGCTCGATTCGCCCGAGTTAAAGCGAGAGCTGGTCAAGATGATCTGCTCTTATCTCAGCGCCGCCGATCGATAGGAGGCTGAGCGGTCGGCAGGTCATCAGTTGCGTGTGGCTTCAGCCGGTCCCGCTCAAGGCGCTCATCAATATTCGCATAGCTGCATTTCGCATTTCAGATAGCACTTCGGGTCATAATAATTTGAATCCTAATTAGTTTAGTGCTAATAGAATCCTATGAAATCGTTAAACGCCATGCAACGCATATTCACCGCCAATCTGCTCACGACCGGCCGCCAGTGGCGCCGGGTCGTCGATATCACGCTGAGTTCTCATGGCATATCCGAGGCCGTGGCGGCGCCGCTGCTCTGGATCGGTCGTCTGGGCGGCGGCGTGCGGCAGGTGGTTCTCGCCACCTATGTCGGCATCGAAGGACCCTCGCTGGTTCGACTGCTCGATCATCTCGAAAGCATGGATCTTGTCATCCGCAAGGATGATCCGACGGATCGGCGCGCGAAAGGCCTGTGGCTGACGCCGGAAGGCGAGAAGCTTGCCTCCCGCATGGAGGACGCCCTGGACGAGTTGCGCGGCAAGATCCTTGCCAATGTCGACCCGGCAGACATCGAAGCTGCGGTTCGCGTCCTGAAGGCGTTTGAGGAGTTCGAAGCATCCAAGGCCGTCGAACCAGAGCCGGAGAAGGTCCTATGAGCATTCCGTCCTGGCGCGAGTGGTTATTTTCGGTCAAGGCTTTCATTGCCGCGATCATGGCGCTGTTCATCGCGCTGTCGCTCGATCTGCCGCGACCCTATTGGGCGATGGCCGCCGTTTATGTGGTTGCCAATCCCCTTGCTGGCGCAACCAGTTCCAAGGGGCTCTATCGCGCTCTCGGTACGCTGATCGGTGCGACAGCGTCGGTGATCCTCATTCCGCTTTTCGTCAATGCGCCCGAACTGCTTTCGATCGTCGTTGCGCTCTGGACCGGCACTCTGCTGTTCATTTCGATGCTCGACCGCACCTCGCGCAGCTATGTCTTCATGCTGGCCGGCTATACGCTGCCGCTGATCGCGCTGCCGACCGTCGGCGCGCCCGAAACCATCTTCGATGTCGCGCTCGCCCGTTCGGAAGAGATTATCATCGGTATCGTCTGCGCAAGCGTGGTCAGCGCTATCGCCTTTCCGAGCAGCGTTGGCACCGTGCTCGGTCAGCGCATCGGCTCGTGGCTGGATGACGCCGGCACCTGGGCGGATGAGATCCTGCGCGGCGAGGGGGCTTCGCCCGCAACTCCCCTGAAGCGCCAGAAGCTTGCCGCTGACGTTTCCGGCCTCGATCTCGTCATCAGCCAGTTGAAATATGATGCAGGCAGCCGCGATATCGTTCGGCATTCCCGCGAGCTGCGCGGTCGCCTGTTGATGCTGCTGCCGCTCTTCTCTTCCCTTGCTGACCGCCTGCACGCCTTGAAGGCCACTGGCAAGCCGCTACCGCAGGAATTGGTTGCCGTTCTCAACGACGTGGCCGATTGGCTCGGGCAGGGTGGTCGCTGCAAGGCCGATGAGACCGCCGAAACCCTGTCGAGAAAGATCGAGGAGCTGCAGCAGAATGACCTTGACCTCGGCTGGGATGACCTCGTCCGGTCGAGCGCTCTCGCCCGTCTGAAGGAAATCGTCGACCTTTGGCAGGATTGCCTGACGCTGCGTGCCCAGATCGTTTCCGGGCAGCAGGTCGGCACTTGGCGTCCCGCCTTCCGCCATCGCAACGTCGTTGGTCACATCAGGCATTATGATTACGCCCTGCTTGCCTTTTCGGCGGGGGGTGTCGTCGTTGGAATTGTGGTCGCCTGCTTCTTCTGGATCTATTCCGGATGGGAGGATGGTGCCGGCTTCATCGCGATGGCGGCCGTTGCCTGCTCGTTTTTCGCCGCGCTCGATCGCCCCGCGCCCTTCATCACCACCATGTTCATCTGGACAGCGGTCAGCCTGGTCGTCGCCTGCGTCTATATCTTCGGTGTCTTGCCGTCGATCTCCGGCTTCGAGATGCTGGTGTTGGTCTTTGCTCCGCCCTTCCTGGTGATGGGGCTTCTGATTACCCGGCCGCAGACCAACATGCTCGGCATGCTGCTCGCGGTGAATGGCGCAAGCTTCATCGCGCTGCAGGATCGTTACTCCGCCGATTTCGCCAGCTTCACCAATAGCGCGATCGCCGCTCTGGCCGGTGTGGGATTCGCCCTGGTCTGGACCTTGCTCACCCGTCCGTTCGGCGCCGAATTGGCTGCCTGGAGATTGGTCAGGGCGGGGTGGACGGACCTTGCCGAAACCGCCGCTGGTATCCGTCGCGTCGATCATGAGCGTCTTTCCGGCCGCATCCTCGACCGCTTGGGCCAGCTCGTGCCGCGCCTTGCCGGCATCGAGGACCGCGAACTCAAGAAGGTCGACGGTTACGCCGATGTCCGCCTCGGCTTCAACGTCTTGATGTTGCAGAAGGAGCGTGGCCAGCTGAAGCCGGCCGCCGCCGCATCCGTCAGCGAAGTGCTGATCGGCGTATCGGATTTCTATCGCTCGCGGCTGAAGGCCAAGCGCGCTATCGAACCCACGGACGAGCTGCGCGTGTCAATCGACCATGGGCTTGAAGCCGTCGCACAGGAAAAACGGCACGCCGGTCGCGCGAGCCTCGATGCCCTCGTCGGACTTCGACGCGCGCTCTTCCCTCATGCCGAACCGCCGGCAAGCTGGCGGCCACCTTTGTCGGATACCACTCAACCTCTTCCCATTGCCGCCGAGTAATATCATGCCCGCAGAATTCGATCTTTATGGCGTCTATATCCCGCGCCTTCTTGTTCTCATGCTGGTGACGCTGTTTGCCGTCATCATCGTTCGACGCCTGTTGGCATGGATCGGAGTTTACACTCTGGTCTGGCACCGCGGTCTTTTCGATCTCGCGCTTTACGTCCTGCTGCTCGGCGCCGTCTCCTCTGTCTCTCGTTGGTACTTCACATGAACGCGTTAAAACTCATCGGCCGTGTGGCCGTCACTCTCATCTTCGTCGTTGCCGCCGTCTATGTCGGCCGCCAGCTCTGGGGTCACTACATGGACGAGCCCTGGACGCGCGATGCGCGCCTCAGGGCCGATGTCGTCGGCATCGCGCCTGACGTCTCGGGTCTCGTGAGCGAGGTCCTCGTCAAGGACAACCAGACCGTCAAGAAGGGCGATGTCCTCTTCCGCGTCGATCGCGACCGCTTTGCCATTGCCCTTGAACAGGCGGATGCAGCCCTTGCAAGCAGCAATGCCGCTCTCGAGCAGGCCCAGCGCGAAAGCGCGCGGCAGGCTCGCCTCGGCGATGCTGCCTCCCTGCAGCAGAAGGAGCAGGCGCTAACCACCGTCCAGCAGGATGAAGCCGCCGTTCGTCAGGCGACCGCCAATCGCGAGCTTGCCCAGTTGAACCTCGACCGCTCCGAAGTGCGCGCCACCGTCAACGGCACGATTTCGAACCTCAGCCTGCGTCCGGGCGACTACGTCTCTGCCGGCACCGCCAAGGTGGCGCTGATCGATAGCGATTCCCTACGCGTCGAGGGTTATTTCGAGGAAACCAAGCTGCCGCGCATCCACATCGGCGACGAAGTCCATATTCACCTGATGGGACAGGCCGAGAAGCTGACCGGCCATGTCGAGAGCATCGCCTACGGCATCGAGGACCGTGAGCGCACCTCCGGCAGCCTGCTTGCCAATATCACCCCGACCTTCAGCTGGGTGCGGCTGGCGCAGCGCGTGCCGGTGCGCATCGCCCTCGACAAGGTGCCCGACGGCACGAAGCTGATCGCCGGCTTGACGGCGACCGTTGAAGTGCAGGAACAGGGCAACGCGAAGATCGCCAGCGCTGCAGAGTAACTATCGCCTGAAAAGAGGAGGGCGGCCGTCTCAGGCCGCTCTGGAACTGGAGGCCGCGGCCGGCCTGCGTGCCGCCCGGCGTCTTTCCATCATGATCGGCCGATAGGATCGGTAGAGGATCATCGCGATCAGCAGGCCGATATAGATGAACTGCTCCAGCGACAGCACCTTCGTCGACAGGGCGAAGTGCAGGGCACCGCAGGCGGCGATGATATAGACGAGGCGATGCAGCCAGATCCATGTCTTGCCGAGTCGTTTGATCGAGAAATTGTTCGAAGTCACGGCGAGCGCCAGCAGCATGACGAGCCCCGCCATGCCGAACATGATGAAGGGCCGCTTCAGCACATCGTCGATGACGGCCTGCACGTCGAGCGCCTGATCGAGGACCATATAGACGGTCAGGTGCATCAGCGCGTAGTAGAAACAGAGCAGGCCGAGCGCGCGGCGATAGCGCAGATAGTTCCAGCCGAAGAGATCTCGGAGCGGCGTGACCGCAAGTGTCAGCAGCAGAAACCGGATCGCCCACAGCCCCAGGAAAAGTTCGAAGGTCTTGACCGCGTCGGCGCCGAGCTGATCCGTCGCGCCGAGATAGAATTCCCACGCGGCCGGCAGAAGCCCGACGACATAGAGCGCCCAGACGGAGGCGGGCTGCCAACGCTTGGGGAGAGCGAAGGAGAAAGCCATCAGAAATTCACCCTGAGGTCCATGCCGCTATAAAGGCTGGCAACCTGATCGGCATAGCCGTTGAAGGGCAGGGTGGGGTGGCGGTTGGAACCGAAGAAGCCGCCTTCGCCGATGCGCCGCTCGGTGGCCTGGCTCCAGCGCGGATGATCGACCGCCGGATTGACGTTGGCGTAGAAGCCGTATTCCTGGCTGTTGGTCGCCTGCCAGGTATTCACCGGCTGCTTGTCGGTGAGCGTGATGCGCACGATCGACTTGATGCCCTTGAAGCCGTACTTCCACGGCACCACGAGCCGGATCGGGGCGCCATTCTGGTTCGGCAGGGTCTCGCCATAGAGACCGACGGCCAGTAGCGTGAGGGGATTGCGGGCCTCGTCCAGGCGCAGGCCCTCGACATAGGGCCAGTCCAGCGATTGCAGCAGGCCGGACTGTCCCGGCATTTCCTCCGGCCTGACGACGGTTTCAAAGGCGACGAACTTGGCGCTGCCCTGCGGCTCCACCTTGTCGAGCAGCGCCGACAGCTGGAAACCGTCCCAGGGAATGACCATCGACCAGGCTTCGACGCAGCGCATGCGATAGACGCGCTCTTCCGGCGGAAATTCCTTGATCAGCGCATCGACATCGAAGGTGCCGGGCTTGTTGACCATGCCGTCGACCTTGATCGTCCACGGGCGCGGCTTGAACTTGCCGGAAAGGTTGGCCGGATCGGCCTTGTCGAGGCCGAATTCGTAGAAATTATTGTAGGTCGTGACGTCCTTGATCGGCGTCAGCTTCTCGTTGACCGTATAGTTGCTCTTGGTCGCCGTCAGCGCCTCGGCCATCGCCGCCTTGCCGCCGATCGTAGCCATGCTGATACCCGCTGCCGCTGCCGTCAGGAAGTCGCGCCGCTTCAGATAGACCGAGCGGGGAGTGATCTCGGAAGATGTGATTTTCGGTGGGCGGAAGGAGGTCATGCAACAATTCCTCTATGCGGTAACAGCTTCGATATCAGCCATACGCAGCGGACACAGATTTTGTTACACTCTTAGGACGGCATTTCTTTGGAAGTGAAAGCAACTTTTTGTGTGTGCTTGTGAACAGGCTGCTTCGTTCCCAACTGTGGTCGCAGTGCTTGTTTGCCCGGACGCAGCGCTTGCCCCGCAGCGTACCGGATTCGCTTGAGTTGATAGTGACAGTATTGCACGATTGGATTAGGACAATTCCAAAAAGCGGAGTTGCCGGCGTCCCCTTCGGCCCGAAACCTTTGGCCCCTGCCGACCCCGCGCAAATTCCAGGATGACGAGGAAGACACCATGCCAGCTTATCGTTCCAGAACCACCACCCACGGCCGCAACATGGCCGGCGCGCGCGGCCTTTGGCGCGCGACGGGTATGAAGGACAGCGATTTTGGCAAGCCAATCATTGCTGTGGTCAACTCCTTCACCCAGTTCGTGCCCGGCCACGTACACCTCAAGGATCTCGGCCAGCTCGTCGCGCGTGAAATCGAAGCGGCGGGCGGCGTTGCCAAGGAATTCAACACCATCGCGGTCGATGACGGCATCGCCATGGGGCATGACGGCATGCTCTATTCGCTGCCGTCGCGCGAACTCATCGCCGATAGCGTAGAATACATGGTCAACGCCCATTGCGCCGACGCCATGGTCTGCATTTCGAACTGCGACAAGATCACCCCCGGCATGCTGATGGCCTCGCTGCGTCTCAACATCCCGACGGTCTTCGTGTCCGGCGGCCCGATGGAAGCCGGCAAGGTCGTGCTGCATGGCAAGAAGGTCGCCCTCGACCTGGTTGATGCCATGGTTGCGGCTGCCGACGACAAGATCAGCGATGAAGACGTTCAGGTCATCGAGCGTTCCGCCTGTCCGACCTGCGGCTCGTGCTCGGGCATGTTCACCGCCAATTCGATGAACTGCCTGACGGAAGCCCTCGGCCTGTCGCTGCCCGGCAACGGATCGACGCTTGCGACCCATTCCGATCGCAAGGAGCTCTTCCTCGAGGCCGGTCGCCGGGTCGTCGCGCTGGCAAAGCGCTATTACGAGCAGGATGATGTGACGGCTCTGCCGCGGACGATCGCCAGCAAGGGTGCGTTCGAGAACGCCATGGCGCTCGATATCGCCATGGGCGGCTCGACCAATACAGTGCTGCATATCCTCGCTGCGGCCCATGAAGGCGAAGTCGATTTCACCATGGATGACATCGACCGCCTGTCGCGGCGCGTTCCCTGCCTTTCCAAGGTGGCGCCGGCCAAGTCCGACGTTCATATGGAAGACGTGCATCGCGCCGGTGGCATCATGGCAATCCTCGGCGAGCTGAACCGCGCGGGACTGCTGAACCCCGACCTGCCAACCGTCCACGCTCCGACGCTGGGCGAGGCGCTGGCGCAATGGGATATTGCCGTTACCGACAACAAGGCGGCTCTGGAACTCTTCAGCGCCGCTCCCGGCGGCGTTCCGACACAGGTTGCCTTCAGCCAGAGCGCGCGCTGGGAAGAGCTTGATCTCGACCGCGAAAAGGGCGTTATCCGCGATGCGCAGCATCCCTTCTCCAAGGATGGGGGCCTCGCCGTCCTCAAGGGCAATCTGGCGGTCGACGGCTGCATCGTGAAGACGGCCGGCGTCGATGAATCGATCCTGAAGTTCTCCGGTCCGGCCAAGGTCTTCGAAAGCCAGGACGCTGCCGTTAAGGGCATCCTCGGCAACGAGGTCGTAGCCGGCGACGTCGTCGTCATCCGCTATGAAGGCCCGAAGGGCGGCCCCGGCATGCAGGAAATGCTCTATCCGACGAGCTACCTGAAGTCGAAGGGTCTCGGCAAGGCTTGTGCGCTCATCACCGACGGCCGCTTCTCCGGCGGTACCTCGGGCCTGTCGATCGGTCACGCTTCGCCGGAAGCGGCCAATGGCGGCACGATCGGCCTGGTCCGCCAAGGCGATATGATCGACATCGACATCCCGAACCGTACCATCAGCCTGCGTGTCGACGATGCTGAACTTGCGGCTCGCCGCGAAGCACAGAATGCCAAGGGCTGGCACCCGGCTGAGCCGCGCAAGCGCAATGTTACAACGGCGCTCAAGGCCTATGCCGCTTTTGCCACGAGCGCGGACCGCGGCGCCGTTCGCGATCTGGGCGGTAAATAGCCAAAGCCCCTTCGCCCTGCGCAGCGGGGAGAAGGTGGACTCTCATGACCGAGCGTTAGCTTGGTTATGAGAGGACGGATGAGGGGCTTTTGGAGATTTGCTGCCGCGTTGGAGTTTGCCTAACCTACAGCAGCAGCCCCTCACCCTAACCCTCTCCTCGCAGGCGGGGAGAGGGGACACATTGGCTAGGCCTCCAAATCGCGTCAGACCACACCCTCAAAGCGGCCGATTGATCTGCTTGTAGGCGTCGTTCAGCTCCTTCTGACGCTCCTGATAGGAGGAAGTCAGGCAGGCGACATCCGCTCCGCAGGCCTGCCGCTTCTTTAGCCATTCGGTCTGCTGGTCCTGCATCGTGCCGCGCGCGCCCATGGCGAGAAGGCCGGAGAGCAGGTCGAAGGTCGTCACCATCCTGACATCGGCATCGTTAAGGGCACGGACGTCGCAGATCGTCTTTTCGTCCGGCTTCAGGTTCTGCGCCTCGCAATCGAAGCTGGCGGCATGGGACGTGCCGGCCATACCCAGCGAGATGAGGAGGGTGGCGGCGGCAAGATGATTCAATCGCATGTCTGGTTCCCTTTTGACGATTCCCAACGCGAAATGCATGACAGCATGTTTTTGTTCAGCGAGCCTGTTTTTTATCGTCGCCGGCCTCCATTTATGCTTCATGCTTCCGCCCTCTTTTCTTTCTAGCGTCGGGCGCTACAACGTTGTTTCAAGAGAATTAAAAAGGGAAACTTTCATGCATGTCCTCCTGAAGCGCACTGCCGTTTCGATGATTGCCCTCGTCATGGCGATGCCGCTTTCTGCTGGGGCTCAGACGGCAAAGACGTTGCCGGAAAGCCAGACGCAGATGCAGCTTTCCTTCGCCCCGCTGGTCAAGCAGACCTCCGGCGCCGTGGTGAACGTTTATGCCGAGCGCGTCGTGCAGCGTCAGTCCCCCTTCGCCGGCGATCCCTTCTTCGAGCAGTTTTTCGGCCAACGTATGCCGAATCGCACCGAGAAACAGTCGTCGCTGGGTTCGGGCGTTATCGTCGAGGCAAACGGCACCGTCATCACCAACAACCACGTCGTCGATGGCGCCGACGATATCAAGATCGCGCTTTCGGACGGCCGCGAGTTTCCCTGCAAGGTCATTCTGAAGGATGATCGCGTCGATCTCGCCGTCTTGAAGATCCAGTCGAAGAACGAGACCTTCCCGGTTCTGCCGCTTGGCAATTCCGATGGTATCGAGGTCGGTGATCTCGTACTCGCGATCGGTAATCCATTCGGCGTCGGTCAGACTGTCACGAGCGGTATCGTCTCGGCGCTCGCCCGTAATCAGGTGAAGAACGAAGTCGGCTTCTTCATCCAGACGGATGCCTCGATCAACCCCGGCAATTCGGGCGGCGCGCTCGTCAACATGACCGGCCAGTTGATCGGGCTGAACACGGCGATCTTCTCCCAGGGCGGCGGCTCCAACGGCATCGGTTTTGCCATCCCGGCCAATCTCGTGAAGGTCTTCCTTGCCGCAGCCGACCGCGGCGACAAGGCTTTCGAACGGCCATACATCGGCGCATCCTTCGAGCCGGTGACCTCCGACGTTGCCGAAGCGCTTGGCCTCGACAAGGTGCGCGGTGCGCTGGTGACCAAGGTGGTCGATGGCGGGCCGGCGGCCAAGGCTGGCTTGAAGCCGGGCGAGGTGATCACCGCGCTGAACAACATCCCGATCGAGCATCCCGATGCGCTCGGCTACCGCCTGACCACGGCGGGCCTCGGCGCCACCGTGGCGTTGACGGTATTGGACAATGGCAAGGAGCATCAGGCGACGATGACGCTTGCCGCCGCGCCCGAATCCACGCCGCGCGATGAGCGGGTGATCGAAGGCAACAATCCCTTCTCCGGCGCGACCGTTGCCAATCTCTCGCCGCGCGTCGCCGATGATCTGCATATGCCGCCTGATTCCACTGGCGTCGTCATCGAGAGCTTGAAGCAGAATTCGCCGGCTGACCGCCTTGGGTTTGCCGCCCGTGATATTGTCATCTCCATCAACGGCGTGGCGATCAACACGACGGAAATCCTTCAGAAGGCCGTTACCTCCAACCCGAGCTTCTGGCGCGTTGAGATCGAGCGCGACGGTCAGCGCATTAGGCAGTTCTTCCGATGAGTGATGACCTGTTTGCACCGCGGATACCGGAGGAGGTCGCCAACAAGCGGCCTCTCGCCGATCGTCTGCGGCCGCAAACATTGGCCGAAGTCACCGGTCAGGAACATCTGACCGGCGAAAACGGCGTTCTGCGCCGGATGATCGAGGCGGGTTCGCTGGGATCGATGATCTTCTGGGGACCGCCCGGCACCGGCAAGACGACGGTTGCAAGGCTGTTGTCGGGGGAGGCCGGTCTTGCCTTCGAACAGATTTCGGCGATCTTTTCCGGCGTTGCCGATCTGAAGAAGGTCTTTGAGACGGCGCGTCTGCGCCGGATGGATGGCCGCCAGACCCTGCTCTTCGTCGACGAGATCCATCGCTTCAACCGCGCCCAGCAGGATAGCTTCCTGCCGGTGATGGAAGACGGCACGGTTATTCTCGTTGGGGCGACGACGGAAAATCCGTCCTTCGAACTCAACGCCGCTCTTCTCTCCCGTGCCCGCGTCCTGACATTCCAGTCGCATGATGAAGAGAGCCTGGAGGAATTGCTGCGCCGGGCCGAAACGGTGGAAGGCAAGCCGCTGCCGTTGACGGAGGATGCCCGCGCCAGCCTGATCCGCATGGCCGATGGCGATGGCCGTTCGGTGCTGACGCTGGCAGAAGAGGTCTGGCGTGCCGCGCGCAAGGACGAGCTTTTCGATCCTGACATGCTGGTCAAGATCGTCCAGCGCCGCGCCCCGGTCTACGACAAGGCGCAGGACGGGCACTACAATCTGATCTCGGCGCTGCACAAATCGGTTCGCGGTTCCGACCCGGACGCCGCGCTCTATTATCTCGCCCGCATGTTCGATGCCGGCGAAGACCCGCTCTATCTCGGACGCCGGCTGGTGCGCATGGCGGTGGAGGATATCGGGCTTGCCGATCCACAGGCTCTCGTCATCTGCAATGCCGCCAAGGATGCCTATGACTATCTAGGCTCGCCGGAAGGAGAATTGGCGCTCGCGCAGGCCTGCGTCTATCTCGCGACCGCGCCGAAATCCAATGCCGTCTACACCGCCTTCAAGGCCGCGACCCAGGCCGCCAAGCAGAATGGCTCGCTCCTGCCGCCCAAGCATATCCTCAATGCGCCGACGAAGCTGATGCGCACCGAAGGCTATGGCGACGGCTATCGCTACGATCACGATGAACCGGACGCATTTTCAGGCCAGAACTATTTTCCCGAGAAGATGGGTCGCCAGACCTTTTACGATCCCCCCGAGCGCGGCTTCGAGCGCGATATCCGCAAGCGGTTGGACTGGTGGGCGAAGCTGCGCAAGGAGCGCGGCGAGCGCTAGAGCAATTCCGGGCAAAGCGCGATGCGTTTTCTCATCGGGAATTGCGTAAAAGCGGCACGACGGACAGTTTCCGCATCTTCATGACACAAGGAATGCGAAGTTCGGTATCAGCGCCCGGCAGCGTTTTCCTCGGGCGCCTTTTGCATGCGCGGAGCGGCAGACTTGTCGACAATCCTCACGCTCGATTCAGCCACGCCCTTGTGGCCCTCCATATCGACCACGACGTGCCAGTGTCCGGAGTCGGGGATGGTAAGTCTGATCGGCGATTTCTTGGCGACGCCGCCCAGAAACTGATGCTTGAGGGTTTCCGTGAACCGTTCGAAATTCGAGCTGTTCAGCAGCCTGACATTGGCGATGGCAGAAAGCGTGATTTCGATCACGGTTCCGGCGCGCTGTTCCTTGAGATCATAGTGGCTGTAGCGGAAGGCAGGCTTCGACATTGGTTCTGTTCTTTGCATATCTCGCCAGAAAGCTTACCTGAAGGCGGGTTAAGGAAGCGTTTGGTCTGATAGCTGTCGAAGCCTGCGCACCTCCGGGTCGGGCGGAGGAAGGATGCCGCACAGAAGCTGTGCGGCGCCTTTGGCATTGCTTTATACGAGGTATGGGGAGGCTTAAGCGTAAAGAGAAGATCCCGGCTCGTGCCGCGCTTCAATGCAGATTGGATGAGCTGAATGCAAAACCGTCCAGGTCGAGCACGGCGCCTTCGGGTGCATGGCAGATATCGGCGGGATTGTGATTGCACTCTTCGGCCGCGAAGTGCAGGGCGGCCGCCTCGTTGCGGAACAGGCCGCCAACGAGACCTTGCCGGTCCTGAACGATCCAGCTGCCGCGACGGTCGCGTCCGATGATGAAGCGAGCCGGAGCCGACGAAATCGGGCTGTGGGCCGTGCGGCGCTGAATATGCTGTGCGTTTGCCATCGTATTTTCCTCTTTAATCTCTTCGTTGTTCTCAGTGTCCGGTCATGCGCAGCACCATCTGCAGGGTGCCGGCGATCAGGAGGACAAGGCCGAGGCGCGGAGCGACGGACCAAAGTCCGTTCAGCATGGCGTCTGAAGAGATGGACCACTCGCTCTTGGCGATGGCCACCGAGCGAGGGCGTTGGAGGGGGTCGGCGGATAAGCCGGCATGCCTGTAGCGTGACATCATAGTTCCTTTCCAGTGTCACCCGCACCGTTGGTTCGATTGAGATCGCCTCCGGTGCTACGCTGTTGAATCTATGGGGGAGTTGCTAGGATTTCCATTTGCCTCAAATGGCAAAAATATAAAAATCTCATAGGGATGAGTGACTTCACAACCCGAGGCGGAAGGTTTGGCGGGATGCAAATCGGCCGCTGCCGTCGAACTGGAAGGGCAGGACGGCAGCCTGAAGCGCCTCGGCGGTTTCGTTGGTGACATCCACCAACGGCAGACGGACGTCGGCTCCTATATGTCGCACGAGCGACAGGGCGTGCTTGACCGTTGCCGGTTCGCTCTCGCGCGACAAAGCGTCGAACAACGGCTGCAGACGGTCGTCAATGGATCGCGATGCGTTGAGATTACCGCCGGCGGCCGAGTGCTGCATGGACTGGAACAGGCGCGGGACGATATTGGCTGCATTGGAGAAACAACCATCGCCGCCCGCAACCGTGAACGAGAGCGCACGGGAATCGTTCGACGTGTAGAGGTTGAAGCGCTCCGGCAGCAGCGATCGCCAGAGATCGAGACGCGAGACGTCTCCGGTGCCATCGGCAATCCCCACGATACCTGGAATCTCGGCCAATTGCGCGACTGTGGACGGCATTAGGTCGATGGCGGTATGCGATGGCTGATTGTGGATGATGATGGGCAGCTCGGTCAGTTCCGCAAGCTGCTCGAAATGATGAAGCACGCCCTTCTGGGTCGGTTTCGAATAATAGGGAAGCGTCACGAAAGCGGCATCCGCGCCGAGGCGTTGCGCCTGTATCGTTTCTTCGATGGTTGTTGCCGTGTCGTTGGTGCCTGTCGCGACGATGACGGGCACCCTGTCTTCGGAGAGTTCGACGCAGATTTCGATGGCGCGGATTCGTTCCGCCTCGGTCAGTGTCGGCCCTTCGCCGGTCACGGAGCAGACGAGAAGCCCGTCGATACCGCTCAGCAATTGCCATTCGATATGGGCCATCATATCGACACCATCGAAAACGCCATCGCGAAATGGTGTGACAAGAGCGGTGATCGCACCGCCTATGCGTCTTGAAAAAATCGGTCTGTTCATCTCAGCGGCATCTCAAAGATAGTGCAGCACGATGAACAGCTCCAAGCCGCCGAGCAGCAGGCCGAAGGCGAACATGGCTTGAAAGGTGCGCTTCTCGCGAACCTGGTGATTTTGAAACTGACGCTTCTGCGCATTCTTTGCGCCGGGAGCGGATGCCGCGATGCGGTGATGCCTCTCATCGCTGTTATGAACGAGGACGCGGATGGCGTCCGTCAGATTGGGTGCGTGTGTATCGAGCATGGCGTGTATCTCCATATTCCGACACAAGCGTAACGCCGGAGGTCATAGGAAATCCATTCGCGGCCAAAGGCGAAGAAGTAAGTGAGATATAAAGAGTTGGCGTCCTCGGCTTCGACCCGGCAACCGGTCTGATTGCCTGCTGCTCGAAGTTCGAGGGCTGCTTTGCCTAACCCGCGCCTTGCTGGTTCTTCCGGTCGAGCTGGGTGACAAGCGTGAGGATGGTCGCCGAGACCGGCGTCGGCACATTCGCGAGCCTGCCGAGAGAGACCACGACGCCGACGAGCGGCGTGATCTCCAGCGCCTTGCCGGCAAGCAGATCCTGCAGCATCGAGGTGCGCACCGGCCCGATCTGTCGCGAGCGTTCGAGGCGTTCTTCAACGGACATGGCGACCTGAGATCCCAGGGCTTCGGCGACGGCCTTCACCTCGCTCATCACCTGGCCGACCATCGCGGAGAGGGCCGGATCATCCATGATGTCGGACATCAACCCGCGTGTGAGCGCGCTGATGGGATTAAAGGCGGCGTTGCCCATCAGTTTGCTCCAGATATCGTCGCGAATTCGCGCGGAGATGGAGACCTTCACGCCGGCCTGCTGCAGCAGCGCCGCGACTGCTTCGATATCGGCCGTCGTTTCGCCGGAAGGTTCGCCAAGGATGAAGTGGCCGCTATTGCTGAGCCTGATCTCGCCGGGCGCGGCAACCTCCGCTCCCTGATAGGCGACACAGCCGATGATGCGCTCCGGCCCGATCAGGCGCCAGAGATCGCCATTCGGGTCCAGCTCTTCCATCTGATGCTCGGCATGGCCGCTTTGTCGGTCCCGGTGAAAATACCACCAAGGCACGCCGTTGAGGATCATGACGACGCGGGTGCCGGAATGCAGCAGCTTTGCAATGCCGGGTACGGCTGCGGCAAGCTGATGCCCCTTGAGCCCGGTGATGACGAGATCCTGTGGCGGTAGCTCGCCCGCATCGGCCGTTGCCGTCATCTGCGCAATGAGAGGGCTCTCCACACCCGCTTCCCAGAGGCTTATGCCGTCGGCTCGAATGGCCTCAAGATGGGCTCCGCGCGCAACGACCGAAACTCGTGTCTGCGCGCTCGTGGAGGACGCGAGTTTTGCCGCGATCGCGCCGCCCAGTGCGCCGGCGCCATAGACACAGATGTTCTTGAAGGGGGAGGGCGTCATGATTTGATGCTCCGAATGATGTCGCGTGCTCGGGAAAGATATGTCGAGCCCATGATTTAGCGAGTGGTTTATCAGATTGCCGGCAATTGGAATTGAAAATCGCCAAACCTTCCGACACACTACAGTCTTATGGAAATTTCACCATACTCGTCAGAGCGCGAATGGGGTTAACGGGAAACGGAAATACCTTCTCAGCCACCACTGCTTCGCACGGATCTTGTGAGCGGAGCTATGTTTTCACTACAGGCATTTGGCGGCTTGAAACTTCTGGACGGCGACGGCTGCGAGGTTTCCTTCCCTGAAAAAGGTCTGCTGATCCTGGTCTGTCTGATGCTGGAGCCGACGGCGGGCGCATCACGCGGCACGATCGCCCGGCTTTTGTGGGGAGACGACAATGGCAGCGCGCAGGTCAATCTTCGCAAGCTGGTTTCGCGGATCAGAAGCCGCCAGAATAAGCTCGGTTGGTCGTTCCTTCGTTTCAGCGAAACAGCCGTCGAGCTCGAAGCGCCTCCAGCGAGCTCCGATCTCTGGTTTGCGCACTCGCAAGACGGCGGCCCGGTCTTCGCAAGATTGAAACTGCTGGCGAAAACGCTTGAGGCCGAATTCCTTCGCGGTGTCGATTGCCAGAGCGCGATTTTCTTTCATTGGCGTGCCGCTCAAGGTGGCAGGCATCTTTCGGCGCTGAAGCAGGCGCTGGGTGTCGCTGCCGCCGAGGCGGATGCCAAGGACGATGTTGCCCTGGTGAAGGAGGCGGCACTCCTGGCCCTGGGCCTGGACCCGGAGGATCGGGATATTCTTCGGATCCTGCTGCGGATATTCGATGCGGAAGGTGAGGTCGAGCATTTCAGGCGGATTTTCGAGCAGCGTGCCGCACTGCTGGATTCATGGTCCGCACAATACGAGCATGCTTCGCAAATTCGAGCCGGGGATGCCATTCGCCATCGTGAAGGGCGTCAGGTCGCCCGCCCAAGAGCAAGGATACCTCTCCTGTTGCTGCCTTCCGCGGAGAGGCAAGGCATGGATTACGATGCCGCGTCTCTGGTAAACGATATCACCGTTGGCTTCTGCGCGCTGGACAGTCTCGAAATCGCCGGTCGCTGCACGGCGATCCGGGTCGGTAGGGTTGGAGAGCGTGCCGTCGCGACCTTCGATCAATGGGACCGCTCCTACATTCTCGAAATGCGGCTTAGTGCTCGTGATGACGGGCCGCTGCTGTTCTCGCAGCTGGTCGACGCCGCGACCGATGAAATCATCTGGGCCGAGCGCACCAGCCTCGGACGGTCCTCGCCGGAAGAGCAGAGACGGACCGTCGGGCGTCATATCGTTCTGTCTCTTGCCGGGCAGATAGAGCGCCGCGAGATGATGAGAGCCCATCTGGAAGAGAATCCTGCGGCCTATCAACGCTACCTCGCCGGCAAGCGCTACCTCGAACACCTCTCGATGCCGAATCTGCACAGGGCGCGCGGGGAGCTTGAAGCAGCGTTGCGCACCAGCAGCCATTTTGCCCCTGCCTTGAGTTCAATCGCCCGCACCTATTCCAAGGAATGGGTGCTGACATCGGGAAGCGATGCAGCCTTGCTGGGCGAGGCGGAACATTATGCGATGCAGGCCATCGCGGCGCGGCGTGATATTGCCGATGGCTATCGCGAATTCGGCATGGCGAAGCTTTTCCAAAGAAAAAGTGATGAGAGCATCGATGCGCTCAAACTGGCCGAAGCCCTCAATCCGGGCCATGCCGGCATCATGGCCGATCATGCCGAAGCGCTGCTTCACTCCTCACGACCGGATCTGGCGCTGACGAAGATCGAAACCGCCATTGCGCTCAACCCCGTGAGCCCCGACACCTATCTTTGGACCGCTTCCGTGGCGAGCTACACGCTTGGCCGGTTCGAAACCGCTCTCGATTATATCGGTCGGATGGCGGACACACGCCTGGCAGACAGAATCTCGGCGGCGAGCTGGGCGATGCTCGGAGACGAAGAGAAGGCGGGCTTCTTCGTGAGGCGGGTTCGCAAGACCAACCCGGATTTCGATGTCGATCGCTGGGTCTCGGTCGTCCCGTTCAAGGAGGAATGGCAGCGTGACATCTATCGGGAGGGGCTGCGTCGCGCCGGCTTCTGGCGCGCCATCCCGAGTTCGCATAGGGCGTAGCAGCGATCCGTGGCGATGAGCGAGCGCTGGTCCTTGCCGTCGGATGTTTTCCAATCGCTGCGGGCTTGGGCTAGCCTTTACCACAATCGCATCCTAACCTCCTCACATCGCGCTGGACCGTGGACAACCAGTGCGGTATCGATCTCTCAATTGTCCTTTCTAAGTTGATGAATTCGCCGGGGAAGATCGTTGCGTTTCGAAGCCCTCAACCGTCTCTGGGATAGCGTTCGGGAGACCAGCCATGATTTCCGCGCCTCGACGGACGTGTTTCCCGTCGTCGATATCGAAAAGCTTGGTGCGACCCTCGACCTGAAGGAAAAAGGAGCCGCTGCCGGCCGGCAGAACCGGCCGCCGCCCGATGCGCAATCGCATGACGAGACGGAGCAGCGTATCGTCGCCTGGGTGGAGGCGGAGAAGAAAAGCTCCTACCAGATCCTCGAAGATCAGTTCCAGACCTTCGACAGCCGCCTGCGCAATCTCGATTTCGAAGGGCAGTTCGGGCTGATCCGTCAGGCGAACGCGTCCAGCGTCTCGGATTTCAAGGCGGAGGTGGCAAGCGGCGTCGATGAACTGCATGGTCTGCGCCGCAACCTGAAGACCGCCGAGGACGAAATGGTCGGCTTCAAGGCGAAGCACAAGCTGCAGCGGGCAGCAAAGGTTTCCAGCCGGGCGGCATGGGGCTTCAAGGTTTCGCTCATCGTTTTCCTCGTGCTCATCGAAATGGTGATGAACGGCAGTTTTCTCGCCAAGGGAAGCGAACAGGGTCTCGTCGGCGGTGTGACGGAAGCGGCAGCCTTCGCCTTCCTGAACATCGGCACGGCACTGATGTTCTCCTTCTTCTGCGTGCGCTTTCTGGTGCATCGCTCCTTTGCACTGAAGCTGCTTGGCCTCCTCGGGCTTGTCGCCTATGTCGCCGTCGCGCTGGGCATCAACATTGCATTGGCGCATTACCGCGAAGTCTCGGCGACGATTTTGAGCGGGGCTGGCGCCGAGGTGATCCAACGCCTTAAGGCGGCACCCCTCGGGCTGCAGGAGCTGAACTCCTGGATGCTCTTTGCCATCGGCCTGATGTTCTCGCTCGTCGCCTTCATCGATGGCTGCTATCTGACCGATCCCTATCCGGGTTTTGCCGGCGTGCAGAAGCGTCTCGATGCGGCGCGGGACAATTATATCGACCGCAAGCTGGATCTGATCGAGGATCTCCGCGAAATCCGCGATGAGCACAACAGCAAGATCGAGGAGATCATCCGTGATCTTTCCCTTCGCCGGCAGGAAACGGCCGCCATCATCGCCCATCGCGCGAGGACGGCGGGGCTCTTTGCCGAACACCAGAACCACCTCGAGCGTTCCGCCAATGTGCTGCTCACCTCCTATCGCGACGCCAACCGGGCTGCGCGAAGCGAGCCTGAGCCCTCCTATTTCAAGGCTGCGTACAGGATGGAGCGTCTGACGCCTGTCATCCGCACCGAGGAGGAGTGGGACGATAAGGTGCTGGGATCGCGCATCCAGAGTGCGCAGGCGGAGCTTTCGGAGCAGATCAAGCGGATCGGCGACGAATTCGAGCGCGCCATCGAGAAATATCACCAGCTCGATAATCTTTTCCCGGAGAGCATCCTTGGCGCGACGCAAGCGGCGTAGCCGGCGCGGCGGGTCCGCCGGTCTCATCATCGCAACGGTTTGCCTTGCGGTCCTGTCGCTCGGGATCGTCGGTGCCTATGGTTGGCTGCGTTACAAGGCGGCCAGCAATGTCGCCGTCGATCAGGCGTCGCTTTGCCCGGTGGACGGCCCGAAGGCGGAAACGGCCATATTGCTCGACGTCACCGATCCCATCGCCGACTCGACGGCGCTCGATCTCCGCAACCAGTTCCAGAAGATCGTGGCGGATGTGCCGGTCGGCGGGGCCATCGATATCTATGCGCTCACCGAAAAGGAAGGCGAGCTGATCCAGACCTTCCACGGCTGCAATCCGGGAAGTGGTGCGAATGTCGACGAATGGACCAGCAATCCGCGGCTCGCGCAGGCACGATGGGAGAAGGGCTTCCAGAAGCCGCTCACCGAGATCGCGGGCAAGCTGACAGCAGGCGAGTCCGGCAGGCTGTCGCCGATCATGGCGGCCATTCAAAAGATCAATCTGGAGGTTTTTGCCAACGCGCCGGCCGGTATCCCGAAGCGCCTTTATATTGCCTCCGACATGCTCGAACACACGCCCGCCTTCTCGAATTACCGCGACGGCGCCTCCTATCAGAAATACCAGCACAGCCCGGCAAACGACCGTTTTCGCACGTCGCTGGATGGCGTCACGGTCAAGATCCTCGCCTTTCAACGGCCGAACATCAAGTTCACCATGGAAGACCTCGCAAACTTCTGGGCGCAATGGATCAAGGGCAATAACGGTTATTTCGACGGCTTCGTGCGATTGGAGGGGATACGCTGATGGCCAATACCGACGCCAGATATCTCATCCGGGATTACGGGCCGATGGTGCTTTTCGCCTCCATCACCATTGCCGGCATGATCTTCATCTGGTCGTCGAAGCTCATGGGTTGGTCGCTGCCGATCGTGACAGGCGTGCCGCTGGTGCTGATGGCGATTTACTTCATTGTGTCGCTGGCCGTTGCCGGATTTCGGCTGCACAACGAGCAGGCGGGCGACAATCTCTATTATATGGGTTTCCTGTTCACCCTCTCGAGCCTCGGCGTATCGCTCTATCTCTTCGCCGGCGAAACATCGATCGAAACCATCGTTCGCAATTTCGGCATCGCCGTTACCTCGACCATCGCCGGCGTGACGCTGCGCATTCTCTTCAACCAGATGCGGCGCGATCCGATCGACATCGAGCGCAGCGTGCGCCACGAGCTTGCCGAGATGACGCGGCGGGTTCGAACCGAACTCGATTCCTCGTCGCGCGAATTCTCGCATTACCGGCGCGTCAGCAACCAGATGCTGTCGGAAGGGTTCGAGGAGATTGCGCGGCAGGCCGAGCGCAACGGCCAGGAGATCAACAAGATCCTGGAAATGCTGGCGAAGCAGGCGGTAACCCCCATCAATGACGCCGCCGCGCAGCTGACGGCGACGACATCGCAGCTTTCGGAGATCATCGGCACCTTCGGCGCCGCCGTCGAGAATGTCGGCAGGAAGCTGGAGGAGATCCGCTCGCCGGAGGATGTCGTGCGCGCCGAACTGGCGCCGGCGATTACCGCGATCAAGGAGATGTCGGAGGCGCAATTGCAGCCGCTGCGCAACATCGAACTGGCGCTCGGACGCATGGCGGAAGCGATGGGGCAGGCGCCGCTGCCGAAGCCGGAAGCCGATGATCGCGTCGCGTCCGAAATAGAAGCCGAACCGCGAAAACGCTGGTGGCATCTATGGTAACAGAAGGCTCGGACACGCAGCCGAAACTGGAGCATAGGGGCTACAATCGTGGTCTCATCCTTGGCCTGACGATGGCCGAATCCATGTTGCTCCTGGTGTTTTGTCTTCTGCTCGTGGCGGCCGCCTTGATTTCGGCAGAGAGAAACAAGCGCTACGAAGTCGAGCGCAAGCTTGAGAAAGCTGAGCAGCAGGTCGCCGTGCTGGAGAAGAAGCGGGCGGAGCAGGCGGCCGAGATCGTCCTGCTGCAGTCCAAGGTCGTCTCCAGCGATCTGTCAGCCGCCGACAAAGCCGTGGTGGACAAGCAATGGCGGGAACTGGTGCTGGCGAAAGAGACGCTCGACAGCATGGCGGATCAGGGCGCGACATCGGCCGATCTGCAGTCGCTGTCCAAGGTCGCGGCCGTTCTGAAGCAACACGGCGTCTCGCTGGCGTCAGCGCCCGACGAGGTCAACAAGCTTCTGGCCGACAGTGGCGGTGGAAAGGGCATGCACGACTGGCCGCCCATCATCAATCTCGACGATGCCAAGAAGAACTATTTCCAATCAGGAAGCGCAGAGCTCACGGGCACCTTCTCCCAGCTTCTCAGCACGACGATCACGGACGAAATCGCCAGCAATCTGAGCCTCTATGGCGCCAATATCGTCGAAGTGATCGGCCACACCGACGAACAGCCGGTGGCGCGGGAAAAATCCAATCTGGACGATACGATCATCAGCGCGATGGACGGCAGGCTGCCGGTCTCGGCACTGCTGCCAGCTGACAATGCCGGCCTTGGTCTTGCCCGCGCCATTGCCGTTGCCAATGTGCTACGGGCCAATCCGAAGCTGAAGGATGCCACCATCCTGCCGATGTCCGCCGCGCAACTGATCCTGCCCGGCGATACCGTCACCTCCGGCCAGCGCGGCGCCGTCGAGTCACGCCGCCGCATCGAAATCCGTGTGCGTGGCAGGACAGCGCCCGTGGCGGTGATCAACGCCGGCGCTGTGCCCTCGGCCAACACGCAATAGCGTCGGTTCTGCTGATATCAGCTCCTGAGACCGGGCGCCTCGTAGCCGGTGCGCTCCACATATTCCGTGTAGCCGCCGGTATATTGGTGGACGCCTTCGGGCGTCAGCTCCAGCACGCGGTTGGAGAGCGCCGCCAGGAAATGTCGGTCGTGCGAGACGAACAGCATCGTCCCTTCATATTGCGACAACGCATGGATGAGCATTTCCTTGGTGTCGAGATCGAGATGGTTCGTCGGCTCGTCCAGGATCAGCAGGTTCGGCGGGTCGAAGAGCATGATGGCCATGACGAGCCGCGCCTTCTCGCCGCCCGACAGCACCCGGCACTTCTTTTCCACATCGTCGCCGGAGAAGCCGAAGCAACCGGCCAGCGCCCGCAGTGCGCCTTGGCCTGCCTGCGGAAAATCGTGTTCGAGTTGCTGAAACACGGTGCGCTCGCCGTCGAGCAGATCCATGGCGTGCTGGGCGAAATATCCCATCTTGACGCTCGCGCCGAGGGCGACGCTGCCCTCATCCGGTTGCGTCGAGCCAGCCACCAGTTTCAAAAGCGTGGATTTGCCGGCGCCGTTGATGCCCATGATGCACCAGCGTTCGCGGCGGCGAACCATGAAATCCAGTCCTTCATAGATGCTGCGGCTGCCGTATTTCTTGTAGACATTCTTCAGCACGGCCACGTCTTCGCCCGAGCGGGGTGCCGGCTGAAATTCGAAGGCGACCGTCTGGCGGCGCTTCGGCGGCTCGACGCGGTCGATCTTTTCCAGCTTCTTCACGCGGCTCTGCACCTGCGAGGCATGCGAAGCGCGCGCCTTGAAGCGCTCGATGAACTTGATTTCCTTGGCGAGCATGGCCTGCTGGCGCTCGAACTGCGCCTGCTGCTGCTTTTCGTTTTGCGCCCGCTGCTGCTCGTAGAACTCATAGTCGCCCGAATAGCTGGTCAGGTTGCCGGCATCGATCTCGATGATCTTGCTGACGATGCGGTTCATGAACTCACGGTCGTGCGACGTCATCAGAAGCGCGCCCTCGTAACCCTTCAGGAAGGATTCGAGCCAGATCAGGCTTTCGAGGTCGAGATGGTTGCTCGGTTCGTCGAGCAGCATGACGTCGGGGCGCATCAGCAGGATGCGGGCGAGCGCCACGCGCATCTTCCAGCCGCCCGAAAGTCCGCCGACATCGCCGTCCATCATCTCCTGGGTGAAGCTCAGGCCGGCCAGCACTTCGCGGGCGCGGCCCTCCAGCGCATAGCCGTCCAGTTCCTCATAGCGGGCCTGAACCTCGCCATAGCGCTCGATGATCTCGTCCATCCTGTCGGCCTGGTCCGGATCGCTCATCGCGGCTTCCAGCTCGCGCAGCTCGGCGGCAACGGCGCTGACAGGGCCGGCGCCCTCCATGACTTCGGCAACGGCGCTGCGGCCTTCCATTTCACCGACGTCCTGATTGAAGTAGCCGATCGTGACGCCCTTATCGACGGAAACCTGCCCTTCGTCGGGTAGTTCCTGGCCGGTGATCATGCGGAAAAGCGTCGTCTTGCCGGCGCCGTTCGGCCCTACGAGCCCGACGCTCTCACCCCTGTTGAGTGCCGCGGATGCCTCGATGAAGAGGATGCGGTGGCTGTTCTGCTTGCTGATATTCTCGATACGAATCATGGTTACGCGTGGCCCGAAGAAACTCTTTTCGGGGGCCTTATGCCACGGGTTGCGCGCTCTGTCGCAGCTTTTCGGAAGGGCGAGGTGAGATCGCTGGCGGACTGATGTTCATAGGCGACGCTTTCTAGGCAACCTGCTTGCCGCGCGGAAGAGAAACTTTCGGTCGGGCGACGGATTCCGGTTCGCTCTCTCGTTCAATCGGCGCGACTTCCAACCAAGCTGGTACATGATTGGGTCGCCCGCCGTCTTCCGCTTGGCTGGAAGTCGCTATATTCATGGTCATCCGCCTCAGCCGAGTTTTTACAGATGAAGATTCTGAGAAGCATTCAGGGTAGGGTTTGCGCCCGACTGTCGATCGCAGCAGCAGTCGCCATCGGCATGTCGAGCGAAGCGTGGTCAGCCGATGCCGATTCCCAGCATGCGCGGCTCGAGCAACCCGTCAAGGAGGTCGCGGACCAACGCCTGCTCCTCGACACGCCGGAGGGGAAGGGCGAGCTGCCCGTCTATGCGGATCACGCGATCGAAGCGGCATCGCCCGACGTGACGAAGGTGCTGATCATCATCCATGGCACGCTCCGAAACGCCGATGCCTATTATGCAACCGGACAGGAAGTGCTGGCAAAGGCAGACGATCTCGCCGACGGTGCGATGGTGGTTGCGCCGCAATTCCTGATAAAACCGGATGTGAACGCCTTCTCGCTCTCGGCGCAAACGCTGGCCTGGACGCAAAATGGCTGGAAGGGCGGAGAGCCGGCGCGCCAGCCGGCGCCGATCAGCTCTTTCGCCGCGCTCGATGCCCTATTGCAGCATTTTGCCGATCGCCGTCTTTATCCCTCCCTGAAGACCATCGTCGTGATGGGGCACTCGGCAGGAGCCCAGCTAGTCCAGCGCTATGCCGTGGTCGGAAAGGAAGCGGAGGATTTGACGAGCGCCGGCATCTCCGTTCGCTACGTCGTCGCCAATCCCTCGAGCTATCTCTATTTCGACGATGAGCGGCCGGCCTTGCCGGATCAGCAGGCGGGGCTGGCCGCATGCCCCAAGGCGACGCAGTGGCGCTACGGGCTGGCCGGCGCGCCGCCATACGTATCCTCGCAGGACCCGAAGACCCTTGAAACCAGATATGCCGCGCGCAATGTTGTCTATCTGCTGGGCCAGGCCGACACCAATCCCTACACCCATTTCATCGACCGCTCCTGCGGGGCGATGGCGCAGGGGCCATATCGGCTTGCACGCGGGCTGACCTATTTCGACTACATGAAGAAGCGGCATCCATCCGATCTCAATCAGAAGGTCGTCGAAGTGCCTGGCGTGGGGCATGACGACGAGGCGATGTTCACCTCGGATTGCGGCATTGCCGTGCTATTCGATCGGCCGGTGCCGCCATCCTGCCCGGTCATTGACGGGACGGCAAAAGTGTCGGGGACGGTGCCGTAAATCTCTTTGGTTTATCTACTCCCTGACGCCGTACGCATGCAATTCCGATCTCAAGGCGTTTGGGACTGCTGTGCTCTGTTCTTGCCCGTCAGTTGCGATAAGCGGGGCGCTGGCGAGACGATTGCATTCTTCGCTGTATCGGGCGCTCGATGCACAGGTAGCAAACGATGGCGAAGGCCAGCGAGCCCAATACGATCAATACAGGCTGCAGACCGTGCGGGACCCCGATGCGCAAAAGCAGTGCCGTCACCATGATGCCGGTCAGCACATGCCATAGGTAGATAGAATAGGAGGCATCTCCCAGGAAATGCAGGAATGCCACCTTAGGGACGCCGCGCTCCCGCTCCGCGAAAACAGCGCCCGACAGCAGCAACACCGCCGGTATGCCCCACCGGACGGCCCGTTCCAAATGGATTAGCGGGCCGCTCGCGATCAGCAGTGAGAACCCGATGATCATCAAGCCGATGGAGACGGGAAAGGGCAGCCGAAAGCTCTGTTTCCACAGGCGTCCGATGGCGATGCCGGCCGCAAATTCCAGAATGACCGGTTGGCTGAAAACACTGAGATAGCCGAGGGGCAGCAGGTAATGTGCAATCACGACGGCCACCAGAGCCGCCATCAGGAACCATAGTCGCCTGAACGCCGGCACGAGCAGCGAAATCGAAAAGATGAGATAGAAGAACATCTCGTAGGAGAGCGTCCACCCCTGTTCGACGACCGGATGCAGCGCTTCGTCCTTCATGAAGGGCACGAAGAAAAGAGAGCCGATCAAGTTCTCGACGCTCGAATTCGTGTCGAAGAAGAATTGCGGTTTCAGCACGGCGACGACGAAGGTTGCTGCCGTCGCAATCCAGTAGAGCGGCACTATTCTGATAAGCCGCCGCCACATGAATTCCTGCGGACCGAGCGATCTTCCCTCGGTCGTGACCCACATGATGAAGCCGCTGATGACGAAGAATATATCGACACCCGCAGCCCCGATTTTGAAGTTCAGGCCATATGTCTCGCTGACATGGAAACAAAGAACGGAAATTGCTGCGATGGCGCGCAGATATTGAATGCTCGTGATATCGCTGCCGGTTTTCAAAACGGTGCCTCACACGATTGGACTGCTTTTTCCGACGCACTAAGGGCGGGATTCAGCGATAAATATGTCGAAGAGCCGGGTACCGTGGATCACGGCTTTGAGGCTCGGCAGACCGAATATTGCTGCAGCAACAATTTCAATGAAAATGGATGATTTCCCGCCGGTTTCGTGGCCGAAATCGGGCATTTGGGGTGAGGGGTATTGGCACTGATAAGGCCAAACCTTTAGCTATCTAGGCATTTCTTCATGAACGGGTGCGTTGACGGATATTTTTAGTCGACGGAAGAGAGTGCTGCCCCGGCACCAGCAGCCTGGGGCTGTAATAGCGCAATTTGGGAATGTGCAGCTTCAGTCCGATTACGAAACACCTTCATAAAAAAAGCGGGGCGATTGCTCGCCCCGTTGATGGATTAGCTAAGAGCACGATAAATTATCAAGAGCAGCCGCTGGTCGCACCGCAAGTGTCGCACTTCTCGCAGGTGCCGTTGCGGACCATCGTGAAGTTCTGGCACTCGGTGCACATGTTGCCGGTGTAGCCCTGCATGATGGAGCGGGCGCGGCGTTCGGATTCCAGTTTCTTGGCGTCCGTCTTGGCCGTTGCCGCGTCGCTTGCAGCCTTGTCGGTGAAGAGGCCGGTTTCTTCCGCCACTTCCTCTGCGATCTCTTCCGCCAACTCCTTCGCACGCTCTTCGTAATCGCGCTTGAAGGCGACGACTTCGGAGGTGGAAACCGCGCTTGTCGGCTCCAGCTTGCGGACGGTGTTGCCGGCGAAGGCTGTGACCGTGGAAACCGAGGCGGCGCGGGCCGGGGCAGCGGTAGCCGAACCCTTGACCTCGGCTGCCGGACGTTCGCCCGATGTCGGAACGAGCGTCGGCTTGTAGCCGCGGGTCAGGCCCTTGGAGACGACATCGGCCTTGCCTTCGGAAACGCCGCGGCCGAGCGCCGTGTTGCTGAAGTCCGAGGTGTCGACATGAGCGAGATCGTGACGGCCGAGATAGGAGATCGCCAGTTCGCGGAACACGTAGTCGAGGATCGACGTGGCGTTCTTGATGGCGTCATTGCCCGTTACGATGCCGGCCGGCTCGAACTTGGTGAAAGTGAAGGCGTCGACATATTCTTCGAGCGGCACGCCGTACTGGAGGCCAAGCGAGACGGAAATCGCGAAGTTGTTGATGAAGGCGCGCAGTGCAGAGCCTTCCTTGTTCATATCAAGGAAGATTTCGCCGAGACGGCCGTCGTCATATTCGCCGGTGCGCAGGAAGATCGTGTGTCCGCCGATCTTGGCCTTCTGGGTATAGCCCTTGCGGCGGCCCGGCAGCTTCTCCTGTGTGCGCACGACCTTCTCGATCACGCGTTCGACGATCTTTTCGGTGATGGTCACGGCCTGCGCGGCAGCAGGGGCCTGCAGGAATTCTTCCAGCGCATCCTCGTCACTGTCGTCTTCGATCAGCGAAGCATTCAGCGGCTGGCTGAGCTTGGAGCCGTCACGATAAAGGGCATTGGCCTTCAGACCGAGCTTCCAGGAGAGCATGTAGGCGTTCTTGCAATCCTCGACGGTCGCCTCATTCGGCATGTTGATCGTCTTGGAGATGGCGCCCGAGATGAAGGGCTGGGCTGCCGCCATCATACGGATGTGGCTTTCGACCGAGAGGTAACGCTTGCCGATCTTGCCGCAAGGGTTGGCGCAATCGAAGACGGCGAGGTGCTCGTTCTTCAGGAAGGGCGCGCCTTCCAGCGTCATCGCACCGCAAACATGGATGTTCGCAGCCTCGATGTCCTTCTTGGAGAAGCCGAGATGGTCGAGCAGGTTGAAGCTCATGTCGGCCATCTGCTCGTCGGACACCTTCAGCGTGCCCTTCAGGAAGTCGGCGCCGAGGGTCCACTGGTTGAAGACGAACTTGATGTCGAAGGCGCTCTTGAGCGCGGCGTTGACGGCATCGACCTTCTCGGCGGTGAAGCCCTTGGCCTTCAGCGTCGACGGGTTGATGGCCGGAGCCTGGTTAAGGTTGCCGTGGCCGACTGCGTAAGCCTCGATCTCGGCGATCTGGCTTTCGGAATAGCCGAGCGTGCGCAGCGCTTCCGGAACGGCGCGGTTGATGATCTTGAAGTAGCCGCCGCCGGCAAGCTTCTTGAACTTCACCAGGGCGAAATCCGGCTCGATGCCGGTCGTGTCGCAATCCATGACGAGGCCGATCGTGCCGGTCGGCGCGATGACGGTTGCCTGGGCGTTGCGGTAGCCATGTCTTTCGCCGAGTTGCAGCGCCTTGTCCCAGGCGGCCTTGGCATGGGCAACGAGATCCTTGTCCGGATTGTCGGAATGGATCAGCGCGACCGGGTTGACCGAAAGACCTTCATAGCCCGAGGCCTCGCCGTAAGCGGCGCGGCGATGGTTGCGGATGACGCGCAGCATGTTCTCGCGGTTCGGCTCGAACATCGGGAAGGTCCCGAGTTCGGAGGCCATTTCGGCCGAGGTCGCATAGGCGATACCGGTCATGATCGCGGTCAGCGAGCCGGCGATGGCGCGGGCTTCGTCGCTGTCATAGGGAATGCCCGACGACATCAGCAGGCCACCGATATTGGCGTAGCCGAGGCCGAGCGTGCGGTATTCATAGGAAAGCTCGGCGATGCGGCGCGAGGGGAACTGCGCCATCATCACGGAGACTTCGAGAACGACGGTCCAGAGACGGACGGCGTGCTCGTAGTCAGCAATGTTGATACGCTTCGTCGCTGCGTCCTTGAAGGTCATCAGGTTCAGCGAGGCAAGGTTGCAGGCCGTGTCGTCGAGGAACATATATTCCGAGCACGGATTGGAGGCGCGGATCGGGCCCGCGGCCGGGCTGGTGTGCCAGTCGTTCATCGTCGTGTTGAAGTGCAGGCCCGGGTCGGCCGATGCCCAGGCGGCGTAGGAGATGGATTCCCAGAGGTCGCGGGCCTTTAGCGTCTTGATGACCTTGCCGTCCTTGCGGGCGGTCAGGTTCCAGTCGCCATCATTCTCGACGGCACGCAGGAAGTCGTCCTTGATCGAAACCGAGTTGTTGGAGTTCTGGCCGGATACGGTGAGGTAGGCTTCCGAATCCCAGTCCGTGTCGTAGGTCTTGAATTCAAGATCCTTGTAGCCCTGACGGGCGAACTGGATGACGCGCTGGACGTAGTTTTCCGGAACCTGGTCCTTCTTGGCAGCACGGATTTCGCGCTTCAGGGCAGGGTTCTTGGCCGGGTCGAAGCAATCGTCATTGTCGCCTTCGCAATTGAGCGTGGCCTTCATGATCGCCTTCAGGTGCCTGGCGACGATCTTTGAGCCGGTGACGAGGGCGGCAACCTTCTGCTCCTCTTTGACCTTCCAGTTGATGTAGTCCTCGATGTCAGGATGGTCGATGTCGACGACGACCATCTTGGCGGCGCGACGGGTCGTACCGCCCGACTTGATGGCGCCGGCAGCGCGGTCGCCGATCTTGAGGAAGCTCATCAGGCCGGAGGAGCGACCGCCGCCGGAAAGCTTTTCGCCTTCGGCGCGCAGCATCGAGAAGTTCGAGCCGGTGCCGGAACCGTACTTGAAGAGGCGGGCTTCGCGAACCCACAGGTCCATGATGCCGCCCTCGTTGACGAGGTCGTCCTCGACGGACTGGATGAAGCAGGCATGCGGCTGTGGATGCTCATAAGCCGACTTGGACTTTGTGAGCTTGCCGGTGAACGGGTCGACATAATAGTGACCCTGGCCGGGGCCGTCGATGCCATAGGCCCAGTGCATGCCGGTGTTGAACCACTGCGGCGAATTCGGAGCAACGCGCTGGGTGGCGAGCATGTAGGCAAGCTCGTCGCAGAAGGCGGAAGCGTCTTCCTCGGACGAGAAGTAGCCGCCCTTCCAGCCCCAGTAGGTCCAGGTGCCGGCGAGGCGGTCGAAGACCTGTCGCGCATCGGTTTCCGAGCCGCTCTGCCGATCCTTGGGCAGATCCTTCATGGCGGCATCGTCGGGAATGGAGCGCCACAAGAAGGAGGGGACGTCGTTTTCCTCGACCTTCTTCAGCTTGGCAGGCACGCCGGCCTTGCGGAAATACTTCTGCGCGAGAATGTCGGCGGCCACCTGCGAGAACTGCGCGGGTACATCGATGTTTTCGAGGCGGAACACGATCGAACCGTCGGGGTTCTTGATCTCGCTCGTCGCCTTGCGGAATTCGATCTCCGCATAGGGTGACTGGCCGGCCTTCGTAAAACGACGTTCGATGCGCATGGTCCCAATCCTCATTCGTTGGTGCGCTCCCGCATGAAAGCAGGACGCAAAAATTCTCATTCCGGCGTCGCGATGTCAACGCGCAGCCAGCTTCGATCCGCTCTCTGACAGGAGGTGTCATCCGGAGATGGCGTTCCTGTATCTTGTGGTGATGGTGGCTGCAAACACTAAATATAGTATTAACAGCTTATTGCCGCCAGTCCCCGCATGTCTTTTTTGGCAGCCTCGATATCGGCACAAAAACGCTCACGGCGGCCACTGATCAAAGTGTATCGCCCTGAATCCAAATCCGATTTCGAATTGAGAACCAGCCCTCGTAAATACGCCTGGTCCAGTCGCCGCCGCAACGTCGTCCATTAACTTTGAAAGACCCGATTCCGTCAAGGGGTGGTTTGCTAGGGATTGTTAACCACAATATCTTGTGGGCTTAGCTGTGGAAACTGGGGAAACGTCAGGAGGGTAGAAGAATCAAGAGCTTGGGCGTCGTCGTTCGCCCTTCGCGCGACCGCTGTCGAGGTTTGTTTCATCAAGGCCGGAGTCAAAAGCGACAAAATTGTGACCGTGACCTTGATGCCATTGGCAGCGCGGCAAAATCATGCCGTGGCACATCATGATTCGCGCGGAAACCCTTGAATCCCGCGCGTTCCCGCCAATATGCGTCCACTAAATCTAGTGGGCGCCGCAGCGCCCACCTCTATTACCGTCATTCGAATCATGTTGCCGCACGGCTGGCGATCGCGACTGATTCGCATCGCCTCTAATGGCAGTGTCAGCCGCGATGGCCCTTAGCGATCGGCTCCTGGTAGGTGAAGCCCATATCCCAGGGGAAGTAGATCCAGGTGTCCTGGCTGACTTCGGTGATGAAGGTGTCGATTGTGGGAACACCGGTCGGCTTGGCATAAACGCAGGCGAAATGCGCCTTCGGCAGCAAGCTGCGAACCTCGAGGGCCGTCTTGCCGGTATCGGTGAGGTCGTCGATGACGAGCACCCCTTCGCCGCCGTTGGCTGACAGTTCTGGCGCAATGCCCTTGAGCAAGTTCATTTCGCCCTGGCTGGAATAGTCATGATAGGAGGCGACACAGACGGTCTCGATCAGGCGGATGTTGAGCTCACGCGAGATGATGGCCGCCGGCACGAGGCCGCCGCGGGTGATACAGACGATCGCCTTGAAATCTCGATTGAGGCCGGCAAGCCGCCAGGCAAGCGCGCGCGCATCGCGATGGAACTGATCCCAGGATACGGGAAAGGCTTTATCGGGCAGGGACATGGCAGAAGGCTCCGGGGCATGGAATAACGACGCACCGGCAGCGCCGGCGACCCTGAGCAGACCCCGCGGCGGGCGCGGACCATCATCCAGATCCGGAACGCGATTCGCTTGCCATCTGCGTGAACAGGATCTCATCCGGGAAAAGCGACAGGCTTTTCGGGACCATGCTCCTTCGACCGCGCGAACGGTTCCCTGGCGGGAATTCTGTCATCGGTCGCTGCTTTCTGCTGGATTTGCCGACAAAAGGCAATAGCTGCAACGCGCGCAACCGATGCAGTTCTGCACCGGTTGCCGCAGGATTTAAGCTCTTGGCCGTCTAGCGGGCCAGCAACGTCATCGCGGTCATCGATTGCAGCAGGGTGCGCGTCGTGCCGCCGAAGATCATCTGCCAAAGCCAGGAATGCGTGTAGGCGCCCATCACAAGCAGGTCGATGCTATTGTCCGCCAGCCGGTTTTCGATGACCTGAGATGGTGTCGATTTACCGCTGCAGGCTGTCGTCTCGAACTTGGCTCGAACGCCGTGGCGCGTCAGCGCGGCGGCGATCTGGACGCCGGTTTCCTTGGATGGATGCGGGTCCTTCTCCGATGTGCTGACCGAAAGGATCTCGACCGAATCCGCGGCTTTCAGGAAGGGCAGGGCATCGAAGGTGGCGCGTGCCGCCTCCTTGGAGCCGTTCCAGGCGATAAGCACGCGGCGGACGGGCTTCGGTTCCTTGAGGATATAGGGGATCAGCAGGACCGGCCGGCCGCTGTCGAACAGGAAAGTTTCGACATCGACCTGCGTGTCGCCGTATTTCGACGGGTCCGGCTGCACGGCAACGAGAAGATCGGCGCTGCGGGCGCTCTCGACCAGGGGCTCGGTGCCGTAGCCGATCGTGCTGGCAAAGCTGTGCCATTCGTAATCGAGGCCGGCGGCTTCCATTTTCGAGCGGAACACCCGCTCGATGTCCACCGACTGATTGTGAGCGACATCCTGAAGGGCCTGAACCGCAACGGGGTCGGGAATTTCCATCGGCGCCACCAGCGGCACGGTCGAGACAAGCTCCGCATGAAGGCCGACGACATGGGCGCCATGCTCCTTTGCGAGCGCCGCTGCAAAGTCGGCGGCGACGCGGGTATTGTCGGGATTGTCGAGAACGGTCACTATCGTTTTGTAGGACATGAAGAGATCTCCCATGCGGAAGGGTTGGATCGGATCATGATATCAGCATTCCGCCACAAGATAATGCGCAGAATGGCCCTACGGTTCCGTGGAAAGTGCACGCCCTCGTTGAATATCAGGCGTCAGCCGAGTGATTTTCGTTGCAGCGCCGCGCGTCACATGTGACGCGCAAAGGTCGCTGTAACACTCTACATTCGCTACATAATTTTATCCTTAAATCGATCCCGATTTAAGGAATTATGCAGTAGCTTTCGACTGCCGGATGGTTTCGATCATCGCGCGCACTTCCGCTGCGACATTTTCAACCAGCTCGGCGGAGCGGCCTCGGACGACGATCTCGGTCGAGAAGAATTGGCCGACATAGCGCGGGTAGGAGCCGATGCTGGTGTCGGGATGTGCCTTCTGGATGAGGCCGAGGGGCGTGCCGATCTCGCCTTCGCCGTAAGGGCAGGAAATCGCGGTCGACAAGACGTGCGCGCCGGTCCTGAGCGTCGGGATGACATTGTCGAGCATCGCCTGGAAAACCTGCGGCACGCCGGCCATGACATAGACGTTGCCGATGTTGAAGCCGGGCGCGGTCGAGACGGGATTGGCGATATGCTTCGAGCCGACTGGCATGCGCGCCATGCGCTGGCGCGCCTCGGTGAACTCCATTTCGCGCCGGGCATACATTTCGCCCATGATCCGCATGGCCTCGGCATCGTGTTCGCAGGGCACGCCAAAGGCCTTCGCAATTGCGTCGGCGGTGATGTCGTCATGGGTCGGACCGATGCCGCCGGAGGTGAAGACATAATCATATTGGCCGCGCAATGCGTTGAGCGCCGATACGATTGCATCCTCGTCGTCGGCCACGATACGCACTTCCTTCAGGTCGATGCCAGCCAGCAGCAGTACATCGGCGAGATGGCCGATATTCTTGTCCTTCGTCCGGCCGGAGAGCAATTCGTCGCCGATGGCCAGCATGGCGGCTGTGACAATGGTTTCGTTCGACATGGAGACATCCAGGAAAATGCGCAGTCGGCGCGTTCGCAAAATACCCGAAATAGGTAGCGCTGTTTGCGGCGAATGCAAACGTTCGTTTGCGCATCGTCACAGGTCCTTACAAGATATTCCAAATGAAATTCCGTCTACGCAGGATGAACAGTGCGTTCTGGGCGCGGGGGCTGTGCCCATGTCGCATCGCTGATACAACATTCCTCGACATTCAACGCGTCCAACAAACGGGAGACGTTTTCATGGCTAAGGTTCTGGTTCTCTATTACTCCGCTTACGGTCACATCGAGAAGATGGCCTATGCCGTCGCAGAAGGCGCAAAGTCCGCCGGTGCCGATGTCATCGTCAAGCGCGTGCCCGAACTCGTTCCGGAAGAAGTTGCCAAAGCCTCCTATTTCAAGCTGGATCAGGAAGCCCCGATCGCGACGCCGGACGAACTGGCGGAATATGACGCCATCATCGTCGGTGCCGGCACCCGCTTCGGCACGGTTGCCTCGCAGATGCGCAATTTCTGGGATCAGACCGGCGGCCTCTGGTTCGGCGGCAAGCTCGTCGGCAAGGTCGGTTCGGTCTTCACCTCGTCCGCGACCCAGCACGGCGGCCAGGAATCCACCATCCTCGGCTTCATCCCGACCCTGCTGCACCACGGCATGGCCGTCGTTGGCCTTCCCTACGCCTTCCAGGGCCAGATGGGCACGGAAGAAGTCAAGGGCGGCTCGCCCTACGGCGCTTCGACGATCACTAACGGCGACGGCTCGCGCCAGCCTTCGGAAATCGAACTCGAAGCCGCAAAATACCAGGGCGCCCACGTCGCCAAGATCGCTGCCAAGCTCACGGCTTAATTCGGTCGCCGACTATTGTTGGAGAGGGGCGCGGCGAAGGCTGCGCCTTTTTCGTTCTTGTCTTGATCGAGCTTGATCTTGGTGCGGACGACGGGGGTCGAACCCGTACAACCAAAGGTCGAGGGATTTTAAGTCCCTTGCGTCTACCAGTTTCGCCACGTCCGCGTGCCTTTCCCCATCAAGCACTTGAGCGATTCAGTCAAGGAAATGTTTTGCCGGAAAGGGCCGACAGGTATCCGCCCGACTGCCCGTTGCTCAGCGGCCCTTCAGAGCGCTGACAAGCGCTGGCGTCACCTTCTTCTGCTGGAACAAGGCCTTGAAATCGGCATAGCTTATCCTTCCGGATGCCAGGCCAGTCGTCATCCGCTGGCAAAAGAGCCGCTTTGCTTCGCTTCTCTGGGATCTGACGTAGAAGGCGACTTCATCCAGCATTTCCGGCGACATGTGCTGCGACATGCACTTGTCGATGACCTGCGCTCGCGCAGAGGGACTTTCCTTCAAGATGGGAATGATCTTCTCGAAACCCTCTTCCTGGGAGCTGCAGGAAGCAAGCACGGCAAGACTGAAGGCAATGATGGCTGGACGCATAAGGCGCATGATGATTTTCCCCCTCGAATAAGACGGGATAAGCATCCTTCACGCGATTCTCAATCCTGGACGCAAGTATAAGTGAGTGTCCAGCGACAGGCGAAGCCCGCCGGAGCCGACGGATCGGATTTAGGGCGGGCCTCTAACCATCGTCATGATGGCTGAGTGCTATTGGAGGGAGGGGGCGCTTTGCTGTCAACTCGCAGATTTAGGGGACGGATTGCTGGATACAAAAATAGTCAGCTACATATGTGCCGCAGCGGAAATCTCGGCCTGAGAGGCCCGAAATGGCGATAAACAGGCTTTCTTTACTCATCTTTCCTGTGTCATAGCGGGGTCTGACTGAAGAAGGACGGACAAGCCGTGGACAAACAGACTGTTCTCGAAGCAACCGAGGCCATGCGTGGCCTTTTCTCTGCAACGCCGCTGCAGCTGAACGAGCATCTTTCCGCCCGCTACGGCGCCGAGATCTGGCTGAAGCGCGAGGATTTGACGCCGGTCCGTTCCTACAAGATCCGCGGCGCCTTCAATTTCTTCCGCAAGGTGATCGTCGAGGGCGGCACCGGAAAGACCTTCGTCTGCGCATCCGCCGGCAACCATGCCCAGGGCTTTGCCTTCGTCTGCCGGCATTTCGGCGTGCCTGGGGTGGTCTATATGCCAGTGACGACGCCGCAGCAGAAGATCGACAAGACCCGCATCTTCGGCGGCGAGTTCATCACCATCAAGCTCTTCGGCGATTTCTTCGATCAGTGCTATCAGGCTGCGCGCGAGCATGTCGAAAAGATCGATGGCGTCATGGTGCCGCCTTTTGATCACGCCGATATTATCGAGGGGCAGGCGACCGTCGCGGCCGAGATCGCCGAGCAACTGCCTGAGGGCGTTATCCCCGATCACGTCCTTCTTCCCGTCGGCGGTGGCGGTCTTGCCGCGGGGATCACCGGCTATTTCGCCGATAGGCTTCCTCGCGAAGCCTTTACCTTTGCCGAGCCGGCGGGAGCGCCGAGCCTGCGCCGCAGCATCGAGGCGGGGCAGGTGGTCACGCTCGCCAAGGTCGACAATTTCGTCGATGGCGCCGCCGTCGGTCGTATCGGCGAGCTGAACTTCGCCGCACTCAAGGGCTTTGCCGCCGATCAGGTCAAGCTCATCGAGGAAAACGCCATCTGCGTCACCATCACCGATATGCTGAATGTCGAAGGCGTGGTGCTGGAGCCGGCCGGCGCCTTGGCAATCACCGCGCTGGAAAAGCTCGATCGCGACAGTATCCGCGGCAAAACCATCGTCGCTGTCGTCTCCGGCGGCAATTTCGATTTCGAGCGCCTGCCCGACGTCAAGGAGCGCGCCATGCGCTATGCCGGGCTGAAGAAATACTTCATCCTGCGCTTGGCGCAGCGCCCCGGCGCGCTTCGCGATTTCCTCAACATGCTCGGGCCGGAAGACGATATCGCCCGCTTCGAATATCTAAAGAAGAGCGCCCGCAATTTCGGCTCCATCCTGATCGGCATCGAGACGAAGAATCCGGATAATTTCAAGCAGCTTATCGCCAATTTCGAAAGTTCCGGTATGGGCTATGAGGACATCACCGAAAACGAGATCCTGGCAAACCTGATCATTTGACTTTGCGACCTCGCAACCTTCATGCTAAAGGCGATCCATGGCTTCGTTCTTTTCAAATATCATCTCGATCTTCACCGGTGGCGCGTCGCAGGCGGGCAATGAAAAGTCTGGCGGTTCTACGGTCAGCGTCGAACCCCAGATGCATGCTGGCTGCACGATCCATGCCACGCCTCAGCGCGAAGGCAATCAGTTCCGCCTCATGGGCCGGATCGAGAAGGATGTGAACGGCGAGATCCTCGTGCGCAATTTCATCCGCGCCGATGTCTTCACCTCGTCGGACGATGCAGTGGAATCCACTTTCCGCAAGGGCCAGCAGATCATCGACCAGAACGGCGCCGGTCTCTTCGGCGACGGCGAAAAGGTTCGCCAGGTTTGATCGTTAGCGCCAGCCCGTTCGGGCTGGTGGCTTATCCCGGTTGAAATCGCGCTGCCTGTGGGGCACCATTTCAAAAATGGCGCTGACCCGCGAAGTCGATGGTGTCAGTAAAGACCATCCGGCAGCCAGCTTTCCAGATATTTCTGCATCGGCTTTCCCGACATGACTGTCGAAATCCAGGCGCGCCGCTCGAAGTCGATCGCCACAAGTTCGTATGCGCAGGCCATGAGATCACTCTTCGTCAGCGAGAATTGCGGCTTTCCTGAATAGCTCGACTGAGCCGCGTATTGCATGCAGACGCACTCGTTTGTGCACCATTGAGTCAACAAGGTTTTTACGCTGCTTCCGTGGTGGAGGATTGCGAAGCCGACAGAGTAATGCGGCGTCCCCTCCATGCGGGCAAGATTGGCTTCGACGAAGGCATGTGCTTGACTGATCAAGTCCGGCTGCAGAAGCTGATCCTGTTGCGGGGGACTTACGGAGATTCCGTAGGCCTTGATGCTCCAGCCGGATATGTGCCAGGTGCCCAAGCGCCCAAAATGTCGCGGCGTGTACAATGGAATTGGCATCTCTTTCTCTTTACCCCGGGGTCGTAGCTGCCCCGTTGGCTGGGATTGTTGCACGAAGAACGGCGCTAGCGACGAGACTTATCCGCTTCGAGGACTGAGCATTGCAAAAGCCGTGCGTTGCGGCAACGGGAATTGGCGCAACGGCCGCCCCACGCATCAGCATCAGGCGGCCTCAATTGAACCGTCAATATCGACGGTCATTCCGCGCTTGCCGGGGCTTAAGCTGTACGGAACATCTTGGCGCCGAACGGGGCATTGACGGCGCCGCCGTCGACGGTGATTTCGATGGCCGTCACGTTGGCGGAATCATCGGAGGCGAAATAGAGCGCTGCCTTGGCGATTTCGTCCGCCTCGCTCATGCGGCCAAGCGGGCTGAGGTTGCCGAAGCGCGCCCTAAGTCCTTCTCTGGCCTCGGGCGTGGCGGCGCGCGCATCCCAGATCGGCGTGCTGGTGGCGCCCGGCGTGACCTGATTGACGCGGATGCCGCGGGGCGCGAGCTCGGAGGCGAGATTGCGGGTCATGGCGCGAACGGCACCCTTGGTGCCGGCATAGGCCGAGGCGCCGGGAATGCCGAGGACGGCATGCACCGAGCCGTTCAGGATCACCGAGCTGCCGTCATTCAGATGTGGCAGGGCTGCGTGCACCGTGAAGAAGACGCCGGTGAAATTGATGCGCACGATGGTCTCGAACTGCTCGAGCGTGGTCTTGCCGAGCGGGGTATCGCCGGCAATTCCGGCATTGGCGAAGACGATATCGAATTTCCCGAGCTTTTCGGCGGCCTCGGCAAATGCCTTCTCCATCGCCGGGATATCAGTCGTGTCGGCTTGCAGCGCCAGCACACCATCGCCGAGCTCTTCGGCCGCCGCGGCCAGCGTTTTTGCGTTGCGGCCGGTGATGACGACTTTTGCACCCTCGGCGAGGAAGAGGCGGGCGGTGGCGAAGCCGATGCCGCTGTTGCCGCCGGTGATGAGGGCGACCTTGTTCTTGAGACGCATGTTCGTAGCTCCTGTTGGCTTTCATCACGATCTGGATTATGATCGTTATCCATAAGGATTATGGTCGTAATCTAATTTGTCAAGCCGGGCACGAAGGGATTTTCGATGGGCCGCTCGCAACTGGAAAAGCAGAAGACGCACGAACGCATCGTGACGCTCGCCGCCAAGCGTCTGCGCGAAGAGGGACTGGAGGGGATCGGCGTCGCCGATCTGATGAAGGAGGCGGGTCTGACTGTCGGCGGCTTCTACAAGCATTTCGGCTCGCGCGACGAGCTGGTGGCGGAAGCCGTGGAATCGGCGATCGGCTCGTCGCGACGGCAGCTGGAGGAGAAGGGGATTGCGCCTGAAAGCATCCCGCTGAGCGATTATGTCGATGGCTACCTCAGCGAACGTCACCGCGACCAATGCGGCGAGGGCTGCGCCTATGCCGCGCTGACGGCGGACATGGCGCGCAGCAGCGATGCGGTCCGAACCGTGGCGACCGAGGGCTTGCAACGGAATTTCGAGACCATGACGGCGCGTATGCCGGAGCCGGAGACCGCCGAAGCCAGGCGTAAGGCGATTATCGCCTCCTGCCTCATGACCGGCGCGCTCGGGCTTGCGCGCGTGGCCAATGACGAGGCGCTTTCCAACGAAATCCTGGAGACCGTCAAGGAGTTCGTGAAGACGCTGCCGCAGGCAAAATAGCGAAGCGGCCGGTTGGAGCCGGCCGCCTGTCATCATCGGAACAATGCTGTCAAATTAAGCAGCGAGAGCCAGCTCGGAGGCGCGGGCCTGGGCGGCTCCGATTGCCTTCTCGACTGCTTCCGGACCGAAGGCAATGCCTTCGACATAGACCGTCTCAACTTCCGTAATGCCGATGAAGGCGAGGACCGACTTCAGGTAGGGAACGGCGTGGTTCAGCGGAGCGGCCGGGCCTTCGGAGTAAACGCCGCCGGAGGCGAGCACGATGTAGGCCTTCTTGCCGGTTGCGAGACCCTTCGGGCCGGTTTCCGTGTAGGTGAAGGTGCGGCCGGCGCGAGCGATATTGTCGATCCAGGTCTTCAGCGACGAATAGATGTTGAAATTGATGAGGCCGGTGCCGATGACCACGGTGTCGGCTGCGAGCAGCTCGTCAACGAGCGCATCGGAAACCTTGACCAGTTCCTGCTGTTCCGGCGTGCGGGCATCGGCTGGCGTGCGGATGGCGGCCGTGAAGGGGCCGTCGATATGAGGCAGGTTGTCGGCAGCGAGGTCGCGCTTGACGAGCGTCTTGCCGGGGTTGGCGGCCTTGATCTTGTCGGCAAGCTCGGTGGCGATCTTGGTGGAGAGCGAATCCGGGCGCGGGCTGGAGGTCAGAAGCAGAATGGAGGACATATCCGTTTTCCTTTTCAATGAGTTGTGAAGATCGGCTGGGAGAGTCCGATCGCCTTCGGATCAATAGATAAGTCCTCAGTACTATCGAGAAAAACTGTGATAATATGGATTGGAATTATCGATAGAATGGATGGCCGATGCTCCCCAATCCCACCCTCGACCAATTGCAGGTCTTTTTGACCGTCGCCGAAGCAGGCAGCTTTTCGGCTGCTTCGCGCGCACTCAACCGTGCCCAGTCGGTCATCAGCTACACGATCGCCAATCTGGAGGCTCAGCTCGAAATGCCGCTGTTCGAGCGCTCGGGATCGCGCCAGCCGAAGCTGACGGATGCGGGCAGGGTGATGCTGGAAGATGCGCGCCGCATTCTTTCCGATCTCCAGGTAATGCGTGCCAGGGTGAAGGGGCTGAAGACCGGGCTCGAAGCGGAAGTGGCTGTCGCCATCAGCGTCATGGTGCCGATCCTTGCGACCGTCGATGTCCTGCGCGAGTTCCGTGACCGTTTCCCTTATGTCTCGCTGCGGCTCGATACCGGTGAACTCGGGACGATGATGGAGCTGGTTTCCAGCGGAAAATCGACGATCGGGATTGGCGGCTCCGTCGTGAAGCAGGATGATGCCCTGGTCATCGAGCGCATCGGCCATTCCTTCATGATGCCCGTTGCCGCGCCAAACCATCCGCTCGCTCAGATGGGACGGCCGTTGACGCTCGCCGATGTCCGCGAGGAGGTCCAGCTTGTCGTTACCGACGCCTCAAGCCTGACGAGTGGCAGGGATTTCAACGTCCTGTCCTACAAGGTCTGGCACGTCAGCGATATCGCCACCAAGCATCAGCTTATCCGCGGCGGTCTCGGCTGGGGCGGCCTGCCTGCCGCGTTCATCATGGAAGATCTGCAGAAGGAGCGGCTGGTGCCTTTGGCGCTTGATGCCTATGACCAGAGCGAATATCCGCTCTATGCCGTCCGCAAGGTCGACAACCCGCCTGGTCCTGCCGCCACCTGGATGATCGAAGCTTTCCGCTCACGTCTGTCGCGATGCCCGAATCAAGAGGACTTCAGGGCGGCAGTCGAAATGTTCCATCCCGACGACGAGCGTCTGGCCGCTGAGTAAGGAAGTCCTCTCCCCGAAACGGAGAGAGGACGATAACGATCGCAATTACAGGACGAGGCGGTAATTGCGGAAGCCGTCGGTGCCTTCGCCGGCGTCTTCGATCTTCACGCTCTTGACCTGATCAAGGAAATCCTTGGCCTTTGGAGAGCTTTGGAAGACGACGGTCGTGCCCGGCAGCGGCTTGAAGGTCCAGTTGCCGTCGGCGGTCGGGTTGATCGTGCCCTGATCGTGAACGTAGCGCACGATGACGTCGCGGTTGGTATCGGGCGCCTGGTAAATGACCTTGTCGGCGCCGATTTCCGGGAAGTTGCCGCCGCCGCCGGCGCGGTAGTTATTGGTAACAACAACGAACTTCTGCGCGGGGTCGATCGGCTTGCCGTTGAACTGCAGGTTCTGGATGCGGTTCGAATCGGCATTCGCGACCTTGCCGTCATCGCCGAAGCGGCGCGGCTGAGAGACGTCGATTTGGTACGTCACGCCGTCGATGACGTCGAAGTTGTAGGACGGGAAGCTGTTATTGATGATATCGGCATCCTTGGCGCCGGGCTTGACCTGGTTGAACATCGCAGCCGACATTTCCAGCCAGTTCTTGACCTGCGCGCCGTTGATGACGACGGCCTGCACTGTGTTCGGGTAGAGATAGAGGTCGGCGACGTTCTTGATGGCGATATTGCCGGCCGGAACGTCCGTATAATAGTCCGCGCCGTTGCGGCCGCCGCACTTGAACGGGGCAGCAGCCGAAAGGATCGGCAGATCCTTGTACTGCGTCTCCTTCAGCATTTCCTTGATGTACCAGAGCTGCGCCTGGCTGACGATCTGCACTGATGGATCGTCGGCGACCAGCGCGAAGTAGGAGTAGAGCGGTGCCGAGGTCTTGCCGACGGGCGTGCGGACGTAAGCCAGCGTCGCCTCATGCTCGGTCTTCGCGGCTTCGACGACTTCCTTCTTGTCGGCGACATCGGCGACGACCTTCTTCTTGTCGTCGCGATGGTAAATCGGCCGCGCTTCGGAGGTGAAGTCGACGATCTTCCAGCTCTTGCCGTCCTTTTCGAGCAAGAGGTCGATGAGGCCGAGATGCGAGCCCCAGAAGCCGGCCATGACGGCGGGCTTGCCGTGCAGCGTGCCCTTGACCGGATCGGCATCCTTGATGCCGTCCCAGGTCTTCGGGCCGGGGAAGACGAGGTGCTGGTGGCCGGTGAACACGGCATCGATGCCATCGACCGCGGCGACATAGAGCGAGGCATTTTCCATCTTGTCGCTCGGACCGCTGCCGTCGATGCCGGAATGCGAGAGAGCAATGATGATATCGGCGCCTTCGGCCTTCATGACCGGCACCCAGGCCTTGGCGGCTTCGACGATATCGCGTGTCTGCGCCTTGCCTTCGAGATTCTTGATGTCCCAGAGCATGATCTGCGGCGGCACGAAGCCGATGAAGCCGATCTTGATCGGGCTTTCATTGCCGGCACCATCCTTGATCTTCTTTTCCTGGATCAGGTACGGCTTGAAGAACAAGTCGTCCTTCGTCGGATCGGAAGCAAGCTGGCCCTTGGTCAGGTTGGCGCAGACGAACGGGAAGTTCGCGCCGGCTAGCACCTTGAACATGAAGTCGAGGCCGTAGTTGAATTCGTGGTTACCAAGCGTTCCCACGGAGTAACCGAGCGTGTTCATCGCCTTGATGACCGGGTGGACGTCGCCGTCCTTCATACCGTGTTGATAGGCCATGTAGTCGCCCATCGGGTTGCCCTGCAGCACGTCGCCATTGTCGATCAGGAGCGAGTTGGTGGCTTCGGCGCGGATATTGTCGATGATCGTCGCGGTGCGCGTCAGGCCCATCGTGTCGTTCGGCTTGTCGGCATAGTAGTCATACGGAAAGACGTTGACGTGGATGTCGGTCGTTTCCATGAGGCGCAGATGCGCCTGGTTGCCGGCTGCACGCGCGGCGAAAGGATGCAGCACGATCAGCGCCGCCGTGGCGCTGAGACCTTGCAGCAGGGAACGGCGCGACATGCTGGGCAAATCCAGGATGGAAGACATGAAACACTCCTTCAGCGATAAACCTATGGTCCGTCGATCATCTCTCGGGTGAGGGAGACTAGGACGATTTGCGAAGGTGTGCACGAGTTATGTGACAAGCTTATTGTGGATCATTACCGTCAGGCGTCGGCATGGGATCAGCGTTTCAAAACCGGCTTTATGTCCTTGTGGAAAAAGCGGAAATAGGACGCCACCTTCGCGGACGCGTTGGACGAGCGATCGAACTCGATGCCGATGCGGCCGTTATGGGCCCAGCGGACGAAACCATCAAGCAGGCCGATATCGTCGCACTCGACGCGAACCTTGCTGCCGGCGGCGGCATAGAGCGGGGCCTGCAGGTCGAGAGCAATGCCGCTGGTGGAAATATTGACGACACGACCGGCGACCAGTTTGGTGAAGTACCGAACCTGACCCGTCAGTCGGGCATAATGGCGCGGGGAACCTCGTGTCTTGATTTTGAGATTGCCCTGGACGAGAGATTTCGAAGAGAACTGCATGATGTTACCCCAGCCCATACATCTTTTCCTCTTTCGGGATAGCATGTGTGCATTGAGAGATGCTTAGGATAATCGTTAAAATTGTAGGTGGGCGTCCCGAATCGGCACCAAGGGGCAGGTGCCTGATTGCTGCACGCGGTCTGAATTTGGAAAGGTGTAGATTATGCGCATCGTTTCGCTGAATGCGTGGGGCGGTCTGCTGCACGAGCCGCTGATGCGGTATCTGGTCGACATCGACGCCGATGTTCTATGCCTGCAGGAAGTGGGGCAGACAGCCGGTTCGCGAGCCGGGTGGTTGACATATCGCGACCATGGCGTCGAACTTCAGCAGCGCGTCAATCTCTTCGAGGAATTGAAGGCTGCTTTGCCGGCTCACGATGGGGTTTTTCTCCCGTTTGCGCGGGGAGATCTTTTCGATGGTGATCGGCGGATTGCTTCCGAATTCGGCCTGGCGACTTTCGTGCGCAAGACATATCCGATCATCGGTCAGGCAGCAGGTTTCGTCCACGGCGAATTTTCTCCCGATGGCTGGGGACCGCATCCGCGCTCGCGCAATGCCCATTGCATCCGCCTTTTCGATTATGAGCGTGGCTATCCCATTACCATTGCCCACATGCACGGCCTTCGGGATACCATCGGCAAGGGCGACACGCCCGCGCGGCGCCACCAGGCGAATGCGCTGGTCGATCTCATTCGGCAAGTGAAGCAGGATGGCGACCGGCTGGTCGTCTGCGGCGATTTCAACCTGCTGCCCGGCAGCGAGACCTTTGACATTCTCGGCAAGCTGGGATTGATCGATCTCGTCACCTCGCGGGGACATGTTGACACACGCACGTCCCACTACAAGAAACAGCCGCGCTTTGCCGATTACATGCTGGTGACGCCTGACATAGAGGTTGTCAATTTCGATCCTGTGGCCGAACCGGAAGTGTCGGATCACCGCGCCCTGTTGCTGGACCTGCGCTGACGCAGATCAGAGGCCGACATTCGGCCGTTCGATGATCTCACGCAGCGCAAAGCTCGAATTGATCTTCACGACATGGGGCAGGGCGGAGAGCCAGTCGCGGTGGATGCGCTCGTAGTCCTCAAGGTCGCGTGCGGCGACGCGTAAGATGTAATCGTACTCGCCGGACATGAGGTAGCAGGCAAGCACGTTCGGACAGCGTTTCACCGCCGTCTCGAATTCCGAGAGCGTCTTGGCAAACTGGCCGGATAGCGAGATATGCACGATGGCGATCATCTTGTAGTCCAGCGCCTTCTGCGAGAGATGCGCGTGATATCCGGCGATGACGCCGCTCTTTTCGAGAATATCGAGCCGGCGGGAACAGGCCGAAGGGGATAGGCCGACCTTTTCGGCCAGTTCCGCATTGGTGATCCTCGCATTCTGCTGCAGCATCCGCAGAATCGAATGATCTATGGCGTCTAGGTCCGACATTCGAAGAACTTTCGAAAAAACTCCTGTCTACGCAATAATTCACGAAAAATGACTGCAGCGCAAATCGTCTTTGCAAGGACATTGCGGGGCGGAGGTGGTCTGATTTCCCTTGGAGAAAATGAAAGACGCAAAAGCATTCGAGGAGGAATGAAATGCGCGTTGGTTGTCCCAAGGAAATCAAGAATCACGAATATCGCGTCGGCCTGACGCCGGCGTCCGTTCGCGAATATGTCGCCCACGGCCACGAAGTCTGGGTGGAAACGAAGGCCGGCGCCGGCATCGGTGCCGATGACCATGCCTATGTCGCCGCCGGCGCCAAGATCGCCGCGAGCGCCAAGGACATTTTCGAGAGGTGCGACATGATCGTGAAGGTCAAGGAGCCGCAGCCTTCAGAATGGGCACAGCTCCGTGAAGGCCAGCTTCTCTACACCTATCTGCATCTCGCACCCGATCCGGAACAGACAAAGGGCCTGCTCGCCTCCGGCGTGACCGCCGTCGCCTACGAGACCGTCACCGACGAGCGTGGCGGCCTGCCGCTGCTCGCGCCGATGTCCGAGGTTGCCGGCCGCCTGTCGATCCAGGCCGGCGCAACGGCGCTGCAGAAGGCCAATGGCGGCCTTGGCATCCTACTTGGCGGCGTGCCGGGCGTGCTGCCGGCCAAGGTGACGATCATCGGCGGCGGCGTCGTCGGCCTGCATGCCGCCAAGATGGCGGCCGGCCTCGGTGCCGATGTCAGCATCCTCGATCGCTCGCTGCCGCGCCTGCGCCAGCTCGACGATATCTTCAACGGCCGCGTTCACACGCGTTACTCCAGCATCCAGGCGCTTGAAGACGAGGTGTTCTCCGCCGATCTCGTCATCGGCGCGGTGCTGATCCCCGGCGCCGCCGCGCCGAAGCTGGTCACGCGCGAAATGCTATCGGGGATGAAGAAGGGTTCCGTCATCGTCGACGTTGCCATCGATCAAGGCGGTTGCTTCGAGACCTCGCATGCGACCACCCATTCCGATCCGACCTACGTCGTCGATGGTGTCGTGCACTACTGTGTCGCCAACATGCCGGGTGCGGTTCCCGTCACATCGGCACATGCGCTCAACAATGCCACGATCTATCATGGCCTGGCCCTGGCCGATCGCGGCTTGCGCGCCATCGCGGAAGACAAGCACCTCCGCAATGGCCTCAATGTCCACAAGGGGCGCATTACAAACAAGCCGGTCGCCGAAGCGCTCGGCTATGAGCCCGTTGCGCCGGAAAGCATTCTGAACGTCGCGTAAAGCCCATCACGCGTACGTCAGATGGAAGCGCCGGCATCCGCGTATGCCGGCGCTCCTGTTTTGTCGATCCGGCATTGATAGCAATTGTTGCGCGCCGATCGCACATGGACATAGGCGATGTCGGGGCGTTCGAGCAGCGAGGCCGCATAAACTGCAATATCGTCGGTCGGCGTCACGGCGCCGGTGCCGTAGACGATCCGGTCGTTCTTGCCATATCCACGCACGATGAAATCCCGGCTGGTCGCCAGCACGGGAGGCAGGATTTCTTCCGCCTCGTAGCGTTGGCACGGTGTCTTGTGCAGGAAGATCGGCCCCGTCTCCGCATAGGGCTGCAACTCCGGGAAGGGACGATAGGCAAAGACGAACAGCTTCTGGCCAGCATCGATATTGCGCAGGCAATGGCGGCAGGGATGGCCCGGACCATCGGAAATCATGGTCTCCGGTGGGCGGCCATAGGCATCCGCACCACCGCTCCATAAGATTTCAGCATCGGACGTCGGCATGGCTGCAAAAGCGATGGAAGGCATGGCAAAACTCCTTTCGAGATTTGTCATGTGATGCGACGGAGCGAGGCGCAAAGCCACCCGATTCCTGCCAGCTTGTTTCCCCGCGCTTGTTGCCTTTCAGGCCATTGCGCCGTTGGCGGTTGAGTGTCGATCGATCAGGATCGGGGGCTCATCTACTTCTCCCCCCGGAACCGCAGATATCCCTTCACGAGATAGTCCTCACCAGGTCCGGATTGATCGGTAATGGCGTGGCCGGGAAATCTGTCCCACGACGTAAACATCGCCCAATCGGGTTCCACGCCAAGCGTCTTCTCGATGTGGATGAAGTTGCGTTGCGCATCGTCAAGCCATTGCTGATTGGTATCGGTCGCATGCGGCGGGGCGGCGTTGTAAATGACGCCAAAGGGTTGCTGGAAAGCGTGGGAGAAGTTTTGAAACGCCTGCAGGCTGGCCGGCCACCGTTGAATACCCCAATTGATATCGACGAACGTAAAGGCCAAAGGCTGACCTGTCTTCACATGGATCGCATGTTGCCATTCCCGATAGTCATCCTGCCAGTGCGGCTGGTCGGTGATCGACGGGAAGGGCTCCATTTCGCCCAGGATGACGTGGGGGAAAAGTTTCTGATACTCATGGATGTTTAGGGCGACGCGTTCGGCAACATCTTCAATCGACGAGCGGCACGCATTCTTGCCGCTGTAGTAATGGCCAAACCAGAGAGGTTCGTCCATGGCGAGATATTGCAGGTCGGCTCCGGCGCGTTTGAGCTTGGCGGCAAGAGCGGCGGTTTGCTCCGGCGGCAAATAGCCTTCGATACCTCCGCCGCAGTTGGGAGCGGGGACGGAGCCGGGCAGCGTGTAGGCTTGAGCAAGCATTTCGATTCCGAGCGCCACATGCTCCTGCTTGAGACGCGCCGCCATTTTGGCGAGATCGGCATCGGGAATTTTCACCAACGCCTGCGTGATCATTCCCATGACTTTCACGTCGGCCATGAAGCTGGGCCATTCAGGACTGGGCTGATAATAGAGCAGGTCCCAACTGTGATGCCCGACCGGGGTACTGATCGCTCCCATGTTGAACCAGATCTGCGGGATGGGACGATTTCCCGCGTCCGTTTGCGGTGCGGCCAGAGCCTCGCCTCCGATGCTCGGGTTCGCCGCCAGGAGGCATGTCGCAACAACTAGGAACCATGGCGTTTCCATCGACTGCTCCTGCTTTCCAAAGTTGGAGTCGAACGGTTGAACCGGTTCGACGCCAGATGCAGAGTTGACGGCTATGCGGAAAATGCGGGCACGGAATGAATGCTCAGATAATGCTTCGAGTTTTCGCCAAGGCGACATTCGCAGCACCGGATGCGGGGTTCTCATATCCCGCCGCCTTCGCAGTGCCCATGCTACGCAATCTCGCCCGAGGTGTCGCCTCAACTTTGCGGCAGTCGCTAGCCCTTCTTGGCGAGTTCCAGCAGTTCCTTGTCGCTGAGCGGCCTGACGATGCCTTCGCCGGTCGAGATCGGCGAGAAGCCGAACATCTGGTAGAGCTGCAATGCCCGCGGATGATCGAGATTGTTCGTCGTCGTCAAGATCCGCTGCGGGTTCAGCGTCCAGATCGCGTAGAGCGCCTGCAGCAGGAACCACTTGCCGATGCCGAGGCCAAGGGCGTGCTCGATGAGGCCGAAATGGCTGAGCTCGATCGTTTCTTCATCCTGACGGAAATACTCGAAGAAGCCGCCCGGCGCGCCGTTGACGTAGAGCACGCTGATATTGTTGCGCTGGTCGTGGAGAGTGGTTGTCAGGTTCTCGTCGGAGAGACGAAGGCGATCCACCCAATGCCAGCGGGCGCCCACCTGCCGATAGAGGTGGCGATAGAACGGCAGCGGAATGCCAGGCGCGCGCATGATGGCGGTCTGGATATTGACCGGCACCGGCAGGCTTGCCTTGGGCGGCGCGGTCATTTCCAGGCGGGTGATATGGACCTTGATCGACGAGGGCGTCTTCACGGCTGGGACGCTCAATCTTGACCGGTGACGATGGGCGTATCAGCCCGGCTGCCCCATTCCGACCAGGAGCCGTCATAGAGCTTGTTGTTGCCATGGCCGAGAGATTCAAGCGCCAGCGTGATGATGGCGGCGGTGATGCCGGACCCGCAGGTCGTCACGACAGGCTTGTCGAGATCGATACCGGCTTTCTCGATCGTTTCGCGCAGTTCCGGCAGAGATTTGAACTTGCCGTTGGTGGCGAAGACGCCCGACGGCAGGCTCTTAGCACCTGGCATATGGCCGGAGCGCATGCCTTCGCGGGGCTCCGGCTCGATAGCCGCAAAGCGACCATTGCTGCGCGCATCTGCAATCTGCAGGGCGTGGCTGTCGACGATCCCGCGCATTTCGTCGAGCGAAACGACGCGGTCGCCGTTGAAGCTGGGCTTGAAGGTCGCGGGTGCAAAGGCAGGTGCCGCCGTCTCCAATGGCCGTCCCTCGGCCTTCCAGCCATCGAGGCCGCCGTCGAGCACGAAGACGTTCGGCGCACCCATCACGATATGAAACAGCCACCAGACGCGCGGCGAGGCAAACAGGCCGGGACCATCATAGACGGCGATGCGATCGCTCTCGCTGATGCCGAGCTTGCCGACCTCGGCCGCGAAGAATTCGGGCGAGGGGACCATATGCGGCAGGTTGGTCGAATGATCGGATATCTTGTCCTGATCGAAGCGGATGGCGCCCGGAATATGGCCGCCGGCATATTCGGCATCGGCATCGCGCTTCTGCGCCGGCAGATAGAAGGATGTGTCGAGGATGCGCAGGTCCTTGGCGCCCAGCTCGCCTTGCAGCCAGTCGGCGGATACGACGAAACGGCTCTTGTCCGCTGCCATGATGATCTCCCTGCTATGTCTCTTGGTGTTGGTATCTGGGTGTGGATGTAGACGCTTGCCCGGTCAATTCTCGCCAGCCGGTGTGCCGAAGCGAATGCGGAAGCGGCGGTTTTCCTTGCCCTTCTTTTCGATCTTGGCGATGTGGATCGCGCCGACTTCCTGCGTCTCGGAGACATGCGTCCCACCGCAGGGCTGACTGTCGACGGCCGAATCCTCGCCGATGCAGACGAGGCTCACGCGGCCGAGGCCCATCGGCGGGCGCACATTCTTGGATTTGACAATGCCCGGATTGGCGATCAGTTCCTCGTCGGTGATCCAGCGAACGAAAATCGGATAGTTCTCGTTGACGAGCGCCATCATCTTCGCCGTCACCTCATCCTTGTCGATCGTCTCGCTCATGTCGAAATCGACCCGGCTTTCCTCTTCGCCGACCGCCGCTCCCGTGATCGGGTAGGGGCAGACGACCGACAGCAGATGGCAGGCCGTATGCATGCGCATCAGCCTGTAACGCCGCGCCCAGTCGATATGCAGCACCAGCTTTTCGCCGACGATGGGCAGCGGCTGGTCTTCAAGCGGCACATGGATGATGATGTCCTTGATCGGCCCGTGCTTCGTCTGGCCGAGCATGATCCGGGAGCCATCGCCGCGCTCCAGGAAACCGGTATCGCCCGGCTGGCCGCCCGAAGTCGCATAGAAGCAGGTCTGATCGAGTTCGATGCCCCCGTCTTCGTGGATCGCGGTTACGACCGCTTCGGCGGTCGAGAGATAGAAATCGTCACGATAGAGGGCACTGACGCTCATATGATCACGCTGTTGTTTCGTATGGGACGGCGATTTCAGTCCGTTTTGCGAGATAGGCCGGCAGCGGCAGGCCCTTCGACTTCAGGAAGTCCGGATTGAAGAGCTTGGACTGATAGCGATTGCCGTAATCGCACAGGATGGTCACGATCGTATGTCCGGGACCGAGATCCCTGGCGAGACGAACCGCGCCGGCGATGTTGATGGCCGTGGAGCCGCCGAGGCACAGGCCCTCATATTCGACGAGGTCGAAGACGTAGGGAAGCGCTTCGGCATCGGTGATCTGATAGGCGAAATCGGGCGTAAAGCCTTCCAGATTTGCCGTAATGCGGCCCTGGCCGATGCCCTCGGTGATCGAGGAGCCCGAGGATTTCAGCTCGCCGTTCTTGTAGAACTCGTAGAGGGCGGCGCCTTCGGGATCGGCAATGCCGATCTTGATGTCCTTGTTGAAGGCGTGCAGACCCATGGCGACGCCTGCGAGCGTGCCGCCGGAGCCGACCGAGCAGATGAAGCCGTCGACCTTGCCATTGGTGTCGTCCCAGATTTCCTTGGCGGTGGTCTCGATATGCGCCTGACGATTGGCGACATTGTCGAACTGGTTGGCCCAGATCGCACCATTCGGCTCGGTCTTCGCCAGCTGTTCGGCAAGCCGGCCGGAGACCTTCACATAGTTGTTCGGGTTCTTGTAGGGGACTGCCGGAACTTCCACCAGCTCGGCGCCGAGCAGCTTCAGCGCATCCTTCTTTTCCTGGCTCTGCGTCTCCGGAATGACGATGACGGTGCGATAGCCGAGCGCCTTGGCAACCAGCGTCAGGCCGATGCCGGTATTGCCGGCCGTACCTTCGACGATGACGCCGCCCGGCCGCAGTAAGCCTTTCTTCTCAGCATCGCGGATGATGTAGAGCGCGGCGCGATCCTTGACCGACTGGCCCGGATTGAGAAATTCGGCCTTGCCGAGAATGGTCGAGCCCGTCGCCTCGGAGGCGCCCTTGAGCTTGATCAGCGGCGTATTGCCAATTGCTTCGAGGACGGACGGATGCACGGTCATGGAATCTGCCTTCTGTTCGCAACTACTGTAAGAACGGTCTTTTCCCTTCACAAGGCGGCGGAGGCAAGAAATTCTGTTCCTTGCTCCCTGTTCGCGCCGCAAAATTCGACTTGGCGACGTGCGTTGGCCGAAGTTTCGAAATGGCACGCCGGTCTCCATTCGGTGACATTGTTTTCCGCATCCAGCCGCCAATCAGGCCGAAAGCGGCCACAATGATACGTTATTTCTAAAATGCCACGGACGGTCGCGGTTCAAGCGTTTGATGTAGGCGGCCGCCAGCCAAGGAGAAGAGCCATGAGCCCGTTCATCGCACGTCCCGAACACGGAGTCGTCTGGATTACCGGCGCCAGTTCCGGTATCGGCCGCGCGCTCGCGCTGAAGTTGGCAGAAGAAGGATACAAGGTTGCCGTTACAGCTCGCAGCCATGACAAGCTTCTGGCGTTGCAGGCAGAGGCCAGCGCGCTTGCCGGCAGCATCGTCGTGCTCGATGGCGATGTGACCGATGCCGAGGATATGGAGCACACCGTTGCCGCCATCGAATATCAGCACGGCCCCGTCGCCCTGGCGGTTCTGAACGCCGGCATCTACCTGCCGGCCCGGGGTGAAGACCTCAATCATGAAGTGTTCGAACGCAGCTTCGCCGTCAATCTTCACGGCGTCGTTAACTGCCTCGTCCCGGCGGTCCGGCATATGCGGGCGAGGGGATACGGCCAAGTCGCCCTCGTCTCGTCCGTGGCCGGTTATGGCGGATTGCCCGGCGGAGCGGCTTACGGAGCCAGCAAGGCCGCATTGATCAACATGGCCGAAAGCCTGAATTTCGAGCTGGATCGCATGGGCATTCATATCCAGCTCGTCACGCCGGGCTATGTCGATACGCCGCTGACGGCCAAGAACAAGTTCGACATGCCCGATATCGTCTCTGCACAGCAGGCAGCGGATGCGATTGCCGCCGGACTGAAATCCCCGTCTTTCGACATCAATTTCCCGAAGAGCCTGGTCTATCGGGCAAAGCTGCTGAAGTTTCTGCCTTACAGCTTCTATTTCCGTGTGCTCAGATACTTTCTTGGAAGCGGCCGTAAGCACCAGTCGGTCGGACCGCGCGTAACTGCGCATCCAGCCGAGTAGCGTCTATTCCTCGTGTTTAAGCGATGCGTGCGCAGCAAGCGCACGCTGTCGCGCGATGGCATGATCGACGATCGGGCTGGGATAGTGCTTGCCGAGTTCGATGCCTACGCGCTTCAGCACATCGTCAGGCGCCTCGAATGGCCGATGAATATATTTGCAGTCGAGATCGGCGAGCTCGGGCACGAAGGTCCTGATATAGCCGCCATCCGGATCGAACTTTTCTCCCTGCAGCACCGGATTGAAGATGCGGAAGAAGGGTGAGGCATCGGCACCGGAACCCGCAACCCATTGCCAGTTTGCCGTATTGGCGGCCGGATCGGCATCGACGAGCGTGTCGCGAAACCATGCTTCGCCCTCGCGCCAGTCGATCAAGAGATCCTTGATCAGGAAGGACGCGGTGATCATGCGGACACGATTGTGCATCCAGCCATGCCGCCATAGCTGCCGCATGCCGGCATCGACGATCGGGTAGCCTGTCTGTCCGCGCTGCCAGCTCTTCAGCAGTTTGGCATCGGAGCGCCATGGAAAGTCGTCATAGCGGTCGTTCCAGTTGGCTGTCCTGAGCTTAGGAAAATGGAAGAGCTGATGGTAGCAGAACTCCCGCCAGACGATCTCCTTGCGAAAACGGACGACATTGTCCGTAGCGATGTTATCAGGCAGCCCGCGTGTCGCGTGCCAGATACGGCTAGGTGAAATCTCGCCGAGCGCCAGATGCGGCGAGAGCAGGGAGGTTGCCGGTCTGTTCGGGAAGTCGCGACCATCAGCATAGCCGTCGAGCGCACCGTCGATGAAGTCTTGTAGCTTCTCAAGGGCTGCGGCCTCGCCCGGTGTCCACATATCCGGAAACCCCGTTGCCCAGTTCGGCTTGGTGGGCAGCAGCGACCAGGAGGTGAGTGTGTCCGATTTCGGCCAGTGGCTGGGGGCGAGGAGCTTTTCGGGCGCCTCGATCGGAAATGGCGGCTCGCTGGATTGTTCGAATGCGCGCCAGAATGGCGTGTAGGTCTTGTAATGGCCGCCCGCGCCGGTGCGCAGGCGCGTCGGTTCATGCAGCAGCTGGCCGGCAAAGCTGTTGGCCTCTATGCCGCTGTCACGCAGCGCCTTCTTGACCTCGGTATCCACGGCAATGCCGGCGGGGTCGTAACGCCGGTTCCAGACGACGGCTTCAGCGCCCGTCTCTGCGAGGAGTTCCTCCAGCACCGTCAGTGCATCTCCCGGGCGAAGGATGAGTTGGCTGTCGAGCGCTCCCAGAGCTTTTTGCAGAGCCGCCAGGGAATGATGCAGCCACCATTCCTGGGCTCCACCGAGCGGGCCGCATTCCCTCGCGTCCGGCTCGCGAATATAGACCGGGATCACCGGGCGGCCTGACGTCGCCGCCGCCTGCAAGGCGTGATTGTCGTCGAGGCGCAGATCCTTACGGAACCATAACAAGATGGGGTTCGGCTCTTCTTTCGATATCGTCATGGTCTCGGCCGATCGCCTATCCTCTGTTACGTCTCATGTGCCTTGTGACGGCGAAAGCCCTTATACGGTGCCGGTCATCAAATGGTTCCACTACCGCGCGTTTTATAAGGGAACTCTACACGCAACTCTCGCAAGGAAAACTCGGCGCCGCCTGTGATATAAGGGCTCTTTGTCACTGTTCTGTAATGCAAATTCGCTAGCAGTCCACCCGATTGACGGGCCTGGAATTGATAGGCTCAGAACTGACACGCGGGGAAGATCAAAATGGCGGAAATCAGGATCGAACAAGTTCGCAAGGCCTATGGACGCAATCCGGTCGTCCATGGCGTCGATCTGAATTTCCGCTCTGGCGAGTTCGTCGTCATCCTTGGTCCCTCGGGCTGCGGCAAGTCCACGCTGCTGCGCATGATCGCCGGCCTTGAAGATATTACCTCCGGCGAGATCAGCATCGACGGCAAGGTGGTCAACCAGCTCGAGCCGCGCGAGCGCGGCTGCGCCATGGTCTTCCAGAACTACGCGCTCTATCCGCACATGGATGTTGCCGCCAACATGGGCTACGCTCTGAAAGTTGCCGGCGTGCCGCGCGAGGAGCGTGATCGCCGTATCAAGGAAACCGCCAAGATCGTCGGCCTTGAAGATTTCCTCGCCCGCAAGCCGGCCGAGCTTTCCGGCGGTCAGCGCCAGCGCGTCGCCATGGGCCGCGCCATCATCCGCGAACCGAAGGTCTTCCTGTTCGACGAGCCGCTTTCCAACCTCGATGCCAAGCTGCGCGTGCAGATGCGCGTCGAAATCCGCCGCCTGCACAAACGCCTGTCGGCCACCTCCGTCTTCGTGACGCACGATCAGGTCGAGGCCATGACGCTCGCCGACAAGCTCGTCGTCATGTACAAGGGCAATGTCGAGCAGGTCGGCACGCCGCTTGAAGTCTACAACACGCCGCGTACCCGCTTCGTCGGCTCTTTCATCGGCTCTCCGGCCATGAACTTCCTCGAAGGCACGTTCTCCGCCAATGGCGAGCAGTTCATCTTCGACGGCATTCCGATCGGCATTGATGCCAATATCGGCAAGCGCCACGCTGGACAGCCGGTTGCCCTCGGCCTTCGCCCGGAACATGCGCGCCTCGTTCCTGCCGGCACACCCGGCGCGATCCCGGCAACGGTCGATTTCGTCGAAGAACTCGGCGCCGGCCGCGTCATCCATTGCGACATCAATGGTTCGAGCTTCGCCGTCGCGGTCGCCGATCACACCACCGGCCAGACTGGCCAGTCCGTTGCGCTGGAGCTGCCGCAGCAGCACACGCATCTCTTTGCCCAGGATACCGGGCTTCGGCTTGACGCCGTTGCCTCCGTCACGCCGCTCAAGGTGCTGGCGAGCTGATTTCAGACATAACTTTTCAGTAGGTGTGCCCGGAAGTTTTCCCGACTTCCGGGCTTTTTTGTGCGGCGCTTTGACCGGATGCGGCAAGCTCCGGCTTAGATCCTTCGGCGGATCATTTTGCGCATTCGAAATTTTCCGCCTTGCTCGGGTCAGTCGCGCCGTCCTTGTATCTGGGATAGGATGGATATTCGCACATTGGCCGCGTCCGGCCGGCGCCATCCTTGCCGGCATCGCTGACGACGAGGTTTTCCGGCGCCTTTCCCTTCTCGGTCCAGTTCTCCAACGCCGTCAGCGGGTCCCAGGCGGCAATGAACTTGCCGCTGCCATGGCCGAAGCCGGGCACGAGGTAGAAGCGCATGAAGCCATGTACATTCTCCGCCCCCATGGTTTTGACGACTCGCTCATAGTAGGAAATCGTGTTGTAGGGCGAGATCGCGAAATCGATGGTGCCGTGCATCAGCAGCATCTTGCCGCCGCGTTTCTCGAAGGCGGAGAGGTCGGCGCTGTTTGCATCGATCAGCCTGGAGACCTGCGCAACTCGCTTGGCATACTTCGTCGGATCGAAGGTCATCGTGTCGAACTTCGGATCGCGTACGATCGCATAGCGGATCAACGGGTCGGCAAGGACTGCCAGGCCGAAATTGGCGAAAGGCGTTGGCGGATTTGTCAGATCGGGTGACGAACCGAAACTCCAGAGACCGTAGAGGTCGCCGCCCTGAAAAATCGGCCAGCGCGGGAAACCATCAATGCCGTCCTCCAGCCTGACCGGAGACTTGTAAGGCGTGTTGATGGTTTTCAGCACCGCGATCTGTGCATCCGAAAGGCAGCTGTTACCCTCGTCTTTGCCGCTTGCGCAACGAAGATCCTCGACCTTGAAGGTCGCGTCGCAGGCTGCCGTGTTAGAAATAAGACCGTCTTCGACACCGTCGAGCTTGTCGCACGCCTTGGTGACGGCCACGTTGAGCAACTCCACTTTCGCCGGGCTCAGATAGGCGCCGTTTTTGTAGAAGGCCTTCGCAAGGTAGTTACCGGAAAGCTGCAGGGCGGAGAAGGGATTGGCGGGATGGGTGACGATGGCGCCATCATAATCGGCCGGCCAGCGCTGGATCGCGATTAGGGATTCATGCCCGCCCTGCGAATTGCCCTGAATATAGCTCTTCTGTGGCTTCCGGCCATAATAGCTTTCGACCACAGCCATTGTAACGTCGTGGGTCTTCTTGATCTGCAGGCCACCGAAATTGGCCAGAGCCTCGTCGTTCAACAGGAATTTGCCGTCAAGCGATGATGGAGACTGATGGCCGCTATCGCTGCCGAAAGTCACATAGCCGCGCTGCAGCGGCGTCTTGACGGCGTCCGATCCGAAGGAGACGTTCTTGACCGCTTCGATCAGGGTTCCGTCATAGCCTCCGCCGCCATATTGGATGATCTTGTCGTTCCACGTCAGCGGCAGGTTGATTTGGAAATTGATATTGGGCGCCTTGGGATCAATGGGCTCGACGCTGCCAAGCACCTTGCAGAAGCCGCCGCCGGCAGCTTCGTCGCCCTTGACGAGGTCGGCGGAATAGACCACGGCGCGACGGGCCGGCTCGCCGATCTTATCAGGTGGGATCAACATTCCCCGCACGGCCATGCAATGCGCTTCTTCCGGCGTCGGCATGGCTTGAGCGGCGCTGATACCCGCGCTCGACAGGAACACTGCACTCGCCATCATCAAATGCCACAGTTTCATTGCATCCTCCTCCTTGCAATTTCGTTCGCGCTCGCACGGTTGGAGCTGTCGCCTTGAAGAATTCCTGGGTCAGCTCCGAAAATCTGCGCATGCAGCATCGCTTTGTCACGGAACTGGCCACGCCTCAGCGAGGAGGAGCGAGATCCTGACGAAAGACAATGCGGTTGGCTGAAGCTTGACGACGCCTCCAATCGGCCTCTCCACCCGATTGAGTCAGTAAAAAATGCAGGCAACGGGGATGCGTCACAATGTATTTTTCAAGCAATAAATTGCACTAATCGAACATCGGGAGATACCCAAGCGTCATCGATGGGCTGGGTGCGAGAACTCGCGAGATGTTGCTGTCAGATCATTCGGCGGGGCATTCGGCCGCTAGTGAATACGGGTGGCCAGTGAGGTTCGCCCGGACGTGGGCGATCGGAATGGCAATCAACCAAACCTGACCGTCGGCATTGCTTCGAGGATTAAGGGGAGGGTTATGAGCCCGACGCCGAGAGGGTTCGCCGGCGGTTGTCTATTAGAAACTGTCGCGCCCGGGAAGGGGCGCGACAGGTGGCAATATCACTTCTCAGTGGCGATCAAGCCGCGAACGAACCAGCGCTGCATCACGATGACGACGACAAGCGGCGGCAGCATGACGATCAGCGTACCGGCCATCGCGATATGCCACTCCGGAAGGCCACCAAAGTTCGGGATGAGCGCTTTGAGCTCGTGTACCGCCGTCATATGCGCAGGATCGGTGGTGACCAGCAGCGGCCACAGATACTGATTCCAGGCCCAGAGGAACATGATGGTGCCGAGTGCGGCCATGTTCGTGCGCGACAGCGGCAGGAGGATGTCGATGAAGAAGCGCAGCGATCCGGCGCCGTCCATGCGGGCCGCCTCGGTCAACTCGTCGGGGATCGTCAGGAAGAACTGGCGATAGAGGAAGGTGCCTGTCGCCGTCGCTATCAGCGGCAGGATCAAACCGATCGAGGAGTTAAGCAGCCCGAAATTCAGTGCGACCTCAACGCCCGTAAGCTTTCCGATAAGCCAGGTAATGCCGGTAACGTCGAGAATCCCCTGGAAGGGTGACAGGACGTTCGCCGCGACTGCATAGGTCGGCACGATACGCACTTCGAGCGGCAGCATCAGCGTTATGAAAACGAGCCAGAAGATGAAGTGACGGCCGGGATAGCGGAAGTAGACCAGCGAAAACGCGGTGATCGCTGAAATGAGCACCTTGCCTATCGCCACGCCGCTGGCAAAGATCAGGCTGTTCAGCAGCTTGGGGCCGAGATTGGCGGTCGTCCAGGCCGTCTGCATGTTGACCCAGAAATCCGAGCCCGGCATCAGCGACATTGGCACCTTATTGACGTCGGCGATGTTGTGGGATGCGGCGATGGCAACGATGACTATCGGTCCTACTGCCACCAAGAAGCCGAGTAACAGGATCAGATGGGTGAAGAAATTCAGGATGGGTGTGCGCTCGATCATGTCAGCCTCAACGGTAATGCACACGCTTCTCGATGAAGCGGAACTGGAAGATGGTCAGCACGATGATCAGCAGCATTAGAATGATGCTCTGCGCCGCCGCACCGGAAAAATCGAGTCCTTTGAAGCCGTCGGAATAGATCTTGTAGACCATGAGGTTGGTCGAGTTGTGCGGACCGCCTGATGTCATGATGTCGACAATGCCGAATGAATCCTGGAAGCTCTCGGTGATGTTGATGACGAGCAGGAAAAAGATGGTTGGCGTGATCAACGGGAACTGCACGTCCCAGAAGCGGCGGAGCACGCTGGAGCCGTCCATGGCAGCCGCCTCGATCAGCGACCGCGGAATGCCCTGGAAGGCAGCCAGGAAGAAGATGAAGCTGTAGGCGATGTATTTCCAGGAGAAGGCGGCGATGATGCAGGCCATCGCGGCGTTGCCGTCGAGGCCCGGGTCCCAGATTCCCGGCCACCATTGATTGACGACGGCGATAAGACCTGCTTCCGGCGCGAGGATGAAGCGGAAAGCCATTGCCGCCGCCGGCGCGGCGATGCCGTAAGGCCAGATCAGTACCACGCGGTAGATTTTAGAGCCGCGCAATTGCCGATCGGTCAGCGCCGCGAGTACGAGCCCTCCCACCATGGAAATGCTGGTGCTGATCACCGCGAACGTGATGCTGATCGTGACCGAGTTCCAGTAGTCCGCGTTGGCAAGGATGGACTTGAAATTGTCGAGGCCGACCCAGATGTTGCCGCCGCCCCAGGGCTGTTGCAGCGTCAGCGACCAGAAGACCGCCTGACCGGCTGGCCAATAGAAAAAGGTGAAGATGAGGAGAAGTTGCGGCACTGCGAACAGGATGCCGACGCTCCATTTGTTGAAAGTTATACGCTTTTCCATTGTTTCTTCCGGCTTGGGGTCCCGATGCCACGCTTGCTCTCATAGCGAACGTCCGCCGGGAAACCCCGGCGGACGCTGCTGTATCGTGAGCCGTTGCCGATTAGGGCAGCTGCTTGCCCTTGTAGGTGGCTTCGAAGCGGTCGAGGACGGCGTCGCCATTCTTGACGAGGTTGTCGATGCCTTCCTGGACGCTGACCTTGTTGGCGAAGATGGCCTGCATCTGGTTGCCGAATTCAGCGCGGATCTGCGTGAAGCTGCCGAGGCGGACACCGCGAGTGATTGGGGTCGGCTCGGAAGCGGTCAAGCTGGCGATAGCGACTTCGCGGCCCTTGAAGGGAGCCTTGTCATAGAAGCCGGAGGACTTCATGAATTCGAAGCCGGACTTCGTAACCGGGATATAGCCGGTGTTGGTCGACCAGAAGAGAGCGGTTTCCGGCTTGGCGATGAAGTTCAGGAACGCGGCAGCGCCCTTGTATTCGTCAGAGGACTTGCCGGAGAGAACCCAGAGCGATGCGCCGCCGACGAGCGAATTCTTGCGCTCGGTGCCAGCGTAGACCGGGAGTTCAGCAACATCCCAGTTCATGCCAGCCTTCTGGGTCTTGGTGACCGTGCCATGGTCGCCGACCGAGGTCATGATCATCTGGCAATCGCCAGCGGCGAAGGCCTGAACCATATCCTGGCCCAGATCCTTGGACTTGATCTTGATGAGGCCCTGGTCGTACCAGCTCTTGAGATCCGTTACGTACTTGACGAACTTCGTCTTATTGACGGTCAGACGAGCGTCGAGACCATCGTAGCCGTTGTTCTTCGTTGCAACCGGCTGGTCGTGGATAGCAGAAAACTGCTCCATCAGCTGCCAGCTTTCGTTGCCGGAGATGTTGATTGCCATCGGGCAATCGTAGCCGGCGCCCTTCAGCGCCTTCATGTCTTCAGCAGCTTCTTCCCAGGTCTTCGGAGCGGCAGTCTTGCCGATCTTCGCGAAGGCGTCCTTGTTCCAGTAGAGCAGGGCGGTCGAGGAGTTGAAGGGGAAGGAAAGCAGTTCGCCCTTCGACGTGGCGTAATAGCGTGCGATGCCCGGGAAGTAGTCGTCCCACTTAACCTTGTAGCCGTTCTCGGCCATCAGCTTGTCGACCGGGTAGTAGGCGCCCGAAAGCATCATCGTTGCCGTACCGACGTCATAGACCTGAACGATTGCAGGCTGCTTGCCGGCGCGGAAAGCGGCAATGGTGTTCTGAAGAGCGGCGTCGTAGTTGTTCTGGCTAACGCACGAGACTTCATAATCCTTCTGGGAATCGTTGAAGTTCTTGCAAAGCGTCTCAACGACGCGCTGAAGGTCGCCCGACAGGCCATACCAGAAATCGAACTTGACCGGAGCGGCAGCAGCCGGCATTGCCAGCGCGACGCTCATGACACCGGCTGTTGCAGCCGAAATGAGGTTTTTAAGTTTAGACATAATCCCTATTTCCTTATTTGAAAGCTCGGAACCGATGGTCTTGCGCAAGTCCGCGGTAGCGGCGTTATAGACAAGCTGTGTGACAGTTTGTTGAGGGCAAGAATCCCGTATTGACGGGCTTTTTCACAAGGCTTGCGGGTCTGCGGACGATCCTTCTTCGCAGGATCGTGCATTTGAGATGCAGCTAATCAAGGGCTGTATGGCGCGCGATTGCGCGCATTGAGTGTTGATCGTTGGGAAAGGTGAAATCGTCATCCTTGCGGGCGTCCTGAATGGTGTTGCAAGATCACTCTTTGCAGATCCGGAACGCATTGGAGGGATGGGAATATGGGGCTGAGCGATCGGCAGAAGATGGCGGCGGGAGAATGGTACTGCTGCTTCGATCCGGAACTTGACGCCTTGCGCTGGCGGGCACGCGAGGCTGTGCACGCCCACAATACGATGCCGCCCTCACAACGCGGCAATCTCGCGCCGGCCTTGTCAGCGCTCTTTGCCGATGCCGGAGAGGCTGTCTTCATAGAGGCGCCGTTCCACTGCTCCTACGGCATTAACATCTCGCTCGGTCGGCGGGTCTACATGAATGCCGGCTGTACGATTCTCGATAGCGCCAGCGTCCGCATTGGCGACGGCAGCATGCTGGGGCCCGGTGTGCATATATATTGTGCCGAGCACCACAAGGACGCGGATTTGCGCGGCGCCGGTATGGAGGTCGCGCGACCGGTGACGATCGGCAGGAGCGTGTGGATTGGCGGCGGCGCGATTTTGGTTGGTGGAGTGACGGTGGGGGACGGCGCGATCATTGGTGCGGGCGCTGTCGTAACCAAAGACGTGGCAGCCGGCACGACCGTCGTCGGCAATCCGGCCCGTCCTGTCCGCGCGGGGTAGAAGCGAAGCTCAGTTTGCCGGGCGGCGCTTCCTCGTCCACCATACGGCGAACCGACGGCGCCAGCGCCGGACCGTTGGCATGTCGTGCGAGAGCACGATGAAGCCCAATGGCAGCATCCAGAAGCCAAGCACCGGCAGAAAGCCGAGCAGTCCGCCGAAGATGAGGGCCACACCGACGCCGACTCGAGCCAGACGCGTTCGCGGCAAGGGGATTCTCACAGAGCCGAAAACCAGCTCGCGGGTTGAGGGATCAATGCCAAAACGGCGGGTTTTCCGGCCATTTCGATCGGCATTTGCTGTCGTTTCGCTTTGATCGGTCATCCACAGGAAATGGTGAGGCGAAGAAATAATGCAAGAGAATTCATTTTTTTTGAAAAAACCGCTTGGCAAATCGGGAAAGCATTTGTATTACCCCGCTCACACCGCGCCAAGCGCATTCCCTGGTAGCTCAGCGGTAGAGCATTCGACTGTTAATCGACAGGTCGCCGGTTCGAATCCGGCCCGGGGAGCCACTCTTCTTCTTCAGCCAATGAAGTATTGACATAAGAAGTGCGGCTTTGCCACTGGCAGCTTCCGCATGATTGTCTCATTGACGGCTTGCTTCGGCCCATAAGCGGCAAAGCTTTATCAGCGCAGTTTTGCAGTTTTATTGCATCGGCCTTGGGCCCACGATTTGGCGCTCCTTATTCTTCCCCTCCCTGTTGCGATAGGTGCGGAGTTCTCATTGCCCGCATTTCGAAGTCGTGGCAGGATCGCCGCGCTCGCGCCGCGATGCGATGCTGGAGCAGGTTTACGGACAGGGGGATTTCTGCATGTTGGGAGAAGCGACGGCTGAGAATGTGAATGTTCGCCGCATCTCATGGGCGGGATGGACGATTTCGTCGATCGTCATCCTGGTGCTTGCGGCGGATGCGGCGGTGAATCTGTTTTCGCCGGCGATGGTGGGCGCCCAGATGCAGGAAACCGGCTTTCCGACCAGCCTGGCTTTTCCATTAGGGCTGATCATCCTTCTGTGCGCGATCCTCTATGCGATCCCGCGCACCGCCATGTTGGGCGCGATTCTGATAACCGGCTTTCTTGGCGGTGCGATCTGCACGCATTTCCGCCTTGGAGAAATCGGGTCTCCTCCACAACTTATAAGTTTGCTTTTGGGAGTGATGGCTTGGGGCGGGCTCTATTTTCGCGACAAGCGGTTAAGGAACCTCCTGCCGGTCCGCAGCGCCATCGGGTGAGAATCAAAAAGCTCGTTGCTCCTGGTGCGGTTTATTCTGTGACAACAGTCTCTTGGGCCAGGGTTCCGCCGCGGGTGGACGGCGACACGTAGCGGGCTAACAAATTGCGTCGGAGAGGGATTCGTACGGCTTTTCGATGGGTCGTTGATGGCCGCGTTCACGCAGATCCGTGTGGTTTTTTCAAAAGAAACAGTTCAAGGCATGGTTGCTCATACGAATGTGAGCAAATGTTCATGTGTCGTTAATACGACGCGGCGCATGAACATAGATGCGCGATCCGCGCAGCATAGTCCCCCAATGCTTGAGAGGTTCGACATGAAAAATCTTATTATTGCTTCTGCAGTAGCTCTGGCATCAGTCTTTGCCGTCAGCGCGCCGTCCGAGGCCGCTCCGATGCATCACCATCGTCATCACCACCACCATCGCTGCCATATGAAGCGGGTTAAGCACAGAGTGCACGGCCGCTGGGTCGTTCGAAAGGTGCGTGTCTGCCGCTAATCGCAGCATCTCCGGAACTGGCGCAAGTTCCGCGTTAAGATGACACGGCCGCTGTCGAGATCCTCGGCAGCGGCCGTGTCATTTCAGGGAGCCCTGCAGTGATCGACCGACCTTTATACGTGCAGGGCGTCGGTGGGGATAATACGGGCCTTACGGCCGAATCTCGAACGTTACGCCGCCATGGTGCCGATGGTGATAGCGACGGTCGTCCCGCCATCTGTCATCCCAATGGCGCCGTTCCCAGCGATGTTCACGCCAGTAGCGATGATCGCGGTCGCGATCGCGCCAATAGGCCCTGCCGTCATCGTTCGGATATCGGCGCGTTCCGTGCTCCTGCACCAGGATGATATTGGAAACAGACGATGATGGCGAACTGCCAAGCGTCGCGGATGTTGCGGGCAGGGTAGCGCACAGCACGGCGCCGACCGCCAGCGCGGCGCTCAGGGCGAATGAAGCGAAGTGTTTCAAGGTGGTAACTCCTATAATCAGTCACGTCCCTTTTCATCGATAACGCCACGGCACCCACTAGGTTCCCCCTTTCGTTGATTGGGGAGCCTTGTAGCGTGTGCGCTGATCGCAGCAGAACTGATAATTTTAGGAGCAATAACCAAAAAAAGGGGGCCGGCAGGGAAAGCCGGCCCCCTTCCTTCTCTGATCGGAGGTCAAATCTGATCAGGTTAGAAGTTGCGTTCGAAGCGCAGGATGCCCGAAACGGTGTCGTCATGGGCATAGTCATAGTGAACGTAGGTCAGTTCCGGCCAGATCAGGAGGTTCTTGACCGGTCTGAACTTGATGTTCGTCGTAGCTTCGAACATCTTCGAGTCGGTGTAGGCGAGCTGGAGGTTCCACTTCAGCTTGTCATTGACCGGAACGCCGACGCCGCCCCAAAGAGCCCAGTCACCCCAGCCGCACTTCGCTGCATTGACGGTACCGTTCGGTGCCGTGCAAGCGGAGACGTCCTGGTTGGTGCCTGCATACTTGTTGAGCTTGTCGCCGTCGGTGTTCCAGCCGCCCATCAAGAAGGCCGAGAATGCGCCGAAGTCGGCATCAACGCGAGCCTTGATGGCGCCTTCTTCCACGATCGAGTCGTAACCGCCGACGACCTTGAAGCCCCATGCGCCGGACTTGAAGCCAGCACCGGCAACAACGTCAGGAGCGTAGTGGTTGGTCTTGTCGTCCGTCCACCAGCTTGCGCCGTAGGATGCCGAGCCGGTCGTGGCGGAGTTGGAATCTTCGAGCGAGATAACAGCCGAGAAGCCGTTGCCGCCGTCATATTCGTAGGTCAACTGGTTGAGTTCGTACGGGCCGTCATAGATCACGTCGTCGTTGATGACGTCGCCGGCGTAGCCCATGTACAGGTTGTACTGCGAGTCTTTCTTACCAACGGTGAAGCCGCCGAGGCTGATGTAGGACCACAGCAGGTTGGTCGAGGTCGAGCCGCCGTCGTTCCAGTCCCAACGAACGATGGTTTCGGTCTTCAGCGGACCGTATTCAGTGTCGGTCGCGGTGTCGACGTTCAGCTCAGCACGAGTGTGCCACAGCGTACCCTGATGGCTGTCGCGGTTGTAAGCGTTGTACCACTCACCTTCCGTACGAACCTTGCCGCCGATCTTGAGGCAGGTTTCGGTGCCCGGGATGAAGAAGTAGCCAGCGCCGTATGCGTCGCAGATGCGAACGTATTCCAGCGGCTCCGGCTCAGCTGCTACAATAGCGTCAGCCGCGTGAGCACCGGAAACTGCTGCAAGCGCAGCAGCGGAGCCGAGAAGAAGGCTCTTGATGTTCATAATAACTCCAATCTTTCTTGATTGGGCATGAGATATCGCGCCGAAAAACGACGTGCCCAACCCCATCCCGTTCATGTTCCCTATCAGTAGGTGCGAAGTAGTAAGCTCCGCGAACTATTTCCTGAACCTGCTGCAGTGATTTGGCAAGATACTAAGGGTATGGAACTATATGCGCACTACTTGAAAACCGGCGTTGTTGCAAAAATGACGCAATTCGCAGGAAGCTATCGATCGCAGCTTTTTTTGATCCTATGTGGGTAAATTTTGTGCTGAGAGCCCAGAAAGCGTTGATGTTTCCGTATGTTGAAGGGTAGCAGTCGGATGCTGCGCTAGGCGAATTGAGGCGAGGGCGTGCGGCGCCATGATGGCCGCATGATGGCGGCATGATGATGGTTATCCAGCGTAACAATTCGGCGGATCGATGCCGCGATATGGATGGCGGCGTCCGGAACCGTGATTCTGAGTCGGGTGCATCGAACCGTTTCCCCGACAATGAAAGCGGCAGCGGATGTGCATCTCTCTGTAGACGGAGAGGATAGGTGGCTATTTCGCGATCATATCGGGTCGTGATGCTGTGCCCAGGATCTCTTGTCATGGTGCGTCCGACGACATTACTGGGGGCGTAGTCTCGTCGGACGCGGCACTGTCCGGTCTGTGGGTGGCGTACAAACCGGTGGTACTAATTTTAGCGTGTACCGTAGCTTTCTATAAGCTACCTGAATGGGCTGGCAGCCAAAGCGGCTCCTGATCAGGCCGGACTGCTCTGCCTTCAATGGCATCTCTGCTCGGATTTTATCGGTAGCCGGACGTCCATAGCGTTCGTCGGCAGATCATGGTGGCGCGCCAATATCGCGCGCTGCCGACGCTGTGCTTCACGGAGTGGCTGCCGTTCGCCATGTCAGATGAAGGATGGGGTAGGGGCGGCCCTGATCGTCGACATCGGAACGCCCCGTCACGACAAAGCCGAGCCGTTCATAAAAGCCGACAGCGGTGGTGTTCTGCTCGTTAACATCGACGGTGACGGCATTCTTCCCCGCGCGAAAACTGTCGAGCAGCAGCCGGCCCAAGCCCATGCCTCTGCTGTCGGCATGTATGAAGAGCGAATCGACATGGTCGCCGGTCGCTCCCAGGAAGCCATGCGGCAGGTCGTCGTCATCAACCGCGACAGTGAATTCGGCGTTCGGCAGATAATCGTCGAGGACCATCCTTGAAATCGCTTTGAGGTCCGAGGCACTAAGAAAACGATGCGTGGCTTCGACCGAGGTCCGCCAGATCTCGTAATTGCGCGCGATGTCATCGGGCTTTGCTGATCGCAGCTGAAACATGTCTGGCTCACAATATACCGTTCTGAATTTCAGCTCGGCTGTTTAATGCTCCAAGAGTGCTGGGTAAAGGCTGTGGGCGTTGGAGCCGCGCAACTTTGCCCTGTGCCACACTGGCGGATCGACATATCCCCATCTGCACCGTCGCTCTGCAATCGCATCGGAAGCCCCTCATAGGGTTTGCGAGACCCCGTGTGCCGCATGCGCAATCGTCTACTTGGCAGTCTCCAACACGACGGTGTGGGCAAATCTCTCTTCAGAATGAAAAAAGGAGAGAATCCGGAATAAGCCTCTTGCGGTTTTCTTTGGATCATTCTAAATCCGCGCCACCACAACGCAAATTGCTTTCGGATGGCCTCGTGGCGGAGTGGTTACGCAGAGGACTGCAAATCCTTGCACCCCGGTTCGATTCCGGGCGAGGCCTCCAAATCCTTTCTTAAGGAATATCAATTGCTTATGTGGCGTAGTGGCCGGTGAAAAATGCCGATCCCGTGTTGCATCTCGTTGTATTCTACCTTTCTTGATTTTCAGGCATTTCCAAGAGGCTGCGGCGAGTCCATGCGACATGCTGTGGGTCACAGAGCTATGATTTGGAGAGATGTTTCTCTGAGTGGACATATATTCTGGTGAGAATTTGAGGGGGCAAAGAGATTCCCGTAGGTCAATGTTAGTTGTCGGTCTCGCCTGGGAGAGCACCTGTCAGACTGGCCACATTTGCCGGATCACGTTGCTGCGGAACGTATCTAGCGCGGGTCGCGCAGGAGATAATACATGTGCATGATCCGGCGGAGCTGTGGCTACGATGGGACTTTCTTGAAAAGGAATTGCCTCGTGATCGAGGGAGGGATTTGCGGTTGGGTCAAATACGGGAAGCCTTGCTTCGCGCAAAGCGCTCAGTGAAGCTGCAGAAAGCTCAATGTGAAGGGTGGCCCTGTGTGGGACGAAAGGATACCAAAGCCATCGGAAACTTCGTGATGTTGCACGCAAAATATCTTGTCTACATCACGTAAAGAACCGATCGCCTGCGGGCGAAGTTCAGTAGCGTAGATGTTTGCTTCATTACGAAGTAAACGATGCCTTGGGGGTGAACTGCCACTGAGAATTTCCTCCGGAATAGCTTAGAGTCCGGCCCATTAAAGGACGGACGCATGAAGAAGCAGCGATTTACGGAAGAGCAGATCATTGCGGTGTTGAAGGAGCAGGAATCTGGCGCGAAGGCGTCGGACCTCTCCTGCAAGCACGGAATTTCAGAAGCAACGCTTTATAACTGGAAAGCCAAATACGAGGGTATGGAGGTGTCCGAGGCGAAACGCCTGAAGGCGCTCGAAGAGGAGAACGCCAAGCTGAAGAAGCTGCTGGCCGAGCAGATGCTCGATGCTGCTGTACTCCGCGAGCTTCTTGCAAAAAATGGTAGGACCTGCCGCCAAGCGTGAAGCCGTGACGCATCTGAAGGCCGTCATGGGTTTTCGGAGCGTCGGGCCTGCCTGGTCATATCTGCCGACCGCAAGACGATCCGTTATCGGCGCAGTCGACCGCCGGAGCTAGAACTGCGGGCGAAGCTGCGTGACCTCGCCAACGAGCGATGGCGCTTCGGCTATCGGCGACTGTTCATCTTGCTCCGGTAAGATGGAGAACCGTCCGGGGTCAATCGCATCTACCGGCTCTATCGGGAGGAAGGACTTCCGTTCGGAAGCGGAAAGCCAGACGGCATGCCGTCGGCATGAGTGCGCCGATCCTGGTCGAAGCGAAGGCCAATGCCCGGTGGTCGCTGGATTTCGTCCACGACCAGTTCGCCTGCGGAAGGAGGTTTTACGTGCTCAACATCGTCGATGATGTGACGCGTGAATGCCTGGCAGCAATCCCGGACACCTCAATCTCCGGCCGCCGTGTCACACGGGAGCTGACGACGCTGATCGAACGACGCGGCAAGCCCGGAATGATTGTCTCCGATAACGGCACGGAACTCACCTCGAATGCCATCCTTGCCTGGTCGAAGGATCACAAGGTCGAGTGGCGTTACATCGCGCCGGGAAAGCCCACGCAAAACGGCTATGTCGAGAGCTTCAACGGACGAATGCGTGACGAACTGCTCAACGAAAGCCTGTTCTTCGGCCCCGATCATGCCCGAAGCGCCATCGCTGAATGGGCAGAGGATTATAATCATTTCCGGCCGCACTCATCGCTCGGTTATCAGACCCCGGTAAGCTATGCCGGGATCATCGCCGCAACCGGCTCCAACGCTGTGCAAGATGAAAGCTTCGTGTTTCCGCCGGTTGCTACCACCGCGCCAATTGGCGCATTCGAAACCGCCGAGGCTCTAATCGCCGTTGGATGAAAGTTCAGTGGCAAGTCAGCAGAACCATGACAAGGTTGAACCAGCTTTACCCGAGTGGCGGCGCATCAGGATCCTTGGTGCTGGTGCAGGTGGTCTGCTGTTGCTCTTGGGAGTATCGGTTGGCGCCGTCATCACCCGGGCAAGCGATACGGCCTCATGGATCGTTCGGCATTGGCTCAAGATTTAGCTTAGTGGCATGCCCTCGCGGCACAATCGCTCCGCGTTGCGCGCAGCCAGCTGTTTCTCGTCCGGAAAGTGATCCCAGCACCGAAAGCTATTCTGTCCCTTGATCGACTGATAGCCGAGCGAGCCCCAAACCGCGCAAACGGGATGCTCGTAGCGGTGCTCGGGCAAAATCGATTATGCCCGAGCTTCGGCAGGCGATGGTTATTAGCCAAGCCAAATTCAAGTTGCTCTTGGGTAGTAGCTACTAAAATCTGACTCCCCGACTTTGTCAGCAGGGCCTACACCAACGACGGTAATCTGACGGCTCTATCCGGGCTAATAAGGTCAAATTCACATGCGACCTCATGCGGTCGGAGCGTGGCAAACATGATGGTTGGCTTGATGACGCCTGCTTTTATCAGGTCCGTATTCAGATCCTCAAGCAAATCAATAAGCGCCAGGTCCTTGCTATCATCAGGCGAGAAGTTTGGGCCATACATTCGATCAACAAAAATGTCGGGCAGGTTGCCGTATCCAACGAAGCGCTCAAAGAAAAGCGTGTTGATCAAAATAGGCATTATATCCTGTGCTCGAATCCCCTCAAAAGTGCCGTTGGCACAATTAAAATTCACGAACTGATCGTTCCGAACTCGGTTTATGCAGTCGAATTTCTTCTCCGAAGGCAGCGTATCCCAGATTCTTCGGACATATTTTTCTGCTTCAGGCCAACGCATGTGACCATTGCGTCCGATCATATCGGAGGTGATCAAAGCTCCTCTCGGATGGAGAGATTTTTTCATCCAAGCGAAAATGGCTTCCAGCTCAACAAAATGATGGAGGCAGTGGTTTGCGAGAATAAAGTGATGTCCGGAAAGCGGAATGTTGCGATTCACATCACATTTGACAAACTCGAAACATTCCAGCAACTGAGCCTGTTTTACTTGCTTTCTCCCCTGCTCCAGCATGGCAGGGGAAATGTCAGTGCATATCATTCTACATTTGACGCCGGCAGTCCTCAGGCGCTCAGTAACGTCAATTTCTAGGCTGCATTCCCCGCTCCCCAAACTGACAATTCTAATTTCCTTGAATCCCTCAGCTTTCGAGATGCGTATAATCTCGTTCGCAAACACTTGCTCAATTATAGGAGTGCCGAACATTGCTATGAGTCTGGGGGAAAGGTATCTCGACGCCCAATACGTAAAAATTGAAGGTATTGAGGCCGATGGCCGTTCACCGTTGTATATGGCCTGTTCGCGTGCAACAAGCGCTTCGTAGTTATCGGTTCCCATTAATTATCCCTTCCCCAAAGGGTTATGTTCCATCCCAAGTTTCACTCACACTGATCCTGGTAATTTTGAATCAGAAGAATAATATGCCACGCTAAATTGCTTTTGGCATCAACAGAACGACATGATTGTATATTGGACCTCTTGGAAGCGGCACAGCGAGCGCCTATACAAGACAGGATAATCGTATCTCGTATAACCCAGCCCGCCCAAGGCACGGCAATCTCTGCGACAACTCTCTCGTACACGCTAATCCCGGCCATAGTGGCCGGACATGCGGCGAACATCTTGCTCAACCGGATGTAACACGGGCGCGACACGTTGCCAAATTTCGTTGTAAAAACAATAGCAGGGTAAAGCCTGCAAATCCTTGCACGCCGGTTCGATTCCGGGCGAGGCCTCCATCTTTCCCCAAGCTCTTGATAACCATCTGATTTCGCTGCAGGATTTTCCAGGTGCGGCAGTTCTTCTCCCTTTAGCTTTCCGTCTCAATAACCGCGGCCATGCTTTGGCTGATCCGACCTATCGATCGAGGGCGATAAGGGCCCCGTCATCTTCGCGATAGCGCGAAGGCAACGGTCGATGCATCCGATGCAACGATCGGGCGCGACGATTTCTTGTTTGAGGTTTGAGGATGGTCGCGGCGGCTTATGATGAAGCTAGCGATCGACGGTGCCTCGTCGAATTCGGCGGTCCATAAAAGCAAAAGCGGTCCAGTCTAGGGAAAAAACTGGGCCGCCTTTTGCTGGACTAGAGGTCAATCAAATTCAGCAGCCTAATCATAAGGTATGCTTAGTAATTGTCAATGGGAATGCGATGTCGCACCTGCGCGTCGAGCATTCCGTCCTTCCGCTCGCTGGGATCTTTCCTTGAACAATTTGTTTTTGTTACGGATTCGCCCTGCTAAATCGGCGAATGAAGGTCCGGCTGGTCCGTCCGCTACGCGGAAAAACTCCGCCTCGGGGGTGGCGAGGCGGAGTGGGAGGAGGGAACCGATGTTAGGGCCGATCGAATTACGAGAATATCGATCGCCTATGCATGTAGATCATATCGCAGGTTGAGAAAATTGAGAAATTCTCCCAGGGGTGTTACCATATGGAACATAGGAGCCGTCAACAAAGTCTGCCGCGACGTGATCCGAATATAAGAGACAAGGACTGGGCGGCGGCGCGCTATTCTGCCATGGCCCGGCGCGAAACGCGCTTGTGCGAATGATTCTAGAGGGCTCTGATTGCCCCGGATCGGTTCGACCGCCGAAATGGCTGGAAGGAGGCCTATTCTTCGAGGCAGGGAAAGGCGAACTTGTAGGCGCGCGCGATCAGCGAGCTGGCGGGCCGCTCCAGCTGCCAGGAATGCTCCGCCATCCATTTGCAGGCGATCGTGGTCGCCCTTGTATTGCTGAGATCGGGCGGCAGACAGAAAGCGCCGACGAACTGCTGCAGATAGCGCTCATAACGCGACGAGTTTTTCGGCGTCTGCTTGGTGGCTCGGATCGTCAGGTTCTTCGTCCGCTGAGCTTCGTCGAGAATGCCCTGAATATAGACGGAGGCGAGCGTCCGGTCCTCTTCACACCATTCGTCGAGCTGCTTGCCTGTGACGACGTGTCCGATGATCAGGGCTGTCTCTTTCGGCTCATCCTCGCTTGACGTTTCCTCGCTCAACGCGACCTGGGGTAAGAGAAGGAGAAGCGCTGCGACGAAGAGCCAAAGCCTCATGCGGGAAACCTACATCATCGAGGAAAGGCTGGCGGCCAGAAAGACCACCAGAGGCAGCGACGTTACGACGAAAAGAACGAGAGAAACAGGCATCCCAGCCACCTTCTATCTAAATTTAATGTTAGCCCGAATGGCTTCGGGCCGGAAGGTTGATCGGTCACCACATCCAGGCGGGTCCAATGCCTTGAAGCGTGGTCTTGCGAGGTTAACATTTTACTAACGGATGCCCCGATGTGGGGCGCAGAGGATTTGCCTGGTATTGCGGATGCGGGATATGAAGGGCTCCAGTCCGCATTTGACGATGCCGATTGTTGTTCGTCGGCGACGCCTGGGCATGAATCTCGGTGGCTGTTGCCGCAATGCCTTGAAAGCGCGGCGTCAGGCGATTAAGACACCCGTAACAGAAAGTAGAGCGGGCCCGTTCGGGCACGAAGGGCGCAAGAGGATAAGATGGATTTCGAAGCAGCGCGCGTGAAGATGGTCGAGAACCAGATCCGGACGACGGATGTCACCTCCCATTCCGTGTTGAATGCGTTTTTCGCCGTACCGCGCGAAAATTTCGTGCCGGAGAAGTCGAAGCTCCTGGCCTATGTCGATTGCGATATCGAGGTTGCTCACGGGCGCTTCCTCATGGAAGCTTCGCCGCTGGCAAAGCTGCTGCAGCTCGGCGCGATCACCAAGGATGACAAGGTTCTCGATGTCGGTTGCGGCACTGGTTACGTATCTGCCGTTCTATCGCTTATCGCCGGCAAGGTCGTTGCACTTGAATCCAATGAGGAGCTTGCTGCTCGGGCGAAGGCCAATCTTGCTGCGCTTGGCTACGATAACGTGACCGTCGTTGGCGGAGATCTTGAAAAAGGTCATGCGGCAAACGCGCCCTATGACGTGATTTTCCTCAACGGCTCGATCGAGCAGCTGCCGCAGGGCCTGCTGGACCAGCTCGGCGAAGACGGACGCCTGATCACGGTCATCGGCTATGGCCACGCTGCCCGCGCGACTGTTTTCATGCGTGAACGTGGCGCCTTTTCGGAAAATGTCTTCTTCAACGCGTCGATCAAGCCGCTTCCGGGCTTTGCCAAGGCCAAGGAATTCGTCTTTTGATGTCCTGAACGGTCCAACGATCGAGCTTGCGACAGGCGCCTTGGAGCGCCTGTTTTTTATTGTCGCGGCCTGTGGCAGAATCGGGCTGCGCAGAGCGATTCGTTGTGATCGTAACAAAACTGTGCATCACCGGGTTTAGTGCTTTTCAGGTGATTTTTTTCCCGAGGACAGTCATCTAGGGTGGCCCTGATTCGGGTGCCGCCCTTGCGCGTTTCCGGTCGTTGAATATGGGAAAACGGGGATGAATATGGCTCAGCCAAATGTAGTGCGTGAACCGTCCATGGAAGAGATCCTGGCGTCGATCCGCAGGATTATCGAAAGCAACGAACCGGTAGGCGCCAAGCCAACTCCCGCAACGCATTTCGCTGGCGTCGATATGCGTGCCGACGACATTCAATTGACCGTGGATGAAGAGTTCGCTGCTGCCGATCGGGCACGCGCTGCCGAACAGGACCCACGTTTCGTCGCGGCAAATTCGCAGATGCCGGTTGCCGAGCCGGAAGGTCGCGGCCTGTCGCTGGCCGATGTCGCCGCGCGTGTGCGTGCCGCTTCCGAACGCAATACCGCCGCCTTGCTGAACGCCGGACGTGAGCCGCCGCAACCGCGCGAACTGCCTCCGGCCATGGCTGCGCGCCTTGCCGAAGTTCATGTCGCGGAGGCTCATGTCGAGCCGGTTGCCGATGTTCCGCTGCGACACGCCGTTGCCGATATCCCGGCGCCAGCCGTCTCGCCCGTCATGCAGGCCGTCGCCGAGGTCCGGATCGAGCCTGAAATGGAAGAGTTGAGGCCGATGGCGGCCGCTCAGGTGCCGCAGCCGGTGGCGCCGGTCGAAGCCCCGATTTTCCAGGCGCCGGAACCGCCGGCCGTTGCCACGGAAATGGAAGCTGCTGTGTCGCAGACTCAGGCCGTATCGGTATCGCCGCTGATGTCGGAGGCCGCCGGAGCGCAAGTTTCTCGCTCGTTTGAAGAACTTGCAGCCATCGTCGACGGCGGCCCGCGCCGCTCTCTCGATGAGCTGGCACAGGAGATGCTGCGGCCGATGCTGCAGGAGTGGCTCGACGACAACTTGCCGACGCTGGTCGAGCGTCTTGTGCGCGAAGAGATCGAACGAGTGGCACGCGGCCCGCGTCGCTGAGAGCCTGAGCTTCGGGTAGCCGATCCGCCGCTCCGGGCTTCGGGGCGGCTTTTTTATTGACTTGCCCACAGCCATCCTTATTTACAACTCGCATCACCCTATCCTCTAGTTCCGGTCCAAAAATGCTCGACAAAACATATGATTCCGCCACCGTCGAACCGAAGATCGCCCAGAAATGGGATGAGGCCGACGCTTTTCGCGCCGGTGTGAACGCCAAGCCGGGCGCCGAAACCTTCACCATCGTCATCCCGCCGCCGAACGTGACCGGTTCGCTGCACATGGGCCATGCGCTGAACAACACGCTGCAGGACATCATGGTGCGGTTCGAGCGCATGCGCGGCAAGGACGTTCTCTGGCAGCCGGGCATGGACCATGCCGGTATCGCCACGCAGATGGTCGTCGAGCGTCGTCTCGCCGAGCGCCAGCAGCCGGACCGTCACAAGATGGGCCGCGAAGCCTTCATCGAGAAGGTCTGGGAATGGAAGGACGAGTCGGGCGGGCTGATTTTCAACCAGCTCAAGCGCCTCGGTGCCTCCTGCGACTGGTCGCGCGAGCGCTTCACCATGGACGAGGGCCTGTCGAAGGCCGTTCTCGAAGTCTTCGTCACGCTCTACAAGGAAGGCCTGATCTATCGCGACAAGCGGCTGGTCAACTGGGACCCGAAGATGCTGACGGCGATTTCGGACATCGAGGTCGAGCAGCACGAGGTCAACGGCAATCTCTGGTATCTGCGCTACCCGCTGGAGCCGGGTGTCACCTATCAGCATCCGCTTGCCTTCGACGAAGAAGGCAAGCCGACGGAATGGGAAACGCGCGACTATCTCGTCGTTGCCACCACCCGTCCGGAAACCATGCTCGGTGATACCGGCGTTGCCGTTAACCCGGAAGATGAGCGTTACAAGCCGCTCGTCGGCAAGCATCTCATCCTGCCGATCGTCGGCCGCCGCATTCCGATCGTTGCCGACGAGTATCCGGACCCGACGGCTGGAACGGGCGCGGTCAAGATGACGCCGGCGCATGATTTCAACGACTTCGACGTCGGCAAGCGCCGCGGCCTGCGTGTCGTCAACGTCCTGACGCCGGAAGCGACCATCACCATCAAGGACAACGAGGATTTCCTCGAAGGTCTCGACAATCCTGCAGCCCTGCATGGAGCCTGGGACGAGCTGGAAGGCAAGGACCGCTTCGAAGCCCGCAAGATCATCGTCCGCATTTTCGAGGAAGCCGGCCTGCTCGACAAGATCGAGCCGCACAAGCACATGGTTCCGCATGGCGACCGTGGCGGCGTGCCGATCGAGCCGCGCCTGACGGAACAGTGGTATGTCGACGCCAAGACGCTCGCCGAGCCGGCGATCGCCTCGGTTCGCGAAGGCCGCACCAAGCTCGTTCCGAAGAGCTGGGACAAGACCTATTACGACTGGATGGAAAACATTCAGCCGTGGTGCGTTTCCCGCCAGCTCTGGTGGGGTCATCAGATCCCTGCCTGGTACGGGCCGGATGGTCAGGTCTTCGTCGAAAAGACCGAGGAGGAGGCGCTGCAGGCCGCGATCCAGCATTATCTTTCGCACGAAGGCCCGATGAAGGCCTATGTCGAGGACCTGCTGGAAAACTTCAAGCCGGGCGAAATCCTGACGCGCGACGAAGACGTGCTCGACACCTGGTTCTCGTCGGCGCTCTGGCCGTTCTCGACGCTCGGCTGGCCGGACGAGACGCCGGAACTGGCGCGCTACTATCCGACCAATGTGCTCGTCACCGGTTTCGACATCATCTTCTTCTGGGTCGCCCGCATGATGATGATGAGCCTTCACTTCATGAAGGACGAGAATGGCGAGTCGGTCGAGCCGTTCAACACCGTCTATGTCCACGCCCTGGTGCGCGACAAGAACGGGCAGAAGATGTCGAAGTCCAAGGGCAACGTCATCGACCCGCTCGAACTGATCGACCAGTACGGCGCCGATTCGCTGCGTTTCACGCTGGCAATCATGGCCGCGCAGGGCCGCGACGTGAAGCTCGATCCGGCGCGCATCGCCGGCTACCGCAATTTCGGCACCAAGCTCTGGAACGCCACGCGCTTTGCCGAGATGAACGGCGCCAAGAGCGATCCGCATTTCGTGCCGGAAGCGGCCGAGCTTACCGTCAACCGCTGGATTCTGACGGAGCTGGCGCGTGCCGAGCGTGACGTCACCGAGGCGCTGGAAAGCTTCCGCTTCAACGATGCGGCAAGCGCGCTCTATCGCTTCATCTGGAACCAGTTCTGCGACTGGTATCTCGAGCTCCTGAAGCCGATCTTCAGCGGCGAAGACGAGAATGCAAAGGCCGAGTCACAAGCCTGCGCCGCCTACGTCCTTGAAGAGACCTACAAGCTGCTGCATCCGTTCATGCCGTTCATGACGGAAGAGCTCTGGGCGCATACGGCGGGCGAGGGCAAGGAACGCGACGGCCTGATCTGCCATGCGGATTGGCCGGCTCCGTCCTACGCCGACAATGTCGCGGCCGATGAGATCAACTGGTTGATCGACCTCGTTTCCGGCATCCGCTCGGTCCGCTCGGAAATGAACGTGCCGCCGGCAGCGACCGCTCCGCTTGTCGTCGTCGATGCCAACAGCTTGACGCGTGAGCGCCTGTTCCGCCACGATGCCGCCATCAAGCGGCTGGCGCGTGTCGAAGCGATCTCGCTTGCCGATACCGCGCCGAAGGGTGCTGCTCAGATCGTCGTCGGCGAGGCGACCGTCTGCCTGCCGCTCGGCAGCCTTATCGATCTGTCCGCCGAGAAAGCGCGTCTTGAAAAGGCGATCGCCAAGAACGAACAGGAAATGGCGCGCATCAATGGCAAGCTTTCGAACGAGAAGTTCGTTGCCAATGCGAATCCCGACGTGGTCGCCGCCGAGCGCGAGCGCCTCGGCGAACTCGAGGGGCAGCAGACAAGCCTCAAGGTCGCGTTGGACAGGGTCAGCGAAGCCGGCTGAAGCGTGCCGCGCAGGTGCCATTCAGCCGTTTGCGACACCAAAGTGGCCGAGGGTAGAGACGAAAAGCGCAAGACGCGATGCCGAGAAATCGCGATGCGCTTTGGCAAAGGGAAAATCAGATATCAGAAAGGGCACGCGGCACTCGTCGCGTGCCCTTTTGCTTGTTGCCTCGATTCTACCGGGATTGACTGGATCTAGCGCCCAGATCCGTCGCCAGTTTCGCACAGGTGAAACAGATTACACCTAAACTTGTGAGACATATTCGAAAAGCGAAACTGTTGTCATATTGTAACAGAATTGTTGCTATGAAGAATGAAAATCTATGCTGGGGCGAAAATGGTATTCGATAAGAAAAAATTACCTACTCCGATAGATTTTCGGAGGCGGAGTTCGTTTTCTTACGTAAATCAAATGCTCTCTGGCGCCGCTGGCGCCGTCGTGCGCCACATTGCTAATTCACGCGATCATCGCAACAATCGAATAAATGAATGCACCTGTGGGGGAGAAACAATGGCATTTTCTGTTGCGCTGAGGGGCGCAGTCACACTCGTCATCAGCTCATCTTTCGCGAGTGCCGCCTTTGCGGGCGGTCTTGATCGCGGCGGCTATGACATCGATCTGCTTTTCGACAAGGGTCGGTATGTTTTCGAGTCAGGCGTCACCTATGTCATGCCAGACCGCAAGTTGAAGAACGCCAAGGACACCAATCCACTCAATGGCAATCTCAATAATCGCAGCCAATCAACCGATGCGTCCGTGAATTACGCCATCCCCTATGCCGCCTTCAAGGTCGGCATAGGGGATGACATCGATTGCATGGCCGACTATTCGCAGCCCTTCGGCGCGCATTTGAACGAAGGCGTGAATTGGGCCGGCGCGAACGACGAGACCAAGGTCAAGTTGAGCACGAATAACTATTCGGCCACTTGCTCTTACAAGTTCGACATGGGCCCGGGTCAGCTGCGCCTGATCGGCGGCGGCTTCTATCAGGAAGTCAGCGGTTACAAGTCACGCCTCGTCTTCGATACTCCGGCTCCGATTTCCGCTGTCTACAACGGCATGGGCTCGCTTGATATCGACGGTCATGGCTGGGGCTGGCGCGCAGGCATCGCCTATGAAATTCCGGAATATGCCTTACGCACGAGCCTCGTCTACAATAGCCGGGTCAAATATGACAACCTTAAGGGGACTGTCGACCTGACCGAGGTGCCACCGCCGGTCCTTCCGGGCTTTGCCGGCAAGGTCACGTCCGTCTTCGGTTCGGCCGATGCGCCCGATTCGCTCGAATGGAAGGTGCAGACCGGCATCGCGCCTGATTGGCTCGCTTTCGGTTCGGTCAAGTGGACGAATTGGAGCCTTCTGCAGAGCATCGCCTTCTGCCCGACCTCGACGCGCAGCATCTCCTGCAAGGCGAACGGACCGACTGAGCTGACCTCGCTCGACTTGCTGTACAAGGACGGCTGGACCATTACCGGCGGTGTCGGACACAAGTTCAATGACAAATGGAGCGGCGCCGTCAGCCTGACCTGGGATCGCGGCACGAGCGACGGCTATGGCATGAATTCCGACACATGGAGCCTCGGCGCGGGCGTTGCCTACAAGGCAACCGAGCACGTCCAGTTCAATTTCGGCGGCGCTCTCGGTCTCATGACATCAGGCAAATCCGGATCGATCACGCGCGGCGGTGCCGTCTACGGCAACGATGTGAGCTACAGCTTCGGCAACGACTTGGTTGCCGCTCTTCAGACATCGGTGAAAGTCAGCTTCTGACGATAAGTCGTTGAGTTGAAGGGGTTTATCAACTATTCCTTCACCTTGTTTTTAACGTCGCGGGCGCGTCTGTCGCTCGCGACGTTTCTTTGCCTGATCGGGGAGAATGAGGTGAAAAAACCTACCTTCTTGCCTGATTCATGGTTAAGAAAATTTCAATGCCGGTAAAATCTTTGTGACGAATTAGCAACACTCTATTTCAACGTATTGCAGGCCCGTGATCAGATTACAATTTGTCCATTTCCCGCCACAAATGGGGAGCAGCGATTACGTGGGCACAGGGGCAAGCCTCGTAGAAAGTGCGTAAGCGGTCGATGGGTGAACTTCCACTTTGGCATAAGCAACAATTCGGGATCGGAGCCGTGATGCTTCCGGTGCGTGGGAAAAGTCGTTGTCTGTCAAGGGAAGTCGTCAGCCGGCCGATCTTTGATCTCCGTCATCGGAAGGCGAATGAGGGCGCTCCTTCGATGATGGGATGCGATAACGGCCGCACAAATGCTGGTTTGGACATAATTGCAAGCTATGCTCGCAATTGTGGCAAACAGCGTCGGTTGGATGCCGCAGGAACCGTCCACTCGAAGGGCGGTCCAGTCTCGTGCGCCATCAGGGAAAACATTCGTGAAGCTGGCGGCGTTTGCGAAAACGCCGTGGCAGATCCGAATGGAGCGAAAGAAATCGACTGTTATGTTTAAGTCCGAGTTCATATCAGCGAGAGTCATGATGCTCAGCCTGTCCCTCGCCACTGCGGTGGTGCTGGCAGGTCAAGCCCGGGCATTCGATATCAATGCCGGCGTCACCAAGGAATCAGGTCCGTTCGATCTCTTCAAGTTCGGCTTCAAGGCCTACAAGAACGGTCAGAAGGAAGAAGCGGTCGAAGCCTATCGCTACGCCGCGGAGAAGGGTCACACAGGCTCTCGTTGGGCTCTGGCCAACATGTATGCGGACGGCGACGGCGTCACGCAAAACGATTTCGAAGCTTTCAAGATCTATAGCGAGATAGCACAGCAGGGCGTGGAGCCCGGTTCGGAAGATACGGGCTTCTTCATCAACGCGCTGCTGGCGCTTGCGAGCTACTACAAGACCGGCATTCCCAATAGTCCGGTCAAGATCGACCTCAATCAGGCCCGCCAGCTCTATTTCCAGGTTGCATCGACCTTTGGCGTTCCCGAGGCGCAGTTCCAGCTGGCCCAGATGATGCTGTCCGGCGAGGGCGGCGCCATCAATGTCCAGCAGGCGAAGAAATGGCTGAATCAGGCGCGCAAGAGCGGCCATCCGGGCGCCATGGCCGTTTTCGGCAATCTCCTGTTCCAGGAAGGTCAATCCATCCGTGGCCTGGCGTTCATGACGGCTGCACTCGACAAGTGCAAGCCGAAGGACTGTAGCTGGATGGAAGACATGCAGGAGCAGGCTTTCTCGCTCGCCAACGAGAACGACCGCCGCGTCGCGGTCTCCATGGCCCATCAACTCGATGTCGCCGGCTCCGACTGATTGCCGGCTCTAACCGCGCCATGCTCGCTCAGGGCAGGCCATGCGCATGCAGCCGATCGGCCTAAAGCATGTCGCTAAAAAGTGCGCAGCGGCTTTGCGACAACGACATACGCAAAATCAAAAGCTTAAAGCGCAAGCAGCGAATCTTAGAGATCGCGGCGCACTTTAGCCCCCGAAATCGAAGTGGGCGATAACGGGCACGTGGTCGGAAGGTTTTTCCCAGGCGCGCACATGTTTCTCGATCGCCGTCGCGGTGAGTTTATCGGCCGCTTCCGGCGACAGCATCAGATGATCGATGCGGATGCCATTGTTTTTCGGCCAGGCGCCGGCCTGATAATCCCAGAATGAGTAAAGTTTGACGGCGTCCGTCGTCGCTCGCACGGCATCCGTAAAGCCGAGATGTTCGAGCTGACGGAACGCCTGGCGCGTCTGCGGCAGGAAGAGAGCATCGTTCTCCCAGACCTTCGGGTCGAAGCAGTCATGCGGTTCCGGGATGACATTGTAGTCGCCGGCGAGCACCAGAGGTTCCTCCAGAACCAGGCGATCCCTGGCGAATTTGCGCAGCCGCTCCATCCAGGCGAGCTTATAGGGATATTTTTCCGTATCGATCGGATTGCCGTTCGGCAGATAGAGGCAGCAGACACGCAGTGCGCCGTGCCCTTCGACAGAAAACACCGCTTCGATGAAACGGGCCTGCTCATCGCTATCGTCGCCGGGCAGGCCGCGTGTCACTTCATCCGGCTTGGTCTTCGAGAGAATCGCAACACCGTTGAAGCCCTTTTGCCCGTGCGTTTCGACGTGATAGCCGAGTGCTTCGATCTCCAGTCGCGGAAAGCCTTCGTCGACCGTCTTGATCTCCTGCAGGCAGACGATGTCCGGGTTCGAGTCCTTCAGCCACTGGCAGAGGTTCTCGATACGCGCTTTGACGCCGTTGATGTTCCAGGTCGCGATTTTCATGGGCGGCTCATTCCTTTGCTTCGCCCTGTTGTATCCGCAGCCGATGAGCTTGACTACAGGCCATATGGAAACCGGCCCGGAGCAAAGGCTCCCGGCCGGTCATCAAACTGTGGAAAAAGGCGCGAGGGATCAGATGGCAAAACTCGTGCCGCAGCCGCAACTTGCGACCGCATTCGGATTCTTGATCTGAAAGGACTGTCCAAGCAGATTGTCAACGAAATCGATTTCGGAGCCCGCCATGTAGACCAGCGACAACTGGTCGATCAGGACGGTCGCGTTGTTCTTCTCGACAACGATATCATCGTCCTCGGGACCTTCGACGAGATCGAATTTATAGGAAAAACCCGAACAGCCGCCGCCTTCGACAGCGACGCGCAAAGCGCGCTTTCCGGCTTCCGCGCCGACGATGGCAGCGATTCGCTTGGCTGCGGCGTCCGATAGGGTAACACTTGTCTCAGTCATGTCTTCCTCCTGCCGGGGTCAAGATCCGGAGAGAACCAATAGGCCGTCGAACTTTCAAACGGCTGATATCCGTAGCCTTTATCATGAAAGTCAGGCCGGCGACAGCTATGGTTTCGTGGTTGAGCCACGCGCCATTTTGCTGTTTTCTTGTCTATAGGTATGAAGGCCGCAAAGCGGCGTCAATGGGCTGACATGTACGAAGAACAGGCTACGGCCTGGATCACCGGGCAGGGTCAGGAGCCGATTGCAGGGAAACGACTGTCGCGCCGATGGCGGCGCGGGAGCCAAATGCCGGAATGGATTGATGATGACGATTGATACGCATGCATTGGGTTTCGGATATGGGGAAAAGGCAGTCTATGCAACAAATCCCTGGGAATCGCGTGGAAGGCTCTATGAGGAGGGGTCGAGCCCGACGCGCTCCGAGTTCCAGCGCGATCGTGACCGGATCGTCCATGCGACCGCCTTCCGTCGGTTGAAGCACAAGACGCAGGTCTTCATCGCCCAGGACGGTGATCACTATCGCACCCGGCTGACGCATACGATCGAGGTGGCGCAGATCGCTCGCGCCCTGGCGCGTGCCCTCAAGCTGGATGAGGATCTGGCCGAGGGCGTGGCGCTGGTACACGATTTCGGGCACACGCCCTTCGGCCATACGGGCGAGGATGCGCTGCATGAGGTGCTGTTGCCCTATGGTGGCTTCGATCACAACGCTCAATCCCTGCGCATCGTCACGAAGCTTGAGCGTCGTTATGCCGATTTCGATGGGCTCAATCTGACCTGGGAAATGCTCGAGGGTCTCGTCAAGCACAACGGCCCGCTGATGACGCCCGATGGCAAGGGTATTCGCGGACCCGTACCGCAGCCGATTCTCGATTATTGCGAGATCCATGATCTCGAGATCGCCTCCTTTGCCAGCCTGGAGGCGCAGGTCGCCGCGATTGCGGATGATATCGCCTACAACACGCATGACATCGACGACGGTCTGCGCTCCGGCTATCTGACATTCGAGATGCTGGAGGAAGTGCCTTTCCTCGCGCAGCTCATGGCTGAGGTGAGGGAGCGTTATCCGCATCTGGAGCCGAGCCGCTTCACCCACGAGATCATGCGTCGGCAGATCACCCGCATGGTAGAGGACGTCATCGCCGTTTCGCAGCAGGCCCTTGCCGAGATCAAGCCAGGCAATGTCGCCGACATCCACGCCGCCGGCCGGATCGTCGCGACCTTCTCTCCCGAGATGGCTGAAGCGGACAAGCTGATCAAGCAGATGCTGTTCAAGCGCATCTACCGCCATCCCGACATCATGCGCATCCGCGCAGGCGCGGCGCAGATCGTCACCGACCTCTTCCACGCTTATATGAACAATCCCAGGGAGATGCAGAGCCACTACTGGGTTGATCATATCGCCGGGCTGGCGATCGCCCCCAAGGCGAGGCATGTCGGTGATTATCTGGCCGGCATGACGGACACATACGCCATTAGCGCTCACAAGCGCCTGTTTGACCAGACTCCTGATTTGCGGTAGGCAGCGGCGGCGTCGGGCTGATGACGGCTCGCCGAAGCTATTGCGTGGACGATATCATGAACCTTTTCACCGACTTCGAAGTAAGAATTAAGAACGCTCTCGAACAAATTGATATTGTGCGAGAAAAGCGATCGGAGCTTGACTTCGGACGTATTGGCGTGGAGCCGCCGCGAGACGCCAGCCATGGCGATGTCGCCACGAACGCGGCCATGGTTCTGTCCAAGCCGCTCGGTACCAATCCGCGCGCGCTTGCCGAAATCATCGTCGCTAAATTGAAGGAAGACGCCGACGTCGCCGAGGTTTCGGTCGCCGGTCCGGGCTTCATCAATATTCGACTGTCGGTCGGCTACTGGCAGCGGCTGCTGTCAACGATGATCTCCGAAGGCGAGAAGTTCGGCCGTTCGAAGCTCGGCGAGGGGCAGAAGGTCAATGTCGAATATGTCTCGGCCAACCCGACCGGGCCGATGCATGTCGGCCATTGCCGCGGCGCCGTCGTCGGCGATGCGCTGGCAAACCTGCTGGCCTTCTCGGGCTATGACGTCACCAAGGAATATTACATCAACGATGCCGGCTCGCAGATCGACGTGCTGGCTCGCTCGGTTTTCATTCGCTATCGCGAAGCGCTCGGCGAGCAGGTTGGCGAGATCCCGCCGGGCCTTTATCCCGGCGATTATCTCGTTCCGGTCGGTGAAGCGCTTGCCAAGGAATTCGGCACCAAGCTGCGCGGCATGCCGGAAGACCAGTGGCTTCCCATCGTGAAGGATCGCGCCATCGACGCGATGATGGCGATGATCAAGGAAGATCTGGAAGCGCTGAACGTCCATCACGACGTGTTCTTCTCGGAACGTACCCTGCATGCCAACGGCGCGGCGCTGATCCGCACCGCGATCAACGACCTGACCTTCAAGGGCTATGTCTACAAGGGCGCGCTGCCGCCGCCGAAGGGACAGTTGCCGGAGGATTGGGAAGACCGCGAGCAGACGCTCTTTCGCTCGACGGAAGTCGGCGACGATATCGACCGTCCGCTGATCAAGTCTGATGGTTCCTATACTTACTTTGCTGCCGACGTTGCTTACTTCAAGAACAAGTTCGACCGCGGCTTCAACGAGATGATCTATATTCTCGGCGCCGATCATGGCGGCTACGTCAAGCGGCTGGAAGCGGTCGCCCGCGGCGTTTCGGATGGCGCGGCGAAGCTAACGGTGCTGTTGTGCCAGCTCGTCAAGCTGTATCGAGATGGCGAGCCGGTGAAGATGTCGAAGCGCTCGGGTGATTTCGTCACGCTACGCGAAGTCGTCGATGAAGTCGGCCGCGATTCGGTGCGCTTCATGATGCTTTACCGGAAGAATTCCGAGCCTCTGGATTTCGATTTCGCCAAGGTCACCGAACAGTCGAAGGACAATCCGGTCTTCTACGTGCAGTACGCGCATGCCCGCTGCATGTCGATCTTCCGCCAGGCGAGGGATGCCTTCCCGGATCTCGATATTGCCTCGCTTGATCTGTCGAAGGCTGTTCTCGGCGCGATCTCCGATCCGGCCGAGCTGCAGCTGGTTGCAAAGGTTGCCGAATTCCCGCGAATCATCGAGGCTGCAGCACAGTCTCAAGAGCCGCATCGCATCGCTTTTTATCTTTACGATCTAGCCAGTTCCTTCCATGGACACTGGAATAAAGGTAAAGATTTACCGGAATTACGTTTTGTTAACGATAAGAACCGAGAATTGAGCATAGCCAGACTTGGGTTGGTGTACGCTGTCGCGTCGGTTTTGAAGTCGGGTCTTGGTATAACCGGGACCGCAGCGCCGGACGAAATGCGATAAACGTCACCATTTACCCACATTGCGCTGGCATTAGTTGAAGCGTTTTCGAGTGGAACGGGTGATGGCGGAAAAACAGTTGGCGTATCGCGCAAGCGGAAACGACGAGTTCTTTGCGGATGATGATCCGTTGGCAGAACTCGCTCGTATCGTAGGTTTCGAGCCCCGCCCTGCTGCTCAGGCAGCTCCCGCGGCTCAGCGGCATGAGCCGGCCTTCAATCTCGAAGACGAGCTTCTTCGCGAATTCGAGCGATACGATACGCCGCGAATGAGTCCGGCAAATGACATCACCGCTCCAGCGGAGCAGGTGGCTGTTCCGAGCCATGAGCCGGTGGTCCATGCGGCCGAGCCGGTTCAGCCTGAGCCGAAGCTCGAAGAGCCCAGATTTGAAGAGCCGAAGTTCGAAGAGCCTGCGCCGCAGCCCATGGCTCCGGTCAAGCCGACGATCGGCGCTCGCGATCTGATAGACGAGCTGGAAATGTCGATCGCGCCGGTTCTGCAGCCGGCACCGAAGGCCGCCCCCATTGCGCAGTCGGCCGCTCCAGTCGCCAAGATACCGCAATCTGCGGCAGCGACCATGCGGTTGCCGATCGCGAACTTTACGCTCGCAACGCCGGTTGCCCCGCGTGAACAGCCTGCACCTGTCGCAGCTCCCATCGTTGCCCCGCCAGCGCCGACGGCTGCTCCCGAAGAAGCAATGTTTGACGGTGCGCTTGATTTCGAGGCGTTTGAGGCTGTCGAGCCGCCCCGCGCTCCGGAACCGGCGGCGGTGCCGGTCGCATCTCAGCCGGCCCCGGCTGTGTTCAGGGCGCCCGAGCCGCCAAAGGTCGTCAAGGCCGATCCCGCCGCCCTTGCCGCCGAGATCGATTCTCTGCTCGCTGATGTGAACCGCTATCCGGTTCCGTCCAGAACCAATGCGCCCGCAGCGAAGGAAGAGCCGGATTTCGGGAATTTCGACGTTTCGTTCCACGAACAGAAAGAACCGGTCGCTCCGGCGGCCGTGGTTCAGCGCGAAGAGCCGAAGCCGATTACCTTCGGCGCCGAAGATCCTTTTGCTGGTCAGGACTTCGAATTCGACCTGGCCGATATCGAGATGGAACTTGCCGGTCTCGATTTCGCCGAAGCCGACAAATCTCTTGCTGCACGGCAGCCGGCTCCGGCTCCAGAGCCTATTCTTTCTCGGGCGACACCTGTCGCGCCTGCCGCCGCTCCGGTGATGGCTGCCGCAGCGCCGCAGCCGATGCGAGCTGCGCCGGCGCCGGCGCCGGTTGCACCCGTTGCAAGCGTCGCACCCCCAGTCGCCAAGGCGGCTCCGGTATTCGAAGCCGATCAGCCCCTGCCTTTCGATCCTACGGAAATATCCGAGACGGAAGAGCGCGTCGAAACCTTCGAGGGCTCGCATGTTCCGCATCTGCAGGTGATCGAGCCGGAAGATCCGGTTGCGGTTCCGCCCGAATTTGATTTCGATCTCGATTCGGAAATGGCGAGCCTGCTGGGCGGCCCGGCCAAGGAAGCCGCTCCGGCAGCCGCCAAGCCCGTTGCCGCCGCCGCTGCGCTTGGTGGTGCTGCCGTCGCTGCGTCTTGGTCCAAGAACGCGGCTGCACAGCCGGCTGCGCCCGTTGCAAAGCAGCCGATCGAGGAATTCGACGAATTCGAGCGTGCGCTGGAAGAGGATTTCCGCCGCAGCTATCGCGAAGCATCCAATCCGGTCGAAAACGTTGCCCGGATGACGCTGAACCCGGCTGCAGGCAGCCGTCGCCCGGTTCGCTCTGTACGTGGCATGGTGACGACTGCGGCCGTCATCGCCGTGCTGGGCGTGGGTGGCTATGGCGCTTACAGTTGGATTCGTCACGGCGCGCCGATCTCCAGCTTCTCCGGAGAGCCGCGCGTGATTGCCGCCGATAGCGATCCGGTAAAGGTCGCTCCGGAAAATCCGGGCGGCACTGTCGTTCCGAATCAGGACAAGGCCGTCTACGACCGCGTCGCTGGCGATAGCACCGCGGCGCCGAAGCAGAAGGAGCTTGTCTCCTCCAACGAACAGCCGGTCGATGTCGTGCAGAAGACGCTGATCCCGGAAGCGGTATCGCCGGATGACAGTGATGGTGGCGGCGATCAGGTCACGTCGACGCCGGTCGGTGAAACCGAAGATCCGCGCCTGCTGCCGAACCAGAACGGCGGAAACACCAATGTCGCCGCCAATGGAGACGATCAGGTACCGTCCGTTTCTCCACGTAAGGTACGCACGATGATCGTCAAGCCGGATGGCTCTTTGGTGCCGCGTGATGAGCCGGCCACCGATACGGCGACCGCCGTTGCCAAGCCGACGAACAATCAGGTTGCCCTGGCCAATCCGACGCCGTCTGCTGCTAATACGCAAGCGGCCGCCCAGCCTGACAATGGCGATGCTGCGAGTGCCGAAAGCACGCCGATCCGCGTCGTCAAGACGAACCCGGTTCCGACGCCGCGTCCTGAACCCACGAGAGCGAATACGGCTGCTCCGGCGCATGACGCTCAACCGAAACAGGTTGCAGCAGCAACTCCGGCGACGGCGGCTCCTGCCCCAGCCACGACCTCCGCTGCAGCGGGCGGCGCCTACGGCGTACAGATCGCATCCTTGCCGACGGAAGCCGACGCGCAGAAGTCGCAGGCTAATCTCAAGGTCAAGTTCGCCAACATCATCGGCAATCATCCGCTTGAGATCCGCAAAGCCGATATCGCCGGCAAGGGCACCTACTACCGTGTCCGCGTCGTCGCCGGCTCGAAGGACGAGGCTGCGGCCATCTGCACGCGCTATCGCGCGGCTGGCGGCACCTGCCTGATCTCCAAGTAAATTCGGGTACGAAGCTTAGAAAACGGCGGGCATTTGCTCGCCGTTTTCGTTTGCACGGCGCTGTTCCTGTGTATCTGCGCTTGACGTCACTCGCATTTCCCGGCGCAAGCCTTATGATTCGGATATGACCGAATCGAAATCCATGATCCTTGGCTGCAGCGGCCACACCATCACGCCCGAAGAGCGATCCTTCTATCAGGGGGAGCAGCCGTGGGGCTTTATCCTGTTCGGACGCAATATTTCGGAGCCGGCGCAGATTGCCGATCTCGTTGCGTCCCTGCGCGACAGCGTCGGCCGGAATGCTCCCGTGTTCATCGATCAGGAAGGTGGCAGGGTGCAGCGCATCCGTCCGCCGATCCTGCAGCATTATCCCTCGGGACAGGCGCTCGGCGACATTTATCGGCAGGATCGCGAGCGCGGCTTGCGCGCCGCGTGGTTGATGTCGAGGCTTCATGCCTTCGATTTGCTGAAGTTCGGGATCAATGTCGATTGCCTGCCGGTGCTGGACGTGCCTGTGGAGGGATCAAGCAATGTCATCGGCAATCGCGCCTATGGCTCCGACCCGGTGACGGTGACGGAGATGGGACGCGCCGCGGCGGAAGGTCTGAAGGCTGGCGGCATGCTGCCTGTTATGAAGCATATGCCCGGTCACGGACGGGGATTCGCCGATTCGCATCACGAGTTGCCCGTTGTCTCCGTTCCGCGTGCCGAGCTGGAAGTGCATGATTTCGCCCCGTTTGTGGCGCTCAAGGACGAGCTTATGGCGATGACCTGCCATCTCGTCTTCACCGATATCGATCCGGAGAACCCGGCGACGACATCGCGCAAGGTCATCGAGGAGATCATCCGCGGCTATATCGGCTTCAAAGGACTGCTCCTGTCGGACGATACTTCGATGAACGCGCTGAAGGGCACGATCGGCGAGCGTGCGGCAAATATCATTGCGGGCGGATGTGATATCGTGCTGCATTGCAACGGTGTCATGGACGAGATGCAGCAGGTGGTTCGCAATGTTCCTGCGTTGGCAGGAGCGTCCCTGGCAAGAACCAAGGCGGTCGAAGCCGCATTCGGCAAGAATGACGGTGCGGATGAAGCGGCTGTCCGGGCAGAATTCGACGCGATGTTCGCAGTGGCGTAAAACCGGATTTCGAGGAACGGACGGGTGACAAGGTGAGCGGCAGCACGGACAAGCTTCAGCAGGCGGCAACGCCGATGGACAAGCTCTGGCAGGAAGGCGAGACGCAGCGCGGCTCGCATGAGCCGGCGCTTGTCGTCGATCTCGCCGGTTTCGAAGGTCCGCTGGACCTTCTGCTGCATCTCGCGCGCACTCAGAAGGTCGATCTCTCCCGCATTTCCGTTCTGGCGCTTGCCGAACAATATCTTCAGTTCATCGATAGCGCCCGGCGCATCCGCATCGAGCTCGCGGCCGATTATCTCGTCATGGCCGCGTGGCTGGCCTATCTGAAATCCAAGCTGCTGATCCCGCAGCAGAGCAAGGAAGATGGCCCGACGGGCGAGGAGATGGCGGCAACGCTCGCCTTCCGGCTCAAGCGCCTGGAGGCCATGCGTGATGCTGCCACCGATCTCATCAATCGCAATCGCCTCGGCCGCGATATCTTCGCGCGAGGGGCGCCGGAGCATATTCCGGATCGCCGTCAATCGGCCTTCGATGCCAGTCTCTATGATCTTCTTACAGCCTATGCGAGCCTCCGCCAGCGTCAGGCCGTGACCCAGGTGACCATAGAAAAACGCAGTGTCTGGTCGCTTGCCGATGCGCGCGTCATCCTGGACCGTATGATCGGCGAGATCACCGATTGGACGGCCCTGGAACATTATCTACTGAGCTACATGACGACGGCCAGCGAGCGGGTAACGGCGATCGCCAGCGCATTTGCGGCCTCGCTCGAACTGGTGCGGGAAGGGCAGCTGGAAATTCGCCAGGACGGCGCGTTTCAGCCGCTCTATATGCGACGCGGGCCGAAGCATTCGTCGCTGGAAGCAGCGGAATAGGGCGGGAACAGCGTGAATCAGCCGGACGACGAGCAGCATATGGAGCAAGGCGCGGAAGCGCCTGATATCGAGGATCGCTGGCTGAGCGAGGCCGAGCGGATTGCCGAAGCGCTGGTCTTTGCCTCGGCCCAGCCGGTCTCAGAAGCGTTCATTGCCGAACGTGTGGCGCGGGGCGTCGATATTCCGGTGGTCATGCAGAAGTTGAAGGCAGATTACGCCATGCGTGGTGTCAATCTCATTCAGGTCGACGGAGCCTGGGCTTTCCGCACCGCTGCGGACCTCTCCTTCGTGATCCGCCGCGACGACAACGAGGTGCGCAAGCTTTCCCGCGCGGCGTTGGAGGTGTTGGCCATCATCGCCTATCATCAGCCGGTCACCCGCGCCGAAATCGAGGATATCAGGGGCGTGCAGACATCCAAGGGCACGCTCGATGTCCTGATGGAGTCCGGCTGGGTGCGCTTCCGAGGCCGCCGCCGCACGCCGGGGCGGCCCGTGACGCTTGGCACGACACGCGATTTCCTCGATCACTTCGGTCTCGAAGAATTGCGCGACCTGCCCGGTCTCGAAGAGTTGAAGGGGGCAGGGCTGCTGTCAGGCCGAATTCCGGCCAATTTCAACATTCCCTCGCCATTGATGAGCGATGAGTTGGCCGAAGACGAAGATCCGATCACGCAGATGGATCTGGAAGAGCTTGGCATTCTGCCGCCGAGCGGCGAAAGCTCCGGCGATTGACCGGTTGGCCGGCTTGTGGAAGGGCTGCAGCCCTTCCGCAGATTTTCGTCAAACGGCCGGCAAAGTCTCTCTTTTGCCATCAGCGGGTGCGAATATAATAATCATCCTCTCGGCTTGGAGACGTTTGGTCGCCTGCATAGGCGTTCGTCACCCTGATATGCGTGGATGCACTACATTTTGGTGTTTGAAAAACACCCGCAAACGTCTTACATCGAAAAGACACTGTAATTGGGAGTTAAAGCAATGGGTTCTCTAAGCATATGGCACTGGCTGATCGTCCTGGCCATCGCGCTGTTGTTGTTCGGCCGTGGAAAGATCCCGGAGCTGATGGGTGATGTCGCCAAGGGCATCAAGAGCTTCAAGAAGGGCATGAACGACGACGAAGATACGGCGGCGTCGACGCAGACGCAGACAACGTCCCGTACGGTCGAGCATAAGGCTGACGAAACGAAGTAATCATGTCGGGCAGGCGGGTGCCGTGAGGCGTGCCGTTGGCCCAGGAGCCTTTGCATGTTCGATATAGGCTGGTCCGAGCTCGTCATTATCGCTGTCGTGGCCTTGGTGGTGATCGGCCCCAAGGAGTTGCCGGCGACTTTGCGGACGATCGGCAAGATGACTGCCCGAGCCAGGAAGGTCGCAGGCGAATTTCGTGCACAGTTCGATGAAGCGATGCGTGAAGCCGACCTGGACGATGTGCGCCAGACGATCGCCGACGCGCAGAAGCTCAATCCGGTCAATTCGCTGCGGGAAGCCATGAACCCGCTGCGGGACATGGGCAACGAGATAAAGGCAGATCTGCAGCGTGCGGCAACGCCGGACAAGGCAGCTCCAGCCGCAACGCCATTGCCGTCCGAACCGGTTCCGGGCGTCTCGTCCGGCCTGCCGGAAGCGCTTGCGGCTACGTCCGCAGCGCCGGTCACATCGGTTAGTCCGACGCCGGTAGTCGCCCCCGTTCCCGAAGCGGTGGCTGCTCCCGCTCCGAGGCCGGTGGTCGCCGCGAGTGAAGCCGCCGACAAGCCGAAGGCCGTTCGCAAACCTCGCGCCAAGGCGCCAGCCAAAGCCGACGATGTCGCGGCAGCCGTTGTCCGGACGCCGGTCGTGACGGAAAAACCAAAGCGAGCCCCGCGCAAGGTCGCAACCGCTGCCGTCGTAGAGAAGGCGCCTTCAGCTCCCAGGAAGCGCCCAACTGCCACTGCCAGCAAGGCGACGCCTAAAACGCCCAAGAAGAAGGACCAGGCATGACGGGTGACATCGACGATAAGCCGCAGCCGCTTATCGAACATCTCATGGAATTGCGCACGCGGCTCATCTGGTCGATCGTGGCTTTCTTCGTTGCCTTCATCGGATGTTTCGCGGTGGCGAAGCATCTCTTCAATTATCTGGTCTATCCCTATAAATGGGCCGTCGAATGGGCGCATCTCGACCTTGCGAAGGCCGAGCTGATCTATACGGCGCCGCAGGAGTTCTTCTTCACCCAGGTGAAGGTCGCCATGTTCGGCGCGCTGGTGATTTCCTTCCCGATCATCGCCGCGCAGATCTATAAGTTCGTGGCGCCGGGTCTCTATAAGAACGAGCGGAATGCTTTCCTTCCGTTCCTGATTGCGTCTCCCATCTTGTTCCTGATGGGCGCAGCACTCGTCTACTTCTTCTTCACGCCCATGGTGATGTGGTTCTTCCTGAAGATGCAGCAGGCGCCGGGCGATGGTCAGGTCGGTATCGCGCTGATGCCGAAGGTCTCGGAATATCTGAGCCTCATCATGACGCTGGTCTTCTCCTTCGGCCTCGTCTTCCAGTTGCCCGTCATTACCACCTTGCTGGCGCGTGTCGGCCTGCTGACGTCGACGTGGCTCGCGGAAAAGCGTAAATTCGCCATCGTTTTTGCCTTCATCGTCGCCGCTGTGCTGACGCCGCCGGACCCGATGTCCCAGATCGGTCTTGCGCTGCCGACGATCCTTCTCTACGAGATTTCCATCTACGCGGCGAGACTCGTGGAACGCCAGCGTAGCCGGCAAACGCTTGAAGAGAGTGGCGGATCTTCCGAGATCACCAAGGCGGACGACGTCTAGGCGCGGAAGGCTTAGCCTCGTTTCCCAGCTATTGCCGTTTCGACCTCCGACCGAGACCTCGGTCGGAGTTATACTCATGTCAAACGACCTGGAACGAAGATGCTTGATATCAGATGGATTCGTGAGAATGCCGAGGCTTTCGATGCAGCGCTTGCAAAGCGCGGTATGGAGTCTCTGTCGCAAAGCCTCATCGCGCTCGACGAGAAGCGCCGCTCCGTCGTTCAGTCCGTCCAGGATATGCAGTCCCGCCGAAACGCCGCCTCCAAGGAGATCGGAGCGGCGATGGCGCAGAAGAACAGCGAGCTTGCCGAGAAGCTGAAGGGCGAGGTGGCGGACATCAAGGTCTTGCTTCCGGCGGCGGAAGAGGAGGAGCGTGCGCTGACGGCCGAGCTTCATGACGCTCTGTCGCGTATTCCCAACATCCCGCTCGAGGACGTGCCCGTCGGCAAGGACGAGCATGACAATGTCGTCAAACACGTCTGGGGTGCCAAGCCGACCTGGAACCATCAGCCGAAGGAGCACTTCGATATCGGCGAAGAGCTCGGCTACATGGACTTCGAGCGTGCTGCCAAGCTTTCCGGCTCGCGCTTCACGGTGCTGACGGCGCAGCTTGCGCGCCTGGAGCGGGCGCTCGGCCAGTTCATGATTGATCTGCACACCGGCGAACATGGCTATACCGAAGTCAGTGCGCCGCTGCTGGTGCGTGACGAGGCGCTATTCGGCACCAATCAGCTGCCGAAATTCGCCGAGGATCTGTTCAAGACCACGGATGGCCGCTGGCTCATCCCGACGGCCGAGGTCACCTTGACCAACCTCGTCTCCGGCGAAATTCTGGAGGAAGCAAAGCTTCCTCTGCGCTTCACGGCCTTGACGCCATCCTTCCGCTCGGAAGCAGGCTCTGCCGGCCGCGACACGCGTGGCATGCTGCGCCAGCACCAGTTCTGGAAGTGCGAGCTGGTGTCGATCACCGACGCCGAGAGCTCCATTGCCGAGCACGAGCGCATGACGGCCTGTGCGGAAGAGGTGCTGAAGCGCCTTGGTCTGCACTACCGCGTGATGACGCTGTCGACCGGCGACATGGGCTTCGGCGCGCGCAAGACCTATGACCTCGAAGTCTGGCTGCCGGGTCAGGATACCTATCGTGAGATCTCGTCCTGCTCCGTCTGCGGTGATTTTCAGGCCCGTCGCATGAATGCACGCTATCGCGGCAAGGACGACAAGAATACGAAGTTCGTCCATACGCTGAACGGTTCCGGCACGGCGGTTGGCCGCTGCCTGATCGCGGTGCTTGAGAATTATCTCAATGCCGATGGTTCGGTCACTGTCCCGGACGCACTCCTGCCATATATGGGTGGTCTGAAAAGGATCGAAAAAGCAGCATAATCGGGTGGTGGGGCGATGCGTATTCTTCTGACCAATGATGACGGCATTCATGCCGAAGGTCTCGCGGCGTTGGAGCGTATCGCCCACAGCTTGTCGGACGATGTCTGGGTCGTTGCGCCCGAGACGGATCAGAGTGGCCTAGCCCATTCGCTGAGCCTTTCCGAACCCTTGCGCATGCGCAAGGTCTCCGACAAGCATTATGCGCTCAGGGGAACGCCGACCGATTGCGTCATCATGGCGATCCGCAAGGTGCTGGATATCAAGCCGGATCTCGTTCTCTCCGGCGTCAATTCCGGCTCGAACGTCGCTGACGACGTGACCTATTCCGGAACTATCGCCGGGGCCATCGAGGGCACACTGCAGGGCGTGCGCTCCTTTGCACTGAGCCAGGCCTATCTCTATGAAAACGGTGCGCGCGTCGTGCCGTGGGAGGTGGCCGAGACCCATGCTCCGGCTTTGCTGAACAAGCTCATGAATGTCGATTTGCCGGATGGCACCTTCCTCAATCTGAACTTTCCGAATTGCCGTCCCGACGAAGTGGAGGGAGCGGAAGTGACCGCGCAGGGCAATCTTGCCTTCAATGTGCAGGTCGAGGAGCGGGCCGATGGCCGAGGCTTCCCTTATTATTGGCTGCGCTTCGGTGAACGAAGCGGCATCTTCCGTCCGGGGACTGATATTCAGGCGTTGAAACAAAATCGTATTTCGGTAACGCCTTTGAAACTCGATTTGACGGATTATTCGGCGCAGGACCGCGTGGCGCGGGCGCTCGGTATGGAGTAGCGGATTGACACCTCGTTTGGTGGAAAAGGAAGGCTTTGCGGCTGTCGTTCTGCGGCTGCGGGCTGAAGGCATATTGGACATCGATCTGATGACGGCTGTCGAGCAGACGCCGCGTCTGCCTTTCGTGCCGGCGCAATTTGCCGATGATGCCTATTCCAGCCGGACAATCCCGATCGATTGCGGTGCCTTCATGGAAGGTATCGACCTGGTCGTTCGTATGCTTCACGGTCTGAAGATCAAGCCCGGCCATCGCGTTCTTGAAATCGGTACGGGCAGCGGCTTTACCGCTGCCGTCATGGGACGAATCGTCGAGCGCGTGCTCACCGTTGACCGTTACAAGACACTGACGACACTGGCGCAGCAGCGCATGGATGCGCTCGGGCTGCGCAACGTCATCATCCGCCAGGCCGATGGCAGCGCCGGGCTGCAGGGCGAGGGCACCTTCGACCGTATCCTGGTGACTGCCGCATTCCAGACGATGCCGCGATTCTATGCCGAGCAGCTCGTTTCCGGCGGATCGATGATCGCGCCGCTCATAGTCTCAGACGATATTTGCCGCCTGGTGCGGCTCACGAAGACTGGCAGCCGCTTCGAGCGCGAGGAGCTTTTCGACGTTCCTTACCAGCCTATCGTGCCGATGCTCGCCTCTTATCTTTGAGGCTCAATTCGGGCGGATGCAGCCGCGACGGCAGGGCCGAAGGCTGTTTCATTTTTCTATGGTTAGCAATTCCTCAAAAAAACACATGCCGCACCAGTGCTTTAACCGCATGGTAAGATTAACGCGCTTTAATCGACCCATAATCGGTTGCGTCTTAAGTGGGTCGAGTCATGGGTTTCAGTCTTTCTTCAAACTTCAGCAAATCGGCAGGGAAAGTCCTGGTGGCCATTCTTCTGGCGAGCACTGCCACAGCTTGTAGTTCTGACACGACCCGCTTCAGCGGGCTGTTTAGCAAGACGGACAATGTAACAACCGGCTCGATCAATCGCCGAAGCCTCAATGGCCCGAACGGCGATCCGGTGCCGCGCGCCGATGTCGCCCAGGCGGGTGGCTACGGTCAGCAGGATTATTCGCAGCAGAGCGCGCCGGTAACGCAACCCTACCCGAACTCGCCGGCCCGCTATAACCCGTCCTATTCCAGTGCACGGGCGTCCACCGCACCTGTCGCAATTCAGCGCACCGATCTCGCCCCTCCCAGCGCATCTGCCAATGCCGGCAACCCTCGTCGGGTGCAGCAGGCCGAATCGGAAGCGATGGCGCAACCGTTCCCCGCATCGCGCAACAATGGCTCTCGCGCCGCGCCGGCGCTTGCTCCGGATACGATGTCGACAGGTACGATCAAGAGTGCCGCCGCACAGCAGCTATCTCCCGGTTGGACCACGGTCAATGCTCCGAGCGTCACGCTGCATCAGGGTGAGAACATCGCGCTCCTGTCGCGTCGCTATGGCGTTCCGGAAAAGGAAATCCTGCGTGCCAACGGCCTGCGCAATGGCGCTGGCGCGCAGCCCGGTCAGCAGATCATCATCCCGACGATGAACGGCGCCGGCGCCTCCAGCCCGGCCAAGATGGCGTCCGAGGCGACCGATCTTTCGCGGGACGGCAAGATGCCAGGCCCGGCCAAGGCGCCGCAGCAGGAAGTGCTTGCATTGCCTTCCGGCAGCCAGATGCGCGGCAAGTCCCAGGCTGGCCTTGCCGATCCCAACAAGCTCGCCGCCGGCAACGGCAAGGGGCCGACGCCGAAGGGTACCTATGTCGTCAAGCCGGGTGACTCTCTCGCGAGAATTGCCAAGGAAAGCGGTGTTACCGTCGCCGAGTTGAAGCGCGCCAACAATATGCAGGCTGGCGACAGCATTCGCATCGGCCAGGCGCTCGCATTGCCGCACGGCGCTATTGCTTCCGCAGATCCGGTCAAGACCGCGTCCATCGAGCCGCAGAAGGTTTCCGCCAAGCCTGGCGCGTTGCCGGTTGAAAGCAAGCAGGCTGCCGCCGAGCCGATCGCAAAGGCGCCCAAGGTCGTCGCCCATGCCGACGCGGCCAGCGATGCCTCCGCAAAGCCGAAGGAAGTTGCCTCCGCTTCGCCAAGCCAGTCTATCAACGACGCCGCCAAGTCGGACACGCAGGCCGATGCGCCTGAGGCAACCGGCATCGGCAAGTACCGCTGGCCGGTTCGCGGCGCGGTTATCGCCAGCTACGGTGCCAACGTCAATGGCAGCCGCAACGACGGTATCGACATCTCCGTACCTGAGGGTACGCCGATCAAGGCTGCTGAAAACGGCGTCGTCATCTACGCCGGCAACGGCCTAAAGGAACTCGGCAATACGGTTCTCGTCCGTCACGACGACGGCACGGTCACGGTCTACGGCCACGCTGATGCGCTGAGCGTCAGCCGCGGCCAGAAGGTCCAGCGCGGCCAGACGCTGGCGACTTCGGGCATGAGCGGCAATGTCAGCCAGCCGCAGCTGCACTTCGAAGTCCGCAAGAATTCGGCTCCGGTCAACCCAATGACGTTCCTTGAATAGGTAGTGCGTCTCAAGGACTCTGCAAAAAGCCCGGCTACCACCGGGCTTTTTGTCGTTTATGGCTTCGATTTGAGAATCAGTCGCGGTCGAGCCTGATGCGCAGCCGTCCGGCGAGGTCCTGGATATACTGCCAGGCGACGCGGCCGGAGCGGGCGCCGCGCGTCGTTGCCCATTCAAGGGCTTCGTGATGCATCTGCGCGCGCTCGAGCTCGAACTTGAAATAATCGGCATAGGCGTCGATCATCTGCAGGTAGTCTTCCTGGCTGCACTTGTGGAAGCCGAGCCAGAGCCCGAAGCGATCCGAGAGCGAAACCTTTTCCTCGACGGCCTCCGAAGGGTTGATGGCGGTCGATTGCTCGTTCTCCATCATGTGGCGCGGCAGCAGGTGGCGTCGGTTGGAGGTCGCGTAGAACAATACATTGTCCGGCCGGCCCTCGACACCGCCATCGAGCGCTGCCTTCAGCGATTTGTAGGCGGTATCGTCGTGGTCGAAGGACAGGTCGTCGCAGAAGATGATGATGCGATGCGGCGCCGATTTCAGGATGTCGAGCAACACCGGCAGCGAGGAAATATCCTCGCGATGCACCTCGATCAGCTTCAGCGACACGCCGGTCGCCCGGCGCACATCTTCATGCACCGCCTTGACGAGCGAGGATTTGCCCATGCCGCGCGCGCCCCAGAGCAGCACGTTATTGGCGGCAAAGCCGTCGGCAAAACGCAGCGTATTTTCATGCAGGATGTCGCGTACGTGATCGACGCCGCGGATGAGGGTCAGCGCCACGCGGTTCGGCCGCGCCACTGGCTGTAGATAGAGCCGGGCAGGTGCCCAGACGAAGCAGTCGGCAGCATCCCAATCATTGATGGCCGGGGCCGGGCCGGCAAGACGTTCGACAGCGTCGGCAAGGCGGCGGACCTCGGCAAGGATCAGGGCGTTTTGGTCTTCAGTCACCGTTTCCTCCTGAATATTGAACAAGAAAGTCGTAAAATGCGCGCGCTGTCTTGCCGGGTATCATGCTCCTTCGGGGGCTGAAAGGCTAACAGACCGGGAAAACGGTACGGTTTGCGGCTGTTTTTGTTGCATTCGCCAAGCGCGTAACTATATTCCGGCCACCTGACGCGGGGCCCTGTTCCCGCTCGGAGTTCAAGGGAGTTCTCGATGTTTATCACCAACGCATATGCGCAGAGCGCAACAGATTCGGCCGCGAGTGCCTTCGGCGGTTCCGGCTTTGAAATGATCATCCTGTTTGTGCCGCTGATGGTCGTTTGGTATTTCCTCCTCATCCGTCCGCAGCGCGCGCAGGCGAAGAAGCGTGACGAGATTTTGAAGAACATTCGTCGCGGCGATCAGATCGTCACCAGTGGCATCGTCGGCAAGGTCACCAAGGTCATCGACGAAAAGGAACTGGAAGTCGAGATCGCAGAAGGTGTGCGTATCCGCGTCGTCCGCAGCGCCATTTCCGAGGTTCGCGTCAAGGGTGAGCCCGTCAAGGCAGACGCCGCGTAACGCGGTTTACGGAAGGCGGCGCTTGGCGTCGCCGCCCATCTTCGAAATTCGGCATCGACTTTCTTGAAGGACTGTGCACAAATTCAAGGTGTTACTGCGCCCTTTGCATTTCCTGTAGAAGGTGGGGGCGCAGTAAGGAAGTCCTAATTCGAGAGAGCGATGCTGCACGTCTCCTGGTGGAAGACCGCCCTAATCTGGTTCGTCGTTCTCTTGAGCGTGCTTCTGGCCGCTCCCAACCTGCTTGGTGAGCGCGCGCTTTCATCACTCCCTGCATGGTGGGCGCATCGAAAGATCGAGCTTGGTCTCGACCTTCGCGGCGGCTCGCATCTGCTGCTGAAGATCGAACGGGGCGACGTCGAAAAGGATCGGCTGGAAAGCATCGTCGGCGATATCGCCACGCGGTTGCGCACCGTCAATGTCGCCTATTCCGGCCTGACAGGTACCGGCCGCAAGATCCAGCTTCGCATCAACGATCCCTCGCAGGTCCAGGCCGCCCTGACGGCGTTGCGGCCGCTGACATCCGGACAGGACAAGCCGTCAGTCGTTCTGTCTCAGGGCGACAACGGCGCGCTGACGCTCGATATCACCGATGCCGACATCAACGACCATGTTTCGTCTGCGATTGCCCGCGCAATCAAGGTCATCGGCGCCCGTATCGCGCAGCTTGGAGTGGGCGAGCCGCTGATCCGCAAGCAGGGATCTGATCGTATCGTCGTGCAGGTGCCCGACCTTGCCGACGCGCAGCGGCTGAAAAACCTTCTCGGTCAGCCTGCCAAGCTCAGCTTCCGCCTCATCGATCAATCGATGTCGGTACAGGATGCCATGGATGGCCATCCGCCGGCCGGGTCCGATGTGCTGTTTTCCGAAGACGATCCGCCTGTTGGCTATCTCGTGCAGCGGCAGCCGTTGCTTTCGAATATAGATTTTTCCGATGCCGTCGCGGTCGTCGACAACCAGAAGGGCGAAGGTGCGGTTTCCGTCAAGCTGACGCCTGAGGCGACGCATCGCTTCGCACAAGCCACAGCCAGCAATCTTGGCAGGATCGTCGTCGTCGTGCTGGACGATCAGGTCATCTCCGCGGCGTCTCTGAAGACGGTCATCGCAACGGGCGAGATCGACGTTCCCGGCGATTTCACCGCCCAGGGCGCGCAGGATCTGACCGTCATGGTGAAGAGCGGCCCGCTTCCCGCGACGCTGACGACGGTCGAAGAGCGGACCATTCAACCGGGGCTGGGCGGCGAGACGGCGCGCTACGGCCTGATCGCCTGCATTGCGGCGGCGGTCTTCGTCGCCGTCCTGATGATCGGCTTCTATCGCCTGCTTGGTATCATCGCCACCATATCGCTCATCATCAACATGATCATGGTGGCAGCGCTGATGGGCCTGCTCGGGATTACGCTGACGCTGCCCGGCGTCGCCGCCATCGTTCTCATCATCGGCATCGGTCTTGATGCGCTGGTGCTGATCTACGAGCGCGTGCGCGAGGAGGAAAAGAAGACTCATCTCCTTGTCGACGCCTTGCGTCATGGCTTCAACCGCGCGGTAGCAACAGTCGCCGATGCCAATCTGACTGTTCTCATCGTTGCCGCCATTCTCTTTTATGCGAGCAGCGGCGCCGTGCGCGGCTTTGCCGCCACCCTGATGGTCGGCGTCATCTCGACGTTCTTCACCTCTTGCCTGGTCACGCGGTCGCTGGTGAATATGTGGATTTCCCGCCGCAAGCCGCGCACCCTGCTGGTCGGCGTGCGCAGCGGCATTTTCGACAATGCCAATATCCGCTTCATGGGTATCCGCCGCTACACGTTCACGGTCTCGGCTGCGCTGTCCGTCATCACGCTCATTGCCTTTGCGACGATCGGGATGCATCTCGGCATCGATTTTGCCGGCGGATCGATCATCGAGGTCCGCGCCAAGCAGGGCGTTGCCGATGTTGCGGATATTCAGGCACGCCTTGAAGCAACGGTCCCAGGCGACGTGCGCGTCGAGCGGTTGGCCGATCGTCTTGGAGCGGTGATCCGTGTCCATGCGCAGGAGGGTGGCGAAAACGCCGAGCAATCGGCCGTTTCCCTCGTGCAGGACGAATTGGGCAAGGATTACAATTTCGCCCGCGTCGAAGTGGTTGGCCCGGCCGTATCAGGCGAAATCACCACCACTGCCTCTCTTGCCGTCCTGGCGGCGCTGGCGGCAATCCTCGTCTATATATGGCTGCGGTTCGAATGGCAGTTCGCCGCCGGCGCAATCATCGCGACGCTGCATGACGTCATTCTGACGCTCGGCCTCTTCGTGCTGACTGGCATGGAATTCAACATGACCGGCATTGCCGCGATTCTCACCATCGTCGGCTATTCGCTGAATGACACGGTTGTCGTCTATGACCGCATGCGCGAGAATCTGAAGCGCTATTCGCAGATGCCGCTGCCGATCCTGATCGATGCCTCCATCAATCAGACACTATCTCGTACGATCCTGACATCGGCGACGACGCTGCTGGCGCTGCTCGCCCTCTATATTTTCGGCGGCGAGGTGATCCGTGCTTTCACCTTCGTTCTGCTTTTCGGTGTCGCTGTCGGCACTTTTTCGTCGATTTATATTGCGGCGCCCGTGCTGATCCTGTTCAAGCTGCGTCCGGACAAGTTCCAGACCGGCGGCGAAAGCAATGGACCCGCAGCCGGCGATATCCAGTCAGGCAAACCAGCGGTGTAAGACATTGGCTAAAGGAATAGAAATCCGTAACGCGCATTTCCCGGGGCGCGCACCGATCGACGCTTACGGCAACGGTGGCTTCCGCTTTGCCGATATGTCGCATCGCGGCTCATTGCTCTGCCTGCCTTCGGGCATATACGGCTGGGACATGCTGCAAGGCGATGCGTTGACGCCTGATCGCTTCCAGAAGGTTCTCGATGAAGCCGCGGAGATAGAAGTTCTGCTCGTCGGTACGGGCACCGAGCTGCGTCCGCTGCCGGCCGATCTCAAGGCGGCCCTGCGCGCCAAGCAGATTTCCTCCGATCCGATGAGCACCGGGGCTGCCGTGCGCACCTTCAACATCATGCTCTCCGAATCGCGTGCCGTGGCTGCGGCGCTGATCGCCGTTTGATCTTTGGACCCAAGAGCATGACGACAACAGCTGCGCCCCGTAGCAATCGGGAGATCTGCCTGGCCACGCTGCGCGACACCGATCGCGACCGTTACCTCGCCTGCCTGCTGGCACCGGAGGAGAAGCGTCCCGCGCTTGCCGCGCTCTATGCCTTCAATGCCGAGCTGGCCCGCGTGCGCGATCTCGTGCATGAGCCGCTACCCGGCGAAGTGCGCATGCAATACTGGCGCGATCTTCTTGAGGGGCAATCTCATGGATCGAGCGAAGCCAATCCGCTGGCTTCGGAGCTGCTCGCCGCAATCGAAGAATACCGGCTGCCCCGTCAGACGCTGATCGACATGGCCGATGCACGCATCTTCGATCTCTACGACGACCCCATGGAGAGCCGCAGCAGCGTGGAGGGCTATGCCGGCGAGACCGCATCTGCCCTCATCCAGCTTGCAAGCCTCGTCTTGTCCGCCGATGAGGCGAAGCACTCCGCCGATGCCGCCGGTCATGCCGGCGTCGCGCAGGCGATTGCCGGCTTGCTCCTGTTGATGCCGCTCAATCGCCATCGCGGTCAGCTCTACCTTCCGCTTGAAATCCTGTCGGCCACAGGGCTCGATCGCGACAGTTTCCTTGCCGGAGAAGACAAGCCACGTATTTCGGCCGCGATCGAAGCCTTTGCCGGCCTCGGCCGCGAGCATCTCGCCAAGGCGCGGGCGGCAGGTGCCATACCCCAAGCTGTCTTTCCGGCTTTTCTGCCGGCAACTCTGGCCGAGCCCGTCTTGAAGAAAGCACAGAAGCTCGGCGCGGGCATCTTCGATCAATCGCTTGCATTGCCGCAATGGCGTCGTCAGCTGCGGATGGCGATAGCGTCGATCACAAAGAAGCTCTAAAATACACCAAGCTCGCACAAGTCTCCGCGTCTATGGAGATGGGCGGGCACTTGATTTGCATTTCAGGGGGATTTGCCGTGGGTATTGTCGTCTGGTGCATACTGTTTGCAATCGTCGTCTTCTTTGCCTATTTCGCGACGCGCATGGCATCGCAGAACAAGGAAGACGGCCTGCACGATACCGGCCTTGCCATTCTGGAATTCGGCCGCGCCTTTCCGGCCGAGGCGATCCGGCAGCTACAGACCACAGCCGATGGACAGGCGGTCTTCGTGCGTTTGCATGACGACAAGGCCGGTTTCATGCGCAATGTGCGCAATCACTTCAGCGTCCATCTGATCGAGCCGGGCCGGGCGCGTGCCAAGATCTCGGCAACCGGTCGCGGCTTGACGGTCGATTTCCTGGATGTGCCGCATCATAACGGCACGTTCGAGTTCAAGACGCCCGCGGAGGCCGCGGAAGTTTCGCTCTGGCTGCTGGGCAATTATGTTGCCGGCGAGGACGCGAGGCTCGAACACCACGCGCCGCCGGCAACGACCTGAAATCCCAAAAATCGATAGTCAGGCGCTTTCAGCAAGTGCGGGCGCCTGTACGCCGAGCCACTTGGCGCAATCGCCAAGCGCACGCTTGGCGATGAGCTGGCGCTTCATGATCGTCTTGTCCTTTCCGCGAAAGCGCTTCACGCCCTCCGGCTTGATGATCGAGCTCGGCTCCAGCTCCGGGAAAAGCCCGAAATTGATGTTCATCGGCTGGAACGAGCGCTTGCCCGGCTCTTCGTCCGAGACGATGTGGCCGCCGGTAATGTGGTTCAGCAGCGAGCCGAGCGCCGTGGTGGACGGAGGCAGCAAGGGTGCTTCGCCCTTGCGCTCAGCAGCCGCAAAACGGCCGGCGAGCAGGCCGATGCTGGCGCTTTCGACGTAACCTTCGCAGCCGGTGATCTGACCGGCAAAACGCAGGCCCGGTCGGGATTTCAGCACCAGCGAACGATCGAGCAGGGTCGGCGAGCTGATATAGGTGTTGCGATGCAGGCCGCCGAGGCGGGCGAATTCCGCATTCTCGAGGCCCGGAATGAGGCGGAAGATCTCTGCTTGCGCCCCATACTTCAGCTTCGTCTGGAAGCCGACCATGTTGTAGAGCGTGCCGAGCGCATTGTCCTGGCGCAGCTGCACGACGGCATAGGCCTTGACCGTGGGATTGTGGGCATTGGTGAGGCCCATCGGCTTCATCGGTCCGTGGCGTAGCGTCTCGCGCCCGCGCTCGGCCATGACCTCGATCGGCAAGCAGCCATCGAAATAGGGCGTGCCTTCCCATTCCTTGAAGCCGACAGCATCGCCGGCGATCAGCGCATCGACGAAGGCATTGTACTGGGCCTCGTCCATCGGGCAGTTGATATAGTCCTTGCCGGTGCCGCCGGGGCCGACCTTGTCGTAGCGCGACTGATACCAGCAGACATCCATATTGATGCTCTCGCGATAGACGATCGGCGCGATGGCATCGAAGAAGGCAAGCGCATCAGCGCCCGTTTCGGCTTGGATGGCGCTCGCAAGATCAGGTGCGGTCAACGGGCCGGTCGCAATGATCGCCTGGTCCCATTCTTTTGGCGGCAACCCTTGGATCTCCTCGCGGACGACCGTGATCAACGGGTGGCCATGGACGGCCTGCGTCACAGCTGCCGAAAACCCGTCGCGGTCGACGGCGAGCGCGCCCCCGGCCGGCACCTGGTGTTTGTCCGCGCAGGCCATGATCAGCGAACCCGCCATGCGCATTTCCGCATGGATGACGCCGACGGCATTGCTGATCGCGTCGTCGGAGCGGAACGAGTTGGAGCACACGAGTTCGGCAAGATCGTCGGTCTTGTGCGCGTCGGTACCGCGTACGCCGCGCATCTCGTGCAGGATCACGGGCACGCCGGCGTTGGCGATCTGCCATGCGGCTTCCGAGCCGGCAAGGCCGCCGCCGATGACGTGAATGGGAGAGTGGGAGGTGATCTGTGTCATGCGCGCGTCATTATCACGGGCGGGCCAGCGATCCAATGCTTTGCTAAGCATGTCGCGTGAAAGTGGCCGCGTTTTGCTGTCTTGCCGCGTCTCAGCCGTCAGAATCAAAAACGGCGCCGAAAGGCGCCGTCTTGAGGCAGTCTGCTCAGTTCGTTCCTATTAACGGAAAGAACGGGCAGCGATGTTGCGGATTTCGTAACGGCTGACGCCGATGTCCGAAAGGGTCTGGCTGGAGAGGTTGCCAAGTTCGTTCAGAGTGCGGCGGTAGCTGATCCAGTTCTTTGCAATGCGAATCGGGTTCATGATCTTTTCCTCGGTAGCTTGCGTGCGGGCGATGTGATTACCGCCTCAGCGATTGCATTCTATATAGGCGAGAGAGCGCCAATTGTGCAGTGCAAAGAAAAGGCGTCTGCTATGCATTTGTGCAATGTGGCGCCTAAAAAGCTGCCAATGCTCAAAATTTATATGCTTTGCATATAGGGAATGGCTCGGAGCGAAATTTCTTATGTTGCACTTGCTCAGCAACTGGACAAAAAAGAACGCCCGCCGCGGTTGTCCGCAACGGGCGTTGAGAGGCTTTCGCTGAAGGCGAAGCCTGTCCGGCGATTAGCGGCCGGTGGCTTCGCGAGCAACGCGATGGATGTCGGCGCGGTCGATGCCGAGGTCGTGCAGTTCACGAGCGCTCATGCGGCCGAGTTCGTTAACGGTCTGACGATACTTGCGCCAGTTGTTGAAAGAGCGGGTCAGGTTCATTTTAGTCCCTTTCGAGGATCTGTGGATCGAGCAGTTCCAGGATTGGTTCCGTCGTCGATCTAATGGATTTAAATATATGCTGCGCCGCGAAAACTAAAAGAGCGAATGCTTCATGTCACCTATGCACCCTATGCAAGTCTTGTGGGCAATTTGCCTAAGATGGTGGCTGCTTTGTGTGCATACCGCGACCAAACGAAGATTGCCACTTGAGGCGATTTCGAGCGAATGCCCGGCATTTCCGGGCGTTTGCCAATGGTTGCCGGCTTTCGGCCACCTTTTCGCCAGCCTTGCTGTTTTGAAGGAGGTCGATTGCAGGCTCCGGCTCTCTCCGGCGGGCGCCGCGCAGGCCTGCCAAAATATCTTGTCGCCCGTCGCCATTTTTTGAGCTCGGCGCGCTTCTGAGGGATATAAAACGATTTAGATGGGCAAAAAATAACGCCCACCGCGGGAGGAGGATGCGGTGGGCGTCATTTATAGTGATTGACGACTTGGGAGGAGGAGTGTCGTCAATCGATCGGAGCGCATTGGGAGGAGGAGTATGCGGCTCCGAATATCGTGTCGGGATATGCATCCCCAGGCTGGTTCCGATTTGTACCGGCTCGATGCGCCACCATCGTCTTTGTTGCGCCATTAATAGTATGACTTTTAGAATTTGTGCAGCGCAATATTTTCATGGGAGGCATGAGCTGTGCGCATATCTTCAATTGGTATCTTTTTACCGCTGCTGAAAATACCACTCAATTTCTTAACCCTGCATTAACAAGGCGCATATTCCTGTGGGCCGAAGGTTGGGCAGTAGGGGCGCGGCTCGCATCGATTGCGCGCCGATTTGTGCTAAATCTGGCGTGAATGGAATCGCAGACGAGGGGAGCCGCGCATGTATCGAGGTAGGCTGGAGCGGGATCTGAAAATCTGGACCGACAAGGGTCTGGTCGATGCGGCAACGGCTAAGGCCGTTCTGAGCGAGTATGACGGCCGCCAGACGAGTTTCAGTGCCGGCCGCGTCTTGACCATCATTGCCGCCGTGCTTCTCGGTCTTGCCCTATTGCTTTTCATTTCCGCAAACTGGGAAGCGATTCCGAGGATAGGTCGCTTGCTGGGGCTCGTGGCGCTGATATGGACCTTCTATCTAGGGGCCGCATATCTTCTGGCTCAGGGACGTTCCGTGGTTGCGGCCGGATTGCTGATTCTCGGCACACTGAGCTTCGGCGGCGCCATGGCACTGGTCGGCCAGATGTACAATCTGTCCGGCGACGAGCTCAGGATGATGATCGTCTGGTTCGCCGCGGCCTGCATCGTGGCGGCGTTGTTTCGCTCGAGCGCCCAGGTTGGGCTTGCCGGCTTTCTCGCCTGGGCATTTTGCGGCGTTTATATCTGGGGGCATTTCGACGAATGGTATGGGTTGATGCCCTGGATGCCGCCCCTGATGGCCGTGATCCTGATTGTCCTCGTTCGTTATGTCGATGCGCCGGCGGCGCGGCATTTGGCCTATCTCATGCTCGTCGGCTGGCTGACTTGGCTGTTCGGGCGGCATGAGGGGCTCAATACGGCGATCCTGTTCGCCGCTCTCGGCATGGCGGCTTTTCTTGCCGTCAGCATTCCTGCTTCGCCGCTGATGCCCTTTGCACGCACAGGCGGCGCCGCGCCGGCCTTCTACGCCTTCCTCATCGCATCAATCGGCTTCTTTCTGGTCCACGCCGAAATCAGCAACGGCTCCTTCGAAAATAATGTCTGGGTCGAAGATAGATTGCCGCTCGTCATCGTGGCGGCGGCGACGCTGGCGAGCTCGGTGATCGCCATTGCGCTCAGCGGCCGTGACAATGGCGCAGTGCGCTATCTCGCCTATTTCGTCTTTGCCTGCGAGATTCTCTACCTCGCCAGCGAGACGATCGGCTCGATCATCGGGACGGCGGGCTTCTTCCTCGTCGCCGGCGTACTTGTGGCGATTGCCGCCTGGCTGGTTATCCAGCTGGAACGGCGCTTTTCAGACAAACACGGGCAGGGGACGCGGGCATGACCGATCTGGCTGACAGGAGCGTGGTAGCAAGCGGGAATGCCCGCCGGGTCTGGATCGCGGCCCTCATCGTTGCGGCCCTTCAGACCGCCGTGCTGGGCTATATGGTCGGCGAGCGGGCCTGGGGATTGCGCAGCGGTGTCGAGATTCTCTTGAAGACGGCACCGGTCGATCCGCGCGATCTTCTGCGCGGCGACTACGTGACCTTGAATTACGACATTTCGCGGGTTCCGTTCTCGACGATGGTCAAGGGACCCCCGAAAATGAGCCAAAGTGCCGCAATATTGTCCGTTCGCCTGAAGAAGCAGGACGACGGTTACTGGGGCATCGTCGAATCATCCTTCGGAGCGCTTGAGCCGAAACCCGATACGGTCGTGCTCAAGAGTCTGCCTGTCGACTATGTGTTCGATGGCGATGCTACCGATCCGTCCCAGGCGATCGTCGGCGTCACCTATGGCATCGAGCGCTATTATGTGCCGGAGGGGCAGGGGCACGATATCGAGAGCGCCCGCAACGACAATCGCGTCGCCATCGCGGCGCGCGTGTCTTCCGATGGCGTCGCCCATATCAGAAGCCTGCTTCTCGATGGCAAATCCGTCTACGAAGAGCCGCTTTACTGACGATATGAGCGCGACGAACTCCGATAAGCTTTAAGCCTCGTCGCGGAACCGTCATTTTTCCTTTGCGTGGTTTGAAACGGGTGATATAGAGACGCCGCGCTCCGGAAGGCCCCATGGGCAGGCATTCGCCATGCGGTTTTGGGAACGCGGGTATGGTGAAATTGGTAGACACGCCAGATTTAGGTTCTGGTGCCGCAAGGCGTGGGAGTTCAAGTCTCTCTACCCGCACCAACACTGTCTTGTGGACGGGGGGAGGCTGACGAAGCCTGTCTTCCGATATGCCGCAGGACGCGCCATTTTGCCCAAAGCATCCCGCTTTCGATGAGGAAGGGGACAAGATGTTTTGGCTCGTGACGGGATAGGGCTGCCTTTTGCGCGTTCATTCGAATGCGCGGCGCTCTTGCAAAGTGTAAAGAGAATTGCATCCAAGCCACGCTCGGGATTTTCCGGCGTCGTGCTCATCGTAACGAACGGCTGTCTGGGCACGGCCGCCATGAATGAAGGTAGGACAATGCAGGTTATCGAAACGCTCGCTGAAGGGCTGAAGCGCGAAATCAAGGTGGTCATCCCGGCCAAGGACATGGAAGTGCGCATGAACGAGCGCCTCGCCGAGGTCAAGGACAAGGTCCGCATCAACGGCTTCCGTCCCGGCAAGGTTCCGGTCTCGCACCTGAAGAAGGTCTACGGCAAGTCGATCATGGCCGATCTCGTCAACGAAATCGTTCGCGACCAGCCGCCGGCAATCCTGACCGAGCGCGGCGAAAAGTCGGCCACCCAGCCTGAAATCGCCATGACCGAAGACCAGGACGAGGCAGAAAAGATCCTCTCCGCCCAGGCCGACTTCGAATTCACGCTGTCCTACGAAGTCATCCCGGCAATCGAACTGAAGCCGGTCGGCGGCATCAAGGTCACCCGCGAAGTCGCTGAGATCGGCGAAGACGAAGTGACCGAGCAGATCCTCAAGATCGCCGAAAGCGCTCGCAGCTACGAAACTAAGAAGGGCAAGGCTGCCAACGGCGACCGCGTCACCATCGACTACCTCGGCAAGGTCGACGGCGTTGCCTTCGACGGCGGCAAGGACGAAGACTCGCAGCTCGTTCTCGGCTCCAACCGTTTCATCCCGGGCTTCGAAGAGCAGCTCGTCGGCGTCAAGGCTGACGATGAGAAGGTCATCACCGTAACCTTCCCGGCCGACTATCCGGCCAAGAACCTTGCCGGCAAGGAAGCCACCTTCGACATCAAGGTCAAGGAAGTTGCAGCTCCCGGCGAAGTCGAAATCAACGACGAACTCGCTTCCAAGCTCGGCCTCGAATCCGCTGACCGCCTGAAGGAAATCGTTCGCGGCCAGATCGAAAGCCAGTACGGCTCGGTCACGCGCCAGAAGGTCAAGCGTCAGATCCTCGACCAGCTCGACGAAATGTACCAGTTCGACACGCCGCAGAAGCTGGTCGACGCTGAATTCGCCAGCATCTGGCGCCAGATCGAGGCCGATCTCAGCGAATCGGGCAAGACCTTCGAAGACGAAGACACCACCGAAGAGAAGGCCCGCGAAGAATACCGCAAGCTCGCAGAGCGTCGCGTTCGCCTCGGTCTCGTTCTCTCCGAAATCGGCGAGAAGGCCGGCGTCGAAGTGACCGAAGACGAGCTGCAGCGCGCGCTCTACGCGCAGCTCCAGCAGTTCCCCGGCCAGGAAAAGGAAATCCTGGAATTCTTCCGCAACACGCCCGGCGCTTCCGCCAACCTGCGCGCTCCGATCTTCGAAGAAAAGGTCATCGACCACCTGCTGACCGAAGTTGACGTCACGGACAAGACCGTTTCCAAGGAAGCGCTGCTCGCCGACGACGAGGAAGAAGAAGGCAAGCCGGCTGCAAAGAAGGCTGCTCCGAAGAAGAAGGCTGCCAAGGCCGAAGCAACGGAAGCTGCCGCCGAAGGCGAAGAAGCCGCTGCTCCGAAGAAGAAGGCCGCACCGAAGAAGAAGGCTGCTGAAGACAGCGCCGAATAATCGACTTTTCTTCCGGACTGAAATTAAGCCCTGCCGTTCGCGGCGGGGCTTTTTTTGTTGCGCCAGCGCAGGAAGCTCCTTCTCCCCGCTTGCGGGGAGAGGGCTGAGGTGAGGAACCGGGGCCTATCGGCCGGACGCGACTATTCCTTATCCAACGCGCGGCGGATCGCGATCTCGACCGGACTATAGGCGCCGTCAGGTCGCTCCAATCGATAGGGTTCAGCAAGGCCGATCGACGGTTGGGCCATGAAGCGCGGTATTGTTCCGCAATGCTTTTGAGCAGCATGGATGAGAAAGGGATGGCAGATATAGACGGTTCCCGCTTTTCCCGTTGCCATAGCCTGCGGCCGATGATCGGCAACAGTCTCCAGCATCATATGGGAGCGCCCTTGCTCTCCCGCAGGCTCCAGATAGCGTGCCATATCCATGTGGGAACCGACGCGGATGCGCGTCGGCGCGTCGTTCTCGCCGACGTCCGAAAATAGAAACAGCGTGAGCAACGCCCGTCCTCGCGAGGTAACATTCACCCGCCAGGCGGAGAAGTCGCTTTGCTCATTCGGATCGCCGTCGTCACCGGGAAAGCTGACGTCGACATGCCAGCCGGCGTCGCCAGGATCGTCCGGATGCGGGAAACGCACGGGGAAGGTGCCAAGCCCATCTCTTGGAAGCCATCGGCCCGGCCCGACCAGTTGATCGAAAGCCGCGTGCAAAATGGGCATGTTGGCGATGGTGCGGAACGGTTCGCCGCCATAGCCTGGCAGCCGGACGACCGGATACGCCCAGCTTGCCGGATCGTGCTCGCTGCAGGGGATATCGCGCCACATGATGGCCCGTGCCTCAGCGGCGAGCTCCCGCGGAAACGCATCGTCGATGCGGACAAAGCCATGTTCGATGAAGTCGTGCACTTGCGCGTCGGAAAGCGCAGGGGAATACGGGTGTTCGTTGGATTGCATGAAATCTCTCTCAATCGTCGCGCCGTATCTCGCCCTTTCAATTTTGGGGATACGATCGTTTCGGCAAAGGCCCGCGAGCGACCTTGCGGTCACACAGGCGGCCTCGTCTTCATTGGGCTGAATGACCCACCGGATTAGCGGCTTATGAAGAAGGCCGAAGCGATGTTGAGAATGCTCATCATGCCGACAGAGTAGTGAGACCTGCCGGCATGGTCAATATTTGTCGTGCCTAAAGCTCCGACTTGATGTCGCCCATGCGGTTCCATGCGTCGAGACCGGCAATCTTGTAGGCTTCGGCGAGTGTCGGATAGTTAAAGGTGTTCTCGACGAAATACTCGACGGTGCCCTTCAGGTTCAGCACGGCCTGGCCGATATGGACGAGCTCGGTCGCGCCTTCGCCGACGATATGGACGCCGAGCAGGCGGCGCGTTTTCAGCGAGAAGATCATCTTCAGGAGACCCGTGTCGAGGCCCATGATATGGCCGCGCGATGTCTCGCGGAAGCGGGCGATGCCGCATTCGTAAGGGATGTGGCGTTCCTTGACCTCTTCCTCGGAAAGGCCGCAGGTGGAAATCTCCGGCACGGCGTAGATGCCATAGGGGAAATACTTCGGCGGCTCCTTGGCGATCGCACCGACGGCAACGCGGGCAGCGATGCGACCCTGTTCCATCGAGGTGGAGGCAAGGCTTGGAAAGCCGACGACGTCGCCGGCCGCGAAGATATGCGGAACCTTGGTCGCGAAGGTTTCGGGATTGGCGCTCAGGCGGCCGCGGGCGTCGGCTTCGAGCCCGGCGGCTGCGAGGTTGAGCGTATCGGTTGCCCCCATCCGGCCGGCGGCAAAAAGAACCATGTCCGTGGTGATGCGGCGGCCGTTGTCGAGCGTCAGTTCCACCTTGCCATTCGGCAGGCGCTCCACCTTCTCGGCCTTCTGGCCGAGCAACAGCTTCATGTTGCGGTCGCGCAGCTGATAGATGAAATCCTCGACGATTTCCTTGTCGATGAAATCGAGCATCGTCGACTTCGGATCGATCAGCGTCACCTGCGTGTCGAGCGCGCTGAAGATTGTGGCGTATTCGATGCCGATGACGCCGGCGCCGATGACGACCATCGACCGGGGCAATTCCTCGATATCGAGCAGCTCGTCGCTGTCGAGAACCGTCTTGTTGTCGAAGGGCATGTAGTCGGGCCGGAACGGCTTGGTGCCGACGGCAAGCAGAATGCTGGTTGCAGTGACCGTGACGACTTCGCCATCATCCTTGACGACCTGCATGGTCTGCGGATCGACGAAGCTCGCCTTGCCGCGAATATGCTGGACGCGATTGCGTGCAAACTGGTGTTCCAGCACTTCGACTTCATGGTCGAGTGTGATCAGCAGGCGTCGGCGCAGATCCTCGGCGCTGATCTCCTGCTTGACGCGGTAGGCGCGGCCGTAAAAGCCACGCTCGCGCCAGCCGGAGAGATTGAGCGCGGTTTCGCGCAGCGTCTTGGAAGGAATGGTGCCGGTGTGGACCGAGACGCCGCCGACGCGCTTGCCTTGCTCGACGACGAGCACCCTCTTGCCGAGTTTGGCGGCCTGGATAGCGCCTCTGCGGCCAGCAGGGCCGCTACCCACGACTAGGAGATCGAATTGGTCCATCGGGAAGCCTCGGATGACTGAATAGGGAATCAATGTCGCAACGCAACATGCTCCGTCAACCGGTAGCTGCTCAATGTTACAGATTATCTAACGGGAAAGTTTGGCGCTCAGGATGCCGAAAAGCCGAGCCAGGGTTCCAGCTTCTGGAAGGTCCGGTCCATGGCATAGGCGCTCATGAAGGAAAACGGCAAGTGGCCATAGATGATGGACATCTGGCTTGCCGCGGTCTGTTCGTTCGCCTTGGCAATCGCGGCCAGATACAGCGCTGAGGCAAGGCCGGTTCTGTCGGCGCCGGCCTGGCAATGAATGAGAAGCGGCTTCGGCGCATCGCGCATGATCTCGACGAGTTGCGCGGCCTGCTGCTGTGTCAGCTCGCGGCTCGAAGACATGTGGAAATCGATATGATTGATGTTGAGCGCTTTGGCCTCGGCAACTTCGTTGTCATACCAATGGTGCCCGCTGTTGCCGCCGCGCAGGTTGAGAATGGTCTTGATGCCGTACTGCTTCTGAAATTCGGCGATCGTCGTGGCTGACGGCTGCGAGGAACGGTAAAGCTCGCCGGCAATGACCGGGTGGAAATTCGTCGTCCAGAGCATGTGAGCGTAGAAGCCGCCTGCGACCACCAGAAAGGCGCCAGCAGCAACAAGCGCACCGCGACCGACACGAAGGAGGCGTTGAGCAAACACTGACGACATCTTCGGCATTCGATCTCCGGATGGCCCATAACTCGCAAGCGGCAAGGCCAAATAAAACAACAGCTTCTGCGCCGGTGAACTCGCCGGGTGGAATGCGGCATCCTTCTGCCAGAAGATCCTGACGCCAAGCTGAAAGCCAAGGCGGCGTGCGCGATGACGATTTCAGGCCATTTTGCCATGGCTTGGCGGATTGGTGATCGAAAGTGATTATGTGATATCAATAATATATAATAGGAATTTAATGTATCGGATTATCGTATCTGCGCCAATTTCAAATCAGGCGCAGCGCGCGGAAGCTGACATGGCCGTTCTTGCCGATGATAACATGATCGTGAACGGTAATGCCCAAGGGCTTGGCGGTATCGATGATCGTCTTCGTCATGTCGATATCCGCGCGAGATGGGGTCGGATCTCCCGACGGGTGATTGTGCACGAGAATTACCGCTGAGGCGGAAAGTTCGAGCGCGCGCTTGACCACTTCACGCGGGTAAACAGGCGTATGATCGATCGTGCCGAACCCTTGCACCTCGTCCGCGATGAGGGCGTTGCGCTTGTCGAGAAACAACAGGCGGAATTGCTCCCGCGCCTCGTGTGCCATGGCGGCGTGACAATAGTCGATCAGCGCTTTCCAGGAAGAAAGCACCGGTTTGCCCGTGAGATCGCTCTTCAGCATGCGCTGCGCGACGCTTGCGACCAACTTCAGGTCGAGAGCCACCGCGTCTCCGACGCCGCTGATTTCCGTCAGCAGGTTGACCGGCGCGCCGAAAACGCCGCCGAGCGTGCCGAAGCGCGCGAGCAGGGCCTTGGCGATCGGCTTGGTGTCCCGGCGCGGGATCAGCCGGAAAAGCAGGAGCTCGAGGATTTCATAATCCGCCAGCGCCGCATCGCCGCCGTCGCGGTAGCGATCGCGCAACCGCTCGCGATGACCGTGATAATGGGCTTCGACATTCGTTGGCGCGGGTTTGGCTGTTGGCGCGGACTTGGTGGCCCGCGAGGCAGGCTTGGCGGCCTGTGTGGCGAAGAATAGCCGCTCGTCCAGCAGCGGCGCGTCTTCCGACGCCTCCGTCTTCCCGCCTCTATCGAGGGGCATGTCGCCATGTCCTTTGGTAGAAGCGGAACGTTTCGCCATGAATTATCCCTGCAGCGGCGGCAGGCCGGGGCGATCGAGGCCGCCGGGCGACAGGGTGAAGATTTCGCAGCCCGTCGCGGTGACGCCGACCGTATGCTCGTACTGCGCCGAGAGCGAGCGGTCGCGGGTCACGGCCGTCCAGCCGTCGCCGAGCACCTTCACATGCGGCTTGCCGAGATTGATCATCGGCTCGATGGTGAAGATCATGCCCTCGCGCAACTCGGGACCATCATTGACGCGGCCGTAATGCAGGATGTTCGGCGAGTCATGGAAGAGGCTGCCGACGCCATGGCCGCAGAAGTCGCGCACGACGGAGCAACGCTCGCCTTCGGCATAGGTCTGGATGGCTTCGCCGATGGCGCCGGTCCGCGCGCCAGGGCGCACGGCGGCAATGCCGCGCATCAGGGATTCGTAGGTAACTTCCAAAAGCCGCTCAGCCGAGCGCTTGATCTCGCCGACCGGGTACATGCGGCTGGAATCGCCGTGCCAGCCATCGAGCACATAGGTCACGTCGATATTGACGATATCGCCTTCACGCAACGGTTTGTCGTTGGGAATACCGTGGCAAACGACATGGTTGATCGACGTGCAGGAGGATTTCATGTAGCCGCGATAGTTCAGCGTCGCCGGATAGGCGCCGTGATCCATGCCGAATTCGAAAACGAAGCGGTCGATGACATCCGTCGGCACGCCGGGCTCGACGATGGCGGCGAGTTCATCGAGGCAGCGGGCGGTCAGCTGGCAGGCCTTGCGCATTCCGGCGAAGGCATCCTCTCCGTAGATGCGGATAGCGCCCGTATTTTTCGCCGGCGCCGTTGCCGCTTCGATGTAATTCACCATGACTAGCCTTCAGCAGAAATCTTTATACTTGTATCTAATGCAGCTATGCCGGGTTCGTCTATCGGGATCAACCCGGCAGGCGCGATTTCCGTCGGCGAGACCCTGCATTTCAGCGCATAGACCTCCACGCCGCGCGCCAGAGCCCGTTCGAAAGCCCTGGCGTAGACCGGATCGAGATCACCGCAAATGCGGAAGCGGTCGCAATCATTGCGCTGGATCACGAACAGCATGACGGCGCGGAAACCGGCCTCGACCATGTCGCCGAGCTCTTCGAGATGCTTTGCGCCGCGCGCCGTCGCCGTGTCGGGAAATTCCGCAAGGCCCGGTTGCCGCATGAAATGGACGTTCTTCACCTCGACATAGGTGGTTGTCCGCAAAGGGCCGGTCAAGAGCAGGTCGATGCGGGAATTGCGTCCGTAATTCTGCTCGCGCTTGACCGTTGTGTAGTCGCCGAGATCGGAGACTTGTCCCAGCGCGATCGCTTCGGCGGCGATGCGGTTCGGCATGCCGGTGTTGACGCCGACCGTCGTGCCGTCGGCTTCGATCAGTTCAAATGCATGGCGATATTTTCGCTTCGCGCCCTCATGTTCGGAAAGCCAGATACGAGAGCCAGGTGTGGTCAGGCCAAGCATCGAGCCGGTATTCGGGCAGGAGCCGGTGATGAAAGTCCCGTCCTCCAGCTCGGCATCGAAGAGGAAGCGCTTGTAACGTGCGATCAGGCGGGCGGGGATAAGAGGCGAAGGAAATTGCATAATCGAGTGGTCGCTATGCCCGTTCCATCACAAAGCTGCCGGGTGCTTCTTCCAGCGCGTTGAGGGCCTTGCCGCCGGGCTGGCGCGCTGCTGTCATGCGATGGTCCTGCGCGAGAATCCAGGCGTGCCAATGCGGCCACCACGAGCCCGGCGTCTCATTCGCTTCGGCCAGCCATTTCTCATAATCGCCACTCATTGGACCGCCGGCCCAGAACTGGTATTTGCGCTTGTCCGGCGGGTTGACGACACCGGCGATGTGGCCGGAGCCCGTCACGACGAATTCCACAGGACCGCCGAAAAACTGGCTACCGACGAAGACGGACTTGGCCGGCGCGATGTGATCCTCGCGAGTCGCGAGATTGTAGACTGGGATGCGCACGTCCTTCAGCGACAGCGTCTTGCCGTCGAGCACCATCTCGCCTCGGCTCAGCGCGTTGTTGAGGTAGCAGTTGCGCAGATAGAAGGAGTGGTTGGCCGCTGCCATGCGTGTGGAATCGGCATTCCAGAACAGGAGGTCGAAGGGTAGGGGTTCCTGCCCCTTCAAGTAGCTGTTCACAAAGTAGGGCCAGATCAGTTCCGATGCGCGCAGCATGTTGAAGGCCGTCGCCATCTTCGATCCTTCGAGATAGCCGAGGACTTTCATCTGCTCTTCCAGCGCTGCGATCTGTTCCTCGTCCACGAAAACCTTGAGGTCGCCGGCAAAGGTGAAATCGACCTGCGTCGTCAGAAAGGTCACCGTGCGGATGCGCTTGTTCTTTTCCTTGGCGTGAAGCGCGAGGGTAGCGGCGAGCAGCGTACCGCCGACACAATAGCCGACGGCATTGGCCTCGCGTTCTCCCGTGGCTTTTTCGATCGTCTCCAGCGCGAAGTCGATGCCTTCGCGCGCATAGGAGGTCCAGTCCTTCGCCGCATGGCGCTGATCGGGATTTACCCAAGAAATGACGAAGACGGTATGACCTTGCTCCACGCACCATTTGATGAATGATTTCTGCGGGTTGAGGTCAAGAATATAGAATTTGTTGATCCAGGGTGGGCAGATCAGCAGCGGCCGCTTCAGCACCTTGTCCGTGGCAGGCTCATACTGGATCACCTGGCAGACATCGCTCTGGGCGATCACCTTGCCTGGGGTCAGCGCCATGTCGCGGCCGACGGCGAATTTCGTCATATCCGTCTGCCGCAGCCGCAGCTCGCCGTGACCAAGGCTGATATCTTCGGCTAGCATCTTCATGCCGCGGACGAGATTTTCGGCATTGGACGCGATGGTTTCGCGATAGACCTGCGGGTTCGTCGCGACGAAATTGGTCGGCGAAAAGGCGGCGGTGATCTGCTTGGTGTAGAACGTCGCCTTGTGGCGCGTATGCTCGTCCAGCCCTTCGGCCTCGCCAACCAGCTTTTCCGCCCAGTTCGACGTCAAAAGATAAGTCTGCTTCAGGAAATCGAAGAAGGGGTTCTTCTGCCAGTCCTCATCGGTAAAGCGCCTGTCCTTGATCGGCTCGGCCTCGGCCTCTGCGGCCGAATCGCCGCTGAGACGCTGCATGGTTTTCGTCCAGAGGCCGAAGTAACCGGCTAGAAGCTGCGTCTGCGCCTCCAAGGTCCGGCGTGGGTCGGAAAGCCAGTATTCGCCGACCTTCGAAAGCGTCTTGACCATGTCGGTGAAGGGATCGGCAACCGTATCGACCTTCTCGCCGCGCTCACGGGGCGCGAGCCAGGCGGAGGCCGCTTTGCCGAGGTTTTCCAGCGCGCGAGCAAAGTTGACGGCCATCGCCTCGGGGTCCCTGACGATGTAAGGCTCGACTGACTTTGGATCAAAGCCGGGAAAGCCGCCATTACCTTCGTTATTATCCCGCTTGCTGTCGGTCACGCATCATCCTCCCGGCGGCAGCTTGTGTCTTGTTTTCCATTTGTACATCTTGCGGGAAAAGGAATACAAGTCGAATGAAACGCAACCCTGCTCTTGCTTTGCTGCTGCGACAAATTTAACAGTCGCAACCCACAGCAAGGAATTGAGCAGGAAGACAATTATGGGCAGCGGCATGGTGGCAAGACTGAACCGGTATTCCGTACTTTGTGGTGCAATGTGCGGGATTCTCGCATTGACGCTTGCAAGTTGCTCGACGCCCGAGGAAAAGGCGGCCTTCGCCAAGCGCAAGCAGCCGCCTCAGGCTGTCATCGTCAAGCCCGCCAGGGGCACGCAGGTCGAAGAGACCAGCACACAGCAGCACTACAAGGACGGCTATCCTTCCTTCAATTCACCGCCGACCGCTGCCAATGTGCAGATCAACGATCAGCAGGCGGGCGACATGGTCAAGCAGCTGACGGCACTCGGATCGCAGCGCAAGGCCGGTACTATATCCGAGGCCGAGTACCAAAAGCGCGTCGCCGAGATGCGCAAGCTTGCCGCCGAACATGGTCAGGATACGCTGCAGGAAATTCAGAAAGAGGGCAGCACCCAACCGGCCCAGACGCAGAATTAGCCTTGCGTTTCAGGCAATTTGGACGCAAAGCGTTCGGATGGGCCGAAATTGGATGTTTCTGACCGCGAATTGCACTTTGCGTGCATAACCGCCCAAGATTCACCTTATCTTTCGCATCAGCATATTGCGGCGCCGCGATTTCCAAGTTCGTATTGCGGCTGGCCGATAGATCAACGAACTTCAGCGCGGTTTTGAGGGCCGCTGTCCCATGGGGAAAGAAATGGAAGAGTTTCATAAAGTCCGGCGTTTGCCGCCCTACGTTTTCGAACAGGTCAATCGTTTGAAAGCGAGCGCGCGAGCGGGCGGGGCGGACATTATCGACCTCGGCATGGGCAATCCAGATCTTCCGACCCCCAAGGCGATTGTCGACAAGCTGTGCGAGGTGGTTCAAGACCCGCGCACGCATCGTTATTCCTCTTCGAAGGGCATTCCCGGCCTTCGCCGCGCGCAAGCCGCCTATTACGCCCGCCGCTTCGGCGTGAAGCTCAATCCGGATACGCAGGTGGTCGCCACCCTCGGCTCGAAGGAAGGCTTCGCCAACATGGCGCAGGCAATCACCGCGCCGGGCGACGTCATCCTCTGCCCGAACCCGACCTATCCGATCCATGCTTTCGGCTTCCTGATGGCCGGCGGCGTGATCCGCTCGATCCCGGTCGAGCCGGATGACAGCTTCTTCCCGCCGCTGGAGCGGGCCGTACGCCACTCGATCCCGAAGCCGCTGGCCTTGATATTGAACTACCCGTCGAACCCGACGGCCTATGTCGCTACCCTCGATTTCTACAAGGAAGTCGTCGCCTTCGCGAAGAAGCACGACATCATCGTGCTGTCGGATCTCGCCTATTCGGAAATCTACTTCGATGACGCGCCGCCGCCGTCCGTTCTGGAAGTTCCGGGCGCTATCGACGTGACGGTCGAGTTCACCTCGATGTCGAAGACCTTCTCCATGCCCGGCTGGCGCATGGGCTTCGCCGTCGGTAACGAGCGGCTGATCGCGGCGCTGACGCGCGTGAAGTCCTATCTCGATTACGGCGCGTTTACGCCGATCCAGGTGGCGGCGACCCACGCCCTCAACGGTGACGGTTCCGACATTGCCGAGGTCCGCAGCATCTATAAGCGTCGCCGCGACGTTCTGGTCGATAGCTTCGGCAAGGCCGGCTTCGACGTGCCGCCGCCGGCCGCGACCATGTTTGCCTGGGCGAAGATCCCGGAGAAGTTCCGTCATCTCGGCTCGCTGGAGTTTTCCAAGCTCCTGGTCGAAAAGGCCGATATCGCGGTGGCTCCGGGCATTGGCTTCGGCGAGCAAGGCGACGATTACGTCCGCATCGCGCTCGTTGAAAACGAGCACCGTATCCGCCAGGCGGCGCGCAATCTGAAGCGCTTCCTGTCGACGGCGGATGAGACGATGCACAATGTCATTTCGCTGAACGCTCATCGTTCGTAATATCGCGCGGCAGCCGCTTCGGTGGCTGCCGTTCCCCATACTGATCAGGAAATTTCCATGGCAGATGCCCTCAAAATCGGCATTGCGGGCTTGGGCACAGTTGGTGCCTCGCTCGTCCGCATTATCCAGAGCCGCGCTAACGAGCTTGCCGTTACCTGCGGTCGTCCCGTCAAGATCGTTGCCGTCACCGCGCGCGATCGCACGCGGGATCGCGGCATCGACCTGACAGGCATCGAATGGTTCGGCGGCCCGGTCGATCTGGCGCAGAAAGCCGATATCGACGTTTTCGTCGAGCTGATCGGCGGCTCCGAAGGCGCTGCCAATGCTGCCGTGCGCGCGGCTCTTGCCCGCGGCCTGCATGTCGTCACCGCCAACAAGGCGCTGCTTGCCTATCATGGCGTGGAGCTGGCGCAGATCGCGGAAGAAAAGGGCGCCCTGCTCAATTTCGAAGCGGCCGTCGCCGGTGGCATTCCGGTCATCAAGGCCCTGCGCGAATCCCTGACCGGCAATACGATTTCCCGCATCTACGGCATCATGAACGGCACCTGCAACTACATCCTGACCCGGATGGAGAAGGAAGGCCTGTCCTTTGCCGATTGCCTCAAGGAAGCACAGCGTCTCGGCTATGCCGAAGCCGATCCGGCCTTCGACATCGAAGGCAATGATACCGCTCACAAGCTCGCCATCCTGACGACGCTCGCCTTCGGCAACCGCATCGCGGCCGACGACATCTATCTCGAAGGCATCACCAACGTCTCGATCGAGGATATCCGTGCCGCTGCCGATCTCGGCTACCGCATCAAGCTGCTCGGCGTCGCCCAGCGCACCGAAAGCGGCATCGAGCAGCGCGTGCATCCGACGATGGTGCCGCTCGATTCGGTCATCGCCCAGGTCGATGGCGTCACCAATGCCGTGGCGATCGAATCCGATATTCTCGGCGAACTGCTGATGGTCGGCCCCGGCGCCGGCGGCAATGCGACCGCATCGTCCGTGCTCGGCGACATCGCCGATATCGCCAAGAGCCGTCCGGGCGAGCAGCGCGTGCCGGTGCTCGGCCATCCGGCCAAGGCGCTGGAACCCTATCGCAAGGCGCAGATGCAGAGCCATGAAGGCGGCTATTTCATCCGCCTGACCGTGCTTGATCGCACCGGCGTCTTTGCAAGCGTCGCCACCCGCATGGCGGAAAACCATATTTCGCTCGAATCGATCGTGCAGCGCTCGAAGCAGCATCTCGCACCCTCCGATCATCAGACGATCGTCCTCGTCACCCATGCGACGACGGAGGATTCTGTGCGCAAGGCGGTTGCGACAATCAAGAACGAAGGCTATCTCGTCGGCGAACCGCAGGTCATCCGTATCGAGCGGCCGAAAGAATAGGCTGACAGCGGCGGCGCGTCTCGCAAGGACGCCGCCCTCAAATTCCGGGAGAGATGGTGGAGCAACCGGTCGATCCAGTTCAGCGGGCGTTTCTCAATGTCGAGCGCTCGGTATCAGGCAATCGCTGGGTATCCCGGCTCGATCAGGCCGGACAGAACAGGGCGCTCGCCATTGCGCAGACGCATGGCCTGCCGGAGCTGATCGCCCGCGTGCTTGCTGGACGCGGCGTCGGACAAGACGAAGCGATGGCCTTTCTCGATCCGACCATTCGCGGCCTCATGCCGGACCCGCATCTGCTGACCGATTGCGAGAAGGCGGCAAGGCGTCTCCTGCATGCGATCAAGAAGGGCGAGACCGTCGCGATCTTCGGCGACTACGATGTCGACGGCGCCGCCTCGTCGGCGCTGCTCTATCGCTTCCTCACGCATTTCGGCGTTACCGCCAGCATCTATATTCCTGATCGCATCTTCGAAGGCTACGGCCCCAATCCCACTGCCATCGGTCAGCTCATCGATAACGGCGCGACGCTGATCGTGACGGTCGATTGCGGCTCCACCAGCTTCGAATCGCTAGAGGTGGCGAAGGCGCGGGGCATCGACGTTGTCGTCATCGATCACCATCAGGTGGCGCACGAACTGCCGCCATGCCATGCGCTGGTCAATCCGAACCGCGAGGACGATCTGTCGGGGCAGGGGCATCTCTGTGCCGCCGGCGTCGTCTTCATGGTTCTGGTCGCGGCCCTGCGGCTGTTGCGCGAGGCGGGCGATTCTCGTGTGCGATCGATCGACCTGCTCGCCTGGCTCGATATCGTCGCACTGGCGACCGTTTGCGATGTCGTACCGCTGAAGGGTCTCAACCGCGCCTATGTCGTCAAGGGACTGATTGCTGCACGTCATCAGGGCAATCTCGGGCTCGCAGCTCTCTTTCGCAAGGCGGGGCTCGCTGGCCCCGTCACGCCCTATCATTTCGGCTTCCTCATCGGTCCGCGCATCAACGCCGGCGGTCGTATCGGCGATGCCGCGCTTGGCGCGCGCCTCCTGACGCTGGAGGATACCGGCGAAGCGGATACGATCGCCGCAAAGCTCGACGAGCTCAATCGTGAACGCCAGGCCATGGAGGCCGCCATGCTGCATGAGGCCGAAGGCGAGGCGCTGGCGGAATATGGCAATGGCGACGGCGCCTCCGTTATCATCACGGCACGCGAGAATTGGCATCCGGGAATCGTCGGCCTGATCGCCTCGCGCCTCAAGGACAAGTTCCGCCGGCCGGCCTTCGCCATTGCCTTCGATCCGACGGGAAAGGGCACCGGCTCCGGTCGCTCCATCAATGGCTTCGACATGGGCCGCATGGTTCGCGCGGCTGTCGACGCCGGTCTGCTGGTCAAGGGTGGCGGCCACGCCATGGCGGCCGGCCTGACGGTGGAGCGAAGCAATCTTGGCAAGCTTCGTGCCTTCTTTACCGAGAAGGCGGAGAAGCAGGTGGCCGGGCTCGTCGCCAACGAAACCCTGAAGATCGACGGCGCGCTCGGCGCTAGCGGCGCGACCGTGGAGCTGATCGACAGGCTCGAGACGGCCGGTCCCTATGGCTCAGGCCATCCGCAGCCCGTCTTCGCGCTTCCGAGCCACAGGCTGCGCGATTCCCGCCTCGTCGGCCAGTCGCATATCAAGATTACACTGGAGTCGATGGACGGCGGCCGGGTTGACGGTATTGCCTTCCGCGCAGCGGAGACGCCGCTCGGCGAACTGCTGATGTCCTCCCGCGGCGCGCAGATCCATGTCGCCGGCACGCTCGGCGCGGATCACTGGCAGGGAAGCCGCCGCGTGCAGCTTCGCGTTACGGACGCCGCCAAAGCTCCGTGAAGTAAATCACAGCCGATACCGCATCAGCGAAATGCCGCTTTGCGAAACAAATCAATAGTTTCAAGGGGAAAGACAGTGGCACGCCCTAGGGGAGTCGAACCCCTCTTTACAGAATGAAAATCTGTCGTCCTAACCGATAGACGAAGGGCGCGTGCTGTGGCGCCCTTATAGTCAGCACCTTTTGTTCCCGCAAGCGGAAAATCGAGAAAAATCCATAACTAGGCGAAGATTTTTCGAGGTGCTTGTGGAAAACGTTGAGCCACGCGGTTGGCACGCCCTAGGGGAGTCGAACCCCTCTTTACAGAATGAGAATCTGTCGTCCTAACCGATAGACGAAGGGCGCATACTGCGAAGCGTAGATAGGAATAACCTATTGCGTCCGCAAGCGGTAGCCTAATCGAATTGATTGGAGAGAAGAACAACAGTGGCACGCCCTAGGGGAGTCGAACCCCTCTTTACAGAATGAAAATCTGTCGTCCTAACCGATAGACGAAGGGCGCGTGCAGCTGTTGTGTGGCGCGCTTATAGCGGGGTGATTTCATTCCTGCAAGCGGCAATTTTGCTTTTTTGTGGAAAAAATGACAGATGAGTGAAACCGCCGCCGGCCCCGAATAAGTGAGCCTTAACAGGCTCTTGCCGGCGACATTGAAGAATCCCTGGAAACGCGGGCTTTTTACTCGCCGTTTGCGCCCGGCACCGGCTGCACCATCAGCTTGCCGTTCTGCGGCTGGTTTTTCGACGCGATGAACTGCGCCAAGGCGGCCGCCTGTCTACCGTTTAATTCGTGGACGTTCGGATTCGGCGTTGCCGCGACACCCGACGCCGTTACCTGCGCGATCGGCTGCGGCGAAGCCGCTGCGGGCGAGGTCGCATGACGGATGACGGGTGGCGGCAGCATCTCGGCAGACGTGCGTACACTCGGCACGGGCGCCGCCGTCGTTTGTGGAGCGGCTGCCTGCATCGCAGCCGGCGGCGTGCTGTAGACGCTGCGCATCATCGGCGTGATGGTCTGGCCGCCGTCAGGCTGGGCGCTGGCGAGCGTCCCATCCGGATTGACGGCGATGGGCGGCGGTGCGGAAAAGATGCTGCTTCTGTTCGCATTGACGGCGGTCGGCTGTGTGACGAGGCCGGCAATACCTGTTTGCCCATCCGTGGGAGCCACGGGCCCAGGGGCCTGATAGAATGCCTGGTTCTGCTGGGCAACGATCTGCTGGCGCGTGCCGTTGACGCTGTGCACCATCGGGTCGCGATAGGCGACATCGCCCTTGCGCCGACGGGCGTCGGCCTTGCTGTTCATGTCTGCCGCGAGTTGTTCGGCTGCGGTCATCGGCACAGCAGGCGCGGCTTGCGATACCTCGGGCGGCTTTTTTGCTGTGGTTGCACAGCCCGTAATCATCACAAATGAGGCGAGGACGGCGATTGTGCTTGCGAGCGTGTTCCTGCCGTATAAAATCTTTTGATCGCACATAGGACGTTCCCTGCAAAAAGGTCTGCATCGGAACGGCCTCCTGCGAGGGACGACGATACCGCACGCGCCGACTGGGAACGATGGCCGCGCGATATCCGATGCATGATGCTTCGAGTCGTCCAAGCATGCCGGAGGATGGGCATGGGCGGCAAGCGCGAAACGGATGGCTCCGCGCGTGCCGTAAGCCTCGCGAAAGCTTGCGCCTTGCGCTTACCAGGAGCCGGTATTGGACATGGAAGCCCATGGCTCGGCAGAGGCGAGATTGGCGCCCTTCTGCAGGATCTCGATGGAAATGCCGTCCGGAGAGCGCACGAATGCCATGTGGCCGTCGCGCGGCGGGCGATTGATGGTGATACCGTTGTCCATCAACTTCTGGCAGGTCGCGTAGATGTCGTCGACCTCATAGGCGAGGTGGCCGAAGCTGCGTCCTCCGCTATATTCTTCGGGGTCCCAGTTGTAGGTCAGTTCGAGGCTGGGGGCGCCATTGCTGCGGGATGATTCGGCATCCTCGGCGGCTGCAAGGAAAACGAGCGTATAACGACCTTTCTCGTTTTCGTAGCGGCGGGTTTCGACAAGCCCGAATAGGGTGCTATAAAAATGCAACGAGGCGTCGAGATCGGTGACGCGAACCATCGTATGGAGATAACGCATTCTATTTCCTCTCTTAATGTTGAGCCGGGCGGATCTTCGATCGAAGCACCAGCTTCGCGCAAGTCTTGGAGCAATAATCTTAGGGTGGGAATAAACGAAAACTAGGACTTGCGCTTTTCCGTTACCAAGATGTTAATCTTGCTATCAGGGAATCAGTTAACCGTAACAGTGTGACGCGTAATCGAGGGCTGGCTAGGATGGGTGACAGAATTTCATCGAAGGGAGTTGAAGACTTCGAGGAGATGTCCGGCGATACCGTCGAGCTCATCGAAATCTCAGGCGTCGTCAAGTGGTTCGATGTCGCTAAAGGGTTCGGTTTCATCGTGCCTGACAACGGCATGCAGGATGTGTTGCTGCATGTGACGTGCCTGCGCCGAGACGGCTATCAGACGATTCTCGAAGGAACCCGCATCGTCGCGCTGATCCAGCGCCGGGAGCGTGGCTATCAGGCTTTCAAGATCCTCTCCATGGATCAATCGACCGCAGTGCACCCCTCGCAGATGCCGCCGGTGCGCACGCATGTGCAGGTGACGGCGACGAGCGGTCTGGAGCGCGCGCTGGTGAAGTGGTTCAACCGCACCAAGGGCTTCGGCTTCCTGACGCGTGGCGAGGGCACCGAGGACATCTTCGTGCATATGGAAACGCTGCGTCGCTTCGGTCTGGCCGAACTGCGGCCGGGGCAGGTGGTTCTTGTCCGCTTCGGGCCAGGCGAGAAAGGCCTCATGGCGGCGGAAATCCATCCGGACGCACCGAGCCCGGTCACGCGGCCGCACTGACATGAAGAGAGACATGTTTCTCAAAGTTTTGAAAAGCGCCATCTTGGCGCTTTTTCTCGTTGGGGCGATCGCTCCCTCTTTCTTCGCGGCGCAGGCGGCAGAGCAGCAGTCGATGACCTTCGATTCGGAACCGCTTTCGATCGCATCGCCCGACGGCAAGCTTCATAAATTCACCGTGGAACTGGCGCTGACGGCGCCGCAGCTCGAATACGGCCTGATGTATCGCGACAAGATGCCGGCCGATCACGGCATGCTGTTTGATTTCGGCACGCCGCGGCCCGTCATGATGTGGATGAAGAACACCAAGCTGTCGCTCGACATGCTCTTTCTGGATCAGAAGGGTGTCGTTACCCACATCCAGGAAAACGCCGTGCCCTATTCCGAGACGATCATCAGCTCCGACGGGCCGGTCGCCTATGTCATCGAGCTGAACGGCGGAGTGGTCAAGAAACTCGGCCTTGCCGTTGGCGACAAGGTGACGAGCGCCACCATCAAGGCAAAGCTCGGCAACTAGATTTTCCTCGGGGAAGATCCGCCCGACAAGATTTTATCTGTTGCAGCGGGGAGATGAACCGTGTATCTCCCCACTCGTTCCGCAGGGTCGTGTGTTGGCGGTGCGGAACTGAGGTGGAGATCGCGTTTTGGCGATCGTGCCGACGGTACGGAGTGTAGCGCAGTCTGGTAGCGCATCTGGTTTGGGACCAGAGGGTCGGGAGTTCGAATCTCTCCACTCCGACCATCAATTGAAATCATCCCGAAATTTCAGTCTTTCGAACGGCAGCAATGGCGATTGCGCGCTGTGGACTGTTCGGCGACTTTCGCGGTCGCGGCTTGCATCCGTCAATCGTTGTCAGCCGGCGAAAGCGGCAGCCTTGCGAGTATCCAGTAATCTCGCCCCGTCACCTTTTCAAGGCAACGGATCTCTTCGTGGAAGCCGAGTCGTCGATAGAAGGACAGGCTGAGCGGATTGAAGGTCTCCAAAAAGCAGGTCGCCCCCTGTCGGTCCGCCCGGTTCACAGTCAATTCGATCAGGCGTTGCGCCAGTCTCCGTCCGCGTGCCGCCGGCCGCACGCCGAGGATCGATAGATACCAGGCATTGGCAAGATGAGGAGGGACTTCGGTCGCCATGGATTCGGAAATCTGCAGATAGGCATCGAATCCTGCTCTTCCCAGCAACTCCGCCAACGCATGCTTGCGGGCGGCAATATATCGTGCGGAATCGTTGGCGCTCGCTTCATTGGTATGCCATATGGCGGCACCGTCGGCGTCGGCATAGTGCACTTCGCCTATCCCTTGCGCTTCGATGATCGCCAGATCGAAATAGCGTGCGAGAACTGCTTGTCTTTTCCCTTCGTCCGCGCCCGATTCGACCGTGACGGCGCGGTAGAAGGGATCATCGATAAGGGCTTCCGCAAGGGACACGCTGACAGGCGAAATCTGGATCACAAACGAACTCCGGCGATGGTGGGGCGTAGCGACGTCAGGCGACGGCGTCAGGAGGGCTATTCGATGCCGTGCCCGCTGGAACGCATCGCTCCCATCTTAGAAGCTGCTGGTTCTCTTGGTCCAGTTCAAAGCGAAGCGTGTAGGGGCGTTCCGGAAAACATCAAAGGCGTTGGGCAAACTCATGCCGGGGCTGGCATCGTCTTCGAGAATCAGTGGAGGAACTGCAAGGCTATGAGGCCAAGCGTCGCCAAAGCGGAAGACGCCGTCAAAACAATCAGCACCGAAGTCGACATCATATCGCTCCCATAGATCCTACTGCAAACGCGGAATGTTGCTTATAGGAATGGAGGCGGGCTGTCGCGTGACACCAGGCGTGACAACTCAATCACGGTTTACCAGGCCGCTCCAACCGCGGCCTTGCGGGCCGAGTGTCCGAGAATGATGCGATTCTCTCGTCTTAATGCTGCCTGATGCCGGTATCTTGCGAGTATCGGGCTCCCTGTTTCACCATTCGTCTGAAGCCTGTTCCTTCAGCCGAACTCCGGCGATTTTCGGCTGCCTTTTTGCTTGAAAACCAAGGGATTCGCAGCTAAGCAAATCCGAGATGCACTCGACCTGCAAGGGTTGAGGCAAGATAAGTGAAGCACAAAGGCGGGTCGCTCCCGCTTTATTCGGAGGCGCTGCAGCAATGCCTGCCAAGATTTATCGTCCCGCGAAGACCGCCATGCAATCCGGCAAGGCCAAGACCCATCTCTGGGTTTTGGAGTTCGACCAGGAAACGCCGCGCAAGATCGATCCGATCATGGGCTATACCTCGTCTGCCGACACGCGCCAGCAGCTCAAGCTGACCTTCGACACGCAGGAACAGGCCGAGGATTACGCCAAGCGCGAAGGCATCGACTATCGTGTCATTGCGCCGAAAGACCCCATCCGGCAGACGGTGTCCTATTCTGACAATTTCCGCTTCAACCGCATCCAGCCCTGGACTCACTGAAGCCCACCACTTATTGAACGCCGGCCATTGAGTTTGATGGCGGTTTCAGGCATGTGTTGCCCGCCGCACGCTAGGTGCGGCCAGGCCTTACGGCCCCTTAGCTCAGTTGGATAGAGCACTTGCCTTCTAAGCATGTGGTCGCAGGTTCGAATCCTGCAGGGGTCGCCATTTTTTCGATATAATTTGCGGGCGACAACGTCGCTCAGTGATTTCGCCAGCTTGGTTTGTCCCTGCGCGGGGCGATTGGGTCCACTCGCGGCATTTGATTTGGGCATATCGCACATAGCAGTATGCGGCGTTCCTCATCGCTCCTGAACAACTGGGATGCGCAGGCGATGAGTTCAGAATTTTCGCCTATGCTTCTGGAGAAGATGCAGCCTAATAAATACGTCTCCTTAGGTTCACTGAGCTGCCACTGCGGATTTCGTCCAGAATGGATTAGAGTTACGGACTATTGTTGAACCGCCCCAGGATTTTGGAACACCAGAGGCTTTAGTTGCGTTCAGTTTCCAGCCTCAATGACGGACGAGAAACGCAGAGTCGTGCTCTTTGGCTGGAGGTGGCTCTCTAGCGGCTTTATCGCGAGCTTGAGCGGCATTTGGCCCGCCATTCCACTGAAGATGCAGGTGCCGGTCGGCAACGTTGGTATCGACTCTTCGGTCAATTCGTCGATGTAGGACACAGCGCTTGCGATCGATTGAAGGTCTTTCTGATTTATCAGCCGATGAATGAAATAGTTGTGCGCCTGTGAAGTTATCGTCGGAGAGATATCGTTTGGTCGCTGACTGGCTATCGTTACGAAGACGCCGAATTTTCGGCCTTCCTTGATGATCTCTTCAAAAGTTTCAAGACGGTAGTCTTTCCAGCTCTCGGTCTCGCGCGACGACTCCGTGGAAAGGATGTTATGAGCTTCATCGATGACGATGTTGAGCGTCTTTCCCTGAAAAGAGGTCTTATGTTCCTGGTAGATGCGCCGACACACAAGCAGAGGAATCGTCTTCTTCATTTCCAAATTCACGTCGTTCAAATTGATGACGACGATATTCGATTGGAAGAGCGACCCCTGGACGGCGGGATCGAATACCCGCCGGATGTCCCGCTGTTTGCTCTTGAGCTTATTGATGACCGGGGCAATATGCTCGTTCTGCGCACGATTGGCGAGCACGTCGTAAACAAGCTGAATTGTCCGACATCAGCGCCCTTGAGACAGAATTGGTTTAATTGAGAAGAGAGGATTTTCGGCTCATCGTAGCTCTATCAAAGGAAGCGAAGATGAG
>NZ_RAIN01000016.1:0-130303 GCF_003610155.1 Rhizobium sp. WW_1
TCCATCATTCAGCTTCCAGATAACATGGAAGCCTTCTCGCATGAGAAACCATGCTCAAAAAGCAGCGGACAAAATGGGACAAAGACGGCGCTTACGAAAGATGGGCGTTATGAAACAGGATTGTAATCGCTGCGCCAGTTTGAAAGCGCTGATCGAGCATGGAGCATGGGTCAGTGACGAGAAGAGAGTTTCGTGCAAGAACTCGTCTCGCAGCCGTCCATTGAAGCTTTCGATGAAGGCATTCTGTATCGGTTTGCCCGGTGCGATGTAGTGCCATTCCACCTTGGTCCGATCCGTCCATTGCAGGATCGCGTTGCTGGTGAACTCGCTGCCATTGTCGCTGACGATCATCTTTGGCTTGCCTCGTCCCTTGATGATCCGGTCCAGCTCACGGGCAACCCGGAGGCCGGAAAGGGACGTATCGGCGACGAGGCCCAAGCGCTCCCTGATGCAATCGTCGACGACCGTAAGCACCCGGAACCTGCGACCACGATGAGTTGATCTGATACGAAGTCCAGTCACCGGCGATCATTGCGGCAAGCGGGATCAGCATCGACGCTCGTGTGCCTATCGCTTGTTTCCGGCCGCCGCACTTGTGCACCGTCAGCTTCTCGTCTCGCCGGAGGTGGAAGAGGGGCGGGAAATGCAACCGGCTCAGTGAGCCACGAGCTCGTAGAAATGATTTGCGCCAGCTTCCCTCAGTTCCATACCGGCCAGGTGTAATATCCGGACTGCATTAAAGGCCTAATACATGAGCGCATCCAATCACACGTTCAGATCCCTCAAAGAAAAACTTGCATGAACGGGGGCATCCGTACACGAGTTGGTTATGTTGTGAACCAACAAAGCGTAATCAGCGCGGGGACGGACTTGTCGCCAGACGCACGCTTTCCTCGGTTAGTGTCTGACCATGAAGTTTAGAAAGCAACGCGATAACATCGTCGATTTCTTCGGCCAGCCGCTGAGAATCCCAATTCCGCGCGGCAGCTGCGATGGCGCCGATTTCGCGCAAGCCCTGGATCGTCAGAAGGCCCTCGATTGCCATGGTCGAACGGCGGAAGACGATGTCAGAGAGATGAACGACCAGTTCCTGGCGTGCGATCCAGTCGATCTCGCGGACGCTATGACGTTGCGCGCCGCTGATGCGCTGGTTGTCGCTGTAGTCTGATTGATGTGCGAAGATCTCTGTCGCCGTCGTGCCGTATCGACTCAAAAGCTCATCGGCTCTGCTTGCCTCGACACCGGTCTTCGCCGCGACCGACTTGATCCAATTCGCACGCTCATCGGAGGTCATCGGAAAGTCCCTGCCGCCGCCGATGGCAAGCCGTTCGGTAGAGGTCTTGCGGGTCCGTTGAAGGCGCGTAAGCACCATATCGGCGACCTCTTCGGCAAAGCCGCGGAACGTGGTCCATTTGCCGCCGACCAGCGAGATGATCGGGAAGGGTCGGCCCGCCTGTGGCTCGAAGACAGGGGCGGAGTGATCGCGGCTGATCAGACCCGGCGATGAGGCGTCGGAGGCGGGCAGGGGGCGGATGCCGCTATAGCTGTATGTCACCTGGCTGCGGTCGAAACGCAGGCTCGGCAGAAGCGAACGCACGCTATCCAGGAAGTACTCGATCTCCGGTTCCTCGCAGCGCACATTGTCAGGATCGTCGCACGGGATATCGGTCGATCCCACAAGCGCCTGGCCCAAATAGCCGTAGACGAGGCAGATGCGGCCGTCGTCGGCTTCGAAATAGATCATGTGGCCGTTGAGGCTGCGAACGAGTTCCGGGTGATCGAGCAGGATATGCGATCCCTTGGTGCCGCCGATCAGATGAGCCGGCGCGCCGAGAGCGGTATTGACGTGATCGATCCAGGGGCCGGCGGCATTGACGACGAGCTTCGGCTTCACGGAGAAAGCATAGCCATCGGAGCGCTGGAAAGTCAGCGTGCCATCGACGGCGGAAACGAGTTTTGTCGCATTGGCGGCAAGCGAGCCCTTATTGGCCTCAAGCCCGTCATTGACCAGTTCAAAGACCAATCGTTCCGGTCGGCTGATCTTGGCGTCGTAATAGATGCCGCCCGCAACGATCTCGGGCGTGACATGCGGCATTTCCTTCAGCGCGCGGCCCTTCAGCAGAAATCTGTGGCGCGGCATGACGCGATTGCGCGACCCGAAGAAGTCGTAAAGCGCAAGCCCGATCTTGATGAGCACCGCGCCGCGGCTGCGCGGCGCTGTCGTCGATCCCATAAGTGTGCGAAGCGCGGCCGGTATGCCACGCATCCAGGAGAAGATCGGCACGAAAGTCGGCAGTGCCTCGACGCAGTGCGGCGCGTTCTTCAACAGCAGGTTTCGCTCGAGCGCCGACTGGGCGACCAGCCGGAATTCGCCAGTTTCCAGATATTTCAGGCCGCCGTGGATCAACCTGGATGGCGCCGCACTCGTTCCCGAACCGAAGTCTGATTTGTCGACGATCAGGCAGTTGACGCCTTGCACGGACAGATCGCGAAACACTCCGGCGCCGTTGACGCCGGCTCCGAGAATGACGACGTCGATATCGCCATCCTGGAGTTGCGAGAAGCGTTGTTTCAGATCGGCGGCCATATCGGTCATAACATCATCGTCCTGCTGGGTTGCCGCGAAAACAGCTGGTTCGCGCGGCGCAATTGGCGGTCAGTCTTGGGAGTGTTGCGCTGCGAGATCTCCGATCCGCGGCCAAAGTGGCGTCATCGCCTCGGCGATATCCTTGAATAGGTCGTAGCGGATTCGGTAATCAGCATTGCGGGTGGAATCCGGATAGTAGGTCCTGGCGATCTTACCGACATCGCGAGGGTCGCTTTCCGGGCTGGTGTAGGCACCGATCCCGGCTCCGGCGCAAAGGGCGGCACCCCAGGCGGCGGCTTCATCGGTTTCGGTCGTGGTAACAGGCATGCCAAGAATATCGGCAAACATCTGAACGACGATCGGATTGCGCGACACACCGCCCGCCAACCTAGCCCGATCGAAGGAAAAGCCGTCGCTCAGGGCATCGATATGAATCTTGTGATTGAAGGCGATGCCTTCGAGGACCGCGCGCAGCATATCACCGCGATCATGCCAGCCGCCAAGCCCGAAGAAGCTGGCGCTTGCATCGGCGCCATAGGGCGAGCCAAACAGATAGGGGTGGAACAGCGCGCTCGATGGCCGATTAAACGCCGCCTCGATCTCGGGGGCGAGCAGGGCATGGATGGACTGGCCCTGAGCCTCGGCACTTGCGATGTCGCTGGCGCAGAGCTTGTCGAGAAACCACTCGTAATTTGCCGAGGACGCCGGCGAGATCGACATGTTGTTCCATTGGCCCGGCGCAATGGCGTTGCGGCAGAACCAGCGGCGGTCGACGCGCGGTTCCGACGACAGCGTTTCGTTGATCGAATAGGTGCCGGCGATGACAGCGACGACGCGGGAGGCATAGCCGCCGGCGCCGAGAGCGGAGGCGGTCACGTCGTGCAGGCCGGCAACGACGGGCGTCCCTTCCGCAAGGCCGGTTCGCTTGGCGACGGCTTCGGTTACATATCCGACAACCTCGTCGGATCGCGAAGCTGGCGGCAAGGCGTCGGCCACCTCTGACACGCCGAAGAGCGTCAGTGCATCCGGAGAATAGTCCTGCGTCGAAACATTGGTGAAGGAGGTGCTTGCCTCGGTCCGGTCGGTGCCGGCGACGCCGGTCAGGCAGAAGCGCAGCCAGTCCTTGCAACTCAGGATCTGGCCGATCTGCGCAAAGCGTCCGGGCTCGTTGACCTTGATCCAGGCAAGCAGCGCAGAAGGCGCCGAGACATGCGGCAATTGTCCGGTCAGCTTCAAGGACTCGTCGGCTACGGGGCTCTTCAGCCATCGTTCGACGACCGACCCGGCGCGGCTGTCGAGCGAGAGAATGGCGCGGCCGAGCGGCTTCTTTGCGTGGTCAAGCAGATAGATCCCATCGCCATGTGCGGTGGCGGCAATCGCCTGAATGTCGCTGGCGGGTCGGTTGCTCAGCCTGATCGCCTCGGCAATGGCGTCCGCCGTCTGCGTCCAGAGTTCTTCCATGTCGCGCTCGACGTGACGAGCCTTCGGCATGAATTGGGTGACGCGGCGGCGCGCAACGGCAAGCGGTGTGCCATCGATATCGAAGATGACGGCTTTGGTAACAGTCAGACCGCTGTCTATCCCGAGCAGACTCGGCATTCTCATGACTCCTGATCGTGAACGACGTGCGGCGGCCACCGATGGGCTCGGCCGTCAGGTTCGTTCCCTGTCGCCTTTGGCGACGACCACATTGATATTCTTGCTCCGCATGCGCTCCAGATGCGCCGCTGGCGTCTTCTCGTCGACGATGACGACATCGAATTCGCTGAGATGTGCGAAACTGTGCAGCGCGCGCCGTTCGAACTTCGTGTGATCCATCAGCAGGATGCTCTTGGCGGCGCTATCGAACATTGCCCGCTTGATGTCGACGATCTCCGGCGACTGATGGAAAACGACATCATCGATGATGGCCGACATCGAAATGAAAGCGACATCGGCCCGCAAACGGTTGATTTCGTTGATCGTCATGCGGCCCATAAAGGCATTGCACCAGTTATAATACTGTCCACCGAGCGCGAGCAGCGTCACGTCATGCATGTCCTTCAGCGCATTCATCAGCGTCAGCGAATTGGTGATCGCCGTCAGCGGCACCTTGGTGGGAAGCTGTGAGGCCATCTGCAAAACGGTGGTGGAATCGTCGAAGAAAATCGCCTGACCCGGTTCGATGAACTGCATTGCCGCCGCCGCAATCATCTTCTTCTCGCCTGCCTGTCGATTGGCGCGATAGACGTCGCTCGATTCAATCAGGCTGGTTGCTGCGGCCGATACGATGCCGCGCGTTTTGCGGAAGAGGCCGCGGCTGACCAGTTCATCGACATCGCGATGTGCCGTCATCAGACTGATGCCGAAGCGCTCGGTCAGATCCTCTATGCGCATGGAGCCCTCCGCCATCACGGCTTCGGCGATCATCTGGCGCCTGGCGATCTGGCGGGAATGGCGGCTGTCGCTCGGCAACTCGTCCTGCAGGAATGATACGGGGCTTGTTTTGTCTGTCACTTTGGCCTCTGACGCTGAGCCTTGCGGAGATGAACTCGCTGCAGCGAATGTTACGCTATGGAAAAGAGTATAAAGAACAGTTCGCTATCCGGGTTTCTAAAAGTACTTCCTGATGTTCAGCCGAAGCGCCGTTCATTGCGGTCAAGGGGTGGGAGCGCCGGCTTGCGGCGCTCCCGATATCATTACTCGGAGAGGACGAACGGTGCCGTGTACTTGTTGACATTGTCCTTGGTGATCAGGATGCAGTCGAAAAGCTGCTTTTCGCTTGCAGCACCCGTCTTGCCGGTCTTGATGAAGCTGTCGGCCTGCTTGACGGCTTCCGCAGAGAAAACGGCGACCGGCTGCAGGACGGTGTACTGAAGTTCACCGGCCTTGATGGCGGCAACTGCATCCGGCGAACCGTCGAAGCCGCCGACCTTGACGTTGGCGAGCTTGCCAGCTTCCTTGAGAGCGGCAATCGCGCCGAGCGCCATTTCGTCATTGCCGGAGATCACGCCGATAATATCCGGATGAGCCTGCAGGATGGACTGCATCTTGTTGTGGCCCTGGGTGCGGTCCCAGTTGGCAACTTCCTGAGCAACCTTCTTCAGGTCGGGATACTGGGTGAGAACGGTTTCATAGCCGTTCGAGCGGGTTGCGGCGTTGTTGTCCGAGGGCGAACCGAAGAGTTCGGCATAATTGCCCTTGTCGCCAACGGCTTCGACCCACTGCTGAGCGCCGATCGCGGCACCCTGGGCGTTGTTGGAAACGAGCTGTGCCTTGGCAAGGCCTTCCTGGTTGATTTCAGCGTTGACGAGGAAGACCGGGATGCCTGCGGCAACGGCCTTCTTGACCGCGCCGACGGAGCCGTCAGCATTGGCCGGATCGAGGATGATGGCGACCGACTTGTTGGTGATGGCCGTGTCGATCAGGTTGCTCTCGGTATTGGTATCGCCCTTGTGCGCGCCGACCGTTGCGGTATAGCCGAGCTTTTCGGCGGTCGCCTTGGCGATATTGCCTTCGGTCAGCCAGTAGGGGTTGGACGGATCGTTGACGATGATCGTCATTTGGCCGGCGGCCCATGCTGCTCCCGTCAGTAGCGGAGCGATAGCAACCGCTGCCATGACAATGCGCAAACCTTTTTTAAACATTAGTCTCTCTCCCTTTGATGAGCTCTGGTGATACCGGTGAACCGGCGGTTCTTTCATCGGCCAGCTCCATGTGTCGGCCGGTGACAAGTTCGTTTGCTGTGTCAGCTCGATTTGGTCCGGCGTCCGTACTGGATGCTGTTCATCAGCACGGCGAGCACGATGACGGCGCCGGTAAAGACCGTCTGCCAGTAGGAGGACACGCCGATGATGACGAGGCCGTCCGCCAGAAAGCCGATGACGAAGGCGCCAAGCATGGTGCCGCGCACCGTACCGCGGCCGCCGGTCAATGCCGCACCGCCGATGACGACTGCGGCAATCGCCGTCAGCTCGTAGCTGGTGCCGGCGTTCGGGCCAGCCGATGTCAGCTGCGAGGACAGCACCAGGCCGGCGATGGCGGCGCAGACGCCCGACAGGACATAGACGATGATCTTGACGCGCTTGACGGGGACGCCGGAAAGATCAGCGGCGCGCTCGTTGCCGCCGGAGGCATAAAGCCAGCGGCCGAACGCCGTGCGGCTGAGAACGAGGCCGCAGATGATGGCAAGCACGGCAAGCACGATCACACCGATCGGAACGCCGGCGAGGCGGTTGAAGCCCAGCCAGTTGAAGCCAGTATTGCCGAGTTCCGCATGGCCGCCGAGATTGTTGTAGGTGAGGCCGTTGGTCATCAGCAACGCGATGCCGCGGGCAACATAGAGCACGCCGAGCGAAGCGACGAAGGCCGGCACGCGCAGATAGGCAATTAGCACGCCGTTGACCGCTCCGACCACGCCGCCAAGCACGCAGGTCACCACGACGACGGCCCAGACCGGCAGGTAGAGAATGACGCCGAGGCTCGAAAGCGTGACGCCCTGCATCAGGAAGCCGGCGATACAGCCGGCGAGGCCAAGCGTCGAGCCGACCGACAGATCGATGCCGCCGTTCAGGATGACCAGCAGCATGCCTATGGCAAGAATGCCGAAGATCGCGACATGCGAGGCCATGGTCAGGAAGTTGCTGAGCGAGAAGTAGTAGGGCGACAGGAAGGAGAAGACCGCGATGATGACGATCAGCGCGAAGAAGGCGCGCCCTTCCAGGATCAGCCGCACGAGACTGAAGTTCCGCCGCTGTCCGTTCGCGATTGGCTTTTTATCTGTGATGTTCGTGACTGACATAATCAGTGCTCCATGAATGCGGCTAGTGCGCGACCACTGCTTCGCCCGAGGCGGCCATGATCTTTTCTTTGGTGACGTCCGGACCGAATTCGGCAGAGATCTTGCCGCGGTGCATGACGATGATGCGATGGGCGATGCTCAGGCATTCGGCGACTTCCGATGTCGAATAGATCACCGCCAGACCTTCCTTGGCGCGCTCGGCGAGCAGCTTGAAGACTTCCGCCTTCGCGCCGATGTCGATGCCGCGGCTCGGCTCGTCAAGCAGGATCACTCGCGGGTCTGTCGCCAGCATCTTGCCGATGACGACCTTCTGTTGATTGCCGCCCGACAGCGAACCGATCGCCGCGTCGCCGCCATCAGTCTTGATATGAACCTTGCGGATCGACTCATTCACCAGAGCCCGCTCGCGGCCGCCCGAAGTGAAGAGACCCTTGGTAAACGCGCCGATGCTGGCAAGTGAGAGGTTCGAGCCGACAGTCATCGTCTGAACCAGGCCGTCGCGCTGCCGGTCCTCCGGCACAAGAACCAGGCCTTGAGCAATGCGACCGGCGATGCTGAGACCGCCGACATCGGTATTTCCGAGAAGGACACGGCCGCCGCTCGATCTCAGGCGTCCCGCCACGCATTCGAGCAGCTCGGTGCGCCCCGCGCCCATCAGGCCATAGATGCAGACGATTTCGCCAGCGCGAACCGCAAGCGACATACGGTCGACGGCATTATAGGCAGCGCCCGAAGGGCCGGGGACCGTGAGACTGTCGATCGTCAGCGCGACGTCGCCCATTTTGTGGCCAGTCGGCGGACTGCCGAGGTCGAAATTGTCGCCGACCATGTTGCGCACGATCCATTCGAGGTCGATATCCTTGCGCTCGGCATAGGCAGTCATGTTGCCGTCGCGCAGCACGACGGCGTGGTTGGTGATCTGCAGCGCCTCTTCCAGATGATGCGAGATGTAGACGATCGACACACCGCGCGCGGTCAGGTCGCGGATAACCTTGAACAGAACCTCGACTTCGGTGGCGCTCAGCGCCGAAGTCGGCTCATCCATGATCAGGATGCGCGAATTGACGGAGAGGGCACGGGCGATTTCCACAATCTGCTGCTGGCCGAGACGGAGATCCTCGACCGGGGTGAGGGGATCGATATGCTCTTCCAACTCTTCCATCAGCGCGCGGGTCTGGCGCTCCTCTTCGGCAAAGTCGACCACGCCGCCTTTCATGATCTCGCGACCCATGAAGATGTTGTCGCGGACGCTCAGGTTCGGCGCCAGGCTCAATTCCTGGTGGATGATGGAGATGCCGCAGGAGCGGGCATGGGTGGAGGACGCAAAGCTGATCGGATTGCCGTCGAGGATGATCTCCCCCGATGTCGGCTGGATGACGCCGGACAGGATCTTCATCAGGGTCGACTTGCCGGCGCCGTTTTCGCCGAAGAGCGTCGTGACTTCGCCACGGCGGATATCGAAGTTCACACCCTTCAGCGCGTGAACGCTGCCATAGGACTTGGCGACGTTGCGGGCGGCGAGAACGACCTGGCCTATGGCCGCCCCATTCTGCTGGACCTGGCTCATTTTACATCGACCTTTACCGGAGTGATGAGCCAGTTCTTCGGATTGATGAGCTTGAACACGCCGACGACCGTAGCGGTCTTGCCGGTCAGCTTCTCCGGATCGAGGCTGCCCAGTGTGGCCTTCTTCATCTCGTTGTTGATGGCGGAACCGGCGTCCTGATATTCGATCTGGTTGGTGAACTGCCCGAACTGGATAGTGCCGGTGGCGTCGCGAAGATCGGTGCCGTTGATCGCAGGACCCGTTTGTACCCGGATGGTGACACCGTCGGGCATGCCGTCGACCTTGAACTCGTTGAGATTGGCCTTGCGATCGCCGAATGTGCCATTCAGCGAAACCGGGAGAACCGGACCGGTGCTGGTTGCGACGCCATATTTCGTGCCGGCTGCTTTCTTGTCGGCGAGAACGGCATTGGCGAGCGTTACTGCATCGACGGCGCGCTTTTCGACATCCGCCTGCACCTTCGGGAATTCCGCAGCGCCATAGGCTTCCGGCTGGAAGCCCTGCTCGCGCACATCGTGTGCAGAGCCGATCTTGACCACCTTGGTATCGGCGGCGATGGCGCCGATCACGATCACCACAGCGGCAATGCCGGCGACGATCTTGAGTTTGGAGCCTGTCGGCTTGGCAGTTGCATATTGAGCTTGCGTATTCATGTTCAAACGACCTTGGGCATGTCAGCCGGATTGCCTGATGGAGAAAGGGAGAAAAGTGCCATGGTGCGGCTTAACGGAAGCCTGGCTTCCGCGTCCGGGCCAACAAGCGCTCCGCTTGGTTTCGGGCTTTGCCGCCACCGGAAAGGAAATTCAACATCAGGAGCCTCCTCAGCGTCCGAGCGGCTGTCTCCTCCAGTCGCCCATTTCTGGTTCACAATCGTCGCGTCTATGCGATATTTGTGATAGAAGTATGTTAATAACTGCATTCTGTATGTTATGAATTCCGGAGCCTGTCAACTGCGTTTTAGCATGTCCCGTATTTGATCTGCCTGAATGCGCTCCGGCCATTCCTGCCATCTTGTCCAGGATGCCAGCAGTTGCCCGACGTCTCGTTGAAAGCGCATTCCAGCTATCGTCTTGGTCAGATTGATACGAGAAAAATAGCATAAGATACTGATAGTAAATAATTAAATCGACAGAGCTTTCGTGCGGCTAAAGGCGTCAGCCATGGTATCGAGGGGATGCGTCGATTACTAGGTGACCTTCCTCCAAGGCATCGCCATAGCTGTTTGCAGCAGTGGCGGAGCGATCTTTCATGTGCATTTTATATGAAAAAAATTACAACACCAGAAAAATATTACTGTAACGGCGGTATCTTTATGTTATAAATCGGCGAACTGTTTGATGGATCGCCGGCGGCGCCGTGTCCGGTTATGCGGCTGGGGTCTGGTATCTGCTAACGCTTCGTTCGCGATCTTCCCTTGTCGGGTAGAGTGCGGTGGCGACGATATATGCGACTTCGCGTAGATTATGCCCTTGGCTGCGTGGGGAGGAATGAAAATGTTTGTGATGTATGCCTATGCCCCTATCGCGGGGTGCAGCATGGTGGAGCTGGCGTACAATGCCTAAGAGTGACGGGATCATCATCGGGATCGATGCGGGTACCTCTGTTTTAAAGGCTGTTGCCTTTGAGCTGACCGGAAGGCAGATCGCCTCGGCGTCGGCGCGAAATCGCTATGAGATGGGTGAGGACGGTTCGGTCACGCAGTCGCTCGGCCAGACCTGGTCGGACTGCGTCAGTGCATTGCGCGGGCTTGGCGAGAAGGTCGAGAACCTTGCTGCCCGAACCGCCGCGATCGCGGTTACCGGCCAGGGTGACGGCACCTGGCTTGTCGGCTCCGGCAATACCCCGGTTGACGATGCCTGGCTCTGGCTCGACGCTCGCGCGGCGCCGACGGTCACGCGCCTTGGCGCGACGGCGGCCAATCGCGCCCGCTTCGAGGCGACCGGAACGGGTTTGAATACCTGTCAGCAGGGCACGCAGCTTGCCCATATGGATCGCTTCATGCCCGAACTCCTCGATCGAGCCGAGACGGCATTGCACTGCAAGGACTGGCTCTATCTCAACCTTACCGGCGTGCGCGCGACCGATCCCTCCGAGGCAAGCTTTACCTTCGGCAATTTCCGCAACCGTCAGTATGACGAGGTGGTTATCGATGCGCTCGGTCTTCAACGCCGGCGCTCGCTTCTGCCTGACATTATCGACGGGACGCAGACGAGCCATCCCTTGACGGCGGAGGCGGCGAAGGCCGCCGGCCTGCTTGCTGGAACGCCGGTCTCGCTGGGTTATGTCGATATGGTGATGACGGCGCTTGGCGCCGGCGTGCGCACCGGCGGCCAGAATGCCGCCTGCTCGACGATCGGGTCGACGGGCGTGCATATGCGCGCCAAAGCCGTGCCTGACGTTCAGCTCAACGATGAGGGGACGGGATATGTCATCGCCTTGCCCATCCCTGGGATTGTCACGCAGGTCCAGACCAATATGGGCGCGACGATCAATATCGACTGGCTCTTGCGAATCGCGGCAGATCTGATGTCGGCGGGCGGAAGCAAGGTTTCCTACTCCGACCTTATTCCCCGCATCGACGCCTGGTTTGCCGAAGCGCGGCCGACGAACCTTCTCTATCACCCTTATATTTCCGAGGCGGGCGAGCGAGGGCCCTTCGTCAATGCGCATGCGCGCGCCGGCTTTACCGGCCTTTCAACCCGGCATGGTTTTGCCGACATGCTAAGAGCTGTGGTCGAAGGTCTCGGCATGGCGACGCGCGACTGTTATGCGGCCATGGGCGACATGCCTTCCGAACTGCGCATCACCGGAGGTGCCGCCCGTTCTAGTGCGCTGCGGGGCTCGCTTTCCGCCGCCGTCAAGGCGCCCGTGCGGATTTCGGATCGCGAGGAGGCAGGCGCCGCCGGTGTCGCAATGATGGCCGCAGTTGCAATCGGTGCCTATCAGGACATGGACAGTTGCATTGCCGACTGGGTGACGCCGCTGCTTGGCGAGGCCGAGGCGCCCGATCCGAAAAACGCTGAGCGCTACGACCGCTTGTTCGAGGCCTACAAGGATGTGCGGCAGGCAATCGCGCCGGCCTGGGACAAACTGGCCCAGCACTAGGATATCGGACCGACGGGCGGCCGTCCGTAAAGATTGATTTGATGATGCCCCAGGCATCCGAAGGAGCATGACATGATGGAACCGGAAATCTTTGATCTTTTCGTGATCGGCGGAGGCATCAATGGTGCCGGCATTGCCCGCGATGCAGCCGGCCGCGGCCTTTCGGTTGTCATGTGCGAGAAGGGCGACCTCGCGGAGGGAACCTCTTCGCGCTCGGGCAAGCTGGTGCATGGCGGCCTGCGCTATCTGGAATATTACGAATTCCGTCTCGTGCGCGAAGCGCTGATCGAGCGCGAGGTGCTCCTGAACTCGGCAAGCCACATCATCTGGCCGATGCGTTTCGTGCTGCCTCATAGCCCGACCGACCGCCCCGCCTGGCTCGTGCGCCTCGGTCTTTTCCTCTACGATCATCTCGGCGGCCGCAAGAAGCTGCCGGGCACCCGCTCGCTCGATTTGCATCGCGATCCGGAAGGGGCGCCGATCCTCGATCAGTATTCCAGGGGGTTCGAATATTCCGATTGCTGGGTCGATGACGCCAGGCTCGTCGTTCTCAATGCGCTTGACGCCTCCGCCAAGGGCGCGCAGATCCTGACGCGCACGGCTTGCGTCAGCGCGCGGCGCGAGCAGGGTAATTGGATCGTCCAGATGCGCGACCAGCGTTCCGGCGACGTGCGAACCGTGCGCGCCCGCGTGCTGGTCAATGCCGCGGGGCCCTGGGTCAATGACATTATCGGCCGCGTCGTCGGTTCGAACAGCCAGCGCAGCGTCCGGCTCGTCAAGGGCAGCCACATCATCGTCCCGAAGTTCTGGGCCGGTCAGCAGGCCTATCTCGTCCAGAACCATGACAAGCGCGTCATCTTCATCAACCCTTACGAGGGCGACAAGGCGCTGATTGGTACGACCGACATTCCCTATGAGGGCAAGCCGGAAGAGGTGAAGGCCGACGAGAAGGAAATCGATTATCTGATCACGGCCGTGAACCGTTATTTCAAGGAGAAGCTGCGCCGCTCCGACGTGCTTGAAAGCTTCTCCGGTGTGCGGCCGCTGTTCGACGACGGCAAGGGCAACCCTTCGGCCGTCACGCGCGATTATGTCTTCGATCTCGACGAGACTGGCGGTGCGCCGCTCCTGAGCGTCTTCGGCGGCAAGATCACCACCTTCCGTAAGCTCTCGGAGCACGCTATGCAGCGGCTCGCCAAATTCTTTCCGAAGATGGGAGGCGACTGGACGCGCGGGGCCGTTCTGCCTGGCGGCGAAATCCCGAACGCCGATTATGTCGCCTTTTCCGACACGCTGCGTGCGGCCTATCCCTGGATGCCGCGTGCGCTCGTCAATCATTACGGCCATCTCTATGGCGCCCGCACCAGGCAGATCGTCGGGAATGCCGCGTCTCTCGCGGAACTTGGCCGGCATTTCGGCGGCAATCTCTATGAAGCCGAAGTCCGCTATCTCGTCGCCTTCGAATGGGCGCGGGCGGCCGAAGACGTGCTGATGCGCCGCACCAAGGAGGGTCTGCGCATGACGGCTGAGGAGAAAGCGGCTTTCTCTGCCTGGTTCGATGCTGAACTGGCGCTTGCCGCCTGAACCAACAGACTTGCCGGGAGACCGTAAATGCCCTTGACGCTTTCACTCAACACCAACCCGCTGGTGAACCGATTTGCCGAGCCTTCCGATCTGATCGAAACGGTCGCGCGCGATCTGCGAATTCGCGACCTGCAGCTCACGCATGAATTCATCAATCCGAGCTGGCAGGCGCCGGTCATTCGACGCCTGACGCGCGACATGCAGGCAGCACTGAAGAGGACCGGCGTCCGCGTGACGTCGGGCATGACCGGCCCTTACGGCCGCCTCAACCATTTCGGTCATCCCGATAAGGATGTCCGCCGCTATTACGTCGACTGGTTCAAGACCTTTGCCGATATTACCGCCGATCTCGGCGGTCATTCCGTCGGCACCCAGTTCGCGATCTTTACCTACAAGGACTATGACGATCCGGTTCGGCGCGAAGACCTGATCCGGATTGCGATCGATTGCTGGGGCGAGGTGGCAGAGCATGCCCGCGGTGCCGGTCTTTCCTATGTCTTCTGGGAGCCGATGAGCATCGGCCGCGAATTCGGTGAGACAATCGAAGCCTGTCTTTCCCTGCAGGACAGATTGACCAGGGCGCCATTCGCCATTCCGATGTGGATGATGGCCGATATCGATCATGGCGACGTCACCTCGTCCAATCCCGACGATTTTGATCCCTATGCCTGGGCGCGCGCCGTGCCGAAAGTGTCGCCGATCATGCACATCAAGCAGAGCCTGATGGATAAAGGCGGTCACCGTCCCTTCACGGCGGAATTCAACGCCAAGGGTCGCATCCAGCCGGAACCGCTGCTGAAGGCCTTCGCCGAAGGGGGCGCCAAGGACAATGAGATCTGCCTGGAGTTGTCGTTCAAGGAGCGTGAGCCCAACGATCGGCAGGTCATCCCGCAGATTGCCGAAAGCATTGCCTTCTGGGCGCCTCATATCGACACGGGCGTCAACGACTTGCATATCTAGCCGCTGGAGCGGCCGAGTCTCGATTCCATGAGCGCCTCATTTCTAAACGGAGGAGGTGGATTGGGGTGTTTTGGCCGGATGGAAGGCTGGCGAGGAGCTATGCACAGCGAAATGAAAGGGAATGATCGATGACGGATGCGGATGCTTCGCTCGCCGTGCGGGCGGCCTGGTTGCACTATGCCGGCGGATTGACTCAGTCCGAAGTGGCAAAGCGTCTCGGCGTGCCCTCGGTAAAGGCGCATCGGCTGATCGCGCGCGCCGTCGCCGAAGGCGTCGTCAAGGTGACGATTGACGGCGACATCGTCGAATGCGTCGAACTCGAAACCGAACTTTCGGCCCGCTTCGGCCTGCAATATTGCGAGGTAGCGCCTGATCTCGGCGAAGAGGGTTTTGAATTTCGCGCCCTCGGGCAGGCGGGGGCCGGCTTCTTGCGGCGGGAGATCGAAAGCGGCAACAACAAGGTCATCGGTCTTGGCCATGGGCGCACGCTGTCGTCCGCGGTTCACCATATGGCCCGGGTCGGCGCCAAGGATCTGCGTTTCGTCTCGCTGCTCGGCGGTCTGACGAGAAACTATGCGGCCAATCCTTATGATGTGATGCATCGCATTGCCGAGAAGACCGGAATGCAGTCGCATGTGATGCCGGTGCCTTTCTTCGCCAATACGCGCGAAGACCGTGATGTGCTATTGGCCCAGCGCGGCGTCAAGGAGGTCTTCGATCTCGCCAACGGTGCCGATCTCAAGCTCGTCGGCCTCGGTACGGTGGATACCGATGCGCAGCTCGTCTTGTCGGGCATGGTTGAGCCGAAGGAGATCAAGGAGATCACCGCAGCCGGTGGCGTCGGCGAAATTCTCGGCCATTTCTTCGATGTCGATGGCAATATTCTGGAGACGACGCTGACGGCCCGAACGCTGTCGGCCTCCTTGCCGCGCGCAAAAGGCGAGCGGCTTGTGGCGCTATCAGGCGGATTGCCGAAGGTGGAAGCCATTCGTGCAGTCCTCAAGAGCCACTGTCTCTACGGGCTGATCACGGACGAGAAAACGGCAAGGGCGCTGCTCCAGCGCTGACGCTAGTGTGAAAACATGAATTCATCTCAATGTAACAGTAAAAATGTTGAATTGTGATGTATCGGTGTTATATTCCTATCAGCGTCATTTAGGTCTTTGGCCCGGGGTGCAAAGGTGAAACGGGAAGAGCGCCAGCAATCGATCATCAATCTGCTCATCGAGCACAAGACCGTCGATCTCGACGATCTGGCCGATCGTTTCGTCGTCTCCAAGATGACGATCCATCGCGATCTCGATGATCTCGAGCAGGCCGGTGTGTTGCGCAAGGTTCGCGGCGGTGCGACGATCGACGCGGGAACGCAGTTCGAAAGCGATTTCCGTTTCCGCGAGCGCCAGGGCCATGACGAAAAGGTCGCCATGGCGCGCTCGGCGCTGGAACTGGTCGAGCCGGGCATGACCATCATGATCAACGACGGCTCGATGGCGGCCGTGCTCGGCGAGATGCTGTTACAGAAACGGCCGCTGACGCTGATTACCAACAATGCCGCGATCATCGACCGCATGAGAAACGAAAGCGGCATCACTCTGATCGCGCTCGGCGGTGTCTATTCCGCCAAGTTCAACGCCTTTCTGGGCGTGGTGACAGAAGAGGCGCTGTCACGGCTTAGGGCCGACGTCGCGTTTCTGTCGACGCCGGCCGTCTCCGGCAAGCTCGCCTATCATATGGATGACAATGTCGTACGCACGAAGCGTGCGATGATAGCGTCCGCGGCAAAGAGCTGCCTGCTCGTCAACCATCACCGCATAGGGCACACCGCCATGCATGTGATGGCAGACCTTACCGACTTCGGCGCCGTGATTACCGATCACGCGCCTGATGCCGTCATCCTCGAGCAATTCCGCCGGGATGGCATCGCCCTGACCATCGCCTCGAACCAGGATATGACATGACAGATAAGCCTCGCTATTGGATCGGCACAAGCTGGAAGATGAACAAGACGCTGGCGGAGGCGCGCGCCTTTGCCGAGGCCTTGCGTGCCGCCGATGCGCTGAGGGACGAGCGCATCCAGCGCTTTATCATCCCGCCGTTCACGGCCGTGCGCGAAGTGAAATCAATCCTGTCGGACAGCTCCGTCAAGGTCGGGGCCCAGAATATGCATTGGGCCGATCGCGGTGCCTGGACAGGCGAGATTTCGCCGCTGATGCTTAGGGATTGCAACCTCGATATCGTCGAGCTCGGTCATTCCGAACGCCGCGAACATTTCGGCGAGACCAACGAAACCGTCGGACTGAAGACCGAGGCGGCCGTGCGCCATGGCCTGATCCCGCTCATCTGTATCGGTGAGACGCTGGAGGATCGCGAAAGCGGTCGGGCAGCGGAGATTTTGAGCAAACAGGTGGTCGGCGCACTCTCCAAGCTCACTGATGCTCAGAAGCACGCCGAGATATTGCTCGCCTACGAGCCGGTCTGGGCGATTGGCGAAAAGGGCATTCCGGCAGAACCTTCCTATGCCGATGCGCGCCAGGCGGAGATCATTGCGGTTGCGGAAAAGGCGCTTGGTCGAAAGATCCCGTGCCTCTACGGCGGATCGGTCAATCCGCAAAATTGTGAAGAACTCATATCTTGCCCGAACATAGACGGGCTTTTCATCGGCCGTTCGGCCTGGAACGTCGAGGGTTATCTCGACATCCTCGCCAAGTGCGCCGCCAAACTCTGAAGGAGGTGACATGAAAGAGGCCGCCTCCACCGATAGAACGGATCACTGAGATGCAGGTGATGATCGAGGGACAGTCACGCTTCCAGCCTTTCGGCTTACCTTATTGGGGTTTCACAGATCTCAATAAAGGAGTTGGAAGCATGACTGCCTCTTATGAATACCATATCGGCGTCGACTACCACAAATCCTATAGCCACCTTGTGGTGCAGGACAGTAGCGGCAAAACGCTGCGCTCTGGCCGGGTGAAGAACGATCGCCAGTCGCTGGGCGAGTTTCTGGAACGCTACCGCGAGAACTCGCATGCCGTTGTCGAGGCGACCCGCAACTGGATGGTGATGTACGACTGGCTCGACGACATCTGCGACGATGTCGTTCTGGCGCATCCTTTGAAGGTGAAGGCGATCGCCGACGCGAAGATCAAGACGGACAAGATCGACGCGACGGTGCTGGCGCATCTGTTACGGGCCGATCTGGTGCCGGAGGCATGGGCTCCCGGAGAGAAGGCGCGGGAGCTTCGCGTGGCGCTTCGCGAACGCATGTTCTACGTGCGGCTGCGCACGATGGTGAAGAACCGGATCGTGACGGTGTTCGACCGTTACCCGGAGCAGACAGCCCAGTTGAAGAAGCTGGGCGACCTGTTCGGCAAGGCCGGGCGTCAGCAACTCGCCGCGCTCAATGTGTCGGAGATCGACCGCGTCCAGATCAACCGGGGGCTGGAGTTCATCGGCGACATCGACGGGCGCATCAAGCAGTCGGAAGCAACGATCCGGGCGATGACCAAGGCCAATGGCAATGTGAAACTGTTGAAGACGATCCCCGGCATCGGTGAGTTCTTCGCTCGGCTGATCGATGCGGAGATCGACGACATCTCGCGGTTCCGCAATCCGAAGAAGCTTGCCGCCTATGCCGGACTGGTGCCGTCGACCTATTCGAGCGGCGGCAAGACCTTTCATGGCAAGATCATCAAGCAGGGCAACAAGTGGCTGCGCTGGGCCTTCGTCGAGGCGGTGACGCCCGCCATCGCCACCGATGCGCAACTTCGCGCCCAATACGAGCACCTGAAGATCAGAGGAGTAAACAAGGCGCGCGTCGCGATCGCGCGCAAGCTTTTGACGATCGCCTTCCAGATCCTGCGTGACCAGCGCGCTTACGAGCTGCGCGGCGAAAGCACCACGGAAGGCGCGTCGACGATATGCCGGTTGTCCTGATGACGGTCTAGCGAGCCCGGCAGGTCTGGGCTGCGCTCTTGAAGGAGAATGAGAAACCGGGAGCCGAACGTCACTCTGTGACCGAAGCTAACGCATCAGGTCACGTATTGGAGATTGGTTCAGAACCGCAGGACGGCAACACGCTGTCCAGCGGAAGGAAGAGATTTAGCCGATCGGCGCCAATGCCGGTCAAACCACAACCGAATCCAAGGAAAAGCCGCCAGTTGAAGGCGTTTTGCCCCTTGTGTTCTTTCATTGGAGATCATCATGAAACTTGCTATTGCTGGAGACAGCGCCGGCGAAGGCCTCGCCAAGGTTCTCGCCGGCCACCTTAAGGATCGTTTCGAAGTGAGCGAAGTCTCGCGCACGCAGGAAGGCCCCGATGCCTTCTATGCCAATCTTGCCGACCGCGTTGCATCAGGCGTGATCGACGGCACCTACGACAAGGCGATCCTTGTCTGCGGCACCGGCATCGGCGTCTGCATCTCGGCCAACAAGGTGCCGGGTATTCGCGCGGCTCTCACACATGACACCTATTCGGCGGAGCGTGCAGCTCTTTCGAACAACGCCCAGATCATCACCATGGGCGCTCGCGTCATTGGTACCGAGCTTGCCAAGGCGATTGCCGACGCCTTCCTGGCGCAGACTTTCGACGAAAACGGCGGCTCTGCCGGTAACGTCAAGGCGATGAACGAGGTTGATGCCAAGTACAACGCCCGCTGAGCCTATCTCCCGGTCGATAGAAAGATAAACCCGGCATTTTCACCGATCTGCCGGGTTTTCTGTATCAGGCGATCGCGGCGAGCCCCTGTCAGTCGAGCTCAAACTTGATATTCGTTTCGGTCAGGACGGCGCCGAAGCGAGTTGTGACGAGACGGATAAGGTGGGCAATTTTGCCTCAATCGTCGGGCCTCTCGGTGGTTCGGCCATCTGCTACCATCGATGATTTTTCTAGGTCGGAGAGAATGTTGCCGACAGAGATGGAACGGTGTCGAGGCCGTCAATCTACTACCTCAACGAAACGCTGTCAGTGAAATTGCCGCGAATAGGGTTGGACAACCAAATATTGGCAGTAACGTCATCATGATAAAGCGAGAAAGTTTCTGCCGCTCTGATGATGTCATAATCGATGCTTCCTGCCCTTGAAGTAGTTATTTGAAATATTCTTATAAAATAAACTCGCATGTGAAAATGAAATGAAAATTAATGCATGGATACAAATAAACAATAAGAAATATATAGATGTGGAGATATGTTCCGGGAAAACTACATATATTAACAGTAAGTCTTGCGTACAATATCGAATGGAGTCGCGCTGAAAGCAGCGTAAAGCTTGAGACGATCGCGGCATTCTATGTTCCATCGTTCGCCAACGGCTTTTTCTGGGTTCTTGCGCATGCGTGATGTTGCCAGGAAGGCACTAACAGCTGTTTTCCAAGAAACTTATATCCGGGACATATCGATCTGCATGGGCGGAGGCAATCGGCACGCTTCAGTCCGAAGCGATGTTGCAGCCTTGCCAGCAGATCACGGATCTATGGCAGATCAACTGTTTCGCCGAATGGCGCAGGGCCGCAATATCCACAGCATAGCGCTCGAGCGAGGATACCTGATCTTCGTGCAAAAGAGGAGGCGCCCGCTTCTGCGGGCACATTCCCAAACTTTATGATATGAGACAGTCGCGTCAGGCAGCGGGCGCAAGCGGCTGAGCGGCTTGATGGCGCGCCCACGCTATGCCGTCTTCAAGGGAGGTCGCTCGATAGGCGAGATCCGTTCCGCCGGAAAATGCCGCCATGAACCGACGTATCTTGCCGTAGCTATTGTCCAGCACCGCATGCGGCCGTCCGAGCAAAATCGAGCAGATATGGACATGTAGCCGGTCGGTGACGAGCGCCTGGCCGCGGGAGATTTGACGGATACCGCGCCGCAGTCGGTTATGTGCCGCCGCGTCCAGTTTGCGCAGCCGTATTTCCGCCGGTTTAAGAGCCAGCAGGGCCGTTGCCGCGCCAAGCGCCTTCGAGATTCGCACGCGTTTTGCGGATTCGGTCGTCCAATCCTCTTTGGGAATATCGGGATAGGCCTGGAGATTGGCGTCTCCTACCTTCTCAAGATCTGAGCGCAGCATGGCGAGCACGGGAAATTGTGGTTCCTCCGGCTGAATGGCTCCGATGCTGAAGGCCATGTCCGGGCAAAGGCGCACCTCGCAATCGAAATGCTTATGGGCAAATTCCTTCGATTCCTCGTCGCGCACCAGCAATACGAAGTTCTTGTGGCGCCCGATGGCGCGGGCGCTTTCATCCAGGCGCGCCTGCGACTTGTAATGAATGGATTGCGGGAACTGGATCACCTGGCGATCGGGAAAGCGTTCAAGCACCCGTTCGCGAAAGTCTTGGTGAGCATCCCAGATGTCACCGAAATTGCCGCCGCCATGAATGAAGATCGGGCCGGTCGGCATGGTGCGTTCGAGTTGCTCGGGCGAAAAATCATCGATGCGCGAGACATAGGTCGGTCGCTTGCCGTATCGCCTGTCGAGATAGGCCATTTCGCCCAGCCAGATGGCAGAGTCGCCGCAGTTGCGGATGTCGGGAAAGTCGAGGATCGCCAGCGGCTCATCATTGCCGATGTAATCCTTCAGGCAATCGTGGATCATGTTGTCGAGTTTCGCGATCAACGCTCGATTTGATGGTAATGTCATTTCCCCATTCCCCCATTCAGATGACAAGTCAATCCGGCCAATGTGGCCGCGCGTTTTCAGGCAGGACGTAGTCTCGGCAGCACCTTGCCGAGGATGTTTCGAACCTCCGTTTCAGGGCCGGTCGGCCGCTTCATCAATGTCCACAACAGCAGCGTGGAACCGCAGTAGAGCAGGCCGCCAAGCAGGATCAGGATTGCGAGGTGTGTCACGAGCACGAATTTGTCGTCGGTGTAGGCCAGATGGCTTGAGGCGAGCGCGACGCCTGCCGCCATCACGGCGACGCTGGCGAGTGCCCGCAGGTTCACCGAAAGCTGCCGGGCGACGGTGATGCCGGTGAAGCGCCGCACGAGCATCATGTTGACGACGGTGCTGAAGAGGCCGGTGAACACGCGGCCGGCGATGACGCCCGGAAGCCCATAGAGGAGCAAGCCGGCGATCATGATCGGCACCCGTAGGCAGAACATCTGCGTGTCTCGAACGAAGAGCACGCGCGTCTCGCCCTTTGCCATGCCGAGCGGCTGCACCAGCGAGCCGAGCGTTTGCAGCGCGAAGACGGAGGCAAGCGACTGAATGATGAAGATGACTGGCGCCCATTTGTCGCCGAGTGCGAGCCTGACCAGCGGATCGGCTGTTACGGCAACACCGATGCCGGCTGGAAGCGCAACGGCGGCCACCAGCGCCTGCACCCGCTGATAAGCGGCGGCGAGCCGGCCAGGATCGTTGTGGATGCCTGCAAAAGCCGGATAGATCGTCTGGGTGAGGGGAGCTGTCGCCTCGCGTGTCGGCATCATGGCAAGGTTGCTGCCAACCGAATAATAGCCGAGCTGTATCCCGCCGAGCATCTTGCCAACAAGCAGGTAGTCGAAACGCCAGTTGAGCGTGCTGACGATCTGGCCAGCGGTAAGCCAGGCCGAAAAGGAGAAAAACTCCCTCATGTGCTGAAAGGTGATCCTGGGCCTGAACGGCAGCACGAGATAGGAGACGATGACATTCGTCGCCTGGCTGAGAAGCGTGCCGATGATCAGCGCCCAATAGCTCTGATAGATGATCGCGATCGCAACAGAGGCGACGAAGCCTGCGAATTTCTGCGAAACGGCAAGCACGAATTCCTGCCAGAAGATCAGGTCGCGCTGGAGCATGATGCGCCGCGGATTCGTGAGACCGCCCATCAGCATGCTGATGCCTAGAGCGAACATGACGCCTGCCAGTCTGGGTTCATCGAACAGGGTAGCGGCCGGATAGGCAAAAATCGCAAACAGGATGCAGATCGCCAGCCCGCGCGCGGCATTCAGGGTCCAGGCGGCGCTGAAGTGGGACTCGTCCGGTGCGGCATGGCGGATCAGCGCCTCGGAAAGGGAAAGCTCGGTAATGGTCGTGACGATCATGAGGATCGTCATGCCTAGAGCAACCACACCGAAGTCGGCGGGCGCCAGATAGCGCGCCAATACGAAAGTGCTGAGAGTTGCAAGTCCGTTCACGATCGTCCGAGACAGACTTAACCACATGCTTCCCTTGACGAGCCGTCCGGTGATGCTGCTCATAGGATACTGAAGTCCCACTAGGCTGTGGCGTGACCTCTCAATCGCATAGATATTCCTCGCCATTCCAACGGCTTAGGGTTGGAATAGCTGCGTAAGATTATGCGAAATCATATGGTCACTCTGGATGGGGCAGGCCCCGGCGTCTGAGCGGGAACTAGTTCGATGAATCCCTAAGTCAACATTTTCGGTTCATTTTCGCATCAGTTTTAATTCATTTCAGCATCATTTTGCTCGTGGCATTCGCTACGCATTATAGGAGAGATGGTGCCGATGATGCCCACTTATGGGCGCGTTTCTTCCTCCACCAAAGGGCATGGTGAGATGCAAATGGCCGACGCCATGGAGAAGCGGAATCTAAGCCAATCCAGCCCTGCGTGCTGTTGTCGTAAAACGTAAAGATCTGTATAGCGCTGCGAATAGCATGAGTGGCGATTTGTAAAACCAAGCTCATCGCACGCGGCAAGTTGATGAAAGAGGAGTAGCGCATTACTGCTATTCACAAGATGCGGGTTCGTTTGTCAGGTTTGATGCAAGTCAGATGCAACACCGTCAAAAGGCGATCGCGGCGGTCGGCTAGCGGTGTCGGCAAACGCGCACCTGGTAATGTTTATTTGATTGGTTCAGCGCCGCAGGTCGCTTTGGGCAACGGATCGGGCTGGACGAGTGTTGGAAGACGATGTAGCGCGTGTTGGTTGAATTGACTATGCGGCACATCGGTCACAGAGTGGTTAGCTAAGAGGAATATATCAATGGCGGTTCTCGTCACAGGTGGTGCGGGTTACATTGGAAGCCATATGGTCTGGGCTTTGCTGGATAACGGTGACGATGTTATTGTTATAGATCGCCTTTCCACGGGCTTCAGATGGGCGGTCGCGCCAGAGGCAGTGTTCTATGAAGGTGATATTGCCGATCGAAGCCTGCTGAAATCCATCTTCGCGAAGCACGACATAGACGCGATCATTCATTTTGCTGGCTCAGTTGTGGTGCCGGATTCCGTTTCCGATCCGCTCAGCTATTATGAAAACAACACGGTGAAATCGCGCGAGCTGATAGCTGCAGCTGTGGCCGCTGGCATACCGCATTTCGTGTTTTCCTCGACTGCAGCTGTTTACGGCACGCCGACTGACGATCATCCTGTTATTGAAAGCGCTCAATTACGTCCAGAATCTCCCTACGGATCGTCGAAACTGATGACCGAGATTATGCTTGCAGACACGGCTGCAGCAACATCCCTCAATTATACCGCCTTGCGATACTTCAACGTTGCCGGCGCAGACCCTGACGGCCGTACCGGCCAATCGACTGCAGGGGCAACTCATCTGATCAAGGTCGCCTGCGAGACAGCACTCGGCAAAAGGTCTGAGCTGAATGTTTATGGTACAGATTACCCGACGCCGGACGGGACCTGTGTCCGAGATTACATCCATGTATCGGATCTCACAGACGCGCACCTTAAGGCGCTGCAACGAATGCGTGGCGGTGGCGGATCGCTTGTTGCAAACTGTGGATATGGTCGCGGATTCTCGGTTCTTGATGTTGTCGATACCGTGAAGCGAGTGTCCGGAAGGGATTTTCGTTTTAATCTTGTCGGCCGCCGTCCTGGCGATGCGGCCTCTATCGTGGCGAATCCATCGGTGGCCAAATCCGAGTTTGGATGGCAGCCACGGCACGACAATCTGGATTTTATCGTGCGCACCGCACTGAACTGGGAAGACCATCTCAGTCGTCACAATAACAAGTAAGAGGTTCGGTTTTCGGGTAAACATCGAGATTGCTGCCGGCCAGGCTGACAGGGTGTAGGGTATCGCAAGCGCGAGATCCACGAAGGCCATCCGAACACAAGATCCGTTAAACCTGATTGCCCAAGAAATGAATTCCAAGCCGATCCTTCCGATCGGCCGGGATTTTCTTCGCAAACCAATGAGCTGGGAGGCCTGTTATTTGTCGCTTCTACCGGCTAGCCACTGCTTGAATTCGACATTCGTGTCGGTCTGGATGGCGCCGACACCGGCGGCGGTGAGTGCGCCCCAGACGCCTTCGGGATCTCTGAGCGCGCGGCTGTCGTTGAAGTCGAGATTGTGGGAGACGTCGAGCGTGTTGACCCAAAGCCGGATATTCTGCCGCTCCAGTTCTTCGCGTGCGGCGGCGAGATCGGCGATGTCGGTAAACTTTACCTCGATCATCGGTGCCCGGAGCCGTTCGATCATCCGCAGGTCGTCGGCGAATTTCCTAGGGCGGGCGGAAAACATGGGCATGTGCGGAATGGCACCGAACCAGTCTGCATCAAGCACAGGAAAATTGGCCGCCTGTGGTTCGATATCCGATTTGATGATGACATGACCTTCCGCCCCCAGCCGCCGCACTGTCGCAATGACTAACGGCAACTCATGCGGAAACTTTGTGTCGATATTGACGAAGACGCGGCCGCGCGCTTCTTCAAGCGCCTCTTCGAGTGTGGGGACGCGCTCATCCGTCAATGCCGCTATCTCCCCACCGGCGCCTGAGCGCAGACGCAAGCCACGGATCGTGTCCAAGCTGCTTGCTCCGACAATGCCCTTGCCGGACGTCGTGCGCTCCAGCGTCTTGTCGTGAATGACGACGAGATGGCCGTCAGCGGTTGCCTGTGTGTCGATTTCCACGAATTCGACGCCGAGTTCGGCTGCCCCGCGGATCGCCGGCAGGGAATTTTCCGGCGCCTGGGACCAAAGGCCACGATGGGCGATCGTCAGAATGTCCGTATTCGTGCGCGAGAGAAGATCATAGATATCTGCAATACGGGGAGAGGATGAGGCGGCGGCGTGGCTGTGCATGGGAGGATTGCTTTCGTGCGGTGTCGTTCATTGGTGGGAGTAAGCGAGTTGATGTCCGCCGTCGAAAGCGGGCGTCAATGGCTCCGGCGGGCGCAATATCATCTACACCGTTGCCTCATATGGTTTTATTACACTTAAGGTGTAATAATTATGACGAGGCTGCGAATATGTGGGAGTGCGGATTGCGGCCAAGCGGATGAGCGGCTAAGGCGGGATCGCAGCAGCAGGATTGCAATCATGACAGCGCTTGAAAAATCCCCACTGGCAAGCGAGAACGAGCGCCTCATCCTCGATATCGTCCGCCGTCACGAGCCAATCCCGCGCGCGGCCATAACAGCTCACACCAATTTAACGCAGCAATCGGTGCATCGCCTTGTTGAAGCACTGACGGCGCGGGGGCTGCTTTGCGCCGGCTCGCCGCTAAAAAGGGCGCGGGGGCAGCCGAGCCCGACAATCGAACTGGCGAGGCAGTCTGTCCATTCGGTCGGCATTTCCGTCAATACGGATGCCATGACACTCTCAGTTGCGGATTTTGGCTGCGATATCGTGGATCAGGAGACGGTGAGGGGGGTGCCTTCGGACCGCAGGATGGCATTGACGGTGCTTGCCGAAAAATTGGACTTGATCCTGGCGCGGCGAGGAATATCGCACGAGAACCTCATCGGGCTCGGTTTCGGTATGTCGGGCTTCTTCGTTGGCGATGTGCGTCTCTTCAATGCACCCGAGCCTCTGCGGGACTGGTCGCTGGTCGATCTGCAGCCGGAACTCGAGCGCGCATTCGCATTGCCTGTCTGGTTGGAAAATAACGCGACCACGGGCGCCATCGGCGAGAGCTTGCGCGGTGTCGGGCGCTGGTGTCAGACCTTTGCATACCTCTCCTTCAATTACGGATTTGGTGGTGGTCTTGTCCTGGAGGGACGGCCCTATCTCGGCTTCCATGGAAATGCGGGTGAATTCAGCGTCATCTATGATCCAGACGAGGCGCCGCGTCGGCCGGCCCTTCAATATCTCATCCGCATGTTGCAGGACAATGGTATCGGCATGGGTTCCATCGAGGAGCTGAAGCAAGATTTCGATCCCCGTTGGCCTGGCGTCGAGAATTGGCTGTCAGAAACCATGCCGATGCTCGATAGACTCATAGCTACACTTACGGGAGTAATTGATCCGCAGGCCATCGTCTTCGGCGGCCAACTGCCGCCCAAGCTTGGGCAGATGATGATCGAGCGTGCCCGCGTGCCCTCGCAACGCCCCCACCGCTATGGCATCGCGCCGTCGGGTCCGCGGCTGGTTCTCAGTGAAGCCGAAGGTGATGCCAGTGCGATCGGAGCGGCCTTGCTTCCACTAAAGTTCCGCTATTTCGTGTGAGCCTGCTTGCATCCAAGCCCGAGGAGGCGTGGGTAGGCCTGACCGGCATGAGCGCTGCGGCGAGGAATGCTGGCTTGTTTTCGTCAACGGATTGACGTGGGACTTGGTGGAAGAATGCCACCTAGATATTCGGTATTCGCCATCTTTCCGGTAGGTCTGCGAAATAACCCCACGATGCCCAGGGGAGATCACGCCTGTTGCTGGGTCGCGTCGCCAGCCGCCATTCCGGTGGATCTGGAAACCCGTGCCAAATCAGCCGCATCAGAAGCATATCTTCACCATCATACGTCGCATAGAATTCGACATCGGAGCTACGAAGCTTTCCGACCTCTATGCCGAATAGCGATTGGCCGGTATCAGGTATGGAAGTCCAAATAATTGTCTTAACCGCTCTGTCCTGAAATCCGGCAAACTGTAAGTCCGCTACCTCGTCGGGAGCGTCCCACGGATCAGCCTCCCAATCGTTAGACGTCGAGTTCATACGATCCATTTGCTTCATAAGCCGTCCACTCGAGCCGCTTTTCGGCATTCAGAGCCTACAGTCTACGGCGATTTGGCGCAGTCTGCCACCAAAGCCTGTTACCCTTGGAGGAGCCGTCAAATACGCGTATCAGGTAGCCTGATCACATATTTGTCCGGACATGCTGGAATAGTTGGTCTAAGGGATTTCAGTTCCGCATCATCGATACTTCAGCGTGCCGTCAGAACCCCTTGTTAATGCACGGCCGTATTTTCTGGACGACCATATTGGCGCGCAAGACTGCAATCATCGTCGGCAATGGAAAACTGGAGCGCGATATCGCCGATATCGTGGATGGCGCGCAGTTCGTCATGCGCTTCAACGAGCCGAACCTCACCGGCGGCATGAGCGGCGAACGCACCGACATGATCATGCTGGCCGCCTCGAGCAAGACCTTGTATCGGCGGATGATCGAACCGGATTTCCTGGACAACAAGGCACTGAAGGCGGCAAAGGTCGTGATGCTTGCCTATCATCCCGAGATCATTCGCCAATATCACCCTCGGCCCAACATTTTCCAGCGTTTGTCGGGCAGAAGGGCCGATTGGACGATGCAGGCGATCAAGCAGCTGGGCAAGGCGGGCAAGGAGATCCGCATCATGCCGCCGCAAACCTACATGGACGGCTGCAGCGAGCTTGGTATCGCCGGACCTTACATGCACCAGATCTTTCCGAGCACGGGTTTCCTTGGCATCGCCTATACGCTTGCGAAATTTCCGGCATCCGAATGGGACGTCAAGCTATGTGGCTTCAGCTGGGAAGGATGGAAGCGCCACGATTGGCAAAAGGAGCGTATCTGGGTCGAAAACAGGATTGCCGACGACCGCCTCAGCCTGATCACCTGATCCATCCGATAGTCAGGGTGTGGCAGGTTCTACCGCTCTACTGGCTGTTGCCGCTGCCAAGCAATCCGCGCAGTTCCGGCAGTTTGTCGTTCACCAGCCAGCCATAGTAGTTTTCTTCCGGCAGCTTCTTGCCGCCCGAAGCGTCTGCGGCTTGGCGCAAGGCAAGCGCGCGGCGACGCGGCTGGCCGACATTATAGAGCGTCGCGGTCAAGCCCGGATTGTCGGTGATGTCGAAGCCCTGGGCGCGATAGGCATCGATGGCATCCTTCACGATCGCGGCGATGTAGATGACGCTGCGATCGGGGTCCATGATGTCGCGATAGATGGCCTGCGGATCGTCGACGGAAAGTTTCGGCAGGCCGCTCGTCGCATGCACGAGATCGGTGACTTCGAGCGCCGTCAGCGGGCTGATCTGTCCAAGGCCGAAGGTCTGGCCTGCGAAGAAGGGCTGGAAGAACGCGCGCTGGAACGTCATGTTCTCGTAAGTGACGCCATCGATGACCTTGGCGCGAAAACTCTTGTCCCAGGTCTCGTCGCGGCACTCCCACAATTCGGCACTGCCGGCAAAGGCGTTGCAATGGGCGAATTCCGGCTTTTTCAGGAAGGTCTGGACGGTGACGTCCTTGTAGGCGAACTTGAAATCCGACTGCGAATAGGCCATCGCCTTGACGTAGTAGGATTTCACCCTGTTGACGATCGTGATGTTGTAGGTGTGTTCGCCGACGAGGGCGCCAACGATGTGGATCGGGTCGATCTGATAGGCCTGGCCGGCCTTCTTGATCGAGGCCATCAGATCCTTGTCGTCACGAAGCACGCCGACGATCTTCTCGTATTTTTCCTCATAGGTCGTATTGAAGGCTTTGGCCCGCAGCGCCGATGTATTGGGTACGGGCGGCTGAACGGTGTTCCGATTGCCCGGTGGCACGCGCACGAGTTCATGAGCGAAACTGGCGTTCGTCAAGGCAAGGGCAAGAAGGAAACCGAGTGCCGGGATTGTCGACAGGCGTGTTCGCATTCGCAAAGTGACTTTCCAAAATATTCCCCGGCGCGGGGACGATCTTCATACGCGATCGGGGCGTGAGCGCAAGAGCGGATGCTTCTTCTGCCGCGCGAATCACAATAAACTTTAACGAAACGCAGCTATCGGCTGCAGATACCTGTCGGATGCTGCCGTTAGGGGTTGCATCCCTGTTGCCTTGATTTTCGAGGGTATGCCGGTGAACCATCTTGTGATCGCAGGGAGCATCTTGCTTGCCGCCGCCCCTGGAGAAGCTTTGCCGACGATGGCGGATGTTCCGACTCTTGCCAAGGCGGCGGTCGCTCGACGGATCGAGGTGCCGCCCTCAGCCATTCATATTCTGGCTGCCAAGCCGAGCGAACGAATGCCGGGCTTCGTCGTTTGCGGTCGTGTCGAGACGGCGGGCGGGAATGACGACACGGGTGCCGAGGGTGGAGAGCGCTTCTTCGTCGTTATCCCCGGCAATTTTGCCGTCCTTGATCAGGACGGCAAAGGTCTTGTCGATAGCTATTGGTCCGCCAATCACTGTGAGTGAGAAGCCAGGGCCCTGCTGATCATGGCCAGCTCTTCCGGCGTGCGTCCCGATTCCAGCCGAACCCAGTTGTTGGGATCGTCGGCCGTCTGGCGCTTGATGAAGGTGTAGCCCGTTCCGCTCCAGTTTTTGACTGTATCGGTCAGATTGTCGAGGATCAGATCGCCATCGTCGGTGCGAGCCATCAGGACGAGATGTCCCTCGTTATGGGTGTCGAGAACGACCGTCAGCAGCAACGCCGAGCGCGGCCAGCCGGCTTCGACAAGCAGCTTCTTTTTCAACAGGACATAGTCATTGCAATTGCCGGCGCCATCGTCGGGATAGGTCCACCAGTTGATGATGCCGAGCTTGTAGATGCCGTAATGGTCGTTGTCGCCGATGCCCTGGATCTCGTGATTGACGAGACTGTTGATCTGCTGCAGCTGGACCCAATGGTCCCGATCGAGATTGACGAGCGATGCGGTCTTTTCACCGGCCACGCATTCGGCAGGCTGGGCCTTGCAGAAGCTTGTCCAGCCAACCGGTACGGCCGCCTCCGTCACCTCGCGGGCAAACTGGTGCGCGTGCGTGGTGGTGGCATTAACGACCGGTTTTGCGGTTGTTGTCGTCGAGAACAACAGGCCGGCAACGAAGAGAAAGCTTGCAGCGACTAGAAGTGAACGCATACTCGGCTCCATGAGTTGAGCTCATGAAATCCGATGCGGTCGAATTTATTCGAAAGAAGATTATTCGCATTTTATCGAACTGGCGCTTTCGACTGCCATGCTATTCCTGGGCCGCCGACCGGAGGCCGACTTTATGATTTCCGAACGGTTACGAAACGCGCTCTCGGGTGAAAATCGCCATGGAAGTTCGGAAATAAATATTATATTTCAAATGGATAAGTCTGTTACCAAAGGGTTCCGGCGGCGTTTATGATTTATTTGTCTTAAATACGAATCCGTCTCACGCAATGGCGATGAGATACAGGGATTTGGCCCACGAGAGCGTGATGGTCGATAACAGGTTTGGGGAAAAGGACGCCCGAAGGCATATCGGGACGCCATCAGATGCCGGTATTTGGGGCGTGCTGCCGGTCGAGCGCTACGCAATCTGAAGATCAGGCTCGATTGTACGAAAATCGCGCAGGCTAGGGCCTGCGCGATCTTGCTCTACTCCTGCAGATGATTATTGCTGCGCCTGTTTAACGGCGGCGCATCCGTTGCGGCGGCAAGCGGCCGGAAAATGCGGATGCTCCATCGTCCTCGGCAACGGCTGCTTCCTGGAAGATCTGTCCGACGGGCTTTGGCCGCCCAAGGAAGAAGCCTTGCGCCTCGTCGCAGCCTTCGACGCGAAGAATTTCGAGTTGATGGTTGGTCTCGACACCTTCCGCCAGAACCGGAATCTCGAGGCTCTTTCCGAGCGTGAGCACGGCGCGGACGATCGCCTTTGCCTGAATACTGTGATCCACCTCGTTCATGAAGGAGCGGTCGAGCTTGATCTTGTCGAAGGGGAAGGAGCGCAACGTATCGAGAGACGAATATCCGGTTCCGAAATCGTCGATCGCAACGGTGACGCCGAGCGCCCGGATTTGCCGCAGGACATGCAGCGTCCGGCTCTTGTCGGCGATAATGGTCGACTCGGTGATCTCCAGCTCCAGTCGCGACGGCGACAGGCCCGTCTCGATAAGGATCGTATGGATGAGTTTGGCAAGATCGGCGTGCGCGAATTGCACGGGCGAAAGGTTGACGGCAATCTTGTAGGGCTGGTCCCAGGAGGCGGCCTCCTTGCAGGCCGTCCGCAATACCCATTCGCCGATGACAAGGATCGTACCGCTTTCCTCGGCAATGGGGATGAATTCCGAGGGCGGCACGGCTCCACGCTCCGGGTGATGCCAGCGGACGAGAACTTCGTAGCCACAGATCTCTCCGGTGCGAACGGATGTCTGCACCTGATAATGCAGGTCGAGCTGGTCCAGTTCGACGGCGCGTCGCAGGTCCTGTGCCAGCGTATGGCGCGCGCGGGCAGCCTCATCCATCTTGGATTCATAAAAGCAGACGGCGCGGCCGATATCGGCCTTGGCGCGATACATTGCGAGATCGGCATTGCTGACGAGGCGTTCATGGTCGATGCCGTCATCCGGATAGATGGCAACGCCGATGCTGGCGCCCGTTACAGTCTCGAAGCCTTCAATCTGGATAGGCTCGAACAGGATCTTCTCAAGTCGGGCGACGAAATCCAGAAGTTCGCTTTCTTCACCGAACCGCTTGACCGCGGCAAATTCGTCGCCGCCGACACGGGCGACGAACTCGCCGTCCCGGACCAAGCGCAGCAGCCGGCGCCCGATCGCCTTCAGCGCCTGGTCGCCGGCCTTGTGACCGCGCAGGTCGTTGATTTCCTTGAAGCGGTCAAGGTCTATGCCGATCACTGCAAGCTTCACGCCGTCTTCCCTGGCATGCCCCATCTCATTCTCAAGATGGTCAGCAAAACTGCTGCGATTGGGCAGGCCCGTCAGAAGGTCGTTGAGCGCCATATGCTGAAGCTTCTGAATGGATTCGCGAGAGGCCCGTTCGTCGATCATGTAGCTTGCGACGCCGGTGCCGATGATGAGCAATCCGCCGCCTGCAACGGCGACAGCCATGGCCTTCAGTGCATAGGTATCGACAAGGGCAGCGCCGGTCGCAAGCGGCGTGACCGATACGGCGGTCATGGCCGTGAAGTGAAGCGAGACGACGGCAACGACAAAGAGAGCAAGACCGGCAAACCAGGAAAACTGCCAAGGCCTGCGCACCGACTGATTGAGCGCGAGCGCCGCGAAGATCACCGAAAGCAGCACGGAGCCGATGACATAACCCTGGTTCCACTCGACAATGCCATCGACATGGTAGGCCATCATGCCTGTATAGTGCATGGCGGTGATGGCAAGGCCGACGACGGCTCCTCCGAATTCCGGCGCGATGCGCGGCAGATGCGACAGGGCGATTGCAAAACCGATGGCACAGCCGATGACGGCCAGCAGGAAGGAGACCATGGTCAGGATCGGATCGAAGGTCACCGGCGCGCCCACCTCATAGGCCAGCATGGCGATGAAATGGGTGCACCAGATCGATGACCCGGCTGCCACGGCAGTCAGGAAAATCCAGCCGCCGCGTTGAAATTCGTGTGTCTTTTCTGCTCGCCTGAGCAGGCTAAGCGTAATCCATCCTCCACTGACACAGACGAATGCCGCGAGAAGAACGAGCCAGAGATTATGCTCCGTGAAGATGCAGGAAAGAACGCGCACGTAGAGATCCCAACTATAGCTAACAGGAGGGAACCGCTCCAACTACGGCGGCCGCGCCTGAAATCGATGTGCATTGCTTTCGCGCTCGAACACTAAAAATCGAGTAAAGATGCTTTGAGCAAAACTGCGATGATTGAGTTATTTTTGCGCACGAGAATTTCATTTCGGCGCATGAAGCGCGCTCCATTTTCACAAATATGACGTTGTTCGGCAAAATTCCGCTCATAATGGGGATAATTTGGGTCAAATTTTCACAGGCTTCGCCCGCCAGTCAATAAATAGATAGGAGAAATATTGGTAAATTTCCTATGAATAACTGAAATATAAATTAGAAAGTCGCCCTTATGGGAATTTAAATATTTGCGAGCGATAATATTAATAAGTATATTTGAAAGTAATAATACTTTCATTTCGCGAGTATCTCAAAAATACAACTTATACTATAGAGAGTTTGTTCGTTATGAGATTCAAGGTTTGCCGACAGTCGTTCGATGCGCTGCGTAAATTTTCGGGAAAGCTGTTTCTGGACCGCTCAGGCAATTTTGCGATCACAACGGCACTCGTTGCCGTTCCGTTGATTGCGGTGGGCGGCCTTGCGCTCGATGTCACCGATGCGATGCTCGTCAGAACGGAATTGCAGAATGCCGCCGATGCGGCGGCGGTCGGTGCGATCGCGGATTCATCCCCCGCAGTTGCCGCCGCCATGGCGATGACAAGCGACGGGACCGTCAATATCGGTCAAAGCGATGCGAACAAGCTCTTCTTCGGCCAGGCGTCTAGCGATCTCCAGAACATACCTGTCAATGTCAATGCCGCCGTAACGCGCACGGGAAACGTCGTCTTCTCAACGGTCAATTTTACTGCGAACGTGCCGACTACGCTTAGCCAGGTCATTGGAAAGACATCAATTCCCGTCAGCGGCTCGGCATCGGCACAGTATCAGACGGCAAGTTTCATGGACTTCTACATGCTGCTGGACAATACGCCGTCCATGGGCATAGGCGCCACTTTGACCGATATTCAGACAATGGTGGCAAAGACACCGGATAGCTGCGCCTTTGCATGCCACAATCTCGATACGACGAACAATTACTATAATCTTGCGAAGAGCCTCGGTGTCCAGACTCGTATCGACGTCGTTCGCCAGGCGACACAGTCGCTTACCGATACGGCGGCAACCAATCGGACAACGCCCGATCAATACCGCATGGCGGTCTATACGTTCGGCACGCAGGCGGAAAACATCGGGCTGACGAGCGTATCGACGTTGTCATCCGACATGACGCAGGTCAAGAACACGACGAGCGCAGTCGACCTGATGACGGTTCCCAACCAGGGGTACAACAATGATCAGGATACAAGCTTCGACACGATGCTGACACAGCTCGCGCCGATCATCGGCACCGGCGGCGGCGGCACGACCACCACCGACCGGCAGAAGATCCTATTTATTGTCACGGATGGCGTCGGCGACAGCTACAAGCCCAACAGTTGCACCGAACCGACGACTGGTGGGCGTTGTCAGGAGCCGCTCGCGACGGCCTTCTGTCAGCCGTTGAAGAACCAGAACATCAAGATCGCCATTCTCTACACGACCTATTTCCCGCTGCCGACAAATGGCTGGTACAATCAGTGGATCGCACCGTTCCAATCGCAAATCGGCACCGACCTGCAGAATTGCGCGTCGCCTGGGCTTTATTTCGAGGTCAGCCCGACGCAGGGCATCTCGGACGCCATGAACGCGCTGTTCCTCAAGGTCATTCGCACACCGCGCATCACGAGTTGACGATGGGGATGTGCACTGGTGCCGGCAGGACGATCAGGTAAAAGCCAGAGACTTGATGAGACCCACGATCTTCTGCCGCGTCCTTGCATCCCTGATCTTGGCAAAGGCCCGATTGAGTTCGATTCCCTCGTCGGATGAGAGAAAGCTGACGAGATCGTTTCGGACGGCTCGTGCCTCGTCGGCGGAGAGATCATCGTCAGAGACGGGATTGTCGAAGAAGTGGGAGATCGGAACGTTTAGGCAGTCCGCAACGCGCTGCAATCGGCTGGCGCCGACGCGATTGGCGCCTTTTTCATACTTCTGAACCTGCTGGAATGTCAGATCCAGCCTTTCGGCCAGAGCCGATTGGCTCATGCCAAGCAGGCGTCGTTGTGCGCGGATGCGTTTGCCGACTTCGATATCGATCGGGCTGGGGGGCTTTCTTTTGGGGCTTTCTTGCACGGGTTCCTCTTCCTGAGCGGAAAGCCGCCGTTGAACTTCGAGGGCCTTTGACCGATGCCACCGAACGCCTGAATGTCCCCTTGGCGAAGCTTTCAGCCTATGACTGCCGAGCGTTCTGGAAGACGGCAATTGCGATTCACCCGGAGCGGGATAAGGCGCGGTATTTCATGCGCATTTGGTACAATAGCTGCGCAATTTGACCATTCCGCACCGTGCTGATGGAGGGCGAATGGAGTTTCCGTCTAATCGGCGGCCGACTCACGGCCGATCTGTCGCACCGTGTCGATGAAGGCCCTGAGCTTTGGCGCGAGTTCGGCACGACGCGGAAAGTAAAGGAAAAGCCCGGCTTCCGTCACCGCATAGTCGCTCAAGAGGTGAACAAGTCTGCCGGATGCGATGTCCGCTTCGACCAATGGTTCGAAAACATAGGCCAGCCCCACGCCCGCAACGGCGAGTTCGATGGCCGAGTGCGATTCCGTGACGATCGCCCGACCATTCACAGCGACTGCCACATCTCGTCCATTCTCGACGAATTCCCATTGATAGAGGCCGCCGGAGCGGATCAAGCGATAGCCGATGCAATTGTGGCTGGCGAGATCCGCAAGCGTGCCCGGACGCCCGAAGCGCCCGATATATCGGGGCGATGCAACCACGATCGATCGGAAGGGAGGAGTAAGGCGAACGGCGACCATATCCTGCGCGATCATCTCACCAACGCGGATGCCGGCGTCGAAGCCTTCAGAGACGATATCGGTCAGCCTTTCATCGGAAAAGATTTCCACTTCGACTTCGGGATAGCGCACCGCCATGGCGGCGATCACGCGGGTCACTGCCAGTGGCAGGCTGATGCGGGAGGCATTGATGCGCAACAGGCCGCTTGGTCTGCCCTTGACGGCCTTGATGCGCTCGATGCGCTCATGAATGTCCTGCAATGCCGGAGTGATCGTACCGATCAGGCTCCTGCCGGCCTCGGTCAACGCGACGCTGCGCGTCGTGCGCGCGAAGAGGGGCTGGCCAAGTCTTTCCTCTACCAGCCGCACGGCATGGCTGACGGCTGATGCGCTCATGCCCAATTCGCTCGCGGCGGCGGCAAATCCTCCGCGGCGGGCGACGGCGGCGACGATGGGCAGATGTGTCAGCAGATCGCGATCCATTGCTGCACAATATCGCATAATGCATGCGAATTAAATGATCTTATCGAATGGCTCGCAAGCGGCAACATTGAGCGCATCGCATTACGGAGCGTGGCTGGTCGTCGAGAACAGCTCGCCAATTTAACGAGGAGCAAGAGATGAGCATGGAATTCTATACGTTGGGCAATAGCGGCCTGAAGGTGACGAGGCTTGCGCTCGGCACCATGACCTTCGGCACAGAATGGGGTTGGGGAGCCGACAAGGAAGCCGCCCGTGCGATCTTCGACGCCTATGTCGACGCTGGCGGCAATTTCTTCGATACCGCCGATGCCTATACGGGCGGCACCTCGGAAAGCTGGCTCGGAGAGTTCATCGCTGAACGCGGATTGCGCGACGACGCTGTTATCGCGACAAAATTCACCATGAACCTTACGGCGCATACGCCGAACGCGGCCGGCAATGGTCGCAAGAACATCCTGCGGGCGGTCGAAGGTTCTCTGAAGCGGCTCAACATCGATCATATCGATCTCTACCTCATGCATTGCTGGGACCGCCTGACCCCGCCTGAAGAGGTCATGCGCACCTTTGACGACCTCGTTCGCTCGGGGAAGGTGCTGCATGTCGGCTTGTCCGATGTGCCGGCATGGTACGCCAGTCGCGCCCAAGCTGTCGCGGAACATCGCGGCTACGAGCCGATCTCGGCATTGCAGCTCGAATATTCGCTGGCCGAGCGAAACATCGAAAACGAATTCGTGGCTTTCGGTACGCGTTATGGCGCCGGCATCATGGCCTGGAGCCCGCTTGCGAGCGGCCTGCTCAGCGGCAAATATCGCCCAAGCGGCGGGGAAGGGGAAGTTACGGGCCGCCTTGAAACCGTGCGAGGCACATCTAATCCCGGCTTCCAGAAGTTTAACGCGCGCAACTGGGCCGTCGTTGCAGAACTCGAGAAGGTGGCGGCTGAGATCGGCCGCAGCATGGCACAGGTGGCCGTCAACTGGACAATGACGCAGCCCGGCATTGCTTCCGTTATCATCGGTGCCACGAAATTGGAGCAGCTGCGCGACAATCTCGGCGCTCTCGAATTCACGATACCGAGCAAACTGCGCCGGCGCCTGGATGAAGTCGGCGCATTGCCGCCAACCTTCCCCTATTCCTTCTTCGGCGCAGAGATTCAGGGCAGCCTGACCGGCGGCCAGACTGTTGGAGGCAAGCCGGCGGGTTACTATCCGGATTTGAATATCTCTGGAAAGTTTGCTGGCGTGAGCTGATCCCCCGTGACTGCGGGCAATATGCCGGCGACAGTCGGCATATTGCCGTGAAATGAAGCGGGTGCCTTGTTTCTTCCCGGTTCTGCTGCTAGACGGCCGGCTGTGGCTCCGAGGAGCCATGAAATCCGGTCGCAGCCCACCCGGTCAAAACAAGGGATCACACAGTATGAAGACCATCGTCATCTGCTCCGGCGGATTGGACTCCGTTTCGCTCGCCCACAAGGTCGCAGCCGAACATCAGCTTGTTGGACTCGTCTCCTTCGACTACGGTCAGCGGCATCGCAAGGAGCTGGAATTTGCCGCAGCCTGCGCCAGACGGCTCGCCGTGCCGCATGATATCATCGACATCACCGCCATCGGCAAACACTTGACCGGATCGGCCCTGACCGACGATGTCGAGGTGCCGGACGGGCATTATGCCGAGGAAACCATGAAGGCGACGGTGGTGCCGAACCGCAACGCCATCATGCTCGCGATTGCCTTCGGGCTCGCGGCCGCGCAGAAGGCGGATGCCGTCGCCGTCGCCGTTCATGGCGGTGATCACTTCATCTATCCCGATTGCCGACCGGGTTTCATCGACGCCTTCCAGCAGATGCAGAACCACGCGCTCGCCGGCTATGCCAGCGTCTCGCTCCATGCGCCTTATGTGACGATCTCGAAGGCAGATATTGTTACAGACGGCGCCAGGCATCAGACCCCCTTTGCCGAAACCTGGTCCTGCTACAAGGGCGGCGAGCGTCATTGCGGCCGCTGTGGCACCTGCGTCGAGCGCCGCGAAGCCTTCCACCTTGCCGGCATCGTCGATCCCACAGAATACGACGATCCGGATTTTTGGGTTGCTGCGACGGCCGGCTTTTCCGCCGAGGAGGTGAAGTGATGTTCCGCATCACCAAGGAGTTTCATTTCTCCGCCTCTCATCAACTCTCGCATCTGCCCGATGATCATCAATGCGCGCGCATGCACGGGCACAATTATATCGTCGTCATCGAGCTTTCGGCCGCTGAACTCGATGAGAACGGCTTTGTTCGCGATTATCATGAGCTGCAGCCGTTGAAGCGCTATATCGACGAGACCTTCGATCATCGTCACTTGAACGATGTCCTCGGGCATGATCGCGTCACCTCTGAATATCTCGCGAAGCACTTTTATGACTGGTGCAGAGAGCGCCTGCCGCAGACATCTGCCGTGCGTGTCAGCGAGACGCCGAAGACATGGGCGGAATACCGGCCATGAGCGACGCGCGCATTCGCGTCAGCGAGATCTTCGGGCCGACGATACAGGGCGAGGGGATATTGATCGGCCTGCCCACGATTTTCGTGCGCACCGGCGGCTGCGACTATCGCTGCTCATGGTGCGATACGCTGCATGCGGTCGATAGCGATTATCGCGATCAATGGCGGCCGATGTCGGTCGACCAAATCTGGCGCGAGGTTACGCGGCTTTCCGGCGGCAAACCGCTGACCGTATCGCTCTCCGGCGGCAACCCCGCGATCCAGCCGCTCGCTCCGCTGATCGCGCGCGGCCATGCCGAAGGCTATCGCTTCGCGCTGGAAACTCAAGGAAGCTTGGCCAGGGAGTGGTTCGGCGCTCTCGATGTGCTGGTATTGAGCCCGAAGCCGCCGTCGAGCGGCATGGCGACGGATTGGGCAGCCTTCGATGACTGTCTGCGCATGGCGGGCGACGGACCGCAAATCGCATTGAAGATCGTCATATTCGATGATCTCGACTATGCCTATGCCCGTGAGGCTGCCTCTCGCTATCCTCAACTGCCCCTCTATCTCCAGCCTGGCAATCATACCCCGCCGCCAGCCGATGCCGAAGATGCCTCTGTCGATATCGACGGCATTGTCGAACGCATGCGCTGGCTGGTCGAAAGGGTCAGCGACGACCGGTGGTTCGAGGCAAGAGTGCTACCGCAATTGCATGTCATCGTCTGGGGAAACAGGCGCGGCGTTTAAGGAAATTGCCGGCGGCCATAGCGGAGCTCTGTGCCATCCGCTGGCATCTGGCGCTTTCTAGCGGTGGCCAAATCCGGCAAAAGCCGGGGTACTATGTCATGATTTCCCGTCGTGGGCGTCGTCCTCGACGGCGTTCGTTGCCGCCGGCTTGAGGTCGAGATCGAAAATGTCTGCAAGTGTCTTCAAGATCTGCAGAACGCCTGGATGATTGCAAGTATAGTATCTGAATTGCGCCTGACGCCGTACTTTGACGATCCCGGAATGATGCAGACGCGTCAGGTGCTGGCTCAGTGCGGATTGCGATATCCCTAGCTTCTTGGCGAGACTATTCACATCCTCCTCATGGCCGGACAGATGAATACAGACTTCCAGACGCTTGGGATTGGAGAGCTGGCTGAGAAGATCTGCATGATAGATGAGGCGTTCATCTTCCGTAGTCTGATCTGAGTACATCGCGCGGCCAATCGTTGGTGTTAAACTACAAAGTCCCTGGCATCACACGATGATAAACGCAAAAGTTGCAAAATTATGGTCTAAATTATTGCAAAAACGTTGCGCCTTCGCGGAGCAAACGGACCTCCCACTTAAGTCGATCGCAGCTGATCAACCCTTCCTTAGCCGACAACTAGGGTCGTATTGTATTTTGGGAATATGTCCCGCATTCGATTTGCGATTATTCTGTAACAAAATCGAACGAACTGCCTTGTTTTTGTCCGCCTTTTGACATCGCAGTGCTAATTAAGCGGTCTATCTTCTGTCTCATCGAACAGGAGGTAACCATGACCCAAAGGGACTTGACGATCGCCGAAGTTCTCCAAGATCCGCTGATCCGCCAGGTCATGCGCGCAGATCGCATATCCGTCGCCCGGATGGCGAACCTGCTGCAGGACGCCGCGCGCCGGCAGGAACGCGCCTTATCCGTCAAGCTTGCGCCGATTGCGCATGCTGCCGCACATTCCGTGCCGCAAGCCGACTTACGTTGATAGTCGTATCACTCAACCGCGACCATTGCCGCATGAACGGCGATGGTCGCTGAGATATTTCGGGACCGCAAGTTTTTTACCGCCACCCTTTGCAGTCAGAGATCACTGAGCTTTCTCCGCGACCTCGGTAAGGCTGCCGTCATTTCCGCACCTGCCTGTCGCTGGTTCGACAATGCGTTCGAGTTGATGTCAAAGGGCGCCTTCCCGGTTGAGCGAAATCGCATAGACGCTGGTGGTTCCCGTGATGAAGAGCTTGTGCTTGCCGCGGCCCCCGAAGCAGAGGTTGGAGACCGTTTCCGGCACCAGGATCTTGCCCATGAGATGACCGTCCGGAGCGATGCAATGCACGCCGTCGGCCGCTGACGACCAGAGATTGCCATCGGTATCGAGGCGCATGCCGTCGGCGCAGCCCGGCGATATCACATGAAACACCTCGCCGCCCGATAGATGCCAGTTTTCACTGACGTTGAAGACCCGGATATGCTGCGGATCGCTGCCATGCATACGCCCGGTATCGGCGACATAGAGCTTCCTTTCGTCTGGACTGAATGCAAGCCCATTGGGGCAATTGAAATCGGTCAGGACCGCCTGCATGGAACCGGACGGATCGACGCGGTAGACGTTGCAGGGCAGTTCTTGCTCGCTCTTGTGGCCTTCATAGTCCGTCGCGATGCCGTAATGCGGATCGGTGAACCAGATGGCGCCGTCCGAGGCGACGATCACATCGTTGGGCGAGTTCAGACGTCTGCCCTGATAGCCGTCGGCGATGATCGTGATCGATCCGTCATATTCGGTGCGGGTCACGCGCCTGCCGCCATGCTCGCAACTGACAAGACGGCCTTGGCGATCCCGCGTATGGCCATTCGAAAAATTCGAAGGCTCGCGAAAGACGCTGGCGCCGGCGCCGGGTATCCAGCGCATGATGCGGTTGTTGGGGATGTCGGAGAAGAGCAGGCAATTCAGATCTCCGAACCATACCGGCCCTTCCACCCAATCGAAGCCCGTGGCGATCTGCTTGACGGGAGCATTGCCAAGAACGAATTTCCCGAAGGCCGGGTCCATGATCTCGAAGAACGACATTGTAACAATACCTCCCATAAGGTTACATCTAGGGATCGATGTGTTATCGATAACATATCCAATAGAGTCCGCAAGCTGGGAGGATAGTGCATGAGCCATATTCTGGCGTCGAGTGTCTTGAGTGACGAAGGGGTGATGACATTGCTGACCGCTGCGATCTCGGCTGCTTCGCAGATGGGGCAACCGCAATGCATTGTCATCGTCGACCAGTCCGGCGTGACGCTCGGTTCCTTCCGTATGCGCGGCTCGCGCTTTCAGTCGCTGAAGAGCGCGCTCGCCAAGGCGCTGACATCGGCCTCCATCGGCGCGCCAAGCCATTCCCTGGCGGAACATGCAAGGGTGCCTCTGGCCATTGCCACTCATGGCGGGATGACCGGCTTGCGCGGCGGCTTGCCAATTCGCGTTGGCGGTACGCTCGTCGGCGGCATCGGCGTCGGCTCAGGTTCGGGTGAGCAGGACGAACAGGTTGCCCGCGCCGCTCTCAAGGCGATTGGCGCGGATATCGACTAGGTCAGGTATCGGCGCGAAACCCATCTTTGTTTGCGGCCGAGTGGGCTTCGCGCCGATTTGGGTTCAGGCGAAGACGATCTGAGCCTTCATCGCCTTGCTTCGATCCGAGGCGATCTCGAAGGCGCTAAGCGCATCGGCAAGCGGCACCGTGTGCGTAATGAGCGGGCGGACATCGATCAGGCGCTTGCGCATCAGGTCGACGCCGACGGCAAACTCCTCATGAAAGCGGAAGGAGCCGCGCAATTCCAGCTCCTTGGCCGTGATCGCCAGCATCGGCAGGCTCATGTCTCCGCCGATACCCAGCTGGACGATGATCCCACGCGGTCGGAGTGCCGCAATGCCGCCGACAAGGGCTGCCGCGGCACCGGAGCATTCGTAGAGCACATCGAAGGTGCCTTTGTCCGCAGAATAGGCGGCAAGCGCCTCTGGCTCGTTCTTCGTGTTGATGACCTTGTCGGCGCCGGCTTCCCTGGCTAGCGACAAGGTGAAATCTGAAAGATCGGTCGCCACGATCTCGGCCGCTCCCGCCCGTCTCGCGGCAAGGATCGACAAGACGCCGATCGGACCGCAGCCGGTCACGAGAACCCGCTTGCCAAGCATCTCGCCGGCGCGGCGTGTCGCATGCAGGGTTACGGCAAGGGGTTCCGCCATCGCCGCCTCGCCCGGCGTCAGGCCGTCGGCCGGCACGCATTGGATGGCGTCGGCAACGAGCGTCTCGCGGAACGCCCCCTGAATATGCGGGAAGGGCATGGCGCTGCCATAGAAGCGCATGTTGAGGCACTGGTTGGGCAGACCCTGCAGGCAATAGCGGCAGGTCCGACAGGGGCGGGAAGGAGAAACGGCAACAAGCTGGCCGACCTCCAGCCCCTGTACGCCGGGACCGAGCGCGATCACCTCTGCGCTGACCTCATGGCCAAGGATCATCGGCTCTTTCAGCCGCACGGTGCCGAAACCGCCGTGATGGTAGTAATGCAGATCGCTACCGCAGACGCCGCCGGTGGCGAGCTTTAGCTTCACTTCCCCTACACCCGGTTCTTCCTCCGGATAATCCTCGATCCGCACATCCTTGGCGGCGTGAGCGACGATGGCTTTCATGTCTTCCTCCTCAAAGAACGGGTGTCGGCAGCGCCTGGCCGGCGAAATGGGCCGCGAGATTGTCGCGCACCAGCTGACCCATGGCCTTGCGCGTCTCCACCGTGCCGGACGCATGGTGGGGCTGCAGCAGCACATTGTCGAGGGCGAGAAAGCGCGGATTAAGCTTCGGTTCGCCTTCGAACACGTCAAGGGCAGCCGAGCCGAGCTTGCCGGTCTCCAGCGCCATAAGCAGCGCTTCCTCATCGATATTGGAGGCGCGGGAAATATTGATTAGCATGCCTTCCGGACCGAGCGCCTCGATCACCTCCTGGCCGACGATATGACGGGTCGCCGCGGACGCGGCGAGGGTGACGAACAGGAAATCCGACTGCCGTGCCAGTTCGACCGGATCTGCCACGAAACTCATGTCTTGAGCATAGGATTTCGCCTCGACATCCGAATAGGCAATCTGCATATCAAAACCCTTCAAGCGTTTGGCGACCTCGAAGCCGATGCGGCCGAGGCCGAGCACGCCGGCTCGCCGTCCCCAGACACGACGCTTGAGGGGATAAAGACCCTTCTCTGCCCAACTACCGTCACGCACCCAGGTCTCCGCGCCCATCATGCCGCGCGACTGGCAGAGCATCATGGCGATCCCGAGATCCGCGACGTCATTGGTCAGGACATCGGGGGTATTGGTGACGCGGATGCCGCGCTCGCGGCATGCCTGCAGGTCAACGGCGTCGAAGCCGACGCCATAGACCGAAATCACTTCCAGATTGGGGCAGGCCTCGATCATGGTGCGGTTGGCGCCGAGCTCGCCCCGCGTCGCAATGGCCCTGATCGACATTCCGACCTCTGCGAGCAGCTTCGCCTTGTCGGCGGCCTCGAAATAGCGATGAACCTCAAACGCTGCGTCGAGCGGCTCTTGATCCCATTGCGGGTAGGGGCCAATCTGCAGGATTGTTGGCTTGGCCATCTGATAGTTTCCTCCCTTGACTTCGAATGTTATCGATAACATAAACAGGGGAGGCGATCATTGTCGAGATAAAAAACGGAGGAAACGATGTCTCTTGGTCTGTTCGATCTGAAAGGGCGGCGTGCCCTGGTGACGGGTTCTTCCCAAGGCATCGGGCTTGCGCTTGCCAAGGGACTGGCGGCGGCCGGCGCCGAGCTGGTGCTCAATGGCCGTGACAAGGACAGGCTTGCCAAGGCCGCTGAAAGCTTCGAGGGCGCGGCACATATCCTGGCATTCGACGCCACCGACCACGAGGCCGCGCGTCAGGCGGTCGATGCTTTCGAAGCCGAGAAGGGCGCGATCGACATTCTCGTCAACAATGCCGGCATGCAGTTTCGCACGCCGCTCGAGGATTTTCCGGCAGACGCTTTCGAACGTCTGTTGCGCACGAACATCTCGAGCGTCTTCAACGTCGGGCAGGCCGTCGCGCGACACATGATCAAGCGAGGCGCGGGCAAGATCATCAACATCGCAAGCGTGCAGACGGCATTGGCACGGCCCTCGATCGCGCCTTACACGGCAACCAAGGGCGCTGTCGGCAATCTGACCAAGGGCATGGCGACGGACTGGGCCAAGTACGGGCTGCAATGCAACGCCATTGCGCCTGGCTATTTCGATACGCCACTGAACGCAGCGCTCGTTGCTGATGCCGATTTCTCCGCATGGCTTGAAAAGCGCACGCCGGCCGGACGTTGGGGGCAAGTCGAAGAACTGGTCGGCGCTTGCATCTTCCTCGCCTCCGACGCTTCCTCCTTTGTCAACGGTCATGTTCTCTATGTCGACGGCGGCATCACAGCCTCGCTCTAATGCTGCCGGCGCGCGCCGGATCGTCGTCATGGGCGTCAGCGGCTGCGGCAAGTCGTCCGTGGGCTCGGCACTGGCCGCATGCCTTGGCGGCATCTATGTGGATGGCGATGATCTGCACCCGGCCGCCAATGTTGCCAAGATGAGCAACGGCATTCCATTGACCGATGCGGATCGATGGCCCTGGCTCGACAAGATCGGGCATTGCCTGGCCCTGGCGGATGAGACCGTGCTGATTGGATGCTCGGCGCTGAAGCGAGCCTATCGTGATCGCATTCGTGATGTCGTCGGCGCAAAGGTTTCCTTCGTTCATCTTGCCGGCGCGAGGGAAACCATACTGAGGCGCCTTCAGGCGAGACGTGATCACTTCATGCCGCCGGCATTGCTGGATAGTCAATTTGCAGCGCTCGAACCGCCAGGCGCCGACGAGCAGGCGATCACCGTCGATATCGATCAGCCGCTGGATATGCTTGTTGCGGCCATCGTCGCAAATTTGGAGGAGATGCAATCATGAGTAACAAGGCAGCGCTGATCGGCGCCGGCGCCATGGGTGGAGCGATCGGTGCCCGCCTGGTGGAAACCGGTAATCGGCTGATGGTTTTCGATCTCGACAAGGATAAGGTCGCAGCGCTGGTGGCAAAAGGTGGCACGGCGGCCGCGAGTGCAGCCGAGGCGGCCGCCGTTTCCGATTACGTCGTCCTCAGCCTCAACTCGCCGAAGATCGTCCATGCCGCAGTATTTGGACCCGAGGGCGCTGCTGCTGGCGCAAGGCCGGGCACGCTGATTATCGACATGTCGTCGATCGATCCCGATGCGACCAAAGCGCTTGCCGCCGAAGCGGCAGAGAAGGGATTGCGTTGGGTGGATAGCCCGCTATCCGGCGGCGCGCCTAAGGCGCTGGTCGGGCAATTGACCCTGATGGCCGGCGGCCGCGAACAGGACGTCGCGGACGCGCACCAGCTCCTGCAGCATGTGGCCTCGAACTACACGCATATGGGCCCTGTCGGGGCGGGGCAGACCACCAAGCTCATCAACCAGGTGCTTTGCGCGCTGAACTTCGTTGCCGTCGCGGAGGCCACGCAACTGGCGCTCGATGCCGGTGTTGACGCCGCAAAAATCCCGCAGGCACTGAAGGGCGGGAGAGCCGATAGCGCCATTCTGCAGGAATATATGCCGCGCTACGTCACCAAGGATTATCGCCGCACCGGCCGGATCGACAACATGGTCAAGGATCTGAACGGTGCGCAGGATCTTGCGCGCAGGACCAATACCGCCATGCCGCTGACGGCAGTCTGCGCCGAGATACACCGTATGCTGACGGCTTCCGGGCTTGGGGGCGAGGATCAGGCGGCATTGATGGAATTCTTCAAAGGACCGGACAAGGAGATCGCTGGATGATTACCCGATACGCATTATTCGAAGGCAAGGTCAGGGAAGGGGAGGCAGAGGCATTTCGGACGGCTGTGATGGAAACCATTCTGCCGAAATGGAAGCAGTTTCCAGGTGCTCTCGATGTGCGGGTGACGTTCGCCGAAACACGCGATGAAGGCGCGCCCGAGTTTCCGATGATCCTGGCTGTCAACTATCCGGATATGGCCGCAGTGGAAAAGGCTCTCGCAAGTCCGATGCGTGCCGAAGCCCGTGCCGCGACCGAAACGGTTCTCGCACGCTTCTTTGAAGGGCGCATCCATCATCACGTGACGCTGGCCCATGAATTTCAATTGTAGGTCGCTTTCGCAAAATGGGGTCCGATGCGAACCATCCGCCGCCCTTTGCTCGCTTGATGTGACGTTTGATAGGGGCTCTTGCCATTATGGGATGAGGCATATTACTGTGATGGTAACGATAACATAGGGCATTGATGAGTAGCGATCGCAAAACGCCGACCATGGCGGACATAGCCCGGGTCATGGGAGTCTCTCCCATGACGGTATCGCGCGCCTTCAAGGCGGACAGCCTGGTTAGCCCCGAGACCCGCGAAGCGATCCTGAGGGCGGCGGAAGAGCTGGGCTATGTCTTCGACAGCACGGCCGCCAATCTGCGTTCGCAAAAGTCGGGCTTTGTCGCGGTTACCATTCCCTCGATCAACAATGCCAATTTTGCCGATACGGTTGGCGGCCTCTCCGATACCCTGTCCAAACGGGACATGCAGATCCTGCTCGGTTATACGAACTATAATGTCGAGGAGGAGGAGCGGCTGATCGAGCAATTGCTCCGCCGCAAGCCGCAGGCCATCGTCGTCACCGGTGGCACGCATACGGAGCGGGCGCGCAAGCTGTTGCAGACCGTGGCAATCCCCGTCATCGAGACCTGGGACATCCCGGCCCATCCGATCGACCACTATGTCGGCTTTTCCAACAGGGCCGTCATGCGCGATATGGTCGATCACTTCGTTGCACTCGGCTGTCGTCGCATCGCTTTCATCGGCGGCGATGTCCAGCGGGATTCACGCGGCAGCGAACGCAGGCTCGGCTTCATCGAGGCGATGCAAGCGCATGGCCTCGATGCTTCCAGATTGATCGCAGCGGGTCCACCGCCGATTTCGATGCGCGAGGGCGCCAATGCCATGGCGAAGCTGATCGCGCTTCATCCGGATACAGAAGCCGTCGTTTGCGTCTCCGATCTTGCCGCCTATGGTGCGCTGACGGAATGCCGGCGGCTCGACATTCCCGTGCCGGGACGGTTTTCCATCGGCGGCTTCGGCAACTATGAAATCGGCGAAGTCTGCGTCCCGACGCTCACCACCACCAACGTCTTTGCGCGTGAGATCGGCGAGCGGACCGCTGAGTTGATCCTCGATATTCTCGATGGCGCGCAGCAGGCTGGCAATGTCCGGATTTCTCCACAGCTGATCGTGCGCGATAGCAGCAAAGTGCTTTGAGGCTTTTCCAGGAAATGGACGCCAGCTGCGCCGCTTTGCGGATTGGATCGCGGTAAAACCAATGATGTATGAGTTCCATGAACAAGCTTCGTAGCCACAACTTTTCGATTATTCGCACCATTCATTGAATGGTGGGTTTTGCGCGTTTTTTGTTCAAATGATGCAACCCGCCCCGAGGTGGGTTTTTTTGTTCCGTTCCGCGGGCTTTGACCGGAGATGTCAGATCATCAAGTTAATATGCCGCGCGCCACGCTTTATATGCTTTGTGGAAAAATAGCGCCCGGAAAGTCGACATTGACTGCCGAGCTTAGCCATATGCCGTCAACGCGCGTGCTGAGCGAAGATTGGTGGATGAGCCGCCTTTTCGGCGCCGAGCTGAACGATGTCTCGGATTATATCCGCTATTCCCGTCGTCTGCGTGACGCCATCGGTCCGGTCGTCTCGGATCTGTTGCGCATCGGGGTATCGGTCGTTCTGGGTTTTCCCGCGAATACGCCGGCCATCAGGTCGTGGATGCGAGCGCTTTTCGAAGCGGCGAGCGCCGATCACAGACTGTATTTCCTTGATGTGCCGGATGAGCTTTGCAAAGCGCGCCTGCGCGCAACGCTAGCGGAACCCACGATTTTTCAGCCTCCGACGCGCAGTTCGACGAAATCACGCGGTATTTCGTGCCGCCGTCGGACGAAGAAGGCTTCAACGTCGTTCGACTTGCCGCAGCGCCGATCGACGAACCGGGCTTGCGCGACGGAAAAGGGCTATGACGGTGGTCCATACGTGAGGAGCTGCCGACGAAGACATGCTCGGGAGCCGGGGCTCGGGCAATGCTGATCCCGCGTTTCGCCGGAGGTCAGATAGCGCTTGCAATGTGGAATGCGTTCACGAACAAATTCAGGGAAACCTCATTGCAGGCAAAATCTTATCTCTATCAGGAGAAAGTGATGAGCAGTCTGATCGACGTTCTCGATGAAAACGGTTTGCGTACGGGGGAGATCCTTTCAAGGCACGAGATCCACGCATTGGGCAAACCTCATCGCGTAGTTCATCTCTATCTCCTCAACCAGGACAATATGATTGTCCTCCAGAAGCGATCGCAAAACGTCGATCATTATCCAGGTGCATTCACCATTTCGGTTCTGGCGCACATCGATGCAGGCGAGAGCAGCATGGACACAGCGAGAAGGGAGATAAGAGAGGAGCTTGGTTTAAATCCAGATGGATACGAAATTGATTTCATGTTCTCGTACAGAAGAGACGCCGTTCTAGGTCCAGCTTACATCGATAGGCAGTTTAATGATGTCTATGTTGCCCGAGGTACATTTTCCTTTGAAGACATCTCAATCGATAAGGGCGAGGTAGATTCCGTTGAGCTTGTTCCGTATGAAACATTCATCGAAATGGTCCGTGATAAGACCAGCAAACTGGCAGACATATATTTCGATGAGTGCCAAGACATAATTTATTTCATGGGAACGACACATGACAACGCGTGGGGTACGTCTCGAAGAGGTACCCGCATAAGCGACTAGAGATCTGCAGAAGAGTGGTCACAACCAGGCTCGGTGACAGTGAAAGGCCCGCCGCAAAGCCTGGTGTCTCGTTACCGGGTTTTGCGGCTGATGCCGGAATTCAGGACCGGGAGCGGGCCGAACTGCGCGCCTCCTAATGACGAATGGTCATTTGCCCCAGATCTTCTTATATTCGTCCTTGTAACCGTTATCCGGATCGAAGGTGTTCTTCGGGCCGCCATCCGATTGGATATTGTCCGCTGTGACGACATGCAGCGGTGAGAGATAGCCGGACCATTTCTCGCCGGAGAAGGCGCGATTGAGTTCGTCGACCAGCTGCCAGCCCTGAAGATTGAGGGGCTCGGCCACGGTGACCTTCTGGTATTGGCCGGCGCGGATGCGTTCATAGGCCGATTGCGAGCCGTCGCCGGCGGCGACATTGATAGGCGCATCGGTGCCGCCCTTGCCGGCGGAGGCAAGCGAAGGACCCATGAAATCGAAATAGAGGTCGTTGATGGCAAGCGAATGGGTCCAGCTGTCACCGTATTTCTGCAGGAGAGACGTGGTGAGCTGCGGCATACGCTGCGAGGTCTCGGCGATCGGGGTGTCGACATATTCGAGCACCTTGCCGCCGAGCCGCTCTATCTCTTGCTTCATCTTGTCGGCCTTGGCGATGGCGATCGCATAGGTGGAGTCGGTGAAGATGATGACACCGGGCTTGCCCTTGGCGTCAACGAATGCCCAGTCGGCGGCTGCCTTCGAGACTTCCATCGCGTCGGTGCTGACATTGGCGAAGAGGCCATTCTTCTCATCCGGACCAATGGTTGGGCCGGCATGCCAGGCGACTAGCGGGATCTTGGCGGCCTTTGCCTGTTCCAGCGCCGGCCCCTGTTCGACGGCATCGAAGCCATCGATGATGATACCGGCAGGCTGCAGCGCCATGGCCTGCCCGAAGGCGGCTGTGCGCCCGCCGATGGAGCCTGCGCCATCGAGAACCTTCACCTGCCAGCCGATCGCTTTCGCCGCTTCCTCAACACCGTTGCTAACGCCGAGAATGCCACCATTCTTGAGGTCGCCTGCCAAGACGACAATGGTCTTGCCAGCCTGCGCCTTCGGGCCGGTCGTCGGACCGTCCCATTTGGTGACCGGAGTAGCATATTTGTCGACGACCGCTTTCGCGTCCGCCATGGGATCGGCATAGGCCTGGCTGGCGCAGAGCACCAGAACGGCGGTCGTGGCCTGCAGGAATTGTCTACGGTTCATGTCTTCTCCTCCCTGACATTTGAACTGAGATGATGGTTATTTCTCCGCCGGCTTGGCGGAGAGCTGCGATGCTTGAGCCGGCGCCATGCGCCCGGCATGGCTGCGGCGACGCTGGGCGTAGCCGGCAATGCCGATGGCAACGAGCAGGGTGACGCCGTTGAACAGGGGCTCGACATAGAAGGAGCCGCCGAACTGCTGGATGCCGGCGATGCCGACGGCCAGGATGATGACGCCGATCATCGTGCCCCAGACGTTGACGCGGCCAGGCTTGATCGTCGTCGATCCGAGGAATGCGCCCACTAGAGCGGGCAGCAAATACTCAAGCCCGACGCTTGCCTGACCGATGCGCAGCTTCGATGCGAGCAGGACGCCGGCGATGGCGGCAAGCGTGCCCGAGGTGACGAAGGCGCCGATAACGAAGCGGCGGACCGGGATGCCGTTCAGCGCAGCTGCCTTCGGGTTGGCGCCGATCGCATAGATGTAACGGCCTATCGGCAGATATTCGAGGACGATCCACATGACGAAGGCAAGGACAAGGACATAGATGCCGGTGATCGGCAGTCCGAAGACCATGGTGCCATTCAGCGCGTAAAATCCTTGCGGCAGCATGCCCACGACCTGCCGCCCGCCCGTATGCCAGAGCGCGATCGCATAGAGGACGGTACCGGTACCAAGCGTTGCGATGAAGCTGTCGATCTTGGCGATCTCCACCAGGAGACCATTCAGGAAGCCCGTCAGCGCGCCCAGCGCTATGACAATGAGCACGGCAACCGGCCAAGGCAGCCCGAACATCGTCTGCAGGCTGATCGCCAGCACATGCCAAAGCACGATGCCATAGCCGATCGTCAGATCGATGCGTCCCGCCGCCATCGGGATCATCGCCGCCAGAGACAGGATTGCGATGATCGTCTTATCCGAAATGATCGAACGCAGATTGAGCATCGTCGGGAATGTCTGCGGCAGCAGAATGGAGAAAAGCAGGATCAGGAAGACGGTCAGGATCACGAGGCCATAGACCGGCAGCAGGCGCTGGATCTTCTGGCCGAAGCTCATGGCCGAAAGCTCGGCGCGGGTCGGCTCGAGCGCGTTGGATTCGATCGATTGCATGGTGTTCTCCTCCGGGTCAGGCCGCTTCGGACGCAGATGCGGCGGCGATGACCGCCGGTGTTGTAAGATCAGCACCGCTCAGTTCGCGCACGATCCTTCCGCGCGAAAACACAAGGGCACGATGGCAGATGTGGGCGATTTCCTCGAAATCGGTGGAGACGACGAGGACGGCGAGGCCAGCCTTGACCGCCTCGGCGATCAGGCGATAGATATCGGCCTTCGCGCCGACATCGACGCCGGCGGTTGGGTCTTCGGCAATCAGTAATTTGCGGCCCGTCGCCAGCCACCGTCCGACGACAACCTTCTGCTGGTTACCGCCCGATAGCGCCTCGATGGCAAGGCTCTGGTCATTGGGCCTGAGGCCGACACGGCTGCCAAGGGAATAGGCGGCCTCCGCTTCCCGGCGTGGCGAGAGGAACGAAAATAGGCTGCGTCCGGAGGCGCCGGGATTGAGGAAGGTGTTCTCCCTAAGGCTGAGCGACATGGCGACGGACTCTTCCGTGCGATCCCTGGCGATAAGTCCAATTCCGGAGGCCATCGCAGCAACCGTGCTGGAAAGATCGGGCATCGTGCCATTCAAGCGCACGCTGCCCTGTGATGGCTCGCAGCCAAACAAAGCGCGCCCGATCAGTTCCTGACCGGCGCCGCGCAGGCCGACAAGTCCGAGCAATTCGCCCTGACGGATATCGAAGGATACTGGTCCTGCGCCACGGCAGGAAAGCTCATTGACCGAAACGATTGCAGGCCCCGGGCTTTTCTCCGCCTTGACGAAAAGCTGATCGGCCTTGCGTCCGACGATCATGCGGATGAGTTCATCGGGTGTGGTCTCCGCGACCGGCTTCTGGCCGACCAGTTGCCCATCGCGCAGAACTGCAACGCGGTCGGCGATGCGGAAGATTTCGTCGAGGCGATGCGAGACGTAGATCATCGCCACGCCGCGCTCCTTGAGGGGACGAATGGCGGCAAAGAGTTTCTCGACTTCATCGGCGGGCAAGCTTGCCGTCGGTTCGTCGAGAACCAGCACATCCGCTTCGACGGCAAGCGCGCGGGCAATGGCAACAAGCGACTTCTCCGTGCGCGTCAACTCCTGGACGCGGGTCGAAGGATCGAAGTCGCAGCCGACAAGCTTGAGGGCTTCGGCGGTGCGCCGCTCGGTTGCCCGCCAGTCGATCAGCCGGCCGCGCAACGAATAGCCCTGCGCAAGCCCGACATTCTCACCGACCGTCATCCACTCGATCAGCCCGAGATCCTGATGGATGAAGGCGACCGGCTGGCGCTGATTGGGTTGCGGCGGGCGGTGATGATACGGCTTGCCGCGAAACAGGATCTGCCCGCCATCCGGTTTGTAGATACCCGCCAATGTCTTGATAAGCGTCGATTTTCCGGCGCCGTTCTCTCCGAGAAGTGCCAGGATTTCGCCCCGGTGCAAATCGAGCGAGACGTTAGACAGCGCGCGCGTGCCGCCAAATTCCTTGGTGATATCGGAAAATTCGAGCAGCTTCCCGTTATCCATCCTGCTCCTCCCAAAGCTTTGATGACGAGAGGCTATGTTATCGATAACATTACGTCAAGAGCCCCAGCGGCTTCTCGAGGAATGGTCTCACAATCAGCCTCGCTACCGCAAAAAGCTACCGTTCAGGTCACGGAGTTGCTTTACGTGTAAAATATATTTTGGTTCGTGTTATCATATTATTGGATTATATAAATATAATCAAAAAATATATATAAGTGATATGCTGATATAGGCGCGCATGGCATGCAATAGTATTGATATTGTTGAAAATATATTCTATTTTCGATTGGAATTAGTTTCGATGCAATGCGAGCGGGGATCTACTTTCAGACTAAGTCATCTGAGGCCTGAAAGGCGGTCAACTCACGCAGCATAAGAGGGGATTGTTTGACCTACGCGACGCGCTCGATGTTCAAAGTCGACAAGGCTGATGCCGAGGAGATGACGGCGCACTACGCGAGAACCCTGTTTCCTGCCGTTGTCGAGCCACTGAGTGGATGCGGCGCAATTTCGGTGGAAGATCGCCATTTTACGATTGGTTCCTGCAGTGTCTGGAGTGGCAAGTGTCATTCCGGCATGAAAGTTACGCTGCCCGGTGGTCCCGATGCCTACGGCCTCTATCTACCTGCCGCCGGCCAGATGCTCGTTGATGCTGGCGGCCGGCAATTGGAATCTGCACCGGGCAGGGGACTGTTGGCTGACATGTCGTTGTTCAGGCGGCTTACTTTGTTCGAACAGCGTGGCCATATGGGCATTGCATTCGAAAAGTCGGCGATGGTTCGGCAACTCAGCGAATTGCTGGATGCGCCCGTTGCGGACGATCTGAAATTCGACGGTCCCGTCGATCTGCTGTCGGAGCGGGGGATGCAGATTGCCACGCTTGGAAATCTGATCTGGCAGAATCTAACGGCGGATTGCTCGGAAAGATCTTCGGCCACATTCAGCGAACGTCTCTTGCAGGCAATGATGATCGTTCTGCTTGAAACCGTACCGCACAACTATTCGATGCAGTTGCAAAAGCCAGCTTCGCCGGCAGTCCCGAAGCAGTTGAAACGGGCAATGGAATATATGCACGCCAACGTCGGCGCCGACATCAGAATGGCGGATATCGCGCGCCAGGCCGGCACGAGCGTGCGCACCTTGCAGGCCGCGTTTCAGCAGTTCAAGGACACCACACCCATCGGCTACCTGCGGATGATCCGCCTGCAGGGTGCGCGGCGAGCCTTGATGAGCGCAGATCAATCGCGATTGGTTGCCGACGTCGCGCGCGATTGGGGATTTTCCCACATGGGCCGCTTTGCGGCGCTTTACTATCAATCCTTCGGCGAAATGCCGTCCGAGACCGCCAGACAGCCTCGGTATGGGGATAGATAGGGTTGCGATCTGTTCAGCGGATGAAGGCGGGCGCCTAGACGGGGCCTATTCGCCGACCGCGTTCACGATGCGGCAGAGATTCTTGCTGACGCCTGGCGCCACTTGCCCGGCCTGCACCAGGAACAGCGCATCGACGCGGCTGCCCTTGCCATTCTTGCGCACCACAACTCGAAGGGTCTGCGGCCGGCCGGAGCCGCTCGTTTCCTGCTGCGCGGTCAGGGTGCCGAGCTTCTTTTCGACGTTCACATCGACGAAGCCTTCTGCCAGAACGGCGCGGGATACCTTGTCGAAGGCAGCATTGGGATTGACGGATGGGAAGACCATCCAGGTCTTGTAGGTGATGCCGGTTACGAGCGGGACACCGCTGCTCTCATAGTGATCCGAGCAGGCGTCAGCAAATGCTGGCGTGGCGGAGAGAACCCCGAGCGCAAATGCGCAAGCTATCCTTGTAAGCATGATGTCATTGCCTTCCTAATGCCGAGAAAGACCATCCGGTCCCGGTGCTGCCAATCCTGCTATTTCTGATGGAAGTCTTCCGCCAAGCGAGAAGCGCATAAGTGGAGAGTTTCGACAGAAAATTATCATTTGTGCCTTGTGAAAATGGCATTGGTGGAATTAGGTCGACACGTTCAAATGGCAATGGGGCTTGCGTGTTTTCTTGCTCCACTCCCTATCGCGATAGTTGCTTCCCATTCGCATTTCCCCGGATATTTCAGCCCAAAGGCTGCTTCGAGCCGCCGTCTCAGGAGCCGCATTTCGACAGTCATGATCGGGATCGGTTGCTATTTGGACACAATGGTAAACAACCGAACTGTCACAATTCATTATTTATTAGCCGCGCATATTGCCTCCCGCCTTGTGGTTGATATTTCTGCCTTGCTTCTAACATCCGAAGGAGATTCCGGAATGCGGAAATGGGCGGCGATTTTACCCTTGGTTGTCCTCGGTGCCTGTGCAGGGCCATCTGATGGACCAAGCGCCCTCAACATTCGCAATGCAAGGATGCCCGACACGCAGCGGAAGATTCCGGTGGTGCCGCTCTCCGAGGCCCCGATGGGTTCGCAGGTTGTTGCGCCGTCCTATTTGCCCAGCGATCAGGGGCTCACAAGCCTGCGCTCGGGTGGCTTTTCGGACGCCCGCTTGCGTCCAGGCGACGTATTCGATGTAACGGTGCTGGATACCGGCGAGGATGGATTGCTGTCCGCCACGCAGAGCAAGTCCTTAAATCTTGGGCGCTTCACCGTCGATTCCCGTGGTTTCGTCACCATGCCCTATGTCGGCAAGCAGCGCGTCATCGATTCGACCCCGGAAGGTCTGCAGTCGAAGATCGTCACTGCCCTCAAAGGTTCTTCCGTCAACCCTCAGGCCGTCGTGACGGTCGTCGACAAGCCCTCCAGCGCCGTAACCGTCGACGGCAAGGTCCGCTCGGCTGGCCGCTTCCCGCTGACAGCCCGCGGCGAACGCGTGCTTGACGTGCTCGCTCTTGCCGGCGGCGCATCCTCCGCGCCGGCCAACACGACCGTGACGGTGACGCGCGGTTCGCAAAGGGCAACTGCACCGCTGGATCGCATCCTGCAGGACAACAAGCAGAATGTGCGCCTCCTGCCTGGCGATCAGCTCTTCGTCAAGGGCACGGCGCAGACCTTCACGGCACTTGGCGCCTTCAAGAGTGTCGGCGAGTTCCCGCTGGAACCGGGCCAGACCACGTTGGCGCAGGCGCTTGCCCGCGCCGGCGGCATGCTCGATGATCGTGCGGACTCCCGCAACTTCTACCTTTTCCGCAATCAGCAGGTCTATGCACGCACGGCGTCGATGACAGCTAATGGCGCAAGTGCGCCGGCGGTTGTGACCGTCAAACCCGTCATTTACAGCGTCAACCTCAAGCAAGTCTCGAATTTCGTGCTGATGCAGCAGTTCAAGATGCAGGATGGTGACACGATTTTCGCCAGCAATGCAGACACGGTCGACTTCGCCAAACTGTTTACCATCTATCAGAAGAGCGTACCGACGGCGGCTGCCCCGCTTCCGGGCAGCTCTTCATCCGCCAACTGACGGGGATCGCACTAGATTCCGGCTATCAGAGCAAGGGCCGCCGCTACGTCCGGCGGCCTTTTCGCGGGGATGGGGTCTGCCAGATGCAGGGCCGCCGCCTTGACGGCAATGATCGTTTCATCGATCTCATTGCAATGCGAGACAAGCAGGTTCATTACGCGACCGGCCGAGTAAAGGTCGGCGCTGAACTGCATGGTCGTATCGACCGCAAGTTCCGGGGCGGTGAAGTCCGGCGTTGCGACCCCGGCAATATCGAAATCGCTGTATCGCGCGCCGTGTTCTACCATCGTGCCGAAATCGGCGAGCTTTAGCTCGCGGAAATCATTGCCGCCAAGCAATAAATTAGCCGGCGAAACGTCGCCGTGGACATAGCCGGCCTGATGGATCGCGCCCAGCCCGACAAGTATGGATTTCACCGCCGCCTTGACATCGGCTGACGACAGCGAACCTGCCGCCAATCGTTGCGACAAGGATCGATCGGCCCATTGCATGATGATTGCCGGACGTCCATCGGGCAGACGAATGGTGCATTGAGGCGCGACAAGATTGCTGCCGGAAAGCATCATGCCGAGCCTGGCTTCGCGCAACAGCAGGGCTTTGATCGTCGCCTCATTGGCTCGATCAGCCGGGACCGTTTTCATGGCATGAAGTGTGCCGAGATCGCGATGGCGTAGCCGGCTGATTTCCGTTCGTTCATTGCGGTGAACAACGGCTTCGACGAGAAAAGTGTTTCCGATAAAGGCTGGCTCACTATCGGGAAGAGAAGGCAGGCGCCGGTCCAATGCGTCGCGCAATCGATCGACCAGAAGATCGCGCATGACCTTCGGTCGCTCGGCTTTGCCGTCGTGGCCAAGAAGATGCAACAGTTCGGCGAAGCTTGCCGCGATCTTCCTCATATCCTCACCGCTCGGATCTGCGCTCATGTCGCGCCGATGACGATGGCGCTGACGTTTTCGCGGCAATTGGCGATCAGCGCTTCCTGGATCAGCGCTTCAGCGGCCTGCTCCAGCGGCGTTTCAAGCAGGATCTCGGCAATGACGCGATCGGTGAGCGTGCGGGAAAGCGGATTGCTGGCGAGCAGAAGGCGGTCGCCCGATTGAAGGCGATCGCCAACGACGTCCGAAACGAACTGATCCTTCAACCCCAGACCGCGACCGAGCGTGCGCCGAAGCCCGATATCGATATGGTCGTGGGTCAGGAGCCGCATCATCCCGTCGCGCAGCAGATAGCATCGCGCGTCTCCTGCCCATATGGCGGCAAACTCGCCGTCCAGCAAAGCAGCAGCGATTATGCTGGCGACAGGAGGGTCGCGCTCCGCGCTCGAACCCTTGGCGCGCAGGATCGCATGGGCATGACTGAGCTTGCTCTTGATGTCCTGCACAAGGGTTTGCGGGGTGTCACGCTGCGAAATGCCTGCAAGAATTCCCGTGGTGATCCGTGCCGCCTCGATGGCACCTATGCCGTCGCCGACACCATCGGCAATTGCGAAGATCGGCGGCGCGGCGCTCACGAGAAGTGCGTCGGCATTCAGGGAAAGACGTGTTCCCGCATGGCTGGCATGGCTGTGTGCTATCGCAAACTCGGGCCGCGCCGTCGTCGTTTGCGGTTGCTCGACAGGGGTGGGCAGGACAGCGTGTATTGCGGGTTCGGGCGTTTCGAGCGTTTTCCGCGTGGCCACCGTCACAAGCTTGACGAAATCCTCAGCCGTCGGGGCAGCCATCGTGCGAAAGCCCTTGCCGTGGCGAGTGCCGGGGCTGATGCGCCACCAGAGCGATGCCGGGGCTGGTATATTCTCGACGGCAGCGGACTGCATTGTAGACGAACGCTTGTCTATGAATGGCGGGCGAAGCCGCTTGATGCCCTCGACGAAACGCGGCATCTCGAAATCGGCCTTGTCGGACGTCTCGGCCAGGGCCTCGACAGCGGTAAACCAACTATCGTCTTCACAGAGATCGCGTAGATGCCCGGAAAAGCGTTGCAATTGGGCGGCGATAATCAAAGGGAAGCTGCGGCCGACGCGGTCGCGGCTGGGCAGCAGAACGCCCGCTATCGCAGATGGAGCCCATACGCCCCTGCCGACGACGAAGCGCCAGGCAGACGTCGCATGAAACAATCGGCGCCAATCTGGCCCCTGTGCCGATTCGAGCGCGATCAGGCCATTGCGGACCCACTGGTCGAGTTCTCCCTGCAGACGCGAGCCAATTGCTGCCGAGACGAAATCGCCATGCGTCGGCAATTTCCCGAAGAAGCCGATCGTATCGGCTTGCAGCGGCGACTGGGTGCGGGCGAGCGGTTCGTTCATCGGCAAACCGTCAGAACTGCGCCGGGCAGCTGAAGTCGGACAATGCTTGCAGCCGGAAGGGGTTGAGTACCGATCCGAACTGTACATCGAATTCCGCGGTCTGGCCCTTGTTGTCGAAACTTGCCCTGAAGAGATCGGGTCCTTCGACAGTCACCTTTGCCGCATCGAACAGGCGGAAGGGCGACCAGTCGCCGCTTTGTACCATCGCCTCCTGCCAGCCTCCGGGCAGGAACGCGATCCGCGACTGGTTGTCGGCATTTGCCGCCGGCCACCCGATGGATTTCGACTGTACTGGACCATGATAATAGACGACGCGCTCGCCGCCGATTTCCATGATGACCGCATTGGCGGAATCCGAGAGCGAAATCGGTTTTACATTGATCGATATCGCCGGTTTATCACTGCCGGCTGGGAAAAAGGCGTGCTCGATCTTGCTGGCATTTTCGAACTGCGCGATTGCCTGGCTGGGGATGCTGTCGCCGCCGAAGGTACCGCGCCAACCCCAGGGCTGGGCACTCGTATCGACGAATGCTTCCAACCGGCTCTTGAAGAAGGACTGGAACAGGCCCTGCGGGCCAAAGAGCCTCACAAAATCAGCCATGGCGATATCCTGACCGGAAGACCTGTCGAAGGGATAGCGGCCGGAGACGATGCGGGCGCAAAGATCGGCGCCTTCGCTGGCCCATAGGTCGTTGATGCGTGTGCGCGCCGTCTTGACCGCCAGCGATCCCATATCGGCGGCGACCGCGACCATCCACGCATCGGCGGGCGCCGGCAGGCCGCGGGCCTGCTGCACCAGATCCTGATTGGCATTGGCAAGCTGGCCGCCGGCGTCGAAGACACGCGCAACCTCCGCCGTCGAATTTGTAGCGCGCGACAGCTGGCCGTAGATATTCTGAAGGGTCGGCTGCAGGCTCTGGATCTGCGAGCGCGGCTTGCCGCTGCCGTCATCGGCCTTCCCATCCTGCGAGGCCGGTTGGGTGTTGGCAGGATTGACCTCCAGCGCCGCCCGCAATGGACCATAGGGATCGGGCGCATTGACGGCGCCTGCGGTGGCGGCCGTCAGCGCTGCATCCGGAGCGTCGTCGAGCGATGCGACTTCGGCGCCAGCGGCCGGGCGTAAATCCGTCGCCACCGCTATGGACTTCAGCGTCATCTCCACGGGGCTCGGATTGGCCGCCAGGATACGCGCCGTCTCGGTCGCATCGGCAAGGTTGCTCGATGGCCGCACCTGCAGATCGGCAAGAAGCGAAGACCAGCGCTGCTGGAAAGCGTCAAAATAGAGCTGCAGTGCCGCCTGTGAAATCGCGTCCGTGGTCATCCCCGATGGAGCTGCGGCATTGTCGCCACGAACCCATTGTTCCCTAAGCGCTTCCGACGCAGCGGCTGCGATCGACGGCAGCACGACCTCGCGATAGCCCTTGCCGGTGAAAATGCCGGGGATGCCGTCGCGCAGCGTTGCCTTCGATTTCCGCTGGAATATCTGCGCGCCGAGCGGTCCCAGGGCATCGGCCGGAAGCCAGGCGTCAAGCTGCCGGGCCTGTCGGGAATGTGTCACGATGTCATAGGCTCGGGCTGCAAGACTTTGGGTGTGGATCGTCTCGCGTGCCTTGGCGATCAGGCTGGTGTCGAGCTCGATCGCCGGCAGGCTGCCTGCGGCCATGGCGTCGACATGGGTGAGAAGTGCCTTGCGCGCGGCGGACCGGCCCTCGCCGGGATAAAGTGCTGCAAACATATCGTCCGATTGCTGTGAGACGAACTCCTTGTCGATTGGTCCCAACCCGCCGAGCATGCCATAGAGTTTCAACGCATCGAAGGTCTTCTGAACGTCCGATGTCTGCTTGATCTCCTTTTGCAGTTCTACCAGCATGCGCGGGAGCAGGAGCGAGTTCAGCGCACGCTGATAGGCGCCCCGCTGGCGGCTGGCGATCTTGTCCTCCTGGTCGAGACCGAAGCTCGTCGGCCAGATGCGTGCCTCGTCGAAGCCGCTGGTGACGGCGCGCAGATTGTCGAGCGCCGGCAGGACACGGAGGAAATCCGCATCGGTGACATCGCGCACCTGGATGCCGCTTGCCAGTTTTTCGTAGTTGTCGATACGGCGTTCGGCTGCTGCGATCGCGCGCGAATTCTGAAAATAGGTCGCCGTCCAGCCGGTGAAAACGATCGCCAGCGCGATTGCGGCCGCACCGTAAGCAATGCGTCTGATCATCGCCTGCCGGCCTGACAGGCGCCTGTCGCGGGCAACCAGCGAAGCCTCGCCGAAGATCACCTCCTTGAACAGGCGCGATAGGAAATAGCTGCGGCGCGTGCGCGGTGTGTCGGTCTCCCGGCTCTGCGTGCCGGAAGCGAAATAGACGCCGCGAACCAGAGGGGATTCGACAAGGTTGGAGGATGCGCAAAGCTCGGTCAGCACCTCGTGCAGGCGCTCACCCAAAGAGGCAAGTTCGGCAGGAAAGCGGAAAATTCGGCCGCGAACCTCGACATTCGGCTCCTGTTGCAGCCGCTCGATCAGCATGGCGTCGACCCGCTGCTGCAACAGCGCGAATTCTTCCATGAAACGTTCGGGCAGGTTCTGGCCCTTGTAGCTTTCGTCGAGATCGAAGGTCGTGCCCCAGACCTGCTCGCGGTCGGTTTTGGCAAGTCCGTCGAAGAATTCGACGAAGCCGGTCAGAAGATCGGCCTTGGTCAGGACGACGTAGACGGGCACGCGGGCATGCAGGAACTCGTCAAGTTCCGACAGGCGTTTGCGGATGGAACGCACCTCTTCGAGCTGCACCTCGTGCTCGCGGCCGAGGAGGTCGGCGATCGAAAGCGTGATGAGTGCGCCGTTGATCGGCTGCGAGCGGCGATACTTGCGCAGAAGCCCGAGGAAGCCTTCCCACCCCGCCTTCGATGCACCGTTCAAATCATCCTGCGTGGTATAGCGGCCGGCTGTGTCGATCAGGATCGCCTCGTCGGCGAACCACCAATTGCAGTTGCGGGTGCCACCGGCGCCCTGGACTGAGTTGCTACCCATGGCGTCGCCAAGGGGGAACTTCAGCCCCGAATTGGTGAGTGCCGTCGTCTTTCCCGATCCAGGCGCACCAAAAATGACGTACCAGGGAAGTTCGTAGATGTAGCCGAAGCGCTTCTTGCTGATACGGCGCAGAAGCAACAGCGCCTCCTTCAGGCGGCTATGGATTTCGCCAACTTCCGCCTGCTGGCTTGCGGCATCGTCGGCAATGCCGTCCACCAGCGCCTTGTCGCGCTTGCGGGCGCGCAACGTCGTGATCAGCAGATAGATAAGCCATGCGGCAATGATCACGCCAATCGCGATCAGCCTTGCTGTTACCCCTGCCAGCGGCCTGAAGCTGCCATAGCCGGCCATCGAGCCGTAGAACCAGATGACGACGCAGATCGCCACTACCCAGATCAGCGATATGAAGCGTTGCCCGAGAAGGCCGGCATAGGCGGAGACATAGGAGCGAAGCGTGTAAAACGCGCCAAGCGGATTCATCGGGCTCCTCCCGTCGTCGTAGCTGGCGCCAGCGGCGCGTCGATCTGCGTTTGAGGCGTCGCCTGCGGGTTGAGAGCGGCATCGCCGAGGCGCTGGGTCGGATCCGTCAGTACCAGGATTTCGGTCCGGCGATTTGCCTCGCGGCCCTCCTGCGTGTCGTTGCTTGCGAGCGGATCGCTGTCGGCGCGCCCCTCCGTCAGGATCGCATCCTTGCCGGTATAGGCCGCAAGAATATCGCCGACGGCGCGGGCCCGGGCTTCGGAAAGGTGCCAATTAGATGGGAACTGGGCGGTGCGGATCGGCACATTGTCGGTATAGCCGACGACAACAGCACGGAATTTTTCCGAAGCCAGTGCGCCGCCGATGCGCTGGAGCAGATCGCGGAACTTGTCGCTGACCTCGGCGCTGCCCGTATCGAACAGGCCGGAATTATTAATGCGGACCAGCAGCCTGCCGTTGGAATTCGAAAGCGTGACGAGTTTGCGGTCGACTTCCGGCTGGAGGAAGGCCAGCAGATTATCGAGCGGCGTCGGCTGCGGCTTGACGACGGGCGGCGGCGTTTCCGGCAGCTTCTTCACCGGCGGCGTCTGCGCAACGACTTCCTTCGGCTTCGGCGTGTCGATCAGAACGCTCGGCGTGTCGCGTGGCGGCAGATTGGCCAGGCGCTCGAAGGTTGCGTCGGAAGCATTGTTCAGCGACAGCGTGAAGAACATGTAGCCGAGCGCAAATAGAAGCGCGAGCACCGAAAGAATGGTCCAGAGCGCGACGGCAGTGCGCAGCGGCTTGTGGCGTGCGGAGACACCGCGCCAATGCGGCGACAGCTCGCGCTCGAACACGCCATACTGGCCGAGCAACGTCTTGTAGAGGCTGTCGCGGATACGCCCGAGTTCCAGCGATCCGCGCGGCGAAACACGCGTGCGGCCTTCGAAGGCGAGCGACAGGCAGAGATAGATGAGGAGCAGCAGATCCTTGTTGGCGCCCGGGCTCTGCTGGAAATGATCGAGGAGGTCGAAAACGCGATCGCCGCCGGTCACATCCATGTGGAAGGTCGAGACGAGGCCGGACCGCGCCCAGCCGGCGCGTACGCCCCAGCGCTTGCTCAAAACCACGTCGTCGATGGTTGCGCAGATCACATAATGTGCCGCGCGGGCGCGTTCGGGACTGATGCGGGCACTGGCAAGGTCGCGCTCGTAGCGTCCGACCGCATCGATAGTCACCCGCCGCAGTTCGTCGATATCGGGCTGCTCTTCGGTGTTACGCAGGCTGTGCGCGAGGTTCAGCAACGGTGCTGCCGAGCGGACGATTGTGGGAACGTCGTCGCCGCCGAAGCGAAAGCCACGGATCAGCGCATCGACGGACCAACCGCCGCTTACACCGGCCGGCTGCTTATCCAGTTCTTCATCCAGAATATCGGCCATCTTGCGGGCGGCGTCGTTCTTGCGCGCGCCGTCCTCGGTCAGCTCGATGATCGTCGGCAACTCGTGCCAGGGTGTTGAGCGTGGTGTGTTCATTCTCTGAGAGCCCACAGTTCCATCTCCAGACCAGGGAAGTCGCCTGCGAGGTGCAGGGCGATCGCGCCAGAGGTATCAAGCTGTTTCCAAAGAGGGTTTTTCGTATCGAGTTCGAAATAGATCGTGCCCGAACGATAGGGCAGCTGCCGCGGCAGCACGGGAAGCGGCCTCACGGGGATGCCTGGCAGCGCGACATTGACGAGCTCCGCGATCCGTTCCACGGGGCCGATCTTGATCTGCGCGGGCAGCTTGCGCCTGACATCCTCGGCGGACATTTCGGCGCGGACGGCAAGCACGAAGCCGGCATCCTTGAGCAGCGAGCGGTCGTTGATGGTGCCGACGCGCACGTCGTGACGACGCTCGATGAGTTCGATCGCCACCGCTGCTTGTTCCAGCACTGCGGAAAGAGACGCACGCAGATCGTTGAAAACAGACGAAAATGTTGCCTTCAGATCGTCATGGCGATAGGGAGGGAAATCGCTGGCCCGCTTGCGATCGGTCGTGAAGGTGGCGAGTTCGCCGGCAAGCTGGATGCATTCCTCATAAAAGGTGATCGGGTGGATGCGCGATGCGTTCGCCGCAATATGGCGCAGCATCGGATCGACGCGATTGAGGATATGCAGCAGAAAATAATCGCCCACTTCCGCCGTGCCACGCACCGTGGGGTCGCCGATACGCTCGGCGATCGCCTCCGCCCGGTGACGTACGATGCCGAGCAGCTCGGTAATGAGTTCATTCAACCGTGCTTCGGCGGCGCAGTTGAGCGATGGTGCGATATAATCGGGATCGAGAATGACCGCTTTGTCGGAGCGAACTTCGATGATGCGGGCAAGGCCGATCAGGTCGTAGCCTGCCAGCTCATCGCCGGTTTTCAGGTATCGCAGGCTTAGACGGCCGACGTCGATCGGCGCCATGAAGTCCGTTTCCAGATTCGCATCCGGCGCTTCATATTGCGAAGCGGTAACGCGCACGCTGTTGCGCATCGCGCTGCCGTTCATCGCAACATCGGCCCTCCCGGGCTGACGGGTCGGCAGGGCGAGATAGACGATGGCATTCTTCGTGGAATCGTCGAGCTCCAGCGGCGGTGGCAGATCCGCATCAACAGGCGCTTCGAACGGCGTGCCGTCGGGCAGGATGCCGCGCAGGTTCGACAGCGCGAACTGGCCGATCGCGAGTGCGCTGCGATCGATGCCGATTTCCGCAATGCCCCAAGGGTAGGGTGCAAGTCCCCGCGCCGTCGTGCGGACCAGCCGTTCGGTCCAGCGGTCAGCCTGCTGGAAATGCTGCACGCGAAGGAACATGCCCTCGCTCCAAGCCACGCGATTTTCGTTCTTCATCGGGTGTTGCCCGTCCTCTCTGCCAAACTGGTGATGTCCAGTTCGCGGCTGTCATCGGCTGAGGTGCGGAATGCCTCCGCCAGCAGGTCGCGAACCGAGATGCTTTTGCCGCCTATTTCGAATTGGGCGCGATAGGCCTTCCAGTAATCGCCATTGCCGCGCCAAAGCGCCTTACGCTGGGAGGCATCGACCTGCGCTTCGACCATGCGGGGTTCGAACATGCGGTTGGCCTCGCGCACGAGATTTTCAAGGCCGGCATTGAAGGCGGATTGCCGGGAGATCAATGATCGGAGACGCTCGGCAAGCTGTTCCGTCCGTTCGCGGCTGAAGAGCGAAGCCGAAGAATGCGCGCGGTTGTCGTCAATTCCGAAGACGGCGGCTTCGTCGTCGAGCGTCTGTTCCAGCGTCGAGACGAGAGCTTCGAGTTGCCGCAACGGGTCGAATTGCAGCGCGAAGCTCGTCTCCTCCTGACCTTCGCTCTCATCGGCGATGGCGCGGACATCGTTGGCCGGTACGATCGTCTTGGCAGTCTCGGCCGGGTCTGATCCGGCACCGCGGGCAACGGCGACGGAGACATGCGTTGCCGCGCCGTGTTCCAGCTGGCTGCCGAGCTCGAAATCCGAATTCCAGTCGGTCGGAAGGATCGGCTTGATGCCGTTGATATCAGGCGGGCCGTTCCAGCCGATGTCGACGTTCCGGCTGGGAGATTTGCCCTTCTTTGCCGATTGCGGGAGTGCTGCGATCCAGTCGTTGCCACTCCGCTCGCCGAGCACGCCCGTCGCCGTTCCGCCGCCGGGCGCGATATCGGCAAGGATGGACGAGATCGTCATGGTTTCGTCGCTGAGACGCAGATCGGCGGCCGGATCGTCGATGTCGCGGTCCGCTTCTCCCGTGATAAAGACACTGAAGGCAATATCGCCGAACGCTATCTTGGATCTGTCCGCAAGTCTTGCCGTCTCGCCCTCCAGGATCACGGCTCCGTCGACGCGCGTCCCGTTTGCGCTCTGGTCGCGCAGGAGAAAGCCGGAGCGATCGCGCTCGATCACGCAATGCACCTTCGAGATTGAGCGTTGCTGATCGGAGACCTGCCAGTCGCAATCCGGCGACCGGCCGAGCGTGCGTTTCCCGCGCTCGAAGAACCATCCCTTGCTGGAGCCTTCGCCAGCGATTTGCCGCAGTTCAAGCCGCATGGAGCCCTCCCTGATCGGATTGCCTTTGCGTCTTGCGTGGTTCGCTGATGACGGCATCGCCGCTATCGCGGTCCGCCACGGCGACACGCGCCCAGCTATTCCATCCGAGCCTCGGCGGATCGCCGCCTTCGCCGAGCTGGCAGAAGGGGATATCTTCTTTCTTCAGAACCACTTGAACGTCGAAATCGAGCGACGGGTCGACATAAAGGCGCGTCAGTGCGAACAGCGCATCGATATTCGCGCTGCCCGGCGAAAGAGCCCGATAGTCCTCGTAGTCGACAGGACCGATCACCACACGGAAACTTCCGCCGAAATCATGGATTGCGGCACCCGCCGTCGAATTGACGCCCAGCTGCACGCCCTGCGGCTGCCCCATGCGGCTGCGTTCGCTCTCGGGAATGGAAAGCCATCTGCCTTTGAACAGTTCGATCGCGACCGGCAGGCCGCTGAACTCCTGCAGCATGGCCTGCAGATTGACCGCATTACGCGTGCGGGCGGCAAAGAAGCCGGAAAACCTAAGGATCAGCTCGTCGTCAGGACAAACCCGTTCCTTCAGCCGCGCCGTGCCGAAGCCCGCCAGCGAGAACAGCGTCTTGATGAAGGTATTGCCGTTTCTATCCGGGCTCCATCGCAGCCGCCGGGCAAGGCGATATTTCTCGCTCGCATCGGCGAAAAGCTCGGCAAGGCGGCTCGTGAAGAGATCGAAAAAGCTCGAAAGCCCGTGAGCGCGGTTGCGCTCTTCGCGCATGACGAGCTCGTTGTAGCTCGGCGGCATTGCGCCGAGAGGGCCAAGCAGGCCTGCCATGCTCGCCTTGACTGATCCCGTCGTGCCCCTCTTCTTGAAGTCGCTGACCGCAAGCGGGGCTGGCGAAACGCCGAGCGGCGAAGACACGGTCAAATGATCGCCAGCCGCATGTTGGGCAACGCGAAACGCCGTTGTCGGCTCGAAGCGACCGGGGTCGCTTTCGAGCAATGCGGCGAGTGTTTCGCTGTCATTTGGCCGGAACTGATCCATCGCTTTCGATCACCCTTCCGTCACAATAGCGGCCGCTCGGCGGCGCGGGCCGGCCAGACGGCGATTGGCTTTGTTTGCCCCTTCATCGAGACGGAGAGGCGGGTGAAGCTGTTGATCGAGGTGTAAAGCCCGAAGAACCGGTCGAGAACGCTGCCGAAGAGATAGGCCGAGGGCCGGTCGATGGCGGCCGGATCGAATTCCAGCCGGATATCTGTGCCCGTCACCATCCCGCCGCTGCCAAGCCGCGTCATTGAGCTTTTCGCCTCAACCCGAACCAAAGCGTCGGCAAGCTGCCGGGTTTCGCGGCTGTCCCTGAACGCATAAAGCGCCAGAATGTCTTTCAGCGCAGCCCCGTCATTGTCGAAAATGGACAGGTGGTTCAGCTGAAGATGCGACATCAGCCGCCAATTGCGGCCTTGCTGCTCGTTCATTCGGACCGATGGCGTAGGTGCCATCAGCGCCTCGACCGAACCGACTGCCTCGCTGCCTGAGGCAAGCTGCAGATAGGGATGGCCGCCGCCGAACGGCAACTGCTCGGGCAATTCGCGATTGAGGCACAGCGCGTCGATGCTGGCGATCTTGTCGATCGGGCCACTTGGCCGGCGCGCGCGATCGACGAAGGTAATTTCCATGTCGGACGTGTGGTCGTCGGCATCGAAGCGGCGAGCGCACTGCCAGAACAGCGAGGAAGCTCCGCCCTTCAGGCTGCGACCGAAGAAGGGTTGGCACTGTTCCTCGTCTCCGGTACGCCCGGATACGACTACTTTCTCGATCGCATAGATCTCCCGCGTCTTCTGCCGTCTGGCATCCGGCAGGACGCGATATTCGGTGCGCGTGCCGTCGAGTGCGATCGGTTCGCATTTCTGGCGAAACAGATTGACGATCGGCGTGGCATTGAGGACGAAATCGCGGGCAGAAATGTCGCGCTCCAGCTTCGCGCTGGTTTCGTCGAGATAGATGAAGATCTCCAGCGTCTCACCGCGCCAAGCCCTCAGACCGACAATGTCGATAAAGAGGAACTTCTGCGGTAGGGCGAAGAATTCCGTCAGCAGGCGGTAGCCGGCAAAGCTTGCGCTGGGGTAGGGCAGAATTGCTTCGTCCGGCTCGAAGCCGACAGCCTGCAGCGCTTTGGCAGGCAGCATGACCGGGGAGCGGTCGTCGGCATGATGGGCAAGCGCGATACCAAGCGTGTGGTTGACCAGAAGCTCGTGAATGGCGACGGCCTGCTGCCACGACGAGCCGATGTGAAGCCGTAACCTGTCCAAGCCGATCTCGCTAAATGGCTTGTTGGTATCGCGCGCCCGGATCGACAGGCGCAGGCAACCGGCGGCACCGGCGTGAGACGATGGCGGCGCACTGATGGGATGGCCGGTCAACGAAGCCGAGACGATCTCGATCGGGGCAACCTGCGTATCCTGCGTCGTGCGGAAGCGGCAGCTTTCGCCGCCGATCGGCTCTGCGAAGATTTCCGTATGGCGCGGTACGGTCTGGATGGATGCGAGCGTACTGCTGGGCGTAAAACGCACGATGCTCATCGACGGCAGCGGCGCCAGATAATGCGGATAGAGCGTTTCGAGCAGCCCATCGGTCAGTTCAGGAAATTCATCGTCGAGCTTCTGGCGCACGCGGGCTGCCGAATAGGCAAAGCTCTGGATCAGGCGCTCGACATGTGGATCATCGGCAACCTCGCCAGTTACGCGTAGACGGCCGGCAATTTTCGGAAAGGCATCGGCAAAACGTGCGGCCCTCCGGCGAATGGCGGCCAGCTCGTCGTTGTAGCGCTGCAGGAAGCCGTCAGCCATTATTCGCCTCCACCAGGAAGCGCTGCGTCGATGGGTCGATTGTCGATTCAAAGCTGATCGGTGGCATGCCCTCATGCACGCGGAAGGTCGCGTGAATGCGCAGCCGCAGGGCGCGCTCGCCATTGCCGCGGCTCTTAAGGATGCTCACCTGCACGTCGGTAAGCCGCGTTTCGAACAGCGCGATGCGCCGCTCTATCAGACGGGCAAGCCGGCTCTTGGCTTCGTCGGTGACGAGATTTGCCGAGACCATGCCGTCGACGCCGAATGATACCAAAGCATCGCCGAGCTCGTCATAGTTTGAAGGCGGTGCGTTCGGCCGGCGCCGGGTGTTGAGCAGGGCTTCGAGGTCGCGGCGAATGCATTCGCGCAGTTCGCGCAGCTGTTCGGCTGCCGTCTGCGGCGGGTCCTGCAGGCGATCGGGATTGTCGTCGATCAGTCGATCGATGATCGATCTGGCGACGATCCTTTCCCGCGGTCTGTAGCGCTCCAGCGGATCAACCATGGACGGCGCGCCTCGTCTCACCGGCGGTGGACGCAACTTCCAGCGACTTCAGATCATGGAAGGAGACCAGATCGTCGCCCGCGAGGAAACACTTCTGTCCTCGTCCGGTGGTGATGCCGGTCGGTTCGTCGACCCATTCCGTCTCGCGGCCAAGCAGCAGTTTTGCTCCCGTCGTGCCGTGATAGATCGCCGGCAGAAGTACAGGCGCGTTTGCCCCATCCACGAGTTCCAGCTCCGCCCGCCGGAAGGCAAGATCGCGCGGGCGGGCGATCGGCTCGACGCGAAGAGCCGCGATCCTGGAGAAATCAATCCAGAGATAGGCGCCGCCAGTCATGATAACTTCGAGAGCGTGCGGAATCCGATCGTCGAGATCGCGTAGGTCGGAGACGAGTCGGCCATTCCAATTCATTGGCCTCTCGCCACGAATTTCCTCCAAGGACTGCAGCGCTGTGACCGTATCCGCGGAATGGTCGCGATGCGCGATTGCCACCTTGATCGCTGCCTGATCCAGGGCGGTCGGGCCGTGCGGAAATTCCGGTGCCGCAGCTTCGTCGAACCAAGCCGAGCGTGCCGCCATTGCCCGTAATTGATTGCGCAGCATGGCAAAGCCCATGACATCTTCCGGTGCAAACGTCGTTGCAAGGTTGCATTGAGCGTCGGCGCGAGCGTAATCGCCGGCAAGGATCAAAAGATCGATGAGGAGATGTCGACCGTCCTTGTCGGTGGGTGCCGCTTTGACATGCGCTTTCGCCAGCCCGATCGCATCGTCGAGCGCGTTCTCGCTGAGAGCTTCGGCGATCTTGGCGGAGAGCGTCATGCGGACATCCTTTGCGGTGTGCTTGCGGGGCGAGCGAATGCGTAAGTCGCGTTTGCCGTCTCCGCGATGAGGTGAAAACTTGTCGAGACGTCATCGAGCTGGAAGTGCGGTTGGAGCCGCACCGTGCAAGCAAACATGCCCGGCTTGCCGGGAATCTCGTCGACGCTGATGCCGGCCGAGCGTAGCGGGAAGCGCGTGCGCAGCGAGAGATCCGCATCGTCATTGCCAAGCGTATAGGTCGACAGCCAGTCGTTCAGCTTGCGTTCGATCGAGGCGCTATCGGCCAGTTTGCCGATATCATCGCGCATGATGACTTTGAGATAGTGCGAGAAGCGCGAGGCGCAGAGCACATATTGTAGCATTGCCGCGATGCGGGCATTCTGCCGCGCGTGCTCGCTCGAATAATGCGGCGGCGCATGCAGCGACTGATTGGAGTTGAAGATCGCCGAGGAGGAAAGATACGTTGTTGCGATAGGCACGATGCCGAGTTCGCTGAGCTGCTGCTCCTGTCCGTTGGTTAGCCGTATCTCGACGGGAGCCTGCTCCGACAGCCCATTGCTTTCGATGCCGAGATCGTAGGGGGCGAGCTCCTCCGTGCTCAGCATGCCGCCGTCGATGACATCCTGCGTCACCCCGCGGATATCCGCAAACCAGCCGGACTCGATGAAATTGCGAATGACGATCATCGCGAAAGCGAAAGCGCCGTTGCCCCAAAGCAGAGTGCTGCCATCGGCGGCGACGCTTTCGCGGAACGGAAACTGATCGTCGCGCTCGCGGGAAAACGCCTCATAGGGCGCGCGCATCAGAATCCGTGGTGCGACCAGCCCCAGGAAGCGAGAGTCATCACGGGCGCGAAGCCCGTTCCAGCGGATGCGATTGGGATCATAGGCAAGCCACGAGAAATCCTGGACGCGATTGAGCTCATCGAATTCCTGGAGGCCGATTGCTTGTGGCGCGGCGGCGGCCACGAAAGGGCAGAAGGCAGCAGCTGCGGCCATGCTGATCTGGGTCAGTGCACCCACAGTATCGCTGCCGGCCGACCCTTGCGGCGAGAGTTCGTAATCGCCGATCAGGAGGCCGAAGGGCTCGCCGCCGGGCATGCCGAATTCGCGGCTATAAATCAGCTCGAACAGATGGCTCTGGTCGAACTCCGTCGTCCGCTCGAGATGCCGCGTCAGCTGGGGCCAGCTGACGCTCAGGATCTTGACCTTCACCTCTTCGGATCGGCCGGTGTGGCGCATGAGCATGGCAAGCCCACGCCACCGCGCTTCCATCGCCTGGAATTCGGGATGGTGTAAAATGGCGTTGACCTGCCTGTTGAGCGCATCGTCGATCATGGCGATCACGCGATGCACCTGACGCGGCCAGGCTGCTCTCGGTTCCATCGTTGTCGCGGTCATGGGCGCTTACTGAAGGCGCGCGGCGAGGAGATCGCCGCGCTACCTCTCCTAGCTCTTGCTCGGGATACGGGCGACCATGCGGAGCGAAGTGGTCAGCTCTTCCATCTGCAGCCAGGGACGCATCCAGGCGACGGCGTTGTAGGAGCCCGGCTTGCCGGGCACTTCCTGAACCGTGACCTTCGCATCGCGCAACGGATACTTGGCGCGCGATTCCTCGCCGGCATCGTCGTTGGCGTTGACGTAGTTGGCGATCCAGCGGTTCAGCCAGTTCTCGCAATCCTGCGCTTCCATGAAGGAGCCGATCTTGTCGCGGCCCATCACCTTCAGGTAATGCGCGAAGCGAGAGGTGGCCATCATGTAGGGCAGGCGGGCGGAAACGGCGGCATTGGCCGTTGCTTCCGGCTTGTCGTAAAGCTTCGGCTTATGCGTCGTCTGGGCGCCGAAGAACACGGCGTAGTCGGTGTTCTTGTAGTGGCAGAGCGGCAGGAAGCCGAGCTTGCCGAGTTCGGCGTCGCGACGGTCGGTGATGCCGACTTCGGTCGGGCACTTGAGGTCGAGGTCGCCATCATCGCTCGAGAAGATGTGCATCGGCAGGTTCTCGACCTTACCGCCGTTTTCCGCGCCACGGATCGCCGTACACCAGCCGCTCTGGGCGAAAGCGTCCGTCAGCCGCGTTCCCATCACGTAGGATGCGTTCATCCAGCAATAGGAATTGTGGTCGAGCTCGCCGGTCTTTGAATGTTCGGTTTCATCGAAACCGAAGTCGTCGATCGGATTGGTCTTCGGGCCATAGGGCATGCGGGCGAGAACGCGGGGAAGGGCGAGTGTGACGAAGCGCGAATCCTCGCTGTCGCGCAGGCTGCGCCACTTGGCATACTCGACCGTTTCGAAGATCTTTTCGAGATCGCGCGGGCGGGCAAGTTCGCGGTAGTCGTCGAAGCCGAACATGCGCGGGCTGGCGGCCGAAATGAACGGCGCGAAGGCAGCGGCCGCGATCGACGAAATCGCCTGCAGCGTCTGTACGTCATCGAAGGAATTGTCGAATTCATAGTCGCCGATCAGCGCACCCATGGGTTCGCCGCCCGGCGTGCCGAACTCGTCTTCGTAGATCGACTTGAAGAGCCGCGACTGGTCGAACTCCACGGCCTTTGCCAGATCCCTGGAGACGTCGCGCTTGGAGGCGTTCAGCACGCGGATCTTCAGATTGACGCTGGTCTCGCTGTTCTTGACCAGGTAGTTGAGGCCGCGCCAGCTGCCTTCGAGCTTGGCGAATTCCGGCGACTGCATGATCGCGGCAAGCTGGCGGGAGATTTTCCGGTCAAGCTCGGCAATCGCCTTGTTGAGCGTGACGGTCAGGTTGCGATCATAGGTAACGGTGCCCTTCAGAGCCTGATCGGTCAGCGTCCTCAAGAGATCCTGGGCACGATCGGGTTCGGTCTGGCGGGTGGCGGCGACGATCTGCGACAGGAGGTTTTCCTCGGGCGCAAACTCGGCCTCTTTGGTCTTCAGTTGGCTTTCAGCGCTCATTGTTCGATCCTTGCGGAAAATGCGGGCGATAGTGGTTGAGCTTATTGCCTGCCGCTATCGGCTGCTTGAAACGGGACTGGGCGACCGACGCTTACGGATCGCCGATGATGATCAGCTTGCGGCAGCGGGCTTTTCGGCCAGACCGAGCTCGGACATCAGCTTCGAGAGATCGGCCTTGTTCTGCAGGACGTCTTCAAGCAGCCGTTCCAGCTCTTCCGAGCGGTCCGCCTTGCTCATGAGATCGCGAAGCTGATTGCGCGCATCGAGAAGCGCCTTCAGGGCCGGGACCTGGCTTACGACCGAGCCTGGCTCGAAATCCTCCATGCTCTCGAACTTCAGCGAGACGGGCAGCTGAGAGCCATCGCCCTCCAGCGTGTTTTCGACCGATATGTTCAGGCCAGGCGTCATGCGGCGCATCACGTCGTCGAAATTGTCGCGGTCGATCTGAACGAACTTGCGCTCGCCGAACGGTTTCAGCGGCTGGGTCGGGTTGCCCGAGAAATCGCCGAGAACGCCGACGACGAAAGGCAATTCCTTGATGACCATGGCGCCTTCAGTCTCCACTTCGTACTTGATGTGGACCCTGGGCTTGCGCACTCGCTCCAGCTTTTCGTGAACACTCGCCATAAAATTTCTCCTTCAATGCCAGCGGCAATTTGCTTTTTCACATGTGGCGCAACTCGACTTTGGAAAGGGCGGGTTGCAAAAAGTTCAGGACGACGGTTGCATTTCTCAGCCATTCTTGTTCGGTTTCAGCTGAATCCCCGCCGCTGTCAGCACGGCGTTCCGTGCCTGCTGTTCCGGCAGCAATTCGGCCAGTAGTTCGGAAAAATCCATGCGGCCGCGTCTAACCATCGTCTCGATCGACATCGAGATCGGCGAATGCGGCTCGGTTCGGCGGAAGTAGCGTGCGACCGAAAGCAGCAGCTCGAACGCCTCCTCGCGTGAGCCGATCTGCTCGGCGCTCGAGGGGCGCTGGCGGCCTTGAGCTTGATCGCCGGTGCCATCCTGCTGCTGCGGGTCGGCAGCGGTCTCAGTTGTCGCGTGTATTTCGATGCCGGCGAGAGCGCGAAGCGCCAAGGCTGCCTCCTGCAGGACGTTGTGGGTATTGGAACTCGGCGGTGCCATCTGCCCGCAGCGCTCGTTGAGGATGGATACGAGCCGATCGAAGGCGGCAAGGCAGCCATTGACCATTTCCAGATGCAAACTCATCGCGGCCGTGCCGGCTTCAAGGACGGCTTGGTTCAGCTCATCGCGCCGTTTCACCTCGTTGGGTCGCTGCGAGAGCTGGAAATCCCATAGGGAAAACTGGCCGAATTTGGCCTCGGGAATGAGCGGCGACAATCTGATGGCTTGGATGATGGTGCCTTCGCCGCCGATGCCGTTGAGACCGGAAAGCGGCGCTAGGCGCTCTTCGAGATCGTCTGCTCCGACAGAGTGAAACTTCTCCCAGTGCTTGTCTAAAAGCGACGCGATAGCAAGGTAGACGTCCCGCAACCCCTCGAATCCGCGCTGACGTAATTCAGCCTCAGCCAACCATGCTAATACTTCGAGGTCCTTACTTTTTGAAGAAATAATCTGCAATCCGAGATTGCTGACGTCCGACCAAAGAGGTGAAAGGCTAATATTTTCGCCTGGTGATATACCTCGTTCTGCAGCACGCGCCTGGTTTCTCGCGTCCTTTATTCTATAGTATATTTCACGCATAGAAGTATTGCTGCGCATATTTTCTCCGCATGGCGCACTTTCTTCAAATGGAGTTTCTATGTCGCGAACGTTGATCAGGTGATTAACTCCGTATCACAAAATACATTGTCAGAGGGCGTGATAGTTAGGTCGATATATTCCTTTGTCAACCATGACTATTCTGCAACACAATTGTGACGATTCGAGTTTGTGGTTGAGCGAAAAATTTTATGTTTCGATCTGGACGCCTGGGAATAACCGCCCTAGTTGTTGCCGCTGCATGGAGGGTACAGTTGAAATGAAACCAGAAGGAGGAAACTTCTAAGTGTCCAACATCGATCTCAATCGTCTGATCAGAACGCTTGAGCCCGCATTGCGCGTTGGTCTCGAGGCTGCGGCATCGCTGGCAGCACGCGATCGGCATGCAAATGTCGATGTCGCACATTGGATACTATCATTGCTGAACGTATCCGAAGTTTGCTCATTGTTTGAAGAGCTTAGCATTTCAACACAGGCGCTCCGCAACGAGCTCGATAGCGCCATTGCCGACCTGCCGAGGGGGGACGGAAGCGCGCTGGTGCTCTCTCAAAATCTGCTTGGCCTGATGCGCGAAGCATGGCTCGTCGCTTCGCTTCAATGCGGGCGAAACAGTATCACTCTGGTCGATCTTCTGACCGCCTTGACCGACGATCAATCCTTGCGAATCATGGCACGAGGCATGGCGCCCTCGCTGCGGAATCTCGATCGCAACGTGCTCGAAAAGCGGTTGAGCGCGGTTTCCTCCTCCGACGCGACGCCACCGGTCCAGGCTTCCGAAGCCGTTTCCGCCGCCGAGAACGAATTCCTGCGTCTCTACACACGTGACATGACGTCGGATGCGAGAGCTGGACGCGTCGATCCTGTTATCGGACGCGACCGTGAGCTGCGTCAGGTCATCGATATCCTGATGCGCCGTCGGCAGAACAATCCGATTTTGGTCGGCGAGGCGGGTGTCGGCAAGACGGCGGTTGCCGAAGCGCTGGCGCTTGAGATCGCGGCCGGCAACGTGCCAGACATGCTGAAGCCGGTGCGGATTCTGCTTCTCGACCTCAGCCTGCTACAGGCAGGCGCTGGCGTGAAGGGTGAATATGAACGGCGCCTGCACGGCGTTGTCGCAGCCGTGAAGGCCTCGGCGGAACCGATCATCTTGTTCATCGACGAGGCGCATGGCTTGATCGGCGCCGGCGGGCAGGCCGGGCAGGGCGATGCCGCCAACATCCTGAAGCCGGCTTTGGCGCGTGGCGAACTCAGGACAATCGCAGCAACGACCTGGAGCGAATACAAGCGCCATATCGAGAAGGATGCGGCGCTGACCCGGCGTTTCCAGCTTGTTCAAGTGCTTGAGCCTGACGAGGAAACGGCAATCCGCATGTTGCGCGGTGTGGTCGGTAGCTTCAAGGCCCATCACAAGGTTCGCATTCGCGACGAGGCGCTGGCCGCCGCCGTTCGCCTTTCAGCGCGATACATTCCCGCGCGGCAATTGCCGGACAAGGCGATCAGTCTCATCGACACCGCCGCCGCCGCGGTGTCTCTGGCCCGCCAGACTGTGCCCGAGGCGCTGAAGGAATTGCGCAACGAGCAGGAGATGCTGGAGGCTGAAGCCGTAGCGCTGTCTGCTGAACCGCCGACTTCGGAGCTTGTTGAGCGCCTTGCTGTCATCGAGAGCGAAAAGCGCGAAGCGGCGACCGAGATCGAGCGGCTTCAAGCCAAGCTTGATGCTGAGATCAGGCTATCGGGGGAGGCGGACCGCATCGAGGCCTCGCTCGCCGATCCCAATACCCAGCAGGCGGAAGAGGGCGCTCGTACGCGCGGCGACAATGTCGCGCTCTTCCCACCGAACGGCTCGTCCCTTGATGTGGCGCGTGCGGCCCTGGTGCAGGCTGAACGCAACCTGGCCGATATAGCGGGCGAAACGCCATTGGTTCCCCGCGTGGTCGACAAGGAAGTCATTGCCGGTATCGTCGCGCGCTGGACCGGCATTCCGGTCGGCAAGCTGCTGTCGGATCAGGTAGAAACCGTCAAGACGCTTGATGTCAGGCTTAAGGAGCGCGTCCTCGGACAGGATAGCGCGATCGGGCGGATTTCAGCCGCGATGCGGTCCGCGCGTGCCGGCCTTTCCGATCCGCGCCGCCCGCCCGCCGTTTTCTTGCTTGTTGGCATGTCTGGGACGGGCAAGACCGAGACGGCGCTTTCGCTCGCCGATCTCCTTTATGGCGGCAGCCAGTATTTGACGACTATCAACATGTCCGAGTTCAAGGAGGAGCATAAGGTCTCGCTGCTCCTCGGATCGCCCCCCGGCTACGTTGGCTATGGCGAGGGTGGTGTGCTGACCGAGGCCGTGCGCCGCCGTCCCTATGGCGTCCTGCTGCTTGACGAGATCGACAAGGCGCATCCGGGTGTCCAGGAGGTGTTCTACCAGGTCTTCGACAAGGGAACTTTGCGCGACGGTGAAGGCCGCGACATCGATTTCAAGAACACCACCATCGTGATGACCGCCAACACCGGCTCGGAATTGCTGGCCGCGCTCGCGGCTGATCCGGAGACGATGCCCGAAGGCGAGGCGCTGGAAGCGCTGCTGCTTCCAGAGTTGCAGAAGCAGTTCAAGCCCGCCTTCGTCGGCCGTACGACCGTTCTGCCCTTCATGCCGCTTGATGGCGAGACGCTGAGCGGGATCGTCGATATCCAGATCGGCCGTATCCGCGATCGTGTCGCTGCTTCCTACGGTACCAGCGTTTCGCTCGCTCCTGAGGCCCGCGAGGCGCTGGTCGGCCGGGCCAAGGCAAGCGAAATGGGTGCGCGCGCCATCGAAACCATGATCGGGCGCGATCTTTTGCCAGAGCTTTCAACCTTCTTCCTCGACGCGGTTGCGGCTGGGCGCAAGGTTGGCGGCATCACCATCAGTTTTCACGATCACCGGTTTCTCATCGAGGAGGACGAGGCGATCGGCAAGGAATTCGCCGGCCCCGAACAAGGTGGCACGACGAATGAGGCAGCCCCGGACGAACACAACGCCCGGATGCGGCATTAGACGGAAAGGCAACCCCGCCCTGCAGCGACAGGGCGAATTCAAATCCCAACAGGAGAGTTCAGAGCATGCCGATTTATCTGCAGATCGACGGAATTCAGGGCGATGCAACCCACGAGCAGCACAAGAAGTGGATGGATATCGAAGTCATCCACTGGAACGTCGCGCGCAACATGAAGACGTCAGCCGGTTCGGCGGCGAACCGCGAAGCTTCCGAGCCCACCGTTTCGGAAGTCATCCTGACCAAGGTCAGCGATTCCTCGTCGACCAAGCTGTTCCAGGAAGCATGCTCGGGCCGTACCGGCAAGCAGGCTGTGATCCACCTGGTCACGACCGGCAACCCGGGCGACACCTACATCGAGTACACGCTCACCAACACGCTGATCGCCAGCTACTCGGTCGATTCCAACGGCGACCGTCCGGTCGAGACGATCAAGCTCAACTTCACCAAGATGGAAGTGAAGTACACGCCTTACGACGACTCGCAGACGCCGCAGTCGCCGATGATCGCTTCTTACGATCTGGCAACGACCAAGGCTGCCTAAGACTATCCATGAAACAGAGGCGCCGACCGACTGTGCCGGCGCCTCTGCATCGTCCGAATGTCTGAAGTCAATCACGGCACTTGGTGCAGATGTATCCGATATCGCACATGCGGTCGGGGGCATCTTGTGGCCGTTCGGGAAAGCTAGGAGATCGTCCCGTGAGTGGATTGCCGATAGATAAAGTGTCTTTGACGCCACAGCATTTGATCGTTGAATATACGTCGACCGAGAGCATCTTCGGCATGGTTGCGCCCAGCTACAAGATCAAGGGCGTGAAGGTCGTCGGTACAAGCCATTTCCAGGTCATGCGCTACGTCTATACGCTTGCGCTGGTCGAAGATGTCTATTTCGACGGCAAGAAGCTCCAGGAAATGCCTGGTTTCCGCCAGCTTCTGACCGAATGGATACAGCCGGGCCAGCATATTGTCAGCGTTCCGAACGGCAAGACCAGTATCGTTCATGCCTATACCGGCAAGAAGAACATCATCCAGGCGACCGCTCTGGAACATTACAAGGCCTCGGTTCCACTGGCCTTTCTCAACATTTTCGGTAACGACCCGGCGCCGGACAAGGTTCTTTACGGCAACCCTGCGGTGCCCTTCATCCAACAGGGCGACGACAAGCCGATGGCGGCTGCCTATTACAATAGTCAGTCCAAGCGCTTCGAAATCCTGCAGCAGTTCGACCGGTTGACACTCCTGCAGAATTTCCAACGCCGCTTTTCGCAGGCCATGTCGGCGACCGGGTAATTATCCGGTCGCTCAGGATCGGTTTTGACACAAGGCAAAAAGCGAGAAGCGTTTTATGAACGATCAGCCGTCGGCCAATGATTTCATCCAGGCGACCCGAAATCTCCGGGTCGTTTCGCCGCTTGGCACGGACCAGCTCCTGCCGGAGCGAGTGATGATAACGGAAGGCGTATCGTCGCTTTTCGACATCCGGCTTTCCGTACGCGCCAAGCGTGAGGTCATCCAGCCGCAGGACCTGATCGGGCGTCTGATCGATGTCTCGCTTGAAGTTCAACAAGCCGAAGATGGCGGAGATGGTGTTCGCCGCCCTTTCAACGGTCTCGTGACAGCACTTCAGGAGGGACCGCCGATCACGCGCGGCCTGCGCTCCTATTCGATGGTCTTGAAACCGCAGATGTGGCTGCTGTCACAGCGCTCCGACTGCCGCATCTGGATGGATAAGACCAGCCTCGATATCGTCGAGACCCTCTTTTCCGAGCACGGAATTCCCGCTCCGGATGTTTCCGGCGTCGTCACGCCACCTCCACCGCAGCATTATTCCGTGCAGTGGAACGAAACGGATCTGGATTTTCTGACCCGCCGCTTCGAGGAGGACGGCCTCTTCTACTGGTTCTCGCATGAGGAAGGCAGCCATCGCCTGCATGTCGCCGACGGCGCCAATTCCTGGCTGGGACCGTCTCCCTCCGCGCTGGGCGAGGGCAATGTGCGTCTCGCTCAGGGCTCGACGGATCGCAACCACATCAACGACTGGATGAAGCATTACGCCTATGTTCCCGGCCAGCGCGCCGGCGCCGACTGGAATTTCGAGACGCCGCAGATGGTGCCGGGCACGACCACGCCGTCGCTGATCCAGATGCCGGGTGCGATGAAGCGGGAACTCTACGAATATCCCGCCCGTATTTCGTCGGTCGCGGAAGCCGAACGTGCGCAGAAGTTGCGCATGCAGGCAAGCGAAGCCGATCACAATCGGGTCGTCGGGCGCTCATCGTCACGCATCCTTGAGGCCGGGCGGCGCTTCACGCCCTATGAAGTCGCGCATCCGGAGCATGTCTACGAGGAGCACGTCATCATCCGTGCGACGCATTTCGCGGTCGATCCCTCCTATGAGACCAACACGGACCAGCCCGAATACACCAATGAATTCGAAGCCGTGCCGTCGCGCGTCGCGATGACGCCGCATCGCAACACCGAGCGGCCGCGCATCCGCGGCACGCAGGTCGCAATCGTTGCCGGGCCTTCCGGAGAGGAAATCCATCCCGACCAGTACGGCCGCATCAAGCTCTGGTATCCATGGGACCGCCGCGCCAAGAAGGATGGTTCGGACACATGCTGGGTGCGCGTCGCCCAGAACTGGGCCGGCGGCACATGGGGCGGCCAGGTCATTCCGCGCATCGGCATGGAAGTCATGGTTGCCTTCATCGACGGCGATCCGGACCGGCCGCTGGTGACCGGCGTGGTGCCGAACCCGAGCAACGGCGTACCTTACGATCTGCCCACAAATAAGACCCGCATGGTCATGCGCTCCAACACGCATAAGGGCACCGGCTTCAACGAAATGACCTTCGAGGACGATGCCGGCCGCGAAAACATGTTCTTCCACGCCCAGAAGGACCAGACGACGCGCATCCGCAACGACCGCACCAAACGCGTCGACCGCCACGAAGTCGCCTCCATCGGCGGCAACCGCGCGGTCGAGGTGAGTGGCAACCAAAAGCACGAGATAGGCGGGTCGGTGAATACCGTGGTTGGCGGTACCGGTCCGATGGCCATGGCGCTGATGGGGGCGGTGCAGGGGCTTTCGGGACAGACGGCTGGGTTGCTTTCCCAAGCCGGTCAGATTGCTGGTGGCGGGGGAGAAGGACTGGCCGCATTCGCAGGCACAATTGCCTCTTCGGCCTTGGGCTTCCTCGGATTGGGAGGACTTGGCAGCCGCGAAGGCGTGGTTTCCGGACCGAATCCGAGAGCGGATGCGGGAACGAGCCTGTCCGGTTCCGGCAGTGGTCTAGGCGAGGCGGCAGGCGGCCTCTTTCCGCTCCCCGGCATCATGAATACGGTCGTCGGGTCGTTCAAATCGGATACCGTCGGCGTCGCAAGGGTTGAGCAGATTGGTGTGAGCAAGGTCACGCATGTCGGCCAGACGTCGCTCGAAAAGGTCGGAAAATTCAAGAAAGTGATCGTGGGCGACGAGTTCGTCATCGAATGCGGCGCATCCAAATTCATCATGCGCCAGGACGGCACCGTCATCATTCTGGGGACGCATTTCAACTTCACGGCATCCGGGCCGACGCAAATCAACGGCAAGGTCGTCGATCTCAACAAGCCGGGCGGCGGTTTCGCCGAGGCTTCGCCGACATCGTCGGATACGACGGCGCAGGGCTGAAGCGCCATGTCGGTCGACAATCGCACACCTTTTCCGGCGCTCGCCTTCCGGCAGTACAATCTGGAAGGAGAACTTGCTGGCATCGTCGTAGCCAGAGGCACGTTCAAGTTAACGGATGGCGGTCCGCTTCTGATTGCCGAAGAGCAATATCCCCTGGTCATGTCGGATACCTATGAGGGTGACCCGCATAAAACGCAGCAGCTGGCTTGTACCGACTTGGCGCCTTTCAAACCAGGAACCGATGTGACCTTTCTCGGTGCTGCCTTTCCACCCGACGGGGAGGCTTTATCATCCTGGAATTGCGGCTTAAAGGTCGGACCCGTTAGCAAGCGGTTGCGTGTGCATGGCCCCCGTGTCTGGCGCGCCCATACTCGCAAGACCTGGCGCGGCCTTCTCGACAGCACCAAGGAGAATGCTCTTGATCATTGGGAGCTGACGGAGGGAGAACCGATCAAGTATCTGCCCTTGGATTGGAAGCTTGCCTTTGGCGGCCCCGGCTCGAACGAGAAGGGGGCGTCGCTGGCAAAGAACCCGATAGGGAGGGGTGTGGTCGCTCAACAAGACTATCTCGATGCATCGGAATGGCCAGCGCCACAAATTGAAGACGAGGCGCGGCCCGTCTTGTCTGTCGATGACCGACCGGCTCCGGCGGGGTTGGGCTTTCTATCTCCATTCTGGAAGGATCGGGCAGAACGCGCGGGAACCTATGATGACGCCTGGCTGAGGGAACGGCATCCGCTTCTACCCAGAGATTTTGACTATCATTTCTGGCAGGCTGCGCATCCCGACCTGGTAGCTGAGCCATGGCTTCAAGGCGACGAAGAGTTCGAGTTGGAAAACCTCCTTCCGCAGCGAAAGACGTTAAAAGGCCGCCTTCCGCATATCGGACTTTATGTCGAAATTGATCAAAAGTCGAACTCACCCGAAGGGTGGATGGTGCTCGATGGCGTTCATTTCGACATGCGCCCAGGTGTCGGCCGCGTTTTTCTCACATGGCGCTGCAATTTTCCTTGGCCGGAACGAGTGGAGCTCCCCAGGATGAGTATGGTCGACCTTTCTGAGGGTGTTAGCTGATGGCCGACAACCGACCCGCGGAAAGCCCGCCGGAACCAGAGCCTTTAGAGTACATCCGGATCGATCCGACCAACGAGAACCCGCTGCCGCTCCCTGGCAAGAAAGCTGTGAAAGGTCCCAGGGTAAAGCCCACGGCGCCCGATCCCGCGCCGCCGGAGATCATACCAAAAGAAGATACCGCGCTGGCGATCGTCACCTCACCGGACGTATGCCGATCACCGGAGCATCCGATCCCCTACATGACATGGGGAAAGGGCTCGGATAATCAAAACTATTCGCCTGATGTGCGCGCCAATGGCCAGGTGATCAAGCTCCAGAACTCGAAGTTTTCTTGTTGTTACGGGGATCAACCGGGCGTTGGGCGCGGCATAAAATCCAACACCGTTGGCGATGTTGTCGAGCCTGTAACGTCGTCGACGATCGTCAAGGCGAATGGTCAATGGGTTCAGCGCCACACGGACCGTTGTACGCTTAACAAGGGTAACGCTCCCGGTGAATATGTTTATGTCAAGTCGACAGAGACCGACAAAGCACCTGATGGAAAGGACAAGCAAGATAAGACGCGGGACGAAAAAATCGCGGATTATGCGGATTCCAGGCATTATCGCCGTGCTCCGGATGGCGGATGGTATACCGATCCGAACAGCACGAATGGCTGGGTTTCCAATGACAAGCTTGGGGAGGAAATGGACTATGTGAACAGCGGCCGAGGCAATATCCAGCCGCTCTCACTTGGTTCAGGCCCATCGGAGATAAAGGCCTACACACCCTCATGGACGGAGAAAATTGAAGGCTCCGTTCAAGATGGGCTTATGTCCATGGGCATGGGCACATACCAGGCTGGTGAATATGGCCGGAAAGTAGGTGGCTTGGCTGGCTTTGTGCCCTTCGTGGGAAACGCCCTTTCGTATGACGATGCACGCCGCTCCTTCGCTTCGCACAACTATCTGCTGGGAAGTATTCAGTCAGCCGGTGTTCTCATTGGCTTCGGCCCCGGACGGCTGGCCGAAAAAGGTTTGGAAAAGGGTGCGGAAAACATCGTCGAGAAGCAGCTTGAACGGGCTGCCGCAAAAAAGTTGGAAGAGCAGGCCGCAAAAGAGGCGGCCGAGGCCGCGGCGAAGAAAAAGGCCGATGAAGCTGCGGCCATTGCGACCGAAAGCGGTGCTAAAGGCGCGCGAGTTACGCAAACCGGCTCTTACAAAGATTTGCGTAAACAATTGGAGGGAACAGGTAAACAAGCAAATCACATGAATCAAGACGCGGCGTTTCGCGATGTGATTCCGAGTGACGAAGGTATCGCAAATGCGATGTCAGGAAATGCATTTAAAGATGTAGGATCACCGCATTACGAGTTCCACAAATCTTTGGAAGGTTTCTGGAATCAGTATCGCAAGGGAGGAGCTTTAGAGGGAGCGCGCCCAACTATAGGTGAATATGATAATGCTCTACGCGAGGCATTGAAAGCTGGAGGATACTCATCTTCCGAAGTGGATAACTTGGCCGGGTTGGCCGCACAGAATCGCGCAACCTACGGCTTGAACACAGATAGCCTGGTGCCTAGAATACCAGGACGCATAAATCAATCGAAGTAGCATGGAGAAACTCTTGTCGGAGCCCAATCCCCGTACAATTGCGACGTTAGATAAGCTGGATTCTATTGAATGGTTTTCGAATGTCGGAAAGAGAGACCAGACTTACGCTGAGTACGTAAACTCGTGGGATGAAGCCCTAAAATCCTGCTCGAACACTGAGTGGGAAGACCTTACTTCAGAAGCTGCAAATCAGTTAGCGGAGCGAGTGAGAGAGAAGAGTTTGGATAGATTCAATCAATGGAATTCCATCTTGAAGGTTGTCAAGCCATTTTCTGATGCTTTGGTCGCAGACAAGTCTGAGCATATTTCGGTATCAAATAAGCTTCCTGATACATTTCTGAACTGTGTTAGATGGGACATATTCCATTTGTGCATGGAGGCTGAATATTCTGATCTGGTGGAGCCAGCATTTTTTTCCTCTCTTTCGTTTTATTATTTCAAAGGTCATTTTCCCTGCGGGTATTCCGGCCCCTTTCCGAAGGGCCGGTTCGTTATTTATTGACTTTGACGCACTGGCTATCAATGACTATCGAATTTGATGTTTTTAGGATATCGCATCCAGAGCCAAGTGTGGTTTCTATCCCTATTGGCGTCACTGCGTCACGAACCTCTGAAGTATTCTCCTGTGTTTTCAGCAAAGCCAAGTATTCTTGCAATCTCTTATGATTGCCCAGCTCGGCAGACATCTGATGAAATTCATCTTCGTTCAACTGACGACTTTGCCTCCACAAACGTCTCTCGCATCGCCCGCAGAATAATCACCGCCGAGGCCGCCCCTGGATCAACATGTCCCAGCGACCTTTCCCCCAGCCGCGCCGCGCGACCGCGGGCGGCGACCATGGAGCTTGTGGAGTTTGCGCCCGTTTCGGCGGCTTCGAGGATGGCGTTCCACATGGGGGTGACGTCGCGAGAATGAGCTTTTGCGTTGACGGCAGCTTCGGCGGCAGGAATCCAGGCGTCGAGCATGGTTTTGTCGCCGCGCTGACCCTTGCCGCGCTGCTGGATGCCGGCGCGCATCTCGTCGACGATCATGGCTTGGCAGGCTGTGGAGAGGGATTCATCCGTCTTCAGCGCCTGCGAGGCGCGCCGGAAGGCCGTGGCATAGAGCGGGCCGGTCGAGGCGCCGACGGCATCCAGGAAGGCGGAGGCCGCGACGGAGAAGATTTCCGAGGGTAGCGCCTGTGCAAGATCGAGTTTTGCCAACTCGGCATTCACGGCCATGAAGCCGAGGGACATGGTGATGCCGTGATCGGCGTCGCCGATGGCGCCATCCAGCTCGGAGAGTCTATCCTTCTCGGCGTTGATCGCGATCGATATGCGCTGGAACATGGTGCCCAGGCATCGCGCGGCTTTTTCCGACATCGTCTTCCTCCCGCTCCCGGCCATTTCTGTTGTCGCCGGGCACATTCTTATAGGTTCATCCGACCTTCAAGGCGAAGGTGTCGCATGGATGGTGCAGCATCTCGGTCAATTCCTGATCGAGATGCAGGATGGATATGGACGCGCCGACCATGTCGAGCGAGGTGCAATAATGTCCCACCCAGTTCGCCTCGATCTTGATGTCCTTGGCGTTCAGCCGCTGCTCGACGCGGCGGAACAGGATATAGAGCTCCATCAATGGCGTCGCGCCGAAGGAGTTGATGAGCACGGCCACCCGGTCGCCCGCGGCCGGTTTCATCTCAGAAAAAATCCGGTCCATCACGCGGTCGGTGATCTCGTCGGCGCTCATCATCTTTTCGCGGGTGACGCCGCGTTCGCCGTGAATGCCCATGCCGAATTCGATATCGTCGGGCCCGATCTCGAAATTGTGTCGCCGCGTCTGCGGCAGCGAGCAGGGCTCCAGCGCAACACCCATGGTAAAGGTGCGGTCATTGGCCTTGCGCGTTATCGCCTCGCAGGCGTCGAGCGACAGGCCTCTGTCGCAGGCCGCGCCAGCAATCTTGAAGATGAAGAAGTTGCCGGCAACGCCACGGCGTCCCTCGCGATCCTCGATCGGCGAAGAGGAGATATCGTCCGTTGTTAACACGGTGCGGACGTCGATCTGCTGCTCCTGCGCCATTTCCGCGGCCATTTCGAAGTTCATGACGTCGCCGGCATAGTTGCCATAGACGAAGAGCACGCCTTTCCCGCCGGAGGAGGCCTTGGCGCATTCGAGGATCGGCGTCGGTGGCGGCGAGGAAAAGATGTTGCCGATGGCGACAGCATCGGCAAGTCCTTTGCCGACATAGCCGAGGAAGCAGGGCTCGTGCCCCGTGCCGCCGCCGATTACGAGGCCAACTTTGCCCTTCCTCGGGCCGTCTCGAGCCACCAGTGCCCGGTTTGATCCCTTGATCGGTACGATGTGCAAGGCATGCGCCTTGACGATACCCTCGAGCATCTCGTCGACGGCGTCGTCGGGGTTGTTGAGGAATTTCTTGATGTGCGTCCGGTAGCTGCTGGGCAGGGCGACGCTATTGTCCGCTCGCGGGCGCTGCTGAGCTTTCGGGTCGAACTCGGTGACGCCGTCAGCATTGAGGATGCCGCGGCCTGTGGCTGCATCGGTAATCAGCACATTGATATAGCCACCGCGCAAGGCGGCGAGGATTGCCGGCACCTTGTCGAAACCGCCGGCGACGGCGATCCGCAGGCCGATGGATTTCAGCATATCAAGGGAGATGCCGATGGTGCGATCGTCAAGCGGCCCGGCAATCGGTTGTCCCTTAGCATCGATGAAGCGGCCGGCGAGAACGCCGACTGCGTTCTTGGCAAGATAGTCCTGCAGCGAGACGGATTCAAAGAAGCCGCTGCTGTGGATCGTCGAATTCGGCCTCAGGGATGCCACCCCGAAGATCGCCTTGTTCGCTTTGGCGAGTGTCGCAAACTGGTCCTCGATCAGCGGCTCGCGCAGCAGGGTCTCCCGAACCTCCGGGGCGGAAACGATCGCGGGCGCCGTGATATTGACGAGCTTGCCGCCCGTCGCGTTCGCGAAGGCGGCTGCGCTAAGTTCCGGCGTGTAGGCAAAGCGGGCACGCGTGCCGCCGGTTGCCTGGACGATGGTGACGTCCTGCAGGTTCGGCACATTGGCTTGTTCAGCGACGGCAAGAACGGTTCGGCCCCAGGCGACGGCAAGCGTGTCACCAGATTTAAGAAGCCTGGCAATCGCCTGCGCACCGGCGGTTCCAAGACGATCGATCAGAGGCCGTGAGCCGTCGTCGCTGGGCACGACGAGACAGTCGTTGAGGCCGAAATGCCGCTTGAGCTCCTGGGCGATGGAGAGCGAACTCAGGCGGGACGGCTCGAGCGAAATATTGACGATGCCTCGGCTGCGGGCATCGGCAAGATAGCTGTTCACGGTCGCACGGGAAATGCCCATGATTTCGGCGATATCGCCCTGGGTCTTGCCATCTTCATAATAGAGCCAGCAGGCCCAGACGTATGGGTCGTCGCCATAGCGCAGCGGCATGCTGTCGGACGTATCAGGCACGCCCGCTTTGCTTGCACTATGTTTACCGACCGAAGATGCCTTGCCTGTCATGACGATTCACTGTTCCCATTTTCCGCCAGAAGATGGAAGCATTGGAGCAGGTTTGCAAATGCTTCTTCTTCGAAGGGAGCGGCGCGCGACCCCGTGGTGGAGCACGAGATCGCGCAGCCTTGGGAGAGCCTTGTTATTGAAGGCGCGCGCGCGCGCCGTCTGAAAGCTCCTTCAGAATGATCGCGCAAGAGGTCGCGCCCGCATCCAGCACGCCAAGCGAACGCTCGCCCAGCCTGCTGGCGCGGCCGATCTTGGCCACGAGATTGATCGTCGAGTCACGACCGGCCTCGGCGGCTGCGACCAATGCGTCGAGTGCATCGGCGAAAGATTTGCCGGTCGCATCGGCGGCGTCGAACGCTTCGATCGCCGGAACCAGCGTGTCGAGCAGCGTCTTGTCGCCGACCTTGGCCGATCCGATCGACTGAATGCCTTCGAGCCCGGCATGCAATGCCTTGCTGTAGGCTGAGCTATCGATGGCTTCCATGCCTTCCAGTTTCTCGGCGATCTCGGTGAACATGACGCCGTACAGCGGACCCATGGAGCCGCCGATTTCGGTCATCAGCACCGTGCCCAGCGTGTCGAGCGAGGCTGACAACGACTGGTCCTTGCCCTTCAGACGTTCGGCAGCCATGCCGAAGCCTTTGGCCATGTTGACGCCATGGTCGCCGTCGCCGATCTTGCCATCGATCTCGCTAAGATAGGCACGGTTCTCGACGATGCGATCGGCCATCGCCAACACGATGTCACCTGATGTTGCGTTGTTGAATGTCTGCATGCGTGCGTCCCCCTCAGAGCAGCGTCGTGCATTCGACCTCGACGTCCAAAAGCTCTTTCAGCTCCTCGTCGAGTGCCAGCACGGTGAGCGTCGCGCCGACCATTTCGAGCGACGTGAAGTAGTTGCCGATATAGGTCTTGTAGATCTTCAGGCCCCGTTCGGAGATCTTCGCCTCGATCGTATCGTTGAGGATGTAGAGTTCGTTGACCGGTGTCGCACCGAGACCCGATACGAGGACGGCCACTTCCGTGCCCGCCGCCAGATTATGGTCGTCGAGCACGATCTGGCACATGTCCTCGGCAATCTCTGCAGCCGTCTTCAGCGGCTCGACGCGAACGCCGGGCTCCCCGTGATGGCCGATACCGACTTCCATCGTGCCGGGCTCGATCTGGAAATTCGGGTGCCCAACGGCGGGCAGGGTGCAGGGACCGAGGCCGATGCCGACGGAACGGCAATTGTCGATCGCCTTTTGTGAGGCGACACGCACTTCCTCGAGGCTTGCGCCCTTGGAGGCCTTGGCGCCTCCAACCTTCCACATGAAGATTTCGCCGGCGACGCCGCGGCGCTTCTCGCGCTCCTCGGGCGGTGCGGAGCAGACATCGTCGTTGGCAACAACGGTCGCGACTTCGATGCCGTCCTTGGCGGCTAGCTTGATGGCCATCTTCACATTCATGTTGTCGCCGGCATAGTTGCCATAAAGGCAGATGACGCCGCGGCCGCCGTTGGCTTCGCGAATTGCGTCATGGAAGCTCTTGGCCGTTGGAGACGAAAAAAGCTCGCCGACCGCGACCGCATCCAGCATGTTCTTGCCGGCATAGCCGATGAAGGCCGGCTCATGGCCCGAACCGCCGCCGGTGATCACGCCGACCTTGCCGGCATGCGGGGCATCCTTGGCAACGACGACGCGCGGATTTCCTGCGAGACGGACGATGTCCGAATGCGCTTTGATGAAGCCTTTTACAGTATCTTCAACGACTTCATCGGGGTTGTTGATGAACCGCTGCATGGTCTCTCCTGTCGAATTGTCGAGCGTTTGCGCTCAAAGAATGGTGTAGCCGCCGTCGATCAGCAGATCGGCGCCGTTGATCATCTCCGCGCCGGACGAAGAAAGGAAAACAGCCGCGGCTGCGATCTCCTCCGGGAAAGCGAAACGACCGGTCGGGATGCGCTTCTTGGCTGCCTCGCCCTTTTCACCGGCCCATGCCTTCTTGCCGAGCTCCGTCAGTACGATCGTCGGCGAAATGGTGTTGACGTTGATGCCGTGCTTGCCCCATTCGGCGGCGAAGGTCTTGGACATGCCGATCACGCCGAACTTGGAGGCGCAGTAGGCAACATGCTCTTCGATGGCGACGGTGCCCGCCTGCGAGGCGAGGTTGACGATTTTGCCACCCTTGCCGGCGGCAATCATGGCGCGGCCGACAGCCTGCGTGACAAGGAACGTACCCTTGAGATTGATGTTGATCGTCTTGTCCCAGTAGTCGAGCGGCAGATCCTCGGCGGGGGCAAGGAAGACGACACCAGCGCTGTTGACGGCGATATCGATTCCGCCAAAGTGCGCGACGACATCGCTGACAGCCTTGTTGACCGAAACGGGATCGGAGACATCGCAGACGAATGCCTCAGCGCCGCCGCCGATTTCAGATGCCTTGGCCTTCGCCATGTCGACATTGATATCGAGAACGGCGACTTTTGCGCCCTTGGAGGCAAATGCCGCAGCAACGGCCGCGCCAATGCCGGAACCGCCGCCCGTCACAAGCGCTATCTTGCCTGAGAGCGGGAAGTTCAAATCGATGTCTGGGGATGTCTCGGTCATCTTTTTCAAGCCTCTGTCTTGGGGGAAGCGGGGCGAAAACTCGCCCCGCCGCATTGATCTTACTTGCGGGTTTCAAGCAGCTTGTCGACGTTTTCAGCCGTTACCGGGGTCCACGGAACGTTGTAATTCTTGTCCTTGCCGTCATTGAACGGCATGGCCGGATACTGTTCCCAGATCTTGGATTCCGGCTTGTAGTTGCCCTTCTTGGCGGCAAAGATCGCGAGATCGAGGGCGCCCTGGGCCTGTGCGCTGGCATCCTGCAGGATGGAGGTCATCGTGCCTTCCTTGACGGCATGGAGCGCATCGGTGATGCCGTCGATACCGGCAATGGCGAAGTCCTTGACGTTGAGCTTGGCAGCCTTGATCGCCTCGATGGCGCCGAGGGCCATCTCGTCGTTCTGGCCGATAACACCATTGATCTGGCCAGGGTGCGAAGTAAGCCAGTTTTCCATCAACGTCTGGGCTTCGGCACGCGACCAGTTTGCAGTCTGATCTTCCAGCACCTTCACGTTCGGGCACTCGGCAAGCGCCTTCTTGTTGCCTTCCAATCGCGAAATCTGCGCCGACTGGCCGATCGGGCCTTCGAGGATGACGACGTTGCCCTTGCAGCCGATCTTGTCGAGCACGGTCTTGGCTTCCATGTAGCCGGAGATCGTATCGTCGGAGCCGACATAGGAGGTCAGGAGATCAGAGTTAACGCGGGTGTTGGAGCCGACGACCGGGATGCCGGCGTCATGAGCGGCCTGAACGGCTGTCGCTGCAGCCTCGATATCGATCGGCACGAAGATGATCGCGTCGAACTTCTGCGTGATCATCGTGTTGACCTGTTCCTGCTGCACGAGCGCATCGTAACGGCCGTCGAAGATGGTCAGATCGACATCACCGTTCTTGACGGCGGGATGTTCTTTGAGCGCTGCTGACCAGATCTGCATGAACTCGGCATTGAGGCCGTAGGGCGCGGCGCCAATCTTCAGTTTCTTATCCTGGGCGAGGGCGGGTGACGCCAGAAGTGCGGTTGCGGCAGCAAGAGCAATCAATAATTTCTTCATTATAGTCTCCTCCGTTGAAAGTCCGGCCGTCGCCTTGACGCGCCGTTTGGTTTTCCGAGTGCGAACACCGGAATTTCTTTGGGCTCAGCCGCCCAGATTTCGCTTTTGATCGAGCATGACGGCGCCGACGATGAGCGCACCCTTGAGGACCTGCTGGTAGTAGGACTGGATGCCCATGAGATCGAGGCCGTTGTTCATGACGCCGATGATCAGCGCGCCGATCAGCGTGCCGGTGATGCGGCCGACACCGCCGGAAAGGCTCGTGCCGCCGATGACGACAGCCGCGATCGCGTCGAGTTCGTAGGCAATGCCGGCTTGCGGCAGGGCGGAGCCGGTCCGGGCGGCAAGGATCATGCCTGCCAGCCCGGAAAGACCGCCGGAGATCACATAGACCAGGAAGCGCAGCTTGCTGACATTGATGCCCGAGGTGATGGCTGCATGCGGGTTGCCGCCGACAGCATAGATATAGCGGCCGAAGCGTGTACGGTTCAGAACCCACCAGGCGACGATGAAGACGAGGGCAAGCAGGATGACCGGCATCGGGATCGACAGCACGCTGCCGGTGCCGATCCAGCGGAAATCAGGGGTCAGTGCCGGAACCGGCTTGCCGCCGCCATAGATCAGCGTCAGGCCGCGCGCTGCAGAGAGCATGCCGAGCGTTGCGACGAAAGCGGGGACGGCAAAGCGGGAGACGATGAGGCCGACGACGGCTCCGCAGGCAACACCGACCAGCAGACCGACGGCGAGCGCGACATAGGGCGGATAGGGTGCGCCGATGATGCCGGCCGTCGCCGAGGTCGTCGCAAAGCTGGCGCTGACGATGCCGGTCAGCGCGACGACCGAGCCGACGGACAGATCGATGCCGCGCGTCAGGATGACGAAGGTCATGCCGATCGCCAACACGCCATTGATCGAGGTCTGCAGCAACACGTTGGAAATATTGCCAGCCGTCAGGAAGTACTGGTTCGAAAAGGAAAGGACGACTGCGAGCAGCAGGAAAGCGAGAAAGATCCCGTATTCCTGAATAATCAACCTGCGCCGGTCAGAGCTGAACCAGGAGTTGGACTGATTGTTGTCAGTGGCGGACATTGCAAATACCTCTTGTTGCCGGGCGCTTCATTCTTGGCTTCTTGCTCTTGTCGCCTTCAGGTCGACAGATGCACGAGCGATTGCGCGTCGGCCTCCTCCCTCTTGAGAATTCCGGCAGAGCGGCCCTGGCGCATCACCAGGATGCGGTCGGACATGCCGAGAACCTCGTCTATTTCGGATGAGATCATGATGACGGTGCCACCTTCGGCGGCGAACTCGCAGATGATGCGATAGATTTCGCGCTTGGCGCCGACATCGACGCCGCGCGTCGGTTCGTCGAGTAGCAGCACTTTCGGCTTGCGCAGGAACCACTTGCCGAGCACGACCTTCTGCTGATTGCCGCCGGAAAGGCCTGAGACCGGCATGCTGTCCCGCGCCGCCTTGATGCCGAAACGCTGGATCATGTCCTGGCTGGCGCCGGCCTCGGCCCGGCGATCCATCGAGAAACGCGGGCTCATTTCAGGCAGGCTCGCAAGGCAGATGTTGTTGCGGACGCTGTCGATCAGATTGAGGCCGGTCAGTTTGCGATCTTCCGTGACGAAGGCGATGCCGTGCTGCATGGCTTCGGCGGGCTTGCGAACGACGATGGGGTCGCCGGCAAGCTTGATCTGGCCGCTGCTGACTGCATCGACGCCGAAGATGCAGTTGAAGATTTCGGTTCGGCCCGATCCCATCAGGCCGTAGATGCCGAAGATCTCGCCCTGGTGGGCGGTAAAGGAGATGTCGTTGACCTTGCCTGCTGCGGTCAGGCCGGCGACTTCCAGGCCCGGCGTCGCCGTCGGTACATTCGTCTTGATGTATTCCTCGCCAAGCTCGCGGCCGACGATCATGCGGATGAGGCCGGGCCGATCGATATCGGCAAGAGCGCCGCTACCGACATAGGAACCATCGCGGAAGGCGGTGTAGGAATCGGCGATCTGGAAGATTTCCGACAGGCGGTGCGAGACGTAGACGACGCCTTTGCCCTCCGCCTTCAAGCGTTCGATGGTCGCAAACAGCTGCTGCGCTTCCTTCTCGCCGATCGCCGAGGTGGGCTCGTCCATGAAGATAACTTCGGCATCGTGGCTAAGCGCTTTGGCGATCTCGACCAGCTGAACCTGGGCAACCGAGAGGTTCATCATGAATTGCGTTGCGCGGATGTTGAACTGCAGCCGGTCGAGCAGCGCCTGCGCGTTGCGGTTCATCGTCTTGAAATCGATGCCGCCAAAGCGCGCAGAGGGCTCACGGCCAAGATAGATGTTCTCCGCAACCGTCATGTGCGGAATGGGGCTTAATTCCTGCTCGATGATGGCAATGCCGGCGGCAAGCGCTTCGGCCGGGCTTGCATAATCGACGTCCTTGCCGCGGCGGCGAATGGAGCCGGCATCGCGCTTGTGAATGCCCATCAGGATCTTGAGGAAAGTCGACTTGCCGGCGCCGTTGCCGCCGCAAAGGGCGTGAACGGAGCCGGGCCGCAGCTGAAAGCGCCCATCGCGTAGTGCCGCAACGCCGCCAAAGGACTTTTTCAGCCCCTCCACTTCAAGCAGGAATTCCACTTTCCCCTCCGCACTCCGGATGCCGGAGCAAGATCGAATGCGATCAGCGATCTCTATTCCGTATCGATGTTGACAATATTCGATTTGCTTTCGACAAATGTCAATATAGCGATTTTGAATTCGTGTGGTGACGACTTCCGGTGCCGATGTTGATGAGCAGTGGTGCCCGATAAAGAGCTTCAAAAACTTTTGTAAGCACTTGCAAATATTTAGAATTTTCGCGATGATTCCGCGAGAAGATTGCTGTGGTCGAACGGGGGTGGAACATGCTGTTTCGATCGTGCTGAGACGTGTGCAGCGTTCGCAAGAATGCACTGATTGTGTGGAAAAAACCGGTTGTGGATGCGGAGATTCCGCTTAATTCTAACGCTCAGCGCAGTTCCGACTGATGGCGTCGGCAGCCGGGTGAGATAGAGATGCATCAATCAAAAATGACCATTCTGTCATGCAGCATGGACCCGGAAAGCCGGAGCAGTCTGATTGCTCGTGAAGCGGAAAGGCTCTTGCTGCAAAGGCAATGTGATGTCGATTTTATCGACCTACGCGAGCTTGAGTTGCCCGTATTCGATAACTCGAATTGTTACGACCATCCATCCTACGAAAGGCTTTGCCGTGCTATTCGCGATGCGGATGGCGTGCTGTTGGCCGTACCCATCTACAATTGGTCTGTTGGCAGTGCCGCCAAGAGTCTGATCGAGCTTACGGGCGCGACGGGGGCGGGCGGTCGAAAATCCGCCTGGTTCGACCAGATCGTGACTTTCGTCTGCTCCGGCGGGCTTCCTCACAGCTACATGGCATATGGAAGCTTGGCCATGTCGCTGATGCTCGATTTTAAATGCGTGATCAATCCCTATGTCGTTTACGCTACGGAACGGGATTGGGTGGATGGCACTGTGTTATCCGATACTCTTGCGGCAAGGTTGCGTAAGACGATCGAGGTCAAGCTTGAATTGTCATCGAGATTGAGTTCCAGAACTTATTCTTCTGACTGGGAAATCTGACCGAGCGTCCTATGCTGATTTTTCTTCGGGGTCTGCCAAGCGAATGCTGCGTCGTATGATGACTCAACGTTGACCGTGAGGGCACAATGGTTGACCCTCGGCAATGAAATTGGGGATAAGAAATGACGCCAAATATCCAGGGCGCGGCAAAGCGGGCGCAAAGGGTAACCACGGAACGAGAAGCCTAGGGGGAGATAATGCTTTTGTTCGCTCTCGCCCTCTCTTCCCTCGCAGCAGGCGCTTGGATAAGCCTGCTGCTCCATGAGGGCGCTCATGCCGTCGTCGGGCGGCTCACTAAGCTGCAGATAAGAGAAATTCGTGTTGGTCTCGGACCGATCTTGCTCCGTCTTTATCTGTTCGGGATCGATTTTCGTCTTGCACCATTGCCGATATGCGGTAGCGTCAAGATATTCCAACCGATGCGCCCTTCGAAATATTCGCGGCTTGCCTTCGTCACCGCTGGGCCGGCGATGGATCTTCTCTTGCTTGCCGTCCTCGTTGCGGCATTGATGTATAATCGAGATTCTGAATTTGCGGGCGCTGCTTTGGTGCCTGCCATCATGTTCCAGATCTGGATGGTCTTCCGGAATTTGTTGCCGCGTCATTGCGTGATCTACAGCGAGCATTTGCCGAACGATATGCTGTCTGCCTGGCGGATCTTAGGGGAGAGAAACGATCCCAACAGGCTCTATCGCGAAGGCTATCTGAATGCATTGCGCCCTTATAGCGAGGGAGATACGCCGCCGTTTGAACTCGGCGATCGCTCCGATCGGATCGCCTCGTTTTGGCTGGAGGCGGCAGGTTCGTCCCACGATAGAGTTCAGGAGGCGGTCACCGCGCTTGAGCGCGAGTTGTCTTTTGCTAAATCGCCGCCGGAACGGCTTCTGATAATCGAGAGCATAGCCATTACTATCCTTGCCGGACGAGCCAGGGACTGCGATGGTCGCCTTGATCTGCTGACTGCCGAGGCGGTCGCGCTTCGGCCTGACCTTGCGACGCTGAAGGGCACGCGGGGTGCAATACTGGTGCAATTGGGTCGCTATGAAGAAGCGTCGATCATGCTTGCCGAGGCGGAAAGCAGTGACGATTACAACCGATGCCTGACGACGGCGTTCCAGGCATTGGCGAAATTTCGATTGGGTAGACGCGATTTGGCGGCAAAGGAGTTTGCGGCATCGGCCGCCATTTTAAATTCCCACGATTGGGCGGGCTGGATCGGCGTTGAGATAATGACCAACATAGGTAGTGAAATTGGCTACTTCCCCTTGGGAGACGATGCCGTGTTTAAATCGCATATCACAGGCACGTTACCGTCCTGAGCCATTCGTCATGGCAGTAACGATACTCGTTGTTTGAGTTTTCGCACAGATTGCATTTAAGACATGCGATGCTAGAGTTAAGTCATATTATGATCTAGCAAAGAGTGTAGGGGCAGCTGCGGCTGAAATTGAGAATGACGACACATGTCCGGGGGCGGCAGAGGCTTGCGCAGAGGGTCATCGATGAGCTGCGCACGCAGATCGAGGCCGGCAAGCTTCGTGTTGGCGACCAGCTTCCGACCGAGCCTCAGCTTGAAGCTACCTTCGATGTCAGCCGGACCGTCGTGCGCGAGGCGATTGCCGACTTGCGCGCTGCTGGTCTGGTCAAGCCGGTTCAAGGCAAGGGCGTATTCGTATCCGACACTTCGGCGCGCTCCGGCCTATCACTGACGCCGGTCGAGATTGGCAGCATCCCCGAAACGCTGGAGCTATTGGAGTTCCGCATGGCGACGGAAGGCGAGGCGGCGGCGATCGCAGCCTACCGCCGGACGGCCGAGCAGGAGGCCGCAATAGCTGCCGCCAACCGCAAGATGGCGATGCTGATAGAGCAGGGGCTGTCGACCGTCGAAGCCGACTATGCGTTTCATATGGCGATTGCCGCCGCCACCAATAATCGCTTTTATGTCGATGTGCTCCGGCATTTCGGTCAACGGACCATCCCGCGCGGCCAGTTCCCGACATTGCCTGAGGCAAGTGATCGCGCCTATCTTGAGAAGGTTCACGCCGAGCATGCGGAGATTCTGGCCGGGATTGCCGATCAGGATGCCGATCGTGCCCGCCAGGCCATGCGTGCCCATATGATGGCAAGCCAGCGGCGCTATCGCCTGCTGGCTGACCTGCAGCCGCAATAATGCTCGACAGGCAATTCAAGTCATATTATGTCATATGATATGACTCTCCTGGGAGGTATGGCAAGTGTATTTGGGAACGCAGGTCGAGGCACGCGATGACGACGACTATCGGGTTTTCGCGCAACTGGGGGTGAAGCATATTTGCGCGGATCCGCCGGGAAAGCCCGAGAGCTGGACGCTGTCCGATCTCGAACGGCATCGTGACAAGGTGGAGAGTTTCGGGCTCATTCTGGACATGATCCAGCTTCCCTTGCCGTCGCAGCCGATCGAAAAGGCTTCCTATCCAGATATCTTGCTTGCCGGGCCGGATCGCGATCGACAGATCGATGCGGTCTGCAGGCTTATCGAGGACGTGGCGGCGGCCGGCATTCCCTCCGCAAAATACAATCTCAATCTAATCGGCATTCCACGGACACCGGACGAGCCGGGCAGGGGAGGTTCGCTGAATGCAAGCTTCCGTTGGGAAAAGACGAACCATCAGGCTGCACCTGGTCTCGCGGGCGTTCTGTCGGAAGACGAGAACTGGGAGCGGATCGATTATTTCCTGGAGCGGGTCGTCCCTGTTGCGGAAAGTAATCGCGTTCGTCTTGGCTGCCATCCGCATGACCCCTATACACCGCCGGGCTACCGCGGCGTCACGCGCGTCCTCGGCTCGGTGGAGGGTTTGAAGAAGTTCGTGCTGATGCGCGAAAGCCCTTATCACGGGCTGAACTTCTGCCAGGGATCGATCGGCGAGATGCTCGACAATCCCCGCGAGGAGATCGATGACGTCATTCGCTGGTTCGGTACGCGCGGCAAGATCTTCAACGTCCATTTCCGCAATATCAGGGGCGGCAAGCTTTCCTTCATGGAGACCTTCCCCGAGGAGGGAGACATGGACATGGTCCGCTCCGCGCGTGTCTACAAGGAAGTCGGCTATCGATACATGCTGATGCCCGATCACGTGCCGACGCTCAGCGGCCGAGATCCGACCGGCGTCGCGTTTGCCTTTTGCTACGGCTATATCGCCGCTCTCCTGCAGACCCTCGAACAGCAGCTTTGAACCTTTAACCGCTAGATCGATCGAGAAGAGGATGTCGTCATGAACCCGAGCGACTTGAAAAAGGCCGTTGGCAGCGGGTTGCTGTCATTTCCCGTCACCCCTTTCAATCAAGACCTGACTTTCGATGAGGCTAAGTATCGAAGCCACATCGAATGGCTGGCAAGTTACGAAGCCGCGGTCCTTTTTGCGGCCGGCGGAACAGGCGAATTCTTCTCCCTCAATCCAGCCGAAGTTCCGCAGGTGGTGCGCGCCGCAAAGGCGTCCGCTGGCTCTACACCGATCATCTCGGGAACCGGCTACGGCACGTCTCTGGCCATCGAGATCGCCAAGGCTGCGGAAAAGGCTGGCGCGGACGGACTGCTACTGCTGCCACCATACCTCATGTTCGCCGAGCAGGCGGGCCTGATCGCTCATGTCAAAGCGGTCTGCCAGTCCGTGGGGATCGGCATCATCGTCTATAATCGCGATAATGCCGTGCTCAGCGCCGACAGCATCGCACGCCTGGCCGACGAATGCCCCAACCTCATCGGTTACAAGGACGGGGTCGGCGACGTCGACAAGGTGATAGAGATCACCACGACCCTCAAGGATCGTCTCGTCTATGTCGGCGGGATGCCGACGCATGAAGTCTACGCGCAGGCGTATTTCGCCGCCGGCGTCACCACCTATTCTTCGGCGGTTTTCAATTTCGTACCGACCTTGGCGCAGCGTTTTTATGCGGCACTTCGATCGCAGGATCAGGCGACGGTTGATCATATCCTGAAGACCTTTTTCTTTCCGCTTGTAGCGTTGCGCAATCGCAAGAAGGGCTATGCGGTCTCGATCATCAAGGCAGGCTTGCGCATCCTTGGGCGAGATCCCGGGCCAGTCCGGCCGCCTCTGACCGATCTGACGTCGGAGGAAATGGCGATCTTGGAAAAGATTATCGCGGCGGCCGGATAATATTTGCTAAAAGATCGGCATGATCGCTGGCCGGGCCGGCATCGATGCTCGCACAAGGTGACCCGTGGTTCAGGCTTCTTTCAGCACACCCCGCACATTCGTCTATGTCTCGGCGGCGGTCGCCGGAACTATCGATGTATACAGCATGGATGAGACGACAGGCGCGCTCACGCCGGTATCGCATGTGGATGTCGGCCCCTCGGTCATGCCGATGGTTGTCAGTCCCGACAGGCAGCATCTCTATGCCGTCATCCGCTCGCAGCCTTACCGGGTATTGACGATGACGATCGATCCTGCAACCGGGAGACTTAAGCAGGAGGCTGTCGCTGCTTTGCCCGACAGCATGGCCTATGTCTCTCTCGATCCGACGGGCGGGCTTCTATTCACGGCATCCTATGGCGGCAACAAGATCGCCGTGTTGCTCATCGGCCGTAACGGGCAGGTTACCGCGCAGGCACAGCAAGTGATCGAGACCGGACGCAACGCCCATGCGATCGTCAGCGATCGGACGGGCAAATATGTCTTCGTCACCAATCTCGGCTCCGACGCCGTGCAACAATTCAAGCTCGATCCCGAGACCGGCATACTGAAGGCGAACGATCCGATGCAGGTGTCGACCGGCCATGGATTTGGTCCGCGTCACATTGTCGTCTCGCCCGATAACAGGGCCGTCTATGTCCTGACTGAGTTGACCGGCCACGTCATCCACTATGCGATCGATGCCGACAATGGCACATTGAGCGAGATCGAAAGCGTCGCTTCCATTCCCGCTGATGCCGGACTTTCGCCCGGCATCGCACCGGCCGTGGCGCCCCTGGACGACGGTAAGCCGAAGGTATGGGCGGCGGACATCGGCATCACGCCGGATGGGAGATTTCTCTATACCACGGAGAGAACCACCAGTCGGATCGCGCTATTCCACGTTGATGCCGACGATGGAAGACTAAGCTATGTCACAAACTATCCGACCGAGCAGCAGCCACGCGGCATCCGCGTCGATCCATCGGGCCGGTTTCTTGTCGCATCCGGTGAGAAGTCCGACAGACTGTCGGTCTATGTCATCGATCAGGCGGATGGGACGCTCGGGCTGGTGGGGCGGTATCCGGTTAACGCCGGCGCAAACTGGATTGAGATCGTAACGCTTCCCTAGCGCGGTTTATCCTTTCACGGAATCTCTGAGCTGCATTATCTCTTTGTTTTCAAGCAATTCCGGACGGACGGCTGTTGCTCACTTTTCCTGAAATTGCTCTAAGGCGCAGCCGCCGCGGCAAGCAGGCTTTCAACCTCGGAGGAGGGAAGGGGTCTGGCGAATAAATAGCCCTGAAGCAATTCGCAGCCGGCGCCTTCAAGAAAGCGGGCCTGCTCCTCCGTTTCGACACCTTCCGCCACGACTTCCAGATCAAGGGTTCTGCCGAGCGACACGATCGCTGACGTAATTGCCATATCGCCGGGCTTCTCCGGGATATCGGCTATAAACGATCTGTCGATCTTCAAACGGGAAAGCGGAAAACGTCTGAGGGTGCTCAGACTTGAGTATCCTGTGCCGAAATCGTCAATTGCAAAGCTGACGCCCAGTTTCTTCAGCTCGTGCATCCGCTCTATGGCGCCCTCGACGTCGCGCATGATCAAGCTTTCTGTCAGCTCAAGCTCAAGCCATTGCGGATCGAGATCCGCGAGCTGCAACGCGGAGGCCACCTGGCTTGTCAAGGAATGTTCCAGGAATTGCCTTGCCGATACATTGACGCCCACACGCAGCGTCGGCAGACCGTGATCCTGCCAGGTGCGAGCCTGCTGGCAGGCTTTGCGCAGGACGATTTCGCCGAGCGGGACGATGAGCCCCGTTTCTTCGGCAAGCGGGATAAAGGCGCTCGGAAGCAACAGACCCTCGGTAGGATGCTGCCAACGCACCAGGGCTTCGACGCCGATTATCCTGCCGCTGCGAACCTCCTTCTGCGGTTGGTAGTGCAGTATGAATTCATCCCGCTCCACTGCGCGTCGCAATTCTTCGATACGGATCAGCTTGTTGCGGGCATCTTCCGCCATGGACGGCGTAAACAGCCGAATGGCGTTGCGCCCGGCTTCCTTGGCGCGATAGAGCGCCATATCGGCATTGGCGAACAGTTCGGAGACGGTCTCGCCGTGCTCGACGGCGCAAGCGACACCGATGCTGCAGCCCACGCGGATTTCGACCCCTTGCACGGTCATTGGTCGGGATATGTCGCCCAGAATGGTCGCAAGCCTTTCATAGATTGGCTCCGGTGTTTCTTCCAGGACGATGATGAACTCGTCTCCGCCGATTCTCGATACGATGTCGGGGCTTTTGACATATGCCGATATGCGCTTTGCGACGACCATCAACAACTCGTCACCTGCCGCATGGCCGAGTGTGTCGTTCACCAGCTTGAAGTTATCGAGGTCGACAAAGGCGACAGCCAGAGATTTTTGTTTCCGTGACGGATTTTCCAGAAGCGCGCTGAGCTTGCGGTCGAGCAGCATACGGTTCGGCAGGCCGGTAAGCACGTCATGCTCGGCCAGATAGGCGATATGCGCAATATCACGATGGCGATCGATCGCGATCCCGACGGTTTGCGCGATACCGGCGAGGAATTCCATCAGCCCGGTTTCGTTGCCGTTGGCTTCCGTCACCAACGTCCCATGCTTGCCGCCATCCCGCGAGCAAATGGGAAATTCCAAAATGTCGCCGAGGAATGGGGCGGAGCGCTCGCCGTCAAGAAGGAAGCTGACTGACCTGCCGTTGAGCAGCTCTTCGAGGAGGGATCGGGCATCCTTCAGGAAGGTATCGAGATCGACGCCCCGCGCCACATCCTGCAGGAGTTTCGTCTGAGCGCGCATCAATTTTTCCGCGCTCTTGCGAGCGGAAATATCGCGCGATGCGCCAACGACACCGATGATGTTGCCGTTTCTGTCCCGCAGCGGCACGCGCGACATCATGAGCCAGCCTTCACCCTTGAGGCGGCGCTCTTCGACGCCAAGATCGGCCTCGCCGGTCTCCATGACACGCCTTTCGGCCTCCTCGATCCGGTGCGCGTCGGCCATTGGGTGAATTTCCGCGTCCGTGAGACCGATCAGCTCATCAACATGCGTGAAGCCGTTATTGAGGACGATCGCCTGATTGGCAAAAAGGAAACGGCCGCTTCTGTCTTTGGCGTAGATGTAGTCCGGCACATAATTGACCATCGCCTCAAGCCATTCGTAACGCTCGGTAAGCGACAGATAGCGAGTCCGAAGCGCCTCAATCGGCTCGCGAAGTAGCTCATCCGCACCATCCCCATCTCGGCGCGCTGGCTCTGGCGATCCATCCCTCTGCTGTGGCATCTATGTTCTCTCACCCGGCAAACCGACAATATCGGCAAGCAACTCTGCAATCATCAAAGCGTATTTGACTGGTCTCGCTGGCGCAGTTTGTCCTGTGTCTTCAAATAAATGTTATCATATAGCAAAATTTATAAATATCCGCTCGCGTTTTACCGGAAGAACGCAGCCGACGGCAGCGCGTCTGCTGAAGCCTGCGCAGTATGAGCTTCTCGATCTTTGGAGTAGGGTGTCTGCAGGAGATGCCATTGCGGGTTGAGGGCAAAACCGGCTAAGCCGCAGATGGTAGAAACTCAGGATTCGCGAGGAAAAATTAGCATGTCTGTTGGCAAGGCCGCATCGAACGGCAATCTTGTGCTCGCCGGCATGCTTCTGATGCTGTTCGGCGACTTCATGTTTGCCTTGAACGATGCCATGGGCAAGTGGCTGGTCGCCAGTTTTTCCGTAGGCCAAATTCTGGTTATCCGCTCGTTCGGCTCCTTCATCGTTCTCGCGCCGATGCTCGCGCGTCAGGGCAGCGACGCGCTCTTTCGTCTGGAACGTCCGCCACTGCAGCTTCTGCGTGTCGTCATGACGACGGTTGACGTGGCTCTCTTTTATGCTGCCGTCACCTATCTTCCGCTGGCCGACGTCATGACCTTCTATATGGCCGGTCCCATCTATGTCGCGGCGATCTCGCATTTCTTCCTCGGTGAGAGGATCGGCTGGCGGCGCTGGCTCGCAGTTTTCGTCGGCTTTATCGGCGTCTTGATTGCGCTCCGACCATCCGCGGCGATGTTTTCCTGGCCTTCGCTGTTTGGCCTTGGAGGCAGCCTTGCCTTCGCATTGACGCTGGTGCTTGGCCGGCGGCTGCGGCAGACGCGCGATGCGACGCTTGTCGCGTGGCAAACGGTCGGGGCGCTCGTTGCCGGATTGGTCCTCAGCATCGGCAGCTGGCGTCCCGCCTCAACCCTCGATCTCGGAGCCATGCTTGCTCTTGGCGTTGTCGCCGGCAGTGCTCACTTGATGATTACGCGATCTCTGAAATACGCGCCCGCGTCGCTGCTGGCGCCACTGCAATACAGCCTGCTCGTATGGGCGATCGTGCTGGGTTTCGTTTTCTTTGGCGATATACCCGATATGCAGATTATTGTCGGCTCCGTCATCATCGTACTCGCCGGGCTTTTCATCTTCCATCGGAAGAACTTGGTCGATACGGTTCGGGAAGATGCGGTTGCCCGGGACGGGCATTGAGGCGGGTTCAGTCGAGCTCATCGCGCGGATTGCACTCATCGGAGCAGCCGCGAGTTCTCCCACGGCATGTCAGGCCAGCCTCAAGCTGTTCGTGAGGTCATTTCGGCGGCATTGCGGAAGGATTTCCGGCAGAATAAGATAGACATCTTGAACTCATCTCCCGCCGACTATTCTAGGTGTCGTCACGTCCTGGGGCGGCTGGCCGGCAACCATCACGCGGTTGCGCCCCGCTTCCTTGGCCGCGTAGAGGGCTGCATCGGCGCGGCGTATCTGATCATCGATCGAGCGATCATCGTCTTCCGCGAGGGCAACGCCGAAGCTGGCGGTGATCTTGTAGTCTGGCGGCATTTCCCGGCGCTCGATGTTGGCAAATACGAGCCTGCTCGTATTGGCAAACTGCTCTGCTTCAGTTGGCGTTACTGCCGGCAGAAAGACGACGAACTCCTCACCGCCGAAACGGGCGGCAAAGGCGCTGGCGGGCAAACGTTCCTTCAGCAATTCTGCCAGCCCGAGAATGACGCGGTCGCCCATGGCATGGCCGAATTTGTCATTGACCTGTTTGAAGTAATCGATGTCGCAGATCACGATAGCGCCAGTCTTCTTGCGGGGATGACGGTCCGCGACGGCTCGCTCGAAGCCGCGCCGATTGAGGAGACCGGTGAGGTGATCCCGGTCCGCGGCATCGCGATAGAGTTCCAGTGTGTCGAGCGCAACTGCGGCGAGGGCCGTCAGCGCCAACAGCAGGCCCAGAATCGAGGCGCCGACCTGCATGTAGAAGTCGTAGCGAGACGTAGTGAAGTCGTCGACGCCGCCTGGCAGTGGCAGCAGAACGATCAGGATAATGTCACGAACCAAGGTCTCGAGCACGATTGCGAATGCGACGGTCAAGAGCGCTTTGTCGCGTATGTGCTGCGAGCGGCCGACAGAGAGAGCGATAGGCAAGGCTAGCAGTATGATGCAGGCGAGATCATTGCCGATCAGTTCGGCCGAGAGGCTTTCAGCGACGATGACGGCATAGACATTGGCGGCAAAGGCCACAAGCGCGACGGTCCGTCGTACTATCGTGAAGGACGGTCGGCCAAATCGAATGAGGAGCGCGCCTCCATAGAAGTAGAAGGAGGCGAGAAAAAGCGCATCCGCCGTCAATGTCTGCGCCTGTACGGGAAGCCGCACGAGCGCCAGGGGCACGGAAAAGGCGGCGGCACCCAAGAGATAGCCGATCCCCCAGCTTTTTGCCTGATTGGATCCCCAGCGCCCGACGACGAGAAAGGTGCAACCGAAGATCAGCAGGATTACCGGAAGCAGGAAAGCGAAATTATCGTTCGGCACCGTCACAATCCCTTGACTCTATTCAGCCTGCCGCAAGCAGGATAGCGGAAATCGGGGGGCGCTTGCATGTGAAACCATGGGGGCGAGATATCATATATCTGTGTGACGGCGAGCGCTGAAGAAGGCCGTGATCGCACCGCATGCGATCGTCATGCTTAAGCCAAGAGAATCGGCCGCGTGGAAACTATTTTCCGCGCACGAGGCGAGGCCCCCAACCGGTCACGCATATCGCGAGCGTTTACTTAACGACCCAGAGCAGGAGTTCAGGCGCAATTCTAGACAAGGAACTCCGGCGCTCGTCATAGTAATCGGCAGCGCGGTTCGCCGCCGATTGTGGGCCTATCGCGGAATTTCCCAGATGTTTTGCGGGTGAGCGAAGCCTTAGGCCGCCGCCTCGAGGCCCTGCGCCAGCCCGATTGCACCACCATAATGCGCAGGCAGAGGGCTTCCTAAGGACATAGAAAGCGGAAGACATTTATCAGGCAAGCTACGAGACCTTCGCGGATGTCGCCGAACGGGCCTAAAACTCTGCGCATATACACCATTAAATTTGTCAGTTTAAATGCGGCCGTCAGGCACTGTCAAAAGAACTCAGTTTCGTCAAAAGCTCCCCCGAGATCTCAAACTGGCGCGCTGTTCCTCGGCCCATGGAGTTCTTGACCATCGTTTCCTTAAGCATCCCACGCTTGACAAGCAGATCAACCGTCTCCTTAGCTCCGCTCCGGGTGAGTTCGGTAACTTCTATTATATTTGAAAGAGTTAGCTTCTGGTGAGCTTGGGTCATTGTGTAGAGGATCGTCATCATGCCGATCTCCTTCAGTCGAGCCTGCGGCGTCTCGTCCTCAAGCGGATGATCGAGGATCTCGTGGAGAATAAGTCCTGAGAAGGCGAGATTGTGCCATTGCGTCTTGAGTGCTCTTGTCATGTTATTTAACTGTGTTATATAAGATAGTATAAAGGCGCGTTGATGGGGCTGATGTTCCCTTCTGCAATGGGGCGGCGCTGTTCCGGAGGGTCCTGTCCATGAAAAACCTTCTGCTGAATTCACGACTTGCGATCTGCTGCATATTATTACCCTACCTGATTTCGGACAGTAAAGCGCTGGCTGACGATTGGGGATGCCGGGTTATCCTCTGCCTCTCAAATCCTGGCGGGGCGACCCAGTACGCGGAATGCCGACCTCCGATCCAGAAACTCTGGAACCAGCTTGCAAAAGGCCATTCGTTTCCAGCCTGCAGCGGGGCGGGCTTTCAAAGCTCCCGACCGGGCTATGAGCCTTACTTTTGCGATGCTGGATATTGGCTGTCGGGGAGTTACGGTCCTCGCGGTGAGCGGGCAACCTGCGTCTCGACATCCCTCCAGCGTGTCAGCAATTTGCTTTGCTCCCATGATCGAGACAATTATGGCGACGGCTCCGACGCGGTTCTGTCACCACGCTGGCAGCGGGAAGGCGGACGTCTTCAATGCATGGGCTATGTGATCATGCGCCCGAATATGCGAACGCAGCCGCACTATGTCGACGTCACCATCGACGGCGTCGGCAAGCAGCGCGTGTGGTACTGACCGATGGCTGCTGTATTCGTCGATCTCGCCCAAGCCTGCGCACCCATGGTTCAGGTGGAAACACTCGCCTCAGTCGTAAGCCTCGAGAGCCGCTTCCAGCCCTTCGCAATCCGCATCAACAGCGGCGCACCCCTTGCGGCACAGCCGACGACCAAAGCCGAGGCGATCGAAGTCGCCACATCGCTGATATCGGACCGTCACGATATCCAGCTCGGCCTTGGCGGTATCGGCGTCGAAGAGCTCCGCAAGCTGAACCTATCCGTATCGGCCGCTTTCGACCCGTGCCTGAACCTCAAGGCCACGGCGACGCTTCTTGACGGCTACTACCGTCTCGCCGTGCGTGTCGGCGCCAATCCGGCCCAGGCCGAGAAGGTCATGCTCCAATCCTATTATGGACGCGACGATCCATCCGTCGGGGCAATGGTCAAATACGACGAGCAGGTGCGCCGTGAGGGAAAACGGCTTTCCGCCAAACTTGCGTCGCTCACCATTGCCGAACCGGATGATCAGGCCGCGTCTGCCGACCAGCCACCGGATCAAGTGGCTCAGCCACTCCCAAGACAAATCTCCCAAGCCGAAGAAGCCGCATCCTGGGATGTGTTCAGTTCCAGGCGCCGGTCTTAAATCCTCATTTTCCAGAATGATCGATCGGAGCAGAGTGAATGATCTCCAAAACCAGTCTTCGCCCCTTTGCCGCCTCGACGCTCATGGCGGCTGCAATCATTGTATCCATGATTGAGCCGGCCTTTGCCCAATCCGCCGGTATCGAAAACGTACTGCAGAACATCGTTACCATGCTTACCGGCAACATCGCCAAACTGCTGGCGGTCATAGCCGTGATCATCATCTGCATTGCCTGGATGTTCGGCTACATGGATCTGCGCCGAGCCGGCTTCTGGATCATCGGTATCGGCGGGATCTTTGGCGCTACCGAGCTGGTCAACACTATCGTTGGAGGCTGAACGCCATGGCGGACGCTCCGGCCATTGAAGAAGACACGCTGTTCCTCGCCTGCACGCGCCCGGCGATGATTGCCGGCGTGACCATGGAAGCGATGGGCTTCAACATCATGCTGACGACGATCATCTTTATCATCGCGGGATCGATCGCTTACGCACTGGTCGGCGTCGTCTTCCATCTCGTGTTCCGGGCGCTCGTCAAGCACGACCACAATATGTTCCGGATCCTGCTTGCCTGGATCGAGACTCGCGGCCGCTCACGAAACGCCTCCTATTGGGGTGGCGCGACACTCTCGCCGCTTAAGCTTGTCCGATGCTATGACGAAAGGGATCTGAGCCTTGCCTAGTCTTGCGACGTTGCGGTCCCGTGAACTCGGGCCTGAGACCTTCATCCCCTATATCCGCCACGTCGACGAAACGACTGTGGCGCTCGATTCCAGGGCGTTGATAACGATGATCGCACTCGACGGCGTTTCCTTCGAGACTGCCGACGTTTTGGACTTGAACGCCCTGCACCGCAGCCTGAACACGCTTTACCGCAATATCGCCGACGAGCGGCTGGCGCTGTGGACACATGTCGTCCGCCGACGTGACAATGCTTACCCCGAAGGGCAGTTTGCCAATCGCTTTTCCGACGGCCTCAATGCCAAATACCGAGAGCGCATGGTCCACGAGGACCTGTTTCGCAACGATCTCTACGTCACACTCGTCTGGCACCCAAGCCGGGATCCGGCCGAGAAAGCGGCCAATCTTCTCTCGCGCCTGCGTAAAGCGCGTCGATCCGGTATCGAGCTTGACGAAACTGCCCTGAAGCATCTGCGTGACAAGGTGGCCGATGTCACCGCGGGCCTGAAGCGCTTTGAACCGCGTATTCTGTCTCTGTACGATCAGGACGGCACCCTGTTCTCAGAACCAAGCGAAGTTCTGCATCAGATCGTTGGAGGACGACGCGAGCCGGTCCCGCTGACGGAGGGGCGCATTTCTTCGGCGATCTATTCGGACCGGGTGATATTCGGACGCGAGACCGTCGAGATCCGCCACGAGGCCGACAGCCGCTATGCCGGCATGCTCGGCTTCAAGGAATATCCGGCAACGACACGCGGTGGCATGCTCGACGGCATCCTGACCGCGCCCTTTGAACTCGTCCTGACACAGTCCTTTGCTTTTTCCTCCAAAGCTGATGCCCGCACGATCATGGGTCGCAAGCAGAACCAGATGGTCAGCGCCGGCGACAAGGCGGCATCGCAGATTGAGGAACTTGGTGAAGCGATGGACGATCTCGAATCCAATCGCTTCGTCGTGGGAGAACACCATCTGGCCCTTGCCGTCCTTGCGCCATCGGTCAAGGAATTGACTGACCGCATGGCGAAGGCACGCGCCCATCTCACCAGCGGCGGAGCGGTCGTCGCTCGCGAGGATCTCGGGCTAGAGGCCGCCTGGTGGGCGCAATTGCCGGGCAATTTCCGCTATCGGGCGCGATCAGGCGCGATTACCTCGCGCAACTTTGCAGCCCTCTCTCCCTATCATTCCTATCCGGCCGGCCAGAAGGACGGCAATGAATGGGGGCCGGCGGTCGCCATCCTGAAGACCGCATCGGGGTCACCCTTCTACTTCAATTTTCATCATGGTGATCTTGGCAATACCTTCGTCTGCGGCCCGTCGGGTGCCGGCAAGACGGTGCTCCTGAACTTCATGCTCTCGCAACTCGAGAAGCACGATCCCCATATGGTGTTTTTCGACAAGGACAGGGGCGCCGATCTGTTCGTTCGTGCCGCCGGCGGCACCTATCTGCCGCTCAGGAACGGCGTGGCCACAGGCTGCGCGCCATTGAAAGCGCTGGAGCTGACAGCCGAAAACAAGGTGTTCCTCACGCACTGGGTCGGCAAGCTGGTGGGAGCGAGAAGCCGAGAACTGACTGTGACCGAGCTGCGTGACATTGCCGCGGCCGTCGACGGTCTGGCGGACCTTCCTGTCGAGCGCCGCTCCATCGGCGCCTTGCGCACCTTCCTCAACAACACCGATCCCGAGGGCATTGCTTCCAGGCTCAGACGCTGGGAGAGGGGAGGACCGCTCGGTTGGGTCTTCGACAACGAGATCGATGACATCGGGATTGGCGCAAAATTCGTCGGCTACGACATGACAGACTTCCTCGACAACGAGGAGATCCGTACGCCGTTGATGGCCTATCTGTTCTTCCGGATCGAGCAATTGATCGACGGGCGCCGCATCATCATCGTCATCGACGAGTTCTGGAAGGCTTTGCAGGACGAGGGTTTCCGTGATCTTGCCCAGAACAAGCTGAAGACGATCCGCAAGCAGAACGGCCTCATGCTGTTTGCGACCCAAAGTCCGCGCGACGCGATCGTCTCGCCGATTGCTCATACGATCATCGAGCAGTGCCCGACGCAGATTTTTTTGCCCAATCCACGCGGCGAGCGCGCTGACTATGTCGACGGCTTCAAGCTGACGGAACGCGAATTCGAGCTCGTTTCCAGAGAGCTCTCCGTTGAGAGCCACCGCTTCATCGTCAAGCAAGGCCACAATAGCGTCGTTGCCGAACTGAACCTCAACGGTTTCGACGATGAGCTCGCGATTCTGTCGGGCCGCACAGCGAACGTCGAGTTGGCAGACGCCATCCGTTCCGAGCTGGGCGAGGGAGACGAGGATTGGCTCGCCGTGTTTCAGAAAAGAAGGAGGTCGGCATGATCCGCATAGGCAGGTTGGGGCTCTTGTGGGCGACGGCCGCGCTGTTGGCGTCGATCAATGTTGCCGCAGCGCAAGGCATCCCCGTTACCGACCAATCGGCGATCGCCAAGCAGATCGAGAGCATTACCCAGCTCAAATCTCAGCTGGATACCCTGAACCAGCAACTCCAGCAGGCCCAGCAGCTCTATGGATCGCTGAACAAGATCACCAACATGGCCGATGTCGCCGGGTTGCTGAACGATCCTTCGATCCGCAAGGCGCTGCCGCAGGACTTCGGCGCCATCGAAGGGTTGCTCAAGGGTTCCGCAAGCGGCGTCTTCGGCAATGCGGCGTCGAAGTTCCTTCACGACAATTCGACCTATCGCACCGATGCTAACGACTTCTACGCGCAGGAGCTTTCCCGCGCCCAGAACCAGAATGCCGGGCAGATGAGCCTCGGCCAGCAGATCTATGATGCAGCAACCAAGCGAATCGACGGCATCGACCTGCTTCGCCAGCAGATATCGAGCGCGGCCGACGCCAAGGATATTGCCGATCTGCAGGCGCGTCTGCAGGCGGAAACCGCCTTCCTGCAAACCGACGTCCTGCGCATGCAGGGACTGCAGATGGTCCAGCAAGCCCAGGTGCAGGTCGACGACCAGCGCAAGGCCGAGGATTGGCGCAAGCGAATGGACACGATGGGAGCGGCGCTCAAATGAAGTGGTTCATTTCCGGGGCGGCGGCGCTTCTTCTGTCTGCCTGCTCCCCCGAAAATCAGAAAGTCTACGCCGTCGATGAACTGGTAGCCGACGATGCGCTGCTGATGAAGATCATCGGCGCGTGCCGCAACAATCCCGGCGAGCTCCATGACACGCCCAACTGCCGCAATGCGGAGGCCGCCGACGGCAGGCTCCGCCTTGAGCGCATGGGCAAGGCGCTAGGGGGTTGAGGCATGTATCAGGTCTTCAGCTTCGTCGATGGGCAGTTCAAGACCCCATTGGAGAACTTCATTTCCTCCGGAACCTCGAACATCGCCAATTGGGTTAGCGGTCCGTTGACGGCGGCACTGACGCTTTACGTCGTGCTCTATGGTTATCTCGTGCTGCGCGGCTCGGTCCAGGAACCCATTCTCGAATTCGCATTCAGGGCCATCAAGCTTGCGATCATCGTCATGCTGGTGAGGAACGCCAGCGACTATCAAACCTATGTCACCAACATCTTCTTCGACACGTTGCCGCGGGAGATATCGCAGGCTCTGAACTCCGGCACGACGCCAAGCGCCTCTACATTCGACAGCCTGCTGGATAAGGGCCAGAAATGCGCTAAAGAGATATGGTCGCGGGGCTCCTGGCCGGTCGATATCGTGACCGGCATCGGCGGCCTGCTGGTCATCGGCGCAAGCTTCCTTGTCGCGGCGATCGGTTACATCGTCTCGCTCTATGCGCGCCTGGCGCTTGCCATCATACTGGCGATCGGGCCGATCTTCATTGCGCTCGCGATGTTTCAGCCGACCCGCCGTTTCACCGAATCCTGGATCGGCCAGCTTGTAAACTTCGTCATCCTGCAGGTGCTGGTCGTTGCGATCGGCTCGCTGCTGATCACCTGCATCGATACGACATTCACCGCGATCGAAGCCTATAGCGACGTCCTGATGCGTCCGATCGCGCTCTGCGCCATCTGCATCGCCGCGCTCTACGTCTTCTACCAATTGCCTGGCATCGCCTCGGCGCTCGCAGCGGGCGGAGCGTCGCTGACCTACGGCTATGGCGCTGCTCGCGATGCACACGAAAGCACGCTCGCCTGGGCTGCCTCTCACACCTTCAGGGCGGTCGGCCGCGGAGCGCGTGGCATCGGCCGCCGACTGATACCGAACCGGGCCGAATGACGGCCTCGATATCAATGGAATTGGGCAGGTTATTATTAGATGATCCGTATCCTTTTGTTGCTTTCGCTGACCATGGCCCTCGCAGGCTGCGGCTCGATCTCCCATCCTCTGCCAAAATGTGACGGCTATTCCCGCCGGCCGCTCAACCGTTCCATGTGGCAGTGGGAGAACAATGGGAAAAGCGAAAAGCCGCCGAGCCATGTTGCCTCCTACGCGCAAGAGCCGATGTCGCCCACACCAGCGGCCTTCGCGCACCTCGATGTCGCAAGTTCCTATCGTCCATGTGAGGGCAAGTGACATGGTGAACGAGGATAGTCTGAAGCGCTATTTCGATAGGGCTCGCCGCTTCGACCAGGATCGGCTGATCCAGGTGGAACGTTCCGCCCGTATCGCCTGGTTTGTCGCCATTTGTGCGAGCATCATCGCTGTCGTTTCCGTTTTCGCCGTCGCCGGCCTCACTCCGCTCAAAACCGTCGAACCCTTCGTCGTGCGGGTCGACAATTCCACGGGCATTGTCGATGTGGTGTCTGCGCTGACTTCGACTGCCGGCACTTACGATGAGGCGGTGACGAAGTATTTTGCGGCAAAATATGTTCGTGCCCGGGAAGGCTATGTCTCGAGCGAGGCCGAGGACAATTTCCGCACAGTGGCGCTGTTGTCGACGCAGCCCGAGCAGACCCGCTTTGCCGCTGTCTATCGCGGCAGCAATCCGGATTCGCCGCAGAATATCTATGGCCGGAGCGCAACGGCACGGATCAACATCGTCTCCATCTCGCTGATCAACGCCCGTGTGACGTCTGTCCGGTACATGCGAACCGTCACGCGAGGCGACGATGTCCGCGCCACGCATTGGGTGGCGACGCTGACCTTCTCCTATGCCAACGCTCCGATGGCCTCGACAGACCGCCTGGTCAATCCCCTGGGCTTCGTCGTCAGCGACTATCGCGCCGATCCGGAGGCCATCAATTGAGACTGCATTTCCTCGTCTCCCTCATGTTGGTGTTGGCTACTGGACTTTCTTCGAGGGCTCTCGCGCTCGACACGCCGCGCAGCGCCCCGCTGGACAGCCGCGTCCGCTTTGTCGACTACCAGCCCTACAACATCACCAAGATCCTCGGCACGCTCAGATCGTCGGTACAGATCGAATTTGCCGCCGACGAGGAGATCGCCCACGTCGCGCTCGGCAACAGCGTCGCATGGGAGGTGGCGCCGGCCGGCAACATCCTGTTCCTGAAACCCCGGGAAAACCAGCCGGTAACGAACATCTCTGTCGTGACGACGCGGCGGGACGGTTCGACGCGCAGCTATCAGATGGAACTGACCGTCCGCGACGGTAGTGTCGAAGCCGGGCAGAACACCTACTTCTATGTGAAATATCGCTATCCGGCCGATGAGGCGGAGCGCCGCAAGCAACAGGCCGCTGCTCGCTCTCAGGCCGCACAGGCTGGCGAAGCCGATCGCGTCCTTGGGCTGCATGAAGCCTATGGCCCCCGCAACTGGCGCTATTCTGCCCAAGGGTCCCAGGCCCTTGAGCCGCAGGCGGTGTACGACAACGGCAAGGTCACGACCTTCGCCTTCGTCGGTAACCAGGAAATGCCTGCCATCTACATGGAAAACTCTGACGGAACAGAAAGTCTTGTCCCGAAGTCCGTCGACGGCAATCTAGTGCTGGTCCACGCAATCAGCCGCAAGTTCATCCTGCGCAGGGGAAGCGATGTGCTCTGCATCTTCAACGAGGCCTATGATCGCGTCGGCATCAATCCCGATACCAACACGACGTCACCGTCGGTCGAGCGTGTCGTCAAGGTGCAACCGGATACATCGCGGTAGGAGATGTCATGGCCGATGAAGAAATCACCCAGATCCCTGGCGAGCGTGCCGAAACATCGGCCGGTCGCCGGCTCGACAACAATCCGGTCCTCAAGCGGGGGATTGTCGCCCTGGCGATCGTTGTCTTCGTCGCCTTCGCCCTCTGGTCGATGCGCGGACAGGAGAAGCGGTCAGATGGCACCCAGCCGGAACGGGTCATCATCCGTCAGACATCGGACTTCGAGCCGGCCAAGGAACCGGTGCAGCCGGTGAAGGCGCCGACCGAAGTTCAACTGCCAACCCCGGTCATGACCGAACGGGCGGCTACCGACACCGACAAGCTGCTCGATGCGGCAAGGCGCGCGCCGGTCATCGCTTATGGTGGCGAGAAATCGCCGGCGACCCGGAGGAGAGATTCGGACCCAACCACGGATCAGCTGTCGAACTACGTATCCCCCGGCATCAATCCCGGCAGCTTCCAGTCGCAAGGCGAAAACGAGGACCAGCGCTTCAACCGCATGCTGGCGCCGACGCAATTGCAGGGATCTCTGGCCGGTACGCTCGGCAACCGTGATTTCATCGTCGCCATGGGTACGTCGGTCCCTTGCGTGCTGGAGACCGCACTTTCGTCCGATCAGCCAGGGTTTACGAGCTGCGTCATCAATCGGGATGTCCTGTCCGACAACGGCCGTGTCGTGCTGATGGAAAAGGGAACCCAGGTGGTCGGCGAATATCGCGGCGGCCTCATTCACTATGCATCCGATGGATCGCCCATTCGGCCGGAGCGGGTCATGGCGGAACTGCAGCCGTGGCTCGAACGCGGTATCGCAATTGTTGCGGATGCGAGTTATTCCTCCATGTGGATACTCGGACAATTGCGCTCGCCAAAAGCTGGCTTGCGCTTCATCACCCCACGGGGCCTCGCCGGACTGGGGTGGGGCTTTCCACTCGCGCTTGGCGCCAAGGCCGCCCAGCCTGATCGCCCGGTCGTGGCGGTTGTCGGCGACGGCGGTTTTGCCCATAGTTGGGCCGAGCTTGAAACTATGATGCGCATGCGCTTGCCGGTCACGGTCGTCGTGCTCAACAATGGCGTTCTCGGTTTTCAGCGCGACGCCGAAACCGTGAAGTTCGGGCAATATACCTCTGCATGCCACTTCGCCGATGTCGATCACGCGGCTATCGCGAGTGCCTGCGGTTGCCCATCCGTCCGTATTGATGATCCCGCCTCGCTCGGGCCAGCCCTCAAACGTGGCATCGAGGCAGGCGAACCGCTGCTCATCGAAGTGATGACCGATTCACAAGCGCACCCGCCGCTGTCTCTGTTTGCGCAAATGGACGAAGCCGCATGACAGCTGCTGCCCGCCAAAGGCTTGCCGTCGTCACTGGCGGCGGTTCGGGGATTGGTTTGGCAACGGTCGCGCATCTGCTCGACCATGGCCATAAGGTTGCGCTGTTCGGTCAAAATCCGGACCATGTCTTCAAGGCGGAACAAGGACTTTCGACGCGGTTCGGTGCCGAAAGGGTGTTTGCCCGCACCATCGACATTACCATGCCGGCGCAAATACAGGGCTTTTTCCATGAGCTCAGGGAGACATGGGCCATGCCGGATATCTTGATTTGCAATGCAGGGATATCGCCCAAGGGTGAAAACGGCCCGACACCGTTCGCCGAGGTTTCCCTTCAGGAGTGGCATTCGGTTCTCTCCGTCAATCTGACCGGCGCGATGCTCTGCTGTCAGGCTGTTCTTCCTGCCATGATCGAACGCAGAGCCGGCCGTATCGTTTTGGTAGGTTCCCTTGCCGGTCGCACAATTCCAAAGATCGCGGGATCCGCCTATGCCATCTCGAAATCCGCCCTTGCCGGGCTGGCGCGATCCTTGGTGGCTACGTCGAGCGGCAGCGGAACGACCGTCAACCTTATAGCGCCGGGCAGGATCGCCACCGATATGGCAGGACCACCGGACAGCGAGATCAACCGGGCTGCGATCGCCCGCATTCCGGTAGGGCGCATCGGGATGCCGGATGATGTCGCCGCGGCGATCGGTTTCCTTGTCTCGGAAGAGGCTGGCTTCATCAATGGTGCGATCCTGGATGTCAATGGCGGGGAATTCGCACCGCCATGAGACGATACCGGAGGAAAAGTGATGGAGTTTCGTATCCTGGTCTGTGCTCAAGATGTGCAGATTTTTCTACTCTTGCGGCATGTTCTGGCAACGGAGGGGTTTATGGCTTTCTGTGTCGACAGCCTCAAAGAGGCTGAAGATCGGTTGTGTGATCCCGATGTCAGAGCCGTGATCGCCGATTGCTCGACCTGTGCCGTGGATGCCGCAAGCCTGCGCAACCTCAAGATCGCGCGATTTGATCTCTCAATCGCATTGTTCTGCAACAGGCCCAATTCGCAGCTCAATGAAGCTGGCGCCGATCTTGTCCTCGCACATCCATTCGATCCAGCGTGTCTCATCGGGTTCCTGCGGCGCTTGAGGCTCGACGCGCTGATTGAAAGAAACGACGCCCGCGCTGAGGTCAACATACTTCGCTTTGCAGATCTCGAAATGAACATTGCCACTGCAAAAGTGCGCAGGAATGGTCACGCTCTTGTGCTGACAGCCTTGCAGTTTCGCCTGCTGCGATATCTCTTGATGAGCCCGAAGGCTGTTCGGAGTCGGGAAGAATTGATCGCCGCGGCATGGCCGATGGGCATAGATGTCGAGCCGCGAACGGTGGATATCCACATCGGGCACATTCGTCGAGCTCTCAAGAGAGCGGGACCGGATCTTGTCCGTACCGTTCGTGCGCGCGGCTACGCGCTGGATTTGGAGTACGAAGCGTGTGACTAGTATGCTGGCGACACTGTAGCGGATCGTGACATAAATAGCACCAGAGGGTGTACCTATAGAATTATACAATTATAGATACATACAAACATCAGATAATCTATCTTATGGAACTCACGGGTCATTTGGGAAGTGTTGCTTTTGACCGTGTAATGGCCTTTTAGCCATGAGTGGAAAAACCCGATAAAGGGTCATTATGGGTGTTGCTTCTTTTCTGGCACTGTCGCAGTTTACCGCGACCGTACGCCAGTGAGAAACCATGCCCGTCAACCTGAACACACCGTACCTTCCGCCATCGATACGCGGCACTGTTTCTGTCAGCTCTTATGGAACACCAAGATTCTGGGCGACCGTCTGGAGCGACGTGCTGAAGACAAGCCTGGAGCCGTCGACGCGCCGCAAGCACTTGGCGGCACTTGACCGCCTTTACGATGCCGTCCAACGCCAACATGGCAAAGATTGTCTCGACCAGCTCATCGCAGATGCCGATGCTGATGCCATCGAGGATTGCCTGATCGGTTTCTTGGCCCAGCTCCGAAACGAAGCCGCTGTTGGCCAAATCGATAAGTCTTCAACATGGACATCTGCCGTGGGCTTCGTGACGGACATGCTGCGGTATGCCGGAAACGCCTCGGGTGTTCGGGCGTCGGAAATGGAGGCCAAGCTTCTTCGGCTCGACACCCTCTATCGTCAGCTCGTTCCGAACCCTGAAACTCCTGCGCCGCCGGTCCGAGCGCTGCCGCCATTCGTAATCGAAGACCTCTATGAAATATTCCGGCCGGACTCGCCTCGCAATCCGTTCAAGACGGAAACGCTGCGATGGCGCAATCTCCTGATCTTCATGTTGTTGCTTCGCCTGGGATTACGTCGCGGTGAAGCAGCCTTGTTGTACGCGGCGTCCTTTAAAGAGGACTTCGATCCCGAGCTGGGAAAGACCGTTCATTGGTTGGACGTCGAGGAAACGAATGACGGCGATCCCCGCTACGAGCAGCCAAGCCTCAAAACGGAGATGTCGCGGCGGCAGCTTCCGTTGTCGTCCGAGTTGGTGGAGCTGGCGCAACATTACACTGCAAACTTCCGTGGCCGCGCGAACTATCCGCACCTATTGATGTCCCAGAAAGCGAAACCGCTGGCGTTGCGCTCATTCGGAAAGATGTTCGATGTAGCGACTGACGCTCTCTCGGAGGAAGCTAAGCAGTCTCTGAGGAAACAAGGCCTTACAAACGTATCTTGCCACGATCTGCGGCATACCTCGGCAGTTATCCGCATGCGGCGCTACCAGGATGCGGGATTGGACGTGGACAAGGCACAGGAGAAGCTGCGCGTCTTCTTTGGATGGTCGAAATCGTCGGACATGCCCCGCCTCTATGCGAAGGCCTATTTTGAGACCAGCCTTGCTGAGGTCTGGGACGAGAAGTTCGACACGTTTGTCGATGCACTGCGACGTACGATCCCGGAGAATGATCATAAATGACCGAAGCCGTATTCCAGCTAGAGCCTATAGTTCTGGAGGAGATCACCCGTCTCTCAATTGGTTTGCCACCCCTTCCGCCGACCATTCGGTACTTCGATGATTTTGAAAATGAGCTTCGATCTATTAGAAATCTCGCTGATAGCGCTCTCGTCGCCGTCAGATTGGACGGAACTTCGACCAAGATCGACTTTACGCACTATCGTCCAGGAGAATTGATCCTAAAGCACGTCTTTGTCGACTTTTTGAGCCGCCTTGACCCGCACTCGGTCGCTCTCCGATACGGCAGTCTCCAACGATATGTGCTCCGCCGTGGGATCACATCCCTACTCCACCTGATCGCTGCCACACCTTTCGACGCGCGGTCGCATTGGAACACCTCTGTTCTATCGGACGTGAGCGCTGTTGAAACATGGGCATTGCGAGCCCTACTTCACTCTCTTTGTCGCCTGAATATCGGCCACTGGTCTCCTCCTGCCACCTCGATCATTCGCGGCCTGAAAAGCCCGAAGGTCGACAGGTACCGCGTCGTCCGCGCAGGTGACTGCTTCCTGCCGCTCGATCAGCAGGCCATGATCATCAACCACATCGACAGCATGTGCGGGAAGTTGGCCGCTGACCCTGCAGCTCTCGAACATGACGAGCTGCGCGACGTCTGCATGCTCGTCATGTCGTTCCAGTACGCGTTCCGACCGGGTCAGATCGCCCGTATCGAACTTGCCGACGTCAGGCTCTTCTCGACGGGTGCTGTCCACGTCGCCGTGTCGTTGATCAAGCAGCAGGACAACAGCAAGCGCATCCGCATCACCCGGAAGGTAAAGCGCGAATGGGGCCCGCTGTTCAACGAACTGGTAAAACGGCGGGAGGCGGGAACGCTCCAACCGGAGGAGGGGGTGCCCCCTCGCCTGCTCTTTGGCTTAACCCCAAGTGGCGTCAGCCGCGCCATCATGGAACTGACCGAGGAATTGACCGGCGACGCTTGGTCACCGACGGACCTACGCCATACGGCTGCCCAACGTCTCGCTGACGGCGGTATCTCCCATGCCGGTCTCACAGAGTTCATGGGCCAGACAAGCGACCGGATCGCCAACGTCTACTTCGATACGTCGCCTGCCCAGGCGCAACGGATCAACGAGGCGCTGGCAATCTCGCCGATCTATTCGAACCTGGCAAAGATCGCGAAAACCAAGACCATCGACAAGGTGATGCTGCTGGGTCTCCCGTCCGACCAGCAGATCGGAGCTGTACCGCATGGCGTTCCCATCGCTGGGATCGGCGGTTGCGGTCTTGGCCAAAGCCTCTGCACGAAGAACCCGGTTCTGGCCTGTTATACCTGCTCTCAGTTTATGCCGCTTGGCGAACCTGAAATCCATGAAGAGGTCCTCGAAAGCTTTCGTCCGGTCGTCGTCGAGTTTGCGTCTGCATCGCGTAACAATCAGCAGTCTCCTGCCTATGGCCAGCTCAAAGGCACCCTCGACGCTGTGCGTCGCGTGGTAGAGGAGCTGAGAGCAAATCAGACAGGAGAGGATCGCGAATGAACCCCTTCTACGTCGAGTATATCGCGACGGCCAAGTCGTTGGCCGCCGAACGCGGGTTGGTCTGGGACCTTGTTTGCGACGATCAGGGAAAGGTCAGCAAAGATACCAGATGGAACTTGACCGAGCTTGTTGGCATGCTGCCACCTCCGACCCTCTGGCTGGGGCAGATTGGAGTCGACCCCGCCGCGTTCCAAAAGTTGAACGAAATTAGGGAACGAATGGGGCAGTCGCTTCTAGTCGCACGTCCGATGACCCAGCACTGGCGCGACCTTTACCTCGCGATCTTCGTTCATCAGCTCGTTGTGCGTAAGACCAAACCATTAAGTGCTATGCAGGTCGCCCAAGGCATCAGACGGCTCGCGCCTGCTGCCGAGGATACTCCTCCTTGGGCCATCACGCCGGATCAGGTTCAGCAAGCCTATAATGCGGTCCTCCAGTCGGCTGAGTCCGGCAAGCTGGCGCTGGACTTCGCTACAACAATACGGACTATCGTTGACGGTCAGAAGCTCGCGGATACTCCGGCGCTCGTGCGGTTTTGTCATCCCTACGCAACCAATGAATCTCTCTCCGCCCAGCAACAAGCGGAGACCCTTCGCAAGAAGCAGAATGCTCATGGTGGAAAGGACGGCCTTCGCCGATCTCTCGCTGAGAGAAAATCGGCCGCAAAGCTTCCCGACGAGCGAGCGTTCTGGGAGTTAGTTCGCATCGTGTTCACAGAGACGCCCCGCACCTTCTCGGATGCCATCCGGTTCGCGGCATTCAGGGTTCAGATCATAATGGGCTTCCGGATCGGTGAAACCGCCCGTCTGCCTTTAGACTGGCGAAGGTGGCGCGAATACATGGATGCCGACGGTCGTCCGGCTGGGGAGAGAGGCGGGCTCTCACGCTCCTTGATGATCAGGCACTTTGCCGAAAAACAGGAAGATGACGAGCGAGAGGACGGGCTGTCATTTTACGAGAATACCCAGCACGTCCCGCCGATGTTCGAAGAGATTCTCGTTGAAACCCTTGATCACGTCGAGAAGATCACCGCACCTCTACGGAAACGATTGAAACTGCAAACCGAGACCGGGCGTATCTTTCCGGAGTTTGACGAGGATGCACTCGTCCCTGCGTCAGAGATGTACGTTCGGATGACGGGCAACGCCGTCTTCACGGATGTCGATCTCCCGCCGGAGTTGTTACAAGCCTACCGCAGGAGTTACGACCCATCGATCCTCGTCGAAATCCGACGCATACAAGCCGAACGAAAGCAGCGCGGTCTCTCGGCCTTCTGGACAAACCCTGCGCAGAGGCAAATTCCTGTACGGACTGCATCCGGCATGCCGCTGGATAGGCGGATCGACTGGCAATCGGCATACATCCGGGTCGGCGATGTAGAGTGCCACATCCGCGATAACCGCGCCACTAAACTCTCTGACATTAATCCGACGACGACGACCGATGGCACTATGCTGTATCCCCATGAGCTAATGTTCGTCCTGCCGGTTAGAAACTTGATCGAGGGGCGCAATGACGGTGTTCTGGACACAACCCTGTATTCTGCTGTCGGACGCCTGGATGTCGAAGACCTGAAGAATATTCTTGGAGGCTACAGCGGCACCACGTGCATCTTCGCTAGGTACGGTCAGACTGAGGAAGATCGCTCATTCAAGATGAAGACGCATGCCGTTCGCCATCTCCAGAACACCGAGTTGTTCCGACTTGGTGTCGCCGACACGATCATCACCAAGAAGTTCAACCGACGCAGCGTCCAGCAGAGCCACGTCTACGACCATCGTAGCCTTGCCGAGGACCTTGCCGATATCGATCTTCCGCCGGAAGCTGAAGAGCGGCTCGGTGACAAGGCGCTGCAGGTCTTCAAGCTGATCTCAGCGAACAAGGCCCGAGGCCCTGTCGTCGACGAGTTCCGCCGCGTCCAGCGGGAATACGGTGACGAGGCGGCCTTCGACTATCTGAATGCAGAGGCAGACGGACTCCATGTAACGCCATACGGGCTGTGCATGAACAGCTTCACCAGCGACCCCTGTCCCAAGCATCTCGAATGCTTCAACGGGTGCCTCCACCTGGCGAGAACGAACGTCGTCAGCGAGCAGGAAAACCTCGAACGCATGCGGGACAGGTTCGCCAAGGTGATCATCACCTTAGAGGCGTTGCCCGAGGACCGGCGCAATATCGGATGGGCGAACCAGCTCACCCACGCACGCATTCGCTACGAAAACATCGTGAGGGCGCTCGGCACGGAACCGGGAATGCAGGTCTTCCCTGATGGAACCGACCTGTCCGTGACGGCCGAGCAGAAGGCTGGCACAACCATTATCGACACGATGAAGCGCCTGAGGGACCTCGATGATTGATAAGAGCCAAGTCCTGGAGGAACTGCTGGAGGCGATGATCGCCGAGGACGAAGACATTACCGTCCGCGCCGTCTGCAGGCGGAGCGATGGCGTCTTCAAGCATGCCACCGACATCACCCGCAACGACACTCGCCACGGGATGGTCAAAGCCGCGATCAACAAGCAGGAAACAATCCGGACAGCGGTCAATCGATCCAGTAAAAAGTCCCGCGCTGAACTGGAGAAGCTGGTGGCGATGAAGAACGCGGAGATCGCGCAGTTGCAGGCCGACAAGGAGCTGTTGATCGCTTCTCACCGTGCCATGATCCTGGCGGTCACCGAAATGGGTGGCTTCGCGACATGGAAGCGCTTCTTCGAACGATATCAGGCCACCGTTGATCGGCTGGAGGAGATGCGTAGCCTTCCCGAGGTCAACGTCATCACCCTCTCGTCCCGGAGGGACACCTGATGGCGCGAGGAACGGGAAAGAGTGGCGTCGAGGTCGCGCAGGAGCATGTCGATGCTCTCCAAGAATACCTTGAGAACCTCGGTGACCAGCCGCTTCCTCGGTACGGCGGCATCGAGCTGAACAAGAGTGCCATTGCCAAGGCCTGCGGCTTCGACCGTCAGGTGTTCCGCACCAATCCCCGCTGCGCCGAAATCCTGGGCAATGCCGACGACCGTGATCGCAAGGCCAACCTGACGCGCCTGGAACAGGCGGAGGCGGACCGGGAACAGAAGGCCAAGGTCGATGGCAACCAGATGGCCTTGGAGGAAGAGAACCTTCGGCTGAAGGCGGAGAACGCTTCGCTGCGCCGAGACCTGGACCGCATGAAGCGGTTGAGCGCGGTGATCGCCGAGACTGGGAGACTTCCATGATTGGGTGTTTGAAGTCTGGTCCTCGGAGCCGCGCCGTCGTGGCCCCGACAGGCCATGGGGGCTGGATCGCAGTGAATGAGGCACAGGGACCCGCGACGGCACGTCGTGGGTGGCCGCAGTGAACGGAGAGCCAGAGCCCATGGCAGGGGCCAATCAACGACGGGGTGGCGCAGAGGGGCAGACGTTCCTGGTCCTTGGTGAGCGTTCTGAGCAGTCTTCCTGGGAGCTTTCCATCACGTCGGTCCATGCCAGCCGGTTCGGCGACCATGTCATCATCGGTCGCGACGAGACCGAGCAGCTCCGCCGTGCCCTCGTTCTTTCCAAAAGGTCGCCGCGTGATCCGGCCATCGGCGAGACGTGGCGCGTCACAGGCTCGATCCAACTCCATCCCGAGTATGGTCCGCAGCTCCATGCCGAGGTGGCCATGCCCCTCGTGACCAAGGGAAGAGCGATCATCCGCCACCTTGCCACCGACAAGCGCTTCGTCGGTATCGGCTGGGCGACGGCGGAGAGGGTCTGGGAGCGCTTCGGCGAGACTATCTACGACATTATCCGGGATCGCGACCTGAAGGCGCTAGCGGATGTCGTAGGGGCAGATCGGGCCATCGCCATCGTTGACGGCTTCGGCATGCTTGCCGAGGAAGTCGAAATCTTCCGCTGGCTGGATCGGTACGGCGTCTCGCCGCGTGTGGCGGGTGCTGCCGCCCGCGTCTGGGGTCTTGGTGCCATCGACCGCATCAAGGCCGATCCGTTCACGATGACATTGTTGGAGCCGTGGAAGGAAGTCGACGCGAGAGCGTTGCGGCTGGGCGTCGCGCTTGACGATCCGAGGCGATTGACGGCCGCCGTCGAGGAGGCATTGGCCATCCGCTTCCGGGCAGGGAACATGGCCTCCCCTTCCCCGGTCCTGAAACCTCTGGTGAAACGCCTGCTCGCACCTTGGTCGGGCGATCCGGCGACTGCCATCGACCTGGCCTTGGCAAACGGTCGCGTGGTGTCGCCATCACCCGATCTTCTTCAGTCGCGAGCCTGCCAGTTCATGGAAGAGGAGGTCGCCCAACAGATCGACGAGCGCATCGGCCGTGAGGTTCCAGGATTCGACGGCAAACTTGTTGTCGACGCCATGGCCAAGGTCGAAGCCGAACTCGGCTATGCTCTCACCGATGCGCAGCGCGAGGCGGTCTTCATGGCCACGACCTGCGGCGTCTGCGTGATAAGCGGCGGGGCTGGCACTGGCAAGACGACCGTTGTCCGGGCGATCCTTGCTGCATTGGAGGCCATCCGCGACCATCTGCCAGCATCGCAGCGTCTCGGCGTCGAACATCTGCAGGTGGCTCTGGCTGGTCGTGCTGTCAGGCGTATCAGCGAGGCGACGGGCCGTCCGGCAAGCACGCTCGCGCGGCTGGTTCACGACATCGAGGATGCAGGTCGTCGTATTGATGCGGGAACCGTCATCTTCGATGAGTCCTCGATGCTCGACACCCCGTCGATCTACCGAGTGCTCGCGCAGTTGCCCGTCGAGGTCAACCTGATCTTCATCGGCGATCCCGGCCAGCTTCCGCCCATCGGTCCCGGCCTACCCTTCCACACCATGGTGAAGGCGGCGAGCATTCCATCGGTCACACTCGACGTCGTTCACAGGCAGGATGACGCTACCGGCATTCCTGCCGTCGCATCCGCCGTGCGCAGCGGAAAGGCAGTCGACCTCCGGCGCTTCGATCCGAACGTCGCCCTGACACCTGGTGTCTATCTCTTCCCGGCGTCGAAAGATGACGTGGCCGGAAAAACCATAGTGGCCTTCCGCGCCATGTGCGGACGGGTCCCGGCCTATGGGAAGACGTCCACCCTGCACGAGATGGACGTCCAGATACTCACGCAGGTGAAGAACGGCCCCGCCGGTTCGAAAGAGCTGAATCGAGCCATCGAGGTCGAATACATGAGCAAGCAGCCCAACGTGGAGGACTGGGGCTTGAGCGTCGGCTCGAAGATCATGTGGTTGAAGAATGACTACTCGAAGGCCCCTCAGCTCGACACCGAAGGCAAACCCGTTGTCGACAAGGTCACGGGTGATCCGATCTGCGTAGGCTTCATGAACGGCTCACTTGGCGTCGTCACGAAGCCCCATCCCAAAGGTGCCTGTGTGCGGTTTGACGACGGTGCTGAAGACGTGATCACCACGGCCGACCTTGAGAAGCTCACCCACGGCTGGGCGATCAGCGTCCACAAGGCTCAGGGGTCGGCATTCAAACGGGTCATCATCCCTGTCGTCCGGTCGAAGCTGCTGGACCGGACCATGCTCTACACCGCGATAACTCGCGGCATTGAGACCGTTGTTCTCGTCGGGGACGATGACGTCATCAACGAGATAACCGAGGCAGCGCCAGCGAGCCTACAGCGCAATACAGCTCTTCGGTTCAACAAAGAATAAAGCAACAGTAGGCTCGATTAGCCTCGGCAACATCGTCTAAGGATGTTGCGATTACATGTGTTGTAAAAAGCAACAAACATCAGAAAATCACCGCTGCAACACCCATTCCTGGCGCGGGAACGCGAAAGCCCCAGCTACGCAGTGCTTCAGTTCACTCACTCACCCAGCTTCAAAGCCGAAACCGCACTCTTTGGAACTAAATTGCGCGCCGACAGCGCTGTCGCTTGCGGCTTCAAAAGGCCGGATAGAATTGAAATCTGATTGACGGCATTTGACTTGACGTAGAAATGGCAGCCTACCAAAGTTGTCGACCTTTAGCGGTTAAAGAACGCGGTGACTCGCGAATGACGATGTGCCTCCGACTTGATCCGTTTTTGGAAATGGCTGACGCCGAACGGGTCGACAAAGCCCTCGCGAAGCTGAATGCATCCGGACTGGATTATGCCGTCACGGGTGGGATGGCGTTGGAAGCGGCTCTCGCTCCAGAGTTCGGCCGTCAGCGAGCTTTCAATGACATCGATGTCGTCACAGCGGGGTTCCACGCTTTGCCGTCGGCCCTCGCTTCGATGTTCATGATCAGCCATGCTCACCCGCATCGTCCGACCGGCAAGCTCGTCATCCAGCTTGTGGAGCCGGAATTGCGTGTTCGTATCGATGTCTTCAGTGCTTGCGGCGATACGTTGGAGCGGGTCAGGCCTGCGCTGATCGGCGATCTGCCGGTCAAGATAGTCGCTCTTGAGGACATGGCTAGCCGCATTGCTTCGGAAATGATGTGCTTTTGCAGAGGTGATACGGTTTCCCCCAAATGCGCTGACGATCATGCCCGCGCGACGCAGGTCGTCGATATCAATCTCGTTGAAACAGCATGGCGGGATCAGCGGCGAAAGATTGATCCTCCAAAATATGCCGAGGCAACGGTTCAGATTGCCGAGGCATTGGAACGGCGACCCGGGAGGTTTGCAAAACAGACCTATTCCACAAATATGGATATCATCTGCCAACATTGCCGCAATACCGCGCATTTCACCGTGGCGTCTCCTGGATTAATTCTTCCCATCCTCGGCCATTGTTAGTTGGGGTAAGAAACCGATCTAGCGCTTGGACGGCATTCCATATGGCGCTAGTGCGTGTGCACGCGCCAAGCTATAGCGCCGATAACCTTGAGCTATCAGCCAGCCTCATCGGCACTCACGAGCAGTTTGTCGATCCTGCGGCCGTCGAGATCCACGACCTCGAAGCGCCAGCCGCCTTTCGTGAAGCTTTCGCCTACGTCGGGAAGATGGCGCAGCTCCTGCAGGACGAAGCCGGCGACCGTCTGGTAATCGCGATCCTCTTCGATCTGCAGGCTCATGAAATCGGCGAATTCGTCGATGGGCATCCAGCCGGATACGAGATAGCTGCCGTCGTGGCGGCGGACGATTGCCTGCTCGCCGCCGGTGTCGGTTTCCTCCTGGACGGCTCCCAGGATCGCTTCGAGAATATCGCCTGACGTGATGACGCCCTCGAAGTGGCCGTATTCGTCATAGACCAGCACCATATGCGAGGAGGAGCGGCGTAACGCCTTGACGACGTCAAGCGCGCTCGAAAGATCCGAAACGATCGGCACCTGCTTGGCCAGCGTCAGAATATCGACCTCGTTTCCGGAAGCCAACGCATCGAAAAAATCCTTGGTGGTCAGCACACCAACGATCTCGTCCGAACTGTCCTTGCGCAGCGGCAACCGCGCTTTTTCCGTGTGACGAAGCTGTTGGCGGACCTCGTCGAAACCGTCCTCGATATCGATGACCTCCACGTCGCGGCGTGGCGTCATCAATGCCCGGGCGGTTCGATCGGCCAGGCGCATGACGCCCGAGATCATCGCCTGCTCTTCGGTTGCAATGACGCCGGCGCTCTGCGCTTCGGCCAGAACGGTCTTGATTTCCTCGTCGCTGACTCCATCCGCCGCTTTGCCCGATTGGCCGAGTGCGCTAAGCACCAGACGTCCGGAAATGTCGAGCAGCCAGACGAGCGGAGCTGCGGCGCGGGAAAGAAACACCATGGCCGGTGCGACCTTACTGGCAACTGCTTCAGGTGCGCGCAGGGCGACCTGCTTCGGCACCAATTCTCCGATGATCAATGACAGATAGGTAATTGCCACGACGACGGAACCGACGCCGAGTGCATCGGCGGCTGCAACGGAGAGGCCTTGTTCGGCAAGCCAGCCCGACAAGCGCGCGCCAAGCGTCGCACCGGAAAATGCGCCGGACAGGACGCCGACGAGCGTAATGCCGATCTGTACGGTTGAGAGGAAGCGACCCGGCTCTTCGGCGAGCCTTATCGCCATGGCAGCACCTCTGCTGCCCTGATCCGAAAGTACCTTCAGGCGGGCGGGACGGGACGATACGATCGCCAGTTCCGACATGGCGAGCACGCCGTTCAGCAGGGTGAGAACGATGACGATGGAAATTTCGAGAAGCAAAGCCGGCCCTTTATTGTTTCAGCGCAAAGATAGGTTGCAAGAGCCATAAAAGCCAGCATGCCGCGGACATGATTTCAGTGGCGAGACAATCAAGGGCAATGCGCCGAGGCTAACGAAGGGCTGGAAGAATATCCGCGGCGATCTCCTCCATGACTTCGCCGGGCGACCTGCCCTGCGTGATTAGATTAAAGGCGACATGATGAATGCCGGCCTCGCGCATCGCCGACAGCGCCCCGATCAGCCCTCGCCTGCCGGTCTTGCCGCCGAGATCGATTTCCTCATATGCGGCCTGTGGATTATCGAGCAATTCCAGAACCATGGATTGGCCGAAACCGCGGAAATCAGTCGTGATCTTTGCCTGCGCGTTATGCCAGAGCGCCAATCGATCCTTCTGGACAGCCAGCGATCGATAATAGGTCGTCCAGGCCGTCGCATGCCGGGCGATCCATTCAAGCGATTGCGACGACGAGCCCACCGCCACCATCGGAACAGATACTTGCTGCAAACCCGGTCTTATGGCGAAGTCGTTTCGCACGCGACCGCTTTCATCAATGACCTGCTGATCCGCACGAAGAGCGGCAGCAAGGCGTTCCCAATGCGATTGAAAGAGCGCTTTCCGGTTCTCGATATCTTGTCCGAACATTTCGTACTCGCTCGGCCTGTCTCCCGAACCGAGACCGAGAACGAACCGGCCTTTCGACAAGGCGGCCGTGGACAGCGCGGCCTTGGCGATATGGAGCGGATGGCGCAACGGCAGCACGATCGCTCCCGTTGCCAGGCGAATGTCGGATGTGACCGCCGCCAGGGCGCCCAGGAGGACCCAGGGATCGGAATGGCCGATCGGATCGGGATAATCCTCGCTGTTGAGGGGAACATCCCTCACCCACAGAGCGTCGAAGCCCAACCTGTCCGCCTGAGCGGCAATTTGGAGCTGAGTGTCGAACTGCACATCGGCATGCGTTCTCGTCTGAGCCGGCAAGACGATGCCGAATGAAAGCTGGTCTGGATGGAAAAGCACGTCGCGTCCCGAAACATATTGCCCTGACAATGAGATAGGGATGATCCTTCCTCAGAAAAGGTCGGGGTCGCGGAAGAATTGGCCGTCGAGGCTGGCCAGATCAATGGCCCGCCACGCGCAGGCGGGCCATGGTTCATTGTGGGCGGAAAGCTGCTGTGCAGCTTTTGGAGCGGATCAGCTTGCGGTGACACACTGCTTGACGAAGTCGCGCAGAGCCTTCTTTTCAAGACCCTTGGCCGTACCCTGGTCATGGCAGGTCTTGCGCTTCGCCAGAACCGGATATTTCTGCTGCATGCAGCTTTGGACCGAATCCTTGCGGGCTTGACCCTTGAGGTTTTGTCCGATTGCATCCTGCCGGCAGGCTTGACGCGCCGTCTTGAGCTCATCCTTCGACGGCATGGCTGACGACGGTGTCGAAGCAGAAGAGGTCGAGGAAGGAGCGGGCGTTGGCGTCGTCGAGGGTGTCGCCGTCTGCGCGAAGACCACGGTTGCAGAAGACAGGGCGAAGAGAGCCGCGGCGGTCACACTTAGCAGCTTGCTGGTCATGGGGCATATCCTTTTGCCTGAAGGCCATTCATGTTCAAGCCGCCGACCCCGTCACGAGATCGACGTGCTTCTTGAACGATGGCCATCGGCTTATCCGTCGCTTGGACTGCCAATTTATTTCCGGCTAGGCCATTGAAGCCGTCAATAGATCACGACGCCCCGGACACTCTTTCCGGAATGCATGAGGTCGAAGCCCTTGTTGATGTCTTCGAGCGGCATGGTGTGGG
>NZ_RAIN01000017.1:0-115913 GCF_003610155.1 Rhizobium sp. WW_1
CGAGGCTCGCCCGTTGAAATCGTTGCTGCATAGCTGATCCTCCGATGAACCAGCAGAAGCATCATCCTCAACAGCAGCAAATGTGAGTCAGAGCCGAAAATCCACCCCTTTGTTTCACTCTGTACACGTTACATTTATTCGTCACTCACGGGTGTACCCTGAGGTGTTTTGGGCAAAATGCGGTCGCGAAAGTCAACCGCTTCAGCCAGTGAAAAAGTCAGGACGTGCGCAACAAATTAAGTCTTTCCCCCTCCGGGTCATCCCTGAAGTAGGATTGGAGGCTTGATAGAAACCTTGATGTCTCCGACCTCAGCGCCTCGACCAATTGAATAGAGGCACCAGCATTCTCGATAGCCGTTTGCAATTCGGCCAATCTCTGCCGATCGAAGGATGAGAGAGGAAGGATCTTCGCCTCCCTCAGCAGCAACAGACATTCGTGCGCCCGCAGGACGGTGGTGAATGCCTGACACATTGGACCCAACAGCGATCGGTCTTCTATCCAATTGCGACCTTTGAAGATTTCTTGGGTGACACGCTGCCCAGCGCCTAAACAGTCAAATTCAATGCATCCGCGAAAACCAAGCTCGGCGCGTCGGAGATGGATGGTGCATGCGGCGCAGTCGTCGAGATGCGGGCAGGGGTGACCTGCCGCTTTGTCGATGGCGAACAAGCTGGATCGGTCGAAGGAGAGAGCGAGGCAGCAAAGCCCGGCGCATCGCGCACAGTCGGCGCGAAGATCAAGATTTTCCATTGTGAGATTCCCAGACGCACAATCGACGTCGCAAGCCGGGACGACTGCGCTAGATCGAATCTGCGATAGGGAAAATTTCCTCGCCGGGCGCGAGGCACGGCGAAGTAGAAGTGTTCTATCCGGCGTCGGTAACGATGTCCAGTCTTCCGCTCAACCAATTCACCCGCTCGAACATTTCAAACGAAATAAAAGCGAATTACTCCTGTCTCCACGTAACCGGGTGACCGAAGTCTCTTCGAGAACCAAGTCGTGGTCTGGCGGATGTGTTTGCGGATCGGTCCGCTATACGTGCGTCGGCGATCAGCAACGCGTTACCGTCTGCCACTGCCTCTGGTGCCAACGCCGCACCGGTTCCAGGTCCGGGGTGGAAGCACTGCTCCAAGAAGGCAATATCGAATTTTCCGGCATCGAACCTGCGAGGTATCGTCATTTGTCCGACGAGTCGGGACGATGGCTGGACGATTATTTCTGCCCACGGTGCGGTTCGAACCTGGGTCTCACGCCACAAGCCGTGGCCGGGTATCCGGACCGTGCCTGCCGGCACGCTCGACGATTCCGGTTCACTCGATTCAAAGCGGACGAGCTGTCGTCACCTATTCACGCGCTCTCGACGGAATAGGAGTGATCTCAGCGCCGAAGTGGAGGCATACGAACGATACTTTCGAGCTTAGCCGCTCATTCGAGCCGCTTTCTAAATTGTCGCAGGGCCCCAATAAAGGCCGGACACTTGCGCCCCGAGTTTTGCGGCGCGCAATTAAATTTTCATATCATCGCCCCACACCGGCACATCAGTGCTTCAGAGCTCGCGTCGCAATAAAGCTGGGAACGTATCGCTCCAAAGCAAATCTGGGCGTCGGATGATACTCTTCAAAAAAGCCATCGATGACGAAGCCGGCCAATATTTGGCCGCCGATCTGAGTTTGAAGATCATGCCCGAAGATAAGAGGGGCGCTACGCTCTCGTTTGTTGGTCAGCTCTTCGGTATTCAAGTCAGCTATATCGGAATATGGGACCTTGTACCGAAGACGGATACAATCGTCACTCACGTCAGCTAGGCTTCTTGCCGCGACGAATAGTACGGGATTGAAGAAGCTGGCGAGAAGCACTCCGCCCTTACGAAGAACTCTGTAGCTTTCATTCCAAACAGATTGGATATCCGGTACATACTGATTTGATATCGGATGCAGAATCAGGTCAAATGAGCCATCTGAAAAGATCGATAAGTCGCGCATATCACCCTGAACAATCTTTAATGTCAGGCCGTCTCTAACGGCAACCTCGGCATCCTTGGCAAGCTGTTTGCTGGACAGGTCGAAGACCGTCACCTTTGCACCGGCCGCCGCAAGAACCGGCGCTTGCTGTCCGCCGGCAGATGCAAGGCAAAGAATCTCCTTGCCTGCGACTTTGCCAAGCCAATCAGTTGCTAGAGGCGAGGGGGTCAGATGGACTTTCCAATCGCCACGGCGCGCGAAAGCAACGGTTTCAGTTGCGACGGGTTGGGACCAGGGCCCTTTGCGGTCTGCCTCCAGGTCCCAAGCTGTCTGATTATGCATAAGTACGTCATATTGGTCAGATGAATGATTACTCATGGGGAGGGCCTTTCATCGATCGTGGAGATCATTGGAGGTCGGCAGCCAGTTGCCTGATGGGCATGTTTGCGCCCATTCATGACGCCGCGGATTTCAGTTGCAGCTTGATGAAGTTGCTGGTGCTGGGAATGTGAGGGTTACTTTAGCCGGCTGTGATGGTATAACTACCTTAAATTTGCCAAAATATACCGTGAAATCGCCATGCGCCGACCCACCTTGACCCAAAATGCGATAGCGTCATTTCCTGACGATGAGATGGTGCTGGCTGTCGAATGGCACGAAGACGCAGCCCGCAAAACTTCTATGCATGCGCATGCGGCAGGCCAGATTATTGGAAGCCGGGAGGGGCTACTGTCTGTTCGAACGACATCGGGCTGGTGGATTGTCCCGAGGACCCATTCCATCTGGATGCCGCCCCATGTTCCTCATGCAGTTCATTCGCATGGGCCCTTCCGTGGGTGGAGTATCTATGTATCGCAGCGTCATTGCGAAGCGTTGCCAACCCTGCCGAAAACACTTTATGTCAGTTCTCTTCTGGAGGAGCTTGTGCGAAGAGCTGTGCGATGGGATAACTCAGCGCGCACACCGTCTCAGCGTCATCTCGCGCAGGTCATTGTCGATGAAATTGCGGAGCTTCGGGAGGATCCTCTTGGCTTGCCGAACCCGAGCAGCGGCCCTATCAGCCGTGTCACGGATCAAATATTGGCGAATTTGTCTGACGATCGTTCGATCAATGAGTTGGCGGCCTTGGGAGGTCTGAGTGCGCGGACCCTGGCGCGTCTGTTCACGCGGGAGACGGGAATGGGGATGGTTGCGTGGCGTCAGCGCGCGAAGGTCTTAAGTGCGATAGCAATGTTAGCGGACGGCGCTCCAGTCACGATGATTGCGTTGGACCTCGGCTATGACAATGTCAGTGCCTTCATCGCGATGTTTCGCAGGGTGATGGGCGTGACACCGGGTCAATATCAGAGCAGCGGTGGGCTTCACGAGATGCGTGGTCGGAAAAGCGGGTTCTAGGCTCGAATCTCATCAAGAGCAGATGCTCCAAAAGCTGAGAGGCCGGTTGGTATCGGACTTTGTTAAGATGACGGTGGGCGTTGCTGATCCATCCAGGCTTCGCCGGCTCGAGAGCATAACGCCGGTCCTCCGATACCGCGATTGCTACAAGGTTTTTCGCTGGCTCGTGCAGTCGCGCGCGCATTTTCTCTCCGTGCAACGGCCGGCGATGACCCGTCATAATGATCTCAGACTCCAAATCTTCCAGTAGCCACACCGATTTCTCGACCTCGTCCCAGTTGGGCGTCAGATAGCGCGGCGGTCCATGCATTTCAGGTCTTTGTGTGATAATTCCGTAGACTGACCCCTGACCAATGGTGACCATTGCTTCGCCGGCTATCAGAGGGACACCGTTTGTATATGGGTCAGAATGCGGACATCATGCTTTAACCGTCTACAGATCGACCGCAATCCGACGGCTGGCATCGAAGCGGACGGTACTGCACTTTATATGGACCGGATGACACCGTGCTCGCGCTGGTCGGTCTTGAACGGTACCGCACCCGAGTGGCACTAATTCCCAAACGCTATTTTATCCTGGGAGCGCTTGTGCTTGCGCCTTAATTGTCCTTCTGCTCGCGCATGGATTTTGTGCGCCAACCGGGTGACCTGCTTTCTCGGGTTCGACGCTGTCGCCCACGTCGAAGGTGGTTGCCCCCTCGGGATAGTCGCCGCTCAAGGCACGGATACGATCAGTTACGTGTCGAACCCGAGCGCCCCTGTCGATCAGGATCAGGGTTCCGGCCTACCGCGGGGCAGTTATACCTCTACGGGTTGGGACGTGATCATCAAACAGTTGAATCAGGCTCAACCTCCTCTGAGGCCGCCGACGCTCTCGAAAAAGCTGGCGCTGCCGCCACCGATCCAGAGTGGGTGGATGGCGCTTGCCTCCGACATGATATCCGTCAGCGCTCAATCGCAAGGCATGCGAAGCCAGGACGAGGCAGTCAAAGGAGCCATGGCGCAGTGACGAGCCAAGAGAGGAAAGGCATGTCGGATCATTACATCGCAGTATCCGGCCTCTGTTCCCGCCGCTGGCGTGCAATAGATGGCCGATAACGAGCAGCACCTGCTTCCCGCAAACCCTAAGAGGTGTCAATGCATTTCGTCGTTAGAAGTATAGCCGTCATGTGCGTGGCTTCTCTGTTCGCGGGGTGCACCACCGCGGGTCCGAGGAACACCGGAGCACAGGCCGCGAATGCAAGTGGCAGCCCTAATTCTGCGGCCATAGCGGGTATAACGGAGACTGACCGAAAGATGGTCGCTGCGGGCCTCGATCCGCCCGAAATCCTGAAGTACGACGCAGAGATTGCCGAGATGATTCCGGAGGGCGAGGATATTATCGCCAAAGGCGATAAGGTGCGTGGTACGGCATGGAAGAAAAAGTACAACGCCGTTATGAAGGCACGATACAATTCGATTCAACGGTTTTCTGCGAATTCAATCGCGGCAGCTCATGCCATAACGAACACTTTTGGTGGCATAGGTCGACCAGTTGATCAGTCTCCAGGGCCAGCTCAATCGGACTCGCGGGACCCCAATCTTCCTGATGGGTTCAGCGATTGGTGCCAAAATCCCGCCGACCCTACCCAGTTGGTGCCCTGTAATCATTAGGGCTCGTCGCCTGCGGCAGAGTGCGGCGTCATTACGTCGGCTTGCGACAAACAGTGCATGCAAGCCGGCAATCCAACTTACATAGAGCGTAATCCTGTCACCAGGGTCGCGGCCAGCACGATCGTCGCAATGGTTCCGCAGTGATGTTGAAAGAAATATCGATCACAGAAATGGCCAACGTCCGTCATGCCGGATCCGCCCGAGGTGCGCGAGGAACTGTTCATGCTATGACAAGAGCGTCGGAAGTATTGCGCTATGAATACAGAATGGAGAGACGATGACGATATTTGGTAAGCTCGCAGCGGTAGTGCTGACCGTGTCAGCGATGACCACACCTGTCATGGCCGGCCCGGCAAAAACAATTGCTTCGCTCGATCTGTCGAAGCCGTTCGCAACGCCTTCGCCGTGGCGCTTCGTCGCCACGCAGGAGCCGCCAGTGAACGACACACCTTCCGGCGATATGGAGGACGGGCTCATCACACTGTGCCTCAGTAAAGATGACGGCCGAACTTGCCTACCTCAGCTTGATATGCTCCTGTTACCGCCCGGCGGTGATGCCAAGAGCGATTTCGTTCAGCCGCACTATATCGGAACGCCGACCCTCGTACATCCAGCAGACGGTGTCGTGCTGCTCCGCCTCGACGTGAGCAGCTTGTATGCGGCGAACGGAGACCAGCTGCGTGCCATGGCGTTGTTCGGTTACGATCGCACCCGTGACGTCTTCGTGCCTGCTTACCGATCTGTGGTCGGGCACAATAATAACCAAGAGATTCGCTACGTCGACACAGGGCCGCTTCGGGGCTACGTCATCTCCGTCGAGCCAACCCAAAACGCGCCCTTTGGCTATTGGGTGACCGTGAGCCAACTCACGGGCGCCACCTACCGGGATGTGCTGCACTTTCGCAGCGCGACGCGTTATGGCGACAACAATCAGCTTGCCGTCATCGATGCGGAGATGCCGAACATCCAGCAGCGCCTCGGGCTGTGGCATCCGGGCCAGCCTCTACCGCTGCCGGCCAAAGGCTGTGCCCGGCCACATATGGCGAAGGGGGCGCTATGGTGTTCTTGACGCGGTGCGCGGTCAACCGAGGTGTCGTTCTGATCACCGGCTGTGAATCGGCGTCGCCGAATGACCCCACTCATCTTTGAAATATCAACTGCTTGTCACGCCGATTAGCTCCTAATCATCGCGCCGATTCACAAACTGCCATTCGGCAGACGCCTCGTCAGATTAGTTGCGCTGCAGTTGCTGCAAGGGTGATAGTAGCTTGTCTTCTCAGTCACGTCCGTAGCTCGATATCATACGAGCGTCTTGCTGATTGAAATAATATAACCCGACGACAGACGCTGCCGAGGCCGCGAAAGAAGCAGGCGCAGCCTCGGAGGAAAACGAAACATCTGGAATAAAAATAGCTATTCATACTGGATGGCAGCGAGAGCTGGCGACAGCGCTTTATTCGGCTCAATGCCGCGGCCCATGTATCTCAAGAACGGCCGGGGCGTCATGCCGCGCCGGCAATTTTCTCGGATCGATCACGGATGACCTTTAATACAACGCTATGGAAATCGTTCAGGAACACTTTCCCCCAAAAATCGCAGTAAATGTTGATTGGCGTTGCAATTCGATAACGCGTCGTCAAGGTGAGACGCGTTCTGCCGCCCGGGAGCGGCTGGAGATCGTAGGCGCCGCCCGTCAGTTTGAGATAGGCACTGTCGACTTTGATGTGCGCTTCCACTGCGGCGGGGATGGCGTCGGGAGCGAAGTGGAACTTCCAGGCAAGTGAACGATTCTCGTCCCAATGCGTGATGATTTCCTGAAACCTGATGCCTCGTGTCCATTGCAATTGGCGCACCCCGTCGACGCCGCGGCTGTCCAATCGTGCGTCCACAGGCTGTGGTAGACCAAGCAAGTTATGAGAGAACGTCCATGACAGCTCCTCCGGCCGAACATTCGGGATTTCTATCGTCTGATTCCATACGAGATCGGGTGGCGCAGCAATATCAATCGTCGTCGTGACCGAGCCTTCATGCGGTTCATAGGAGATATGCGGCTCCATCGGTAGAACGATCAAAGGCAAAGCGATAACCAAAGTCGATGAGCGCCGGGAACGGAAGAAACGGATGGTGACCAGCGTCAAGGCCGATCCGAGTGCCGAAAAGCCCATGAAAAAAGGAGCTGCCATCACCACGCACATGCCAGCTTCATTAAAGAAGATTATGGTGAGGACGATAAGAATGGCAATAATCATCCAGATTACACGGACATGATGCCAAAGCTTGCTTTTGGCACGTGGATCTAAAATGCATGATCCCACGCTTGCGATCGCCATTGGCATGAATATCAGCCCCGCAAAAAAGGGCAGGGCATCCCAGTAGTCCGACGCCCAGATCACAATATAGAGCAACAGGCCGTATACCAGCGCCGCAAGCGTTGCGGCGAGCAGCCTTTCAACTGCTGCCGGGTGCGGACTTTTCGATGACATCGTCATGTGGGAACCGTTCAACTTCACGAATAGCCAGACTAGGAGGACGGGACGTTATCTCTATTGACCTGACGAGGCCTGCGCTGACCGGCTGCAATTATTGATTTGGGCTTGTTTGTCCACAGGAGTCGCAGATGGGGCAGAGTTCGTGGATCCCGTTAGCCTCCCATCGGAGAAGCCCCCTCTTCGATCTTCTTGAGAGCATCGAGGATCGTACGCGCCGCTCCATTGTGATTCCGCGCCGCGACGGAACCCCTACAGCATGAGGAATTACAAACAGTTATTATGCGTCTCGTTGTCATGACCCCTTGCCGATTTACATCTCTGGTCCGGCACGCTGGACTATGGCCACGCCAGCTAAACGAGCCGGTCGCTGTGAATCGGCGTCGCCAAATGACTCCACCCATCTTTGAAATGTCAATTGTTTGTCACGCCGATTGGCTCTTAATCACCGCGTTAATTCACCGCTTAGCGCTAATGTGTATCAGCAACGGCGGCAACATGATGCGCCACGTCAGCGACCAGCGAAGGCATCAATTTAGCGTCTGTCCTCGTCATGGATCGCTTTCCATGTGTGCAAAAGCCGCTAAAACTTAAGAGCGGTATCAGAAAAGAAATCAGCGAGAGGATGCATGGCTTTCAAAATTCTCACGATTGCCCTTCTGTGTATCGCCGTCATAATTCTGGCAGCGCTATATCTAATGTTCCAACAACCTCGCCAGTCCTATCGGGTATCATCGCCATCTCCTCTATCGCGAGAAGCTGCAGTTGGTCGCGTTGTTATCAACGCGGCCCAACGCGATCCGGCACTGGCGGCGTTGATGCGTTCAGCCCTTCAAGCCGCGCCAGAGGAGGACCGCGCTCTAGCTGCCGACCTCATAGTAGCGCTGCCGAAGCAATAACTCTTAGATTGATTATTCTACTTCACGCAATCCAAAGTTATGAAGCGCCGAAAAGGCAGGGTCATTCGCTGTAGAGAGCAAGTATGTGGCTTGGGCAACAGGTTCATCTACTTCTGATATCGCATCAGCGGTGAGAAAATATGTTACCAGCACAAGCATTTAGCTTCCCGCAGCGCCAGCCAAAGGTTCAACGGTGGTTCGAGTCCGTCAAGGGGTTTCATTGTGACTTCCGCGCTCTACTTTGGAAAGATTGCCGTGCTCGTTCTCAGGAGCTGGGCCGGGTCTTGTGTAAGTCCTCACGAGCGGTAATCGACGTGGCTCGGGCCGGCGAGGGTTTCTTATTGACCTGTTCATCGGGTTGGAATCCCAACTTTCTGTGAGAGCCGCGCGCAACCATGATCGAAACAGCACGCCTTACGAAAGGCAGTCGCAGGAGGCCGCGGCTAGGAGATCACAGTAGAGCGGATCGCCGCCGCAAGCGTCTTGAGCGAACCGCGTGCTGGTCGATCAGTCACGGCCGAATAAAGCATCACATCGCGCGACGGCAGCGATGGCAATCCAAGCTGGGAGCCGACGTCCACCGTTCCGATTGGCGCCACGCGCCGGCCGAGTGGCGCAACTGCTAGACCAGCCGCAACTGCAGCACCAATGGTCGGAATGCCACCGCCGACGAACGCTTCAGTCCAAGAAATTCCGGCCGCGTCGAGTGCTGCCGTTGCCATGCTGCGCACACTGCATGGTTCAGCCTGTGTAGCGAGGCGGAGCGGTTCGCCGGAGTGGTGCTCAAAATCTGGTGCAGCCATCCAGCCAAATGTCTCTTCAAGGATGATCTCACCGTCGCGGCGGCGATTGTCGCGAAGTAGCACGATCGCCGCATCGAGCACACCGCGATCGAAATCATCGAGAATCTCCCGCGACATCGAGACTCGCATTTCCATGACCAGTCCAGGCTCGGCGCGGCTCATGCGCTTCAGCAAGCTCGGCAATTCGGCTCCGACGACATGGTGGCTTATCCCCACAACCAATCGGCGCGGCTTGATTGCGAAAGAGCCAACCGCGCCTTGATGTGCGGCTACCAGCGCCCGCGCCGGTCCGAGGAAGGTGGCACCGTCCGCTGATAACCGTACCATACGTGGTGTGCGTTCAAGCAGCCTGCGACCGAGCCTATCCTCAAGCCGTTTGATTTTTAGGCTCATCATGGACTGCGTACTCTCCATCGCCTCGGCCGCGCGGGTGAAGCTCTTGAGATCGGCCACCAACACGAATGCCTGCACTGCCTCTATATCGAGTGCCTTCATACTCACACCATTGGAATTCCGTATTTCTGAAATATAATGTCATGTCATTTTCGAATGATCAATCTGTCGTTATCGTGAAATCACTATGGCGGACGGGCGGCAGGTGCCGGTTGTTCATGTCTCGTTCCGGCATCCTTGCCGTTTAGAAAGGCCACCAGCATGACCAAGCCTCGCGCGCTTCTCTTTGATACGTTCGGCACCATCGTGGATTGGCGCACGAGCCTGATCGACGAACTGACGGCATTCGGCCTTGAGCGAGGCGTCGACGCCGACTGGACTGGACTGGTCGATGCTTGGCGCGGAAACTACGTGTCGTCGATGGATGAGGTCCGAAAGGGGCTGCGCCCGTGGACGAAGCTCGATGATTTGCATCGTGCAACGCTGGACAAGCTCGTGGCGGCGTTGGACATCAGCGGCCTATCGGAAGGCGACCTCCGCCACATCAACAAAGGCTGGCATCGTCTCCGTCCGTGGCCCGATTCCGTATCGGGGCTAACTCGACTCAAGCAGCACTTCATCATCGCGCCGCTATCGAACGGCAACGTATCCCTGCTGCTCAACATGGCGAAGCACGCAGGACTTCCCTGGGACATGATCTTCGGTTCGGACCTGTTTCATTATTTCAAACCCGACCGCGAGACTTATCTTGGCGCATGCGAATTGCTTGACCTAGAGCCGGGTCAGGTCATGCTCTGCGCGGCCCACAATAGCGATTTGCGTATGGCCGCGTCCCTCGGCTTGCGAACGGCCTTTATCGCGCGACCGACGGAATATGGACCACATCAGAACCAGGATTTCGAGGCCGACGGCGCCTGGGATTTCATCGTGACCAGCGTTGAGAGCTTGGCGGATCAACTGACCGAAGGGTTTCGGTGAACGCTACGCGCCTGCCCGATATCGCAAGTTTGTCAACGGCATCTTTGCGATAGAATCGATCAGCCCCAAGTGCAATTCTGGTCAAGGCGTTGCGACACTTAACACTGCATGAACTCTAGCGAGCGACCTGCTTCTCTGCAGGCAAAGCTCCGCCACTACCGCGTCCTCGCGACGACAATTTTCAGATGTGAGGGTCGGTAAGCTTTCATTCTCACCGCGAAGTCCGTCGCAAGTCACCCTGAGCAGAGCTATGCGGTATTTCAGTCTAACGAGATCAGCCGAGGCTAATCTTCTGCCTCTGTATTTCGCATCCTGGCATCAGCAGCTTTAAGCCGTTCGCCAGCATGTCTCCGGCCTCGTCGAGCGCTTCCTCCGGCATGCTCCTCAAGCTCTCCAAAATGAACCACATGCGCCCCCCGTTAGGGCGGCCCAGCCTGGTCCGCGTACCTTGTCGCCAGTTCCAGCGCCGGCAAGTGACGCCGACATCATCTCGCCAGATGACCTCTCCCTTGGAGGGGGTCTCGATCACAGCTTCGCCGTTCATCACGGTGTCAAATGGCTCTGTTCCATCGGATACCGATAGCCTCGGCTTTCCGACATATGCATCGAAATTCTCGCCGCCCACCGGAATGGCAAACCGCAGGCTGATGGCATTGTAAAGGTCGACGAGCGGATTGATGGACGGAATTCGGCCGTCTCTCTCAACCCGCTTCCTCAACGCCTGAGCCGAGCACGGCGTTCGATTGGGCTTTGCACCAAATCTAGCGTAGACTTCGTTCCAGCCGGACAGATGAGCTTCGCTCCAGGCGGGACCGCCTGCCTGCACGAGGTCGCAGGCCTCTTCCAGGAGGTTGGGCCCCATGCTGCCCTGACCGGCGTTCGTTGCATCGACAAGTATGCTGATTGCCCGAAAGTCGGGAGCAATGTCTGCGATTTGCTTGTCGATGATCGGAAATTTCAACATGCCGTCTAGCTCTTATTGACCAATTTGGTCTACAATAATGACCATGGAAAAGAAAATCAATATATCGACCGAATCGGTAGCTGATATTGAACGCGTCAGCGTCACCGTATCCCAAAACCTCAAGCTGTTCAGACGTCAGAGTGGGTTTACCCTTGATGAATTGTCTAAACGCTCCGGGGTCAGCAAAGGGATGCTTGTCGAGATCGAAAAGGGTACAGCCAATCCCAGCATCGCCACCCTGTGCAGAGCAGCGACGGCCTTGGGGGTTTCTGTCGCCGATTTCGTCGGTGTCGCGTCTACAGTCCCAGTACGAATTGTTCTGCCGGAGGACGCATCGACGCTTTGGCGTGGGCCAAACGGAGGAAGCGCAACTCTTTTGGTGGGAACGCATGGGCCGGATGAAATCGAGCTCTGGCGCTGGACGATGTATCCCGGAGAGATGTTTGAATCTCCAGGGCACTCCCCGGGAACCCTGGAACTCCTCAACATAGAGTTCGGTGAGCTAACCCTGCGCGTCGATGACGACGAGTTTCTCGTTCAGTCAGGCTCGTCAGTCCTGGCTCGGACCGAGGGCAGGCATGCGTATCTCAACTGCGGCAAGACGGAACTCCGTTTTGTGATGGCAGTGGCCGAACTTCAACGTCCGCGGGTGCGTACAAGCCTCTAGAGGGAGTCTAAGAGACATGCCGATGACGTCTCGCCGACGTTGCCATGAACCATCCATCTCGGGAAAATGCAATCAAGGGGCGGATTCCGTGACGTTGGAGGGCGCGAATGCCCTCCAAGCGCTCGACATTTCGTCAATCGTCGTGCTCCTGCGATCCTAGGTCGTCTTAACGACGAACTCCTTAGAAGTGTCAGCGATCGTGAGCGCTGTCGTGACCTTCAGAAGGGATAGTGCTGAGCGGAATCTTCAATCGTGATCCACCGAAGATCGGTGAATTCGGCAATCGCCGCCTTACCGCCAAAGCGGCCATAACCACTGCCTTTGACACCACCGAAGGGCATTTGTGCCTCGTCATGCAGGGTCGGGCCGTTGATGTGGCAAATGCCTGACTGGATGCGGCCAGCCACAGCAAGCGCCCGCTGCACGTCGCGGCTGAAGATGGCGGACGAGAGGCCGTACTCCGTATCGTTGGCAACGCGCACCGCCTCATCCTCGTCCGCCACGCGGATGATCGGCTTTACGGGACCGAAGGATTCCTCCGAATAGACCCGCATGTCAGGCGTGACAAAATCGAGCAAAGTCGCTTCGACCACGGTACCGCTGCGCTTGCCGCCGGCAACCAGCTTGGCGCCCTTGGCCTCAGCGTCGGCGATCAACTCCTCCATCTTCTTGGCGGCTTCAAGGCTGATCAGTGAGCCGAGGACAACATGGCCGCGCGGATCGCCGGCGGGCAGAACGGCTGCACGCGCCGCAAGCTTGGCGACGAAAGCATCCGCGATCGCCTGATGCACGATGATGCGTTCGGTCGACATGCAGATCTGGCCCTGGTGCATAAAGGCACCGAAGATCGCCGCGTTGACGGCGCCATCGATATCCGCATCCTCAAGCACGACGAGCGGCGCCTTGCCACCGAGTTCCAGAAGAGCGGGCTTCAGGTGCTTGCCGCTCAGCTCGGCAATGATTTTACCGACCTTGGTCGAGCCGGTGAAGTTGACACGACGGACGGCGGGATGGGCAATCAACGCCTCGACGATACCAGGCGCGTCTTCCGGCGCATTGGTGATGACATTGATGACGCCGGCGGGCAGACCCGCCGCCGTCAGCGCCGTCGCGATCAGCCGCTGCGTGCCGGGGCATTGCTCGGAGGCTTTGAGGATCACGGTGTTGCCGCAGGCGATCGGCATGGCAATGGCGCGCGTTGCCAGGATCACAGGCGCGTTCCAGGGTGCGATGGCAAGGCAGACGCCGGCGGCCTGACGCACGCCCATGGCAAGCGTGCCGGGCTTGTCGGATGGGATGATCTCGCCACCGATCTGCGTCGTCATGGCCGCGGCCTCACGCAGGATATTGGCCGCGAGCATGACGTTGAAGCCGGCCCACGGCGCCGTCGCCCCCGTCTCCTCCATCATCAGCTTGGTAAACTCGCCGACCTTGGCATCCATGATATCGGCGGCCTTGGCGAGGATCGCACGGCGCTGCCCGGGGCCTGTGCTCGACCATGCGGAAAAGGCGCTGGAGGCAGCCTCGACCGCGGCGGCGACATCCTCAGGCCCTGCCGCTGGCGCCGTGCTGGCGATCTCTCCCGTAAAGGGATCTCGGCGGTCGTAGGTGCGGCCGCTGGCGGCCGGCTTGTCGACGCCGTTGATGAGAAGGGAAATGTTCATCTCTTGTCTCCTGATGAGGATGGTATTTAAAGCGCATTGCGATCTGTCAGATTCGCCATTTGCGCTTTAAGTTATTGATTTGTCGTATGTCGTTATCGAAAGACCGCTACGCATTTTTGCCCGACACGTTTCAGAAGCCGAGCACGTCCGCATTGATGGAAGCTTCCAGCCCGCCATCAACAGGCAGGTTGGCGCCGTTGATCCAGCGCGCGCCGTCCGAGCAGAGGAACAGGATGGCGGGCGCGATATCAGCCGATGTGCCAGCGCGGCCGACACGGGTGATATCGCTGTCGACACGGGCATCGCCGAGCACGGCTCGGAACTGTTTCAGGATCGGCGTCTCGACCGGACCGGGGCTGACAGCGTTGACGCGAATGCCGTGCTCCTTGAAGAGAGGCTGATGCGCGGCGCGCATCGTCCAAAGCAGCAGCAGTTCCTTGGAAAGCGGATAGCCCTCCTCGTTCTTCAGTCCGTACTCGCTGACCAGAGAGGCCACATCCGGAAAACCTTCGATTGCCGTCAGGTTCTTGGCCCGTTCCAGATTGGCGCGCCAGCCATAGCCGGCGATCGAGGCGACGTTGACGATCGCTCCACCCTCACGCAGCCGCGGTGCAACGGCTTCCGAAAGAGCGCGCAGGCCGTAGAAATTGACGGCGAGCGTCGCAACGACGCCGGTGCTTCCCGAGAGGCCGGCGACGTTGGCCAAGGCATCGATGCGACTGGGCAATTGCCTGACGATGTCCTCGACGCCGGCGGCGGTTGAGATATCCCCCTTGATGAAGGAGCTGATGCTCGATGTCGGCTCCCGGACATCGACGCCGATGACATCGGCTCCCATCTGCCCCGCAAGCTCCGCGGCACGCGCGCCGATGCCCGAAGCAACGCCGGTAATGAGGATGGTCTTGCCGAAAAGCATGATTTTACCTTTCCCATGAAACGCAGCGAAAGTTCGCCGCTATTGCTTATCCTTGAAGAGATCAGAAAATGTCAGTCGGTAGCCCACGGGCAGGAGCTGCAGATCGAAGCGTCGCTCGATCTCGCCCCAGAGGCCGCGCGGCAAATAGAGGGAGAAGAGCACCGCCGTCGCGCCAAGGCCGACCAGATACCAGACCCCTGTTCCACCGAAGACAGTCTCGATGACGAAGAAGAGAATGGCTCCGAGGATCGCGCCCTCGAACTTGCCGATGCCGCCGACCAGCACCATGAAGATCATGTAGGCGGTCCACTGCACGCTGAAATAGGTCTTTGGCTGGAAGGTGACGGCCGTTGCCAGCCACAGGCCACCCGCAACGGCAATGCCGAAGGCGGCGAGAACAAAGAGCAGGCGTTTCGTCGCCGCCACGCGGACGCCGACGGAGGTTGCCGCATCCTCATTGTCACGGATCGCCTGCATGGCGGCTCCTGCCTTGCTCCGCATCAAAGCAAAGAGCGCGCCGAGGAGAGTGACCATGGCCGCCAGCGCCAGCCAATAGATCGCGACGCGACGCATGGAGCTGTCATAGCCGTTCAAGGAAATCAGCGAGGTCCCGGTTTCGCCCTGAATGAGCCGGTCGAGATTGACGAGCAGATGAGCAAGCTCGGCCAGCACCCACATGCCAATGGCAAACTCGCCCCCCTTCAGCCGCAACATCAGCCATGAAAGCGGCAGCGATATTACACCGGTAACGACTGCGGCGGCGACGAGCGAGACGAAGGGGTCGAGCCCCGCATCAGCCAGGCGAATGGTGAAATAGGCGCCAAGGCCGAAAAACACCTGCTGGCCGACGGAGACGAGGCCGCCGAAACCCGCTAGCGCATTCCACATGGCCGCCAGGATCACGTAGATGAAGAGAGCCGTCATGCGATCGGTGACACCGGCACTGGAGACGGCTGGCACTGCGGCGAGGAGGCCGATCGCCACCATCATGGCAGCCAGGGTCAATCGTGAGGATGCGGTCCAGCGCTCGACGGAAATTCCGGGTGCGATCGTGCTCATGACGGGCTCCGAAGAAGCGTGCGGATTTTACCGAGGCGCAGGAAGCCGAACTGGTGCAGCCGCACGAAGAGAACAAGAAGGAAAGCGATGTGGCCGCCGATCAGAAAGCCCTGCGGGTGGATCTGGGCGCCGATCGATTGCGCTAGGCCAAGCACGATGCCGCCGAGCAAAGTTCCCCAGAGCGAACCGGCGCCGCCGATGACGGCTGCCTCGAAGGCAAACAGCAGCTGCGGTCCGCCCGAATAAGGGTTGAAGGTCGCCCGCATGGCCAGAAACGCACCGGCAATGCCGACTGTCACCATGGTAATCGCGGTCGCAATGGCATTGACGCGGCGTGCATCGATGCCGACGAGGCCTGCGGTATCCGCATCCTCCGCCGTGGCGCGGATGGAGCGGCCGACGGCGAAACGGCTCAGGAAGAGCTGCAGCCCGCCGATGATGACGATTGCCGTCACCATCATCAGGACGGCAAGCTTGCCGACGAAGACGTGACCGGGCAGCTGCCAGGACGCATAGGAGAGATTGCCGATAAATGGCGCGAGCGAGCGCGTATCCGCCCCGAATTGCTCGAACAGCAGGTTATCGATAACGATCGACAGGCCGAAGGTCGTCAGGATCGGCAGCAATGTTCCACCGCGCGCGCTGCGCTCCAGCACGAAGCGCTGCAGCAACCAGCCGAGCGCCGCCATGAAAGGCAGGATGATCAGAAGGCCATAGAAAGGCGGAATGCCCAGTTTTGCCGCCAGCAGCCAGAGCCCATAAGCGGCAACGACGGCAAGGCTGCCATGCGCGAGATTGATGATGCGCATGACGGAGAACATGAAGGACAGGCCGCAGGCAATGACCGCATAGTAGCCACCGAGCAGAATGCCCTGGATGAGGGTGTTGGTCACGAAACGCTCCTCTCGGCTGTCGCCCGGTGCAGGCCGAAATAGGCCTGGGTCACTTCCGCGCGCGTGACGCCATTCGCCGGCCTGTCAAGCACTATACTACCCTCCAGCATGCAGATGACACGAGTTGCGACGCCCATGGCGCGCGCCAGATCCTGCTCGACGAGTAGGATAGTCGTGCCCGAAGACAAGAGCCCTTGCAGTTGCTGGTAGACCCGATCGACGACGAGCGGCGACAGGCCGAGCGAGACTTCGTCGAGCAGGAGAATGTCGGGGTTGCTCATTAACGCCCGCCCGATCGCCGTTGCCTGCTGCTCGCCGCCCGACAGATGGCCCGTCTTGGCGTGTCGGCGCGGCTTCAGGTTCGGAAAGGCATCGAAGACCCGCTCGATCGTCCACTCACCCTTGCGGCCGGCGCTGGTGCCGAGCAGCAGATTTTCCTCGACCGTCATCTGTGAGAACAATCGCCGTCCTTCGGGAACGAGCGCAATGCCCCTGGCGATGCGCTTGTGCGCGGGGACAGCCGTAACATCGTCGCCATCGAGCAGGATCTGGCCGGCATCAGGCAGATGCGCACCGGCGATTGAACGCAGCAGCGTCGTCTTGCCCGCGCCATTGGCGCCGACAAGCGCCAGTACCTCGCCCTTGGCAAGATCGAAACTGATGCCGCGCACCGCCTGCAGCAGACCGTGCCGGACATCAAGGTTGCGAATGGAAAGAATGCTCATGCAGGCGCTCCCCCAAGATAGGCGCGCACCACTTCGGCATCGCTCATGACCGCCTTCGGATCACCATCGGCGATGATCTTGCCGGCATCCATGCAGATTAGCCGTTCGACGACCTGCAGGAGAATGTGAACGATATGCTCGATCCAGACGATGCCGATGCCGCGCCGCCGCAGTTCGAGAATAGTGCCGACGAGTTCGCTCGCTTCGCCGTCTGTCAGCCCGCCGCCGATTTCGTCGAGCAGCAGTAGCCGCGGACCGGTTGCAAGCGCGCGCGCCAGCTCAAGCCGCTTGCGATCGAGCAGGCCGAGTGTGTCGGCGCGGCGATTGGCGACGCTGAGCATGCCGCAGAGTTGTAGAGAATCGACAGCGCGCTCATAGGCCTCGTCACGGTTCGATGTCTTCCCATGCGACGCGGCGACGAAAACGTTCTCGAATGTCGTCATGCCGCTAAAGGGTTTGGGAATCTGATGCGTCCTGACGAGGCCCGACCGGCAGCGGTCCGCCGCCGTCAGTGCAGTCACGTTGCGGCCGTTAAAGGTGATCGTTCCGGCATTTAGCGGAAACGCGCCTGCAAGCGCACTCAGCAGGGTCGTCTTGCCCGCTCCGTTCGGGCCGACGATGCCGACGGCATCACCGTCTCCCATGGAAAAGTCGAGATTTTCGAGGACCACAAGCGCCCCGAAGCGCTTGTGGATTCCCTTGGCCGAGAGAAACTCCCCTCCCAGCCGATGTCCTTCTTGTTCCTGCACGATAGCCTTACCCATTGTAAGCGATGAGCTTGGCGGCAACCGGGACATTCGGATCGGTGGCGTGTTCGGTCACAACATAGTCGAGTGCGAATTTCGAGCCGGTCGGCGCCTTGACCCATTGCGTGCCGATGATCGGGCCAGGGGAGACATTGGCGACGGGACCGCTGGTAAAATCCACCTTGCCAGCAATCGTCGTCGTCTTCAGCGTGCTCATCGCTTTCGCAACAGCCTCCTTGCTCTTTGCATCCGAGGCGGCTTTGAGCGCATCGAAGCCCGCATCGATAAGCGACAGGCTCGCGCCAAGCTGCTGCGTCCATTGCTTGCCGCTTGCCGCCTCGTAGCCATCGGCAAGCTCAGGCCCGGAAACGCCCGTCAGCGACGACTTATAGGGGAAAGCCTTATGCCAATAGGCGGCACTGGCGATATTCATGCCGAGATCGCCGAGCGCCTCGATATCGGACGGGAACAGTCCGGTCTTGGCGACCTGGCAGATCTTGATCTGCTGGATGAGGCCCTGCTGCGCCGCCTGACGCCAGAATGCCGCAAAATCCGGGGGAATCGGGAAGCTGTTGAAGATCTCGACGCCTTCCTGACGGAACAGCGCGATCTGGGAGGAGAAATCCGTGGTCCCCGTTTCATAGGCGCCGGGATCGACGATGGTAAAGCCGGCCTTGGCAAGCGCCGGCGCCAGATTGGCGCGGATGGCGTTGCCATCGGCATCGTTCGGATACATGACCCCGACCTTCTTGTTGGTCTCGATCAGGTTCCATTGCGAGATGTAGGTCTTCAGGAATTCGCCAACACCGAAGCCGAAGTGATAGGTCCATTTGAACGGCGACGGCGCGCCGGGCTTGGCGCCGCGCCCGAAATACCAGGCCTCCCATGGCATGACCGTCGACAGGCACGGCACCCCCGCAGCTTCGCAGGCATCGGCGACAGGATTGATGGTTTCAGGCGTCGAGACCGCCAGCATCAGGTCGACGGCCTGGTTGTTAATCAGATCCTTTGCCAACTGACCGGCGCGCGACGGATCGGACTGCGTGTCGCGATCGAGGATTTCGACCTTCCAGCTCTTGCCGCCGGCCTGCAATCCATTGGCCAGCGCCTTGCGTGCGAGATCAAGCACATAGCCATCTGTTTCGCCAAAGCCGCCGAGCGGCCCGGTGCGCGGGCTGATGAAGCCGACCTTCAGCGTGTCATCGGCCGCAAAAGCCCTGCGCCCGCCGAAGGCCAATGCGCTCGTACCGGCTGCAGCCGCGGTCATAAAATCGCGCCGCGTCAGTCCCGCGCCCAAAATCCTTCCCTTGAAACCAGTCATTGCAATTCCCTCCCTCTTTGGCGGAGCCCTCTTAACTCCGTGTTCCCTTGTATTTTACCGATCCGTAGCGGTTCAGATCGGATAGTCGCGCTTGCCCGAGGCAAGCGTGATCCAGCGCAATTCGGTGAATTCGTCGATCGCCGCCCTGCCGCCGAAGCGGCCATAGCCGCTCGACTTCACGCCGCCGAACGGCATTTGCGGTTCATCGGCGACGGTTGCTTCGTTGATGTGGCAAATGCCGGTCTCTATACGTCGAGCGACAGCAAGCGCCTGGTTGATGTCGCGGCTGAAAACGGCTGACGACAATCCATACTCATTGTCGTTGGCGACGGTTATCGCTTCGTCGATGCTGTCGACGCGGATGATCGCCGCCAACGGCCCGAAGCTTTCCTCGCGGTAGATGCGCATGGCTGGCGTGACGTGATCGATGACCGTCGCGTCGATCAGCGTACCGCGCGCGTGACCGCCACAGACGATGACCGCGCCTTTCTGCGCGGCATCCTCGACCAACGCACGAACGCGCCGGGCGGCTTCGGCCGTAATCATCGTTCCAAGCGGCGTGTTGCCGTTGCGCGGATCGCCGGCAACGAGCGTTTCCGCCTTTGCCCTCAATTTTTCGACGAATTCATCGGCGATTTCGTCCATGAGAATGATCCGCTCGGTCGACATGCAGATCTGGCCCTGGTTCATGAAAGCACCGAAGGCGGCGGCGCGGACCGCTTCGTCGATATCGGCATCGGCAAGCACGATGAAGGGCGCCTTTCCGCCGAGTTCGAGCAGACAGCGCTTCAAATGCCTTGCCGATGTCTCGGCAATGATCCGCCCGACGCGCGTGGAGCCGGTGAAGTTGATCCGCCGCACAGCGGGATGGGCGATCAGTGCCTCGACGATGACCGCGGCATCCTTCGGAGCATTTGTGACGACATTGACGACTCCAGGCGGAAATCCCGCTTCGCGCATGATTTCGCCGATCAGGCAATGGGTCTTGGGGCAAAGCTCGGATGCTTTCAGAATGACGGTGTTGCCGCAGGCAAGCGGCATGGCGATCGCCCGCACGCCAAGGATGATCGGTGCGTTCCAGGGCGCGATGCCGACGCAGACGCCGGCGGGCTGACGCACTGCCATGGAGACGTTGCCGGGAATGCCTGAAGGGATGATCTCGCCGGCGATTTGCGTGGCCATCGAGGCCGCCTCGCGCAATATGTCGGCGGCAAGATCGCAATTGATCCTGGCCCAAAGGGCGGTCGCCCCGGTCTCTGCGATCATCGCCGCCACGAAATCCGCCGATCGCGCAAGAAGAGCATCTGCGGCCCGATTGAGCATGGTGCGGCGTTCACCCGGTCCTAGTTCCGACCATGCGGGAAAGGCAGCGGCCGCGGCGTTGGCTGCCCGCGCTGCGTCCGATGTCGAGGCCGCCGGCGCGATTGTCGCGACATCGCCGGTCGCCGGATCGAGGCATTCGAAAGTGGATGCATCTGACGCATCCACCGTCTCGTCATTGATCAGAAGCTTTGTCACAAACATCGCGGTCGTCCAGTCCTGCGCGGGTCTTTCCCTCAAATCCATCAATGGGAGAAAGCGCGCACAGACACGCGCCGCCGGGATCGGCCTCGCAATCGGCATCTGCTGTGTGGAGTCCTCCTCCCAGAGGCTCATGAGATGAAACTACGCCATTGCAAATAGGAAGGAATGTGTTTTTCTGGGTTAATCTTGTAATTATCTGGCATTCCCGGCGACGATAGCGCGGTGCCAGCAGGAGGAGAGCTTCTTGGTTTCCGATGGCGGCATCCATCATCATGCACACGGCGAGTGGCGGGAGCCATCACTGACGCACCGGACGATTCACTTCCAGAAAGGCATCTATGCCGATTTCCACCATCTGTTCCTGCTCCAGGCTGGAACGACTACCTTGTTGTTCGAGCCGGAGGACCAGCAATCGCTACAAGGGCCGGCGCTCGCTTATCTGCCACCGCAGGCGAGGTGCGAGCTGCGCATGGCTGCGGGTGCCGCGGGCTTCCTGATCGGCGCGTCACCACAGATCATGGTGGACGCGATCGGCGACCAGGCGGAATCCTATGCGCTGCGGACTTTCAGCGAGCGGCCCTGGCTGACGGACGAACCGAAGCCGCACGCCGTCGAAGAGACGCAGCCGCTGGTGGCGGGCTTCGTAAGGGAGCTTGGCGACCCCTCTCGTGCCTCTTGGATGGTCATCTCCGCCTATTTGCGGCTGATCCTCATGACGCTATGGCGCACAGGCGGCAGTGAGGCGACCGAGCAGCGCGGCCGCGGCGGCGGCGCCTCGACCCTGCAGCGATACCGGCAACTGGTGGAGATCTGGTTCCGGCAGCATCGGCCGATCAGCGATTATGCGCGGGAGCTCGGCGTCACCACCGACCGCCTGCATTCCATCTGCAGCAGTGCGCTTGCGCGCTCGCCCGTACAGCTCCTGCATGAACGCGTCGTCCAGGAGGCGAAGCTGAGGCTGGAACGCTCCGCTAGGACCGTCCAGGAGATTTCGGACAGTCTTGGCTTTCGGGACCCCACCTATTTCAGTCATTTCTTCAAGAGAAAGACCGGATTTTCTCCCGCCAGGTATCGCGATTTCGCCAGGAAGGCGGAAGTCGCTCGTAGCGACATGCTTTCGTCGGGCTATTCGGACTGGCCGTGATAAGATTTCGAAGAGGGTTGCTTTGCAGCTCAGGCATGGACAGGTTCGGCTGCGGTCAGCATCATGTGAATCGGCGCCGTCGAATGACCCAGCATCTTCAAAATATCAATGGCTTGTGATGCCGCCTTGCCGCTTGCCCCCGCGCCGATTCACACAGCGGCATCGCATCGGCCAGCGACGTATCCTTTCGCTGGGCTCGTCCGTCTTAGCTGTTCATGGGCGGTCGTCTTCAACATCGCCCTCCTCAGCGAATAGGAGCGCGACAATGGTGAGCAGACAGAGCTTAGCGAACAAGGCACACTACGAGATCCTCGCGGAGGCCTGGCGCAGCGGTCGAGAATTGCCGCCAGAAGTTTCCGAGTGGTCTGTTTTGACGGCGGAACCTGGCGGCGTTGATTACGTCGAGGCGAATCTCGGTGACAAGACTGCGCTATGGGTTCGGCCAAAGCTCGCGGCCGAAGATCGGGTCATGCTTTACCTGCATGGCGGCGGCTATGTTGGCGGATCGATCTGGACCCATCGCAAGATGGTCGGGCACATCGCCAAGGCGATTGGTTGTTACGCTTTGCTGGCCACCTATGATTACTCGTTTCAGAGCAAGTTTCCTCGTCAGATCGAGCAGGCCGTGACCGCGTTCGAATGGCTGGCCGAGCAGGGTATCCGGCCGGAGCAGATCATAGGTGCGGGCGATTCCGCCGGCGCAGGACTGATCATCGCGGCGGCTATGAAACTCCGTGATATAGGACGTCCACTACCGGCCGCAATTCTCAGTATCTCCGGCTGGCATGATCTGTCGGCGAGCGGGCTCTCTTACGAAGCGAACCGCGAGAAGGATGTTTTCTTCCAGAAGGCGACCGTGGATATGCTGGCATCGCAGGTGCTCGCCGGGGCCGATCCCCGGCATCCATTCGCGAGCCCGATCTTTGCCGATCTCAAGGGCCTGCCGCCGATCTATCTGCAAGCGGGTGAAGACGAAACCCTGCTCGACGACAGCCGGGCGCTCGCCGACCGGGCTAAGGCCGACGGTCTCGAAGTGCGATTGGATGTGTTTCCGGGGATGCTGCATTCGTTCCAGATGATGGCTGGTCGTGCGCCTGAAGCCGATGAGGCGATCGAGCGGTTCGCACAATGGGTTCGCCCCAAGCTCGGTCTGACCGGAACCACGGCGACACGCGGTGAAGGGCAGGAGGTTGCATGACCCGCAAATTGAGAGCAGGCGGTTTCTTCTCCCGCCCTGGGGCGAAAAGCAAGAAATACGCAGATCGCCTCGACGGCACGAAGACGCTCGTCGCCGCCTGGATGCTCACGAAGCTGGCGCGGAACGGCAAGCAGGAGTTTTTATGACGTTGACCATGAGGTCGCCCGCCTTCGTGGTCCTCAATGACGCTGAGATGTGATAGGTGAAGGACATGCCCAAACGACCGATCGGCCTATTCGACGCGCGATATCGAGCCTTCCTCGCGACGGTGTCGGACGCCCGGCCGCAACTGCATCGCTACTGCGCCCGCATGACAGGTTCTCGGCTCGACGGTGAGGATCTCATGCAGGAGACGCTGTTCGAGGCCTATATGAAGATCGAGACCCTGGATGATACCCACAGCCTAAAACCCTGGTTATTTCGCATTGCGCACAATCGCTGCGTTGACTTTCTAAGGCGGCGCAATGCGCGCAAGCGCGCGGAAAGCACCTATTCGGACGATATCGGCGTCGTTGCCGCGGAGCCGGCGACGACCGATGCGCATCGCGCCATCGAACGACTGGTCGGCCACCTGCCGCCCAAGGAGCGGGCCTGTGTCCTACTGAAGGATGTCTTCGACTACTCGCTGGAAGAAACCGCAGCGCTCGTGGGCTCGACGGTTGGCGGTGTTAAATCCGCCCTCTCTCGCGGCCGGGCAAAGCTCGCCGGCCTGCCTGCTGAACCCGCCGGCGAGCCGAGCCGTCCTCTTGATCCCGACACCACGCGGCTGTTGCAGCGCTATGTCGACCTCTTCAATCGCCACGACTGGGACGGCGTGCGGAGCCTCACGAGCGCCGACGCCCGGTTGCGAGTCGCCGACTGCTTCGACGGCCTGCTCGCAAGCTCCATCTATTTCGCCGAATATGAGCGAAACCCAGAGAAGTGGACCATGGAGCTCGGAGCGATCGACGGAGAGCCTGTCCTCCTCCTGCTCTTCCAGCGAGGCGATCGGTGGGAGGTCGCATGGCCGGTTCGCGTCCATGTCGCCGGTCGCGTCATCGACCGCATCGAAGACTACTATGCCTGCCCGTGGATCATTGGAGACGCGCAGGGGTGACTGTTCGGTACTGATTGACAATAGACTGGCCTGACCAATATCGCTTGCAGTAATTGACAATCGAAGCCTTGTTCTGGACTACTTAGGTGCGGAGATTGGTGATCAGCTCACAGAGGCGCCTAAGCTTGTTGGTGGTGTCGCGCAAGCTGGGACGCCGATCCAATCGAGTGAGCATCTATTTTGCCGTTCTGGTCGCCTCCCGGACATATTCGCTCCAAAGGAGATGCCGCAACCTCGGTACGTGAACCGTGACGTCGCGAAGATAGACGTTCATATCTTGCAGGTGCCTGATGCCCTCCCAGGCTCGCTCGAGGTGCCGAAGCCGCATCGACAGATGGAGCCAGTCAAGAATATGCGTCACAGGCTGGCGCGTTGCGCTTGACACGATGCTTTGCAGGAAGCAGGTTGATAATACTGGCCCGGATCATCGCGGAGCGCGAGCACCCATTGAAGCTCTGTCTGAGAAATTGTGCTGTCCTTATGCCATTCCTTCGTGCCGCGCCCAAGCAACAACCAATCGAGAGAGACATCCAGTAGTTGGGCAAGCGCATAGGCACTGTCCAGTGATGTATGACCACCACTCTGCCAACGCGAGACAGCGGCGACGGACACATTTAGTTCAGCGGCGAGGGCGTGCATTTTCCGGATCTGGCGCTGAGCGATGGCTTCTCGAACGCGTTTGCCGCGGGCGGCATTGTGAGCCATTATGAAATCTCCCTGTGTTTGCTTTGTTGAACAAGGCAGCCATAGCTAATTTTAGTGAATTAAAATATTAGGTGGTCTTATGGTTATTGGGCGGCAACTCAAAACGAGCGCTGCTCTTCATCCACTCGGTATGCGGGAAATCTAAATAATTCCCCGGTCATCCTAATTGCTCACGCAGAATTCGGAGTGAGGCCGCCAGATCGATGCGGCCTCGACGGTGAAGTGAGGACAAGCTGTCAAATCCCACCACAATTCCAGTCGTGCCTCTCATTGCACGAAATGGGAGCAAACCGTTTCTCTTCGATATTGATTACGCAGGATGTGCCAAAAAGGGGACCCGCGAAATGAAAGGCGTTTGCGGGGTCTATGGGCAGCAAAACGCTGTCTTGGCCGACCGTCATGGATTGTCAGTGTGAACGGGAGTGTCTGTTGCAACGCCAGCCAACGCTTTACCACGTCGATCAGGAGGCCCCTGATTTCCGGCAATGCTGCAACATTGGGTCTGCGGTTTGATTGTCCCAAGTTCTAATCGTCCCCGTTTGTAACTTGCTTCCCTTTCATGATCTCGGTAGGTGTTTGGCACAAGCGTAGAGCGATTCGCGGTATGGCAATCTGCGTTCAAATACGTCTCACCGTCTTCCTCAATCGCTATATTGTTGTCTAGGTCCTCGAGTATCGTTGAGAGTTCTGACCGGCGCTTCGCGTCGGGCAGCGGAAATTTCTCGTCTTCCAACAATGCGATCGGGGGGTCCCTTCCGCGGTCGCGACTTCGTCTCATCGACCGGCCGCAACGTCATCGAATGAGATGGTCAACCCTGACAATGAATGCAACATTCCTGTCGATTGGTACGCGATAAACCGGCTTTGGCCGGCTGTTTCTCGGAGGTCATTGGCTCCAGCCGATGACTTATTCAGCTAAGGTCACATTTTGATGTTTGCTCGACTGTTCCGCTTCCTGGAAAGCCGTATCGATATTTTTAGCGCCTTTGATGAGGATGAAACGCCGCCGACGGGCGTATGGCGTTTCATGTGGCATCATCTCAAGGGAATCAAGGGATGGCTTGTCGCAATCATGCTGATCGAACTTGCCTTCAGCGGTGTCGAAGCGGCGATCTATCTGATGGTCGGCTGGTTTGTCGACCTGCTCAACAAGCAGTCCCCGCAAACGATTTTTCAGGACTACGGCTGGCTCCTTGCCGGCGCTGCGCTCATCATTCTGGTGTTACGACCTATCCTGTTCTTCGTGACGCAGGTGGTCACCAACCAGATCGTGGTGCCACCCCTTACCAACCAAATCCGCTGGCGCAATCACATCTACACACTCGGCCACTCACTAACCTATTTTCAGAACGATTTCGCCGGCAGACTATCGGCGCGTGTCATCCAGGCTGGACAATCCATACGCTCGGCCGTCATCGCCGTGATCGGCGATCTCTGGTACGCTCTGATCTTCGCCTCGGTCACGATTGGTTTCTTCGGATCCGTCAACGTCTGGTTGATGCTGCCGGTCATCATCTGGCTGGTAGCCTATGCGGTGCTGCTCAGATATTTCGTGCCGCGCGCCCTGGAACGCTCGGAGGCCAACTCCCTCGGCCGCTCCTCAACTACGGGCCGCATCGTCGATTCCTATACGAACATCCTGACGGTGAAACTCTTCGCACGCGGCGATCTCGAACGCGCGGCCGTACGAGATTCCCTCAAACATTGGAATGATACCTTCCTCGACCTGATGCGATTGATCCTTGGCGCGAGCCTCGTCCTGCAGATCCTGAATAGCATCCTGATCGTTGTTACCGCAGGCCTGACCCTCTATTTATGGAGCCGTGGTGCCATGACGGCCGGCGCAGGCGCTGCCGCGATCGCCCTTGTGCTGCGGCTCGTCCAGATGTCAGGCTGGCTGATCTACCTGATCCGCGACGTTTTCGACAATATCGGTACCGTGCAGGAGAGCATGCTCACCATCGCCAAACCGCATGATCTGATCGATGCGCCCGATGCCGGCACATTGGCAGTTCCAAGAGGTGAGATCGTTTTCGATCATGTCCATTTTCGCTACGGCGGTGCCAAGCCCGTCTTTCCGGAACTGTCGCTCGTCATCCGTCCGGGTGAAAAGATCGGCATCGTCGGCCCCTCGGGTGCGGGCAAATCGACATTGGTCAATCTCCTGCTGCGCCTTTATCCGATCCAGTCCGGGCGCATCCTCATCGATGGGCAGGACATTGCAAACGTCACGCAGGATAGCCTGCGGCGGCATATCGGCGTCGTAACGCAGGACAATTCGCTTCTCCATCGTTCCATCCATGAGAACATAGCGTATGGCCGCACTGGAGTGGACCGGGAGGCAGTCGAGAACGCGGCCCAGCAGGCGGCGGCCCATGACTTTATTGTGGGACTTTCCGACCAGGAAGGTCGCGCTGGCTACGATTCCCGTGTGGGGGAGCGCGGGGTGAAGCTATCGGGCGGCCAACGCCAACGTATTACGATTGCTCGCGTCTTGCTCAAGGATGCTCCGATCCTCGTGCTCGATGAAGCGACCTCGGCGCTAGATTCAGAAGTCGAAGCCACGATCCAGGCTCAGCTTCAGCGGCTGATGCGCGGCAAAACGGTGCTTGCCATCGCGCATCGTCTTTCCACAATTGCGGAACTCGACAGGCTGATCGTTCTCGATCAGGGCCGGATTGTAGAGGAGGGCAGGCATGAGGACCTGATCGCGAAAGGCGGCCTCTATGCAAGGCTTTGGCGGCGACAATCGGGAGGTTTTCTGGCTCTGGAAGATAGCTCCGTGGCGTAGGGCGCGGTGCTGGCGGCGTCGGCTGGTAATGCTGTGCCTTTTACACAGGGCGACGCCCGGCAGGCTTGACTTGCCGTCGACGCCCGGTGTTTCTACCGCCTTCATGGTGCGAGCGCGAATGCTCGTCCACCATCAAGTGGTTGCCTCGCCAAGTTCTACCCGGAGATGTGGTCAGCAATCATAGCCAGTAGCGCGCCGGATTGCGGCCCGACATTTTGCCGATTGGCCAATGTTTGCAACCCCCTGCGCCTCGGCGAACCCTCAACAGTCTTCGAGGCGCCGCCGTCCAGTTGAAGCCTTGTCTGCCGCGGCGGTAGTCTAACATGCTTTGCTTTCAGTAGCGCAGTCACGAGCAAGCATTTTTCATCAGTGAAAAATACCCTGCGGATTTGGCTGTTTATCGTCCCGGCGTCTGCCCCTATTTTCCGCCTGTGATGCAGACAAACGTGGAGGACAACATGCTGAAAAAAGCTGACACAGCTACCACAATCATTCTATGGAACGGTCGCGAAATTCCGCGCCTGGGCATGGGGTGCTGGGCTATCGGCGGTCCGTTTTATGCCGGCGACGTGCCACTTGGCTGGGGCGAAGTCGATGACGATGAATCAATCCGCGCCATTGAGCGGGCGCTTGATCTTGGTATTCGCTTCTTCGACACCGCTTCGAATTATGGGGCTGGGCATTCCGAAGCGATTATTGGCAGGGCGATCGGCAATCGAGATGATGTCGTGATCGCCACGAAGTTCGGCTTTGCGACGGACGAGAAGACCAAGCAAGCGACGGGCGCCTTTGCTGATCCTGCGTTTATCCGGCAATCCACTGAGACGTCATTGCGCCGCCTGCGTCGCGATCGTCTGGATCTGCTGCAATTCCATCTCAACGATTTTGCGCTCGAAGCGTCGGACGACGTATTCGGGACACTCGAGGCGCTTAAGGTCGAAGGCAAGATTGACGCTTTCGGCTGGAGCACTGACCATCCGGATCGTGCGGCACGTCATGCGCATCGCACAGGATTCGTCTCTATTCAGCATACGATGAATGTCTTCGAGCCGGTTCCGGCGATGGTCGATGTCATCGAGCGTGATGATCTCATTTCCATTAATCGCGGTCCGCTTGCAATGGGCCTGCTCAGCGGCAAGTTCACGCCAGACAAAGTTGTCGGCGAGAAGGATGTGCGCGGTGCAAGTCTCGATTGGATGGTCTATTTTAAGGACGGGAAGATCGCGCCTGAATTTGCCGCTCGCCTGGAGGCGGTCCGCAATCTGTTGACAGAGGATGGCCGCACGCTCACGCAGGGTGCGCTTGCTTGGCTGTGGGCGCGCTCGCGGCGCACGCTACCAATTCCTGGCTTCCGTACGGTTGCCCAGGTCGAGGAAAATGCTGGTGCTCTCGTGAAGGGGCCGCTGCAAGCCGATGTGATGGTGAAAATCGATCAAGCATTGGCGGGTCTTTAACTACCGCTTGGCAGATAGGGCGGCTGGAAGCGAAGGTCGGGGCTTTTCTTCCAGGGCATGGCGGGTATGATAGCTGAGGACGTTGTTTTATCTATCTTTAATCAGAATTTTGCATTTTGACCGCCCCAACGGAGCGAAAGCTCTAGGTCGCCGGTTCAATTCCCCTCAAGAGCTTCGAAAGCTACTCGGCGTTAGCCGCAGTTTGGTCGCAGCAAGGACGGCCAGACTTCGCCCATGGCCGCCGAGCGTCTTCGATCGGACGCAGCTATGCTCGTAACCAGAGGTTATATGCAGCGCGCAGCAGGGATGCGAAGTTTGCCTGCGCGCGCGTCGTGTTTTCTATTGCAATTGCGGCAGCGACGCCATTAGCGCCTGCCGAAAGCGCGCAGAAAGGTCTTCGTAGCCTCTCCTGCCATTCGGTGAACCTCTTCCTCCTGAGTTGGGCGGCCGATCTGTTGATTGATCCGCAGATCTGTTGCGAGCAGCGCCATGTATTGGCGTGCGGCAAGTGCCGGATCCTCTATGTCTAGATGGCCAGCCAGCGCGAGCTGCGCCAGGCGCGCCGCGATGGCAGGGTATTTCTTGCCCGGTCCGTATTCCTTCCAGGTCTCAAACAGTTCGGGAAATCTGCCGCCTTCGGTCTCGAGGAGCTTGCGTAGCCAGCGACCATTTGGATCGCAGACCGCCTTGCGCAGGAGAAGCGCTGAAAATTCGGTCAGTTCCCTTTCGAGATCGATAGGCGCCACGGGAAATGTGTCCAACACCCGAAAGAAGTCGGCGCTCGACTTCTCGGTGATCTCCGCAACCACAACTTTGAACAGATTATCCTTGTCGCCGAGTTGATTGTACACCGTTTGACGAGACACGCCGGCTCTTGCCGCGATGGCATCGATGCTCGCCGCCGCAAACCCGTCCTCGGCAAAAACATCCGCGGCCGCGTTCAGGATTGCCTGACGTTTGCTGGTGATGGGCGGGCAACTCTCTGTCTCGGAAGAAGCCGCTGTGGGCGAAGTTTTCATGACACCACCATATAGGACTTGACCAATTGGACAATACTGTCCAAAATATTTTACAGGAATGACGGACTGTGCGTTGGAACCATCTTCGTCTTTCCACTGTCACATCTATAATCGCCCACTCAATCCCCGTCACATGCTTTTTACACGAGGCTTTGCTTTGTCCGGGGAATGGTGTGCGGGAAAGGCTTTTTCCGTGCAAAGCAAGAATTCCGTTTCAGCCACAGGGGCCAGCGGCTCCCACCATGCCATCGTCCTTGGCCTTCTTTCAGCCGTCGGTCTCTTCGCCCTCGACATGTATCTACCCGCGTTACCGACGATCAGTCTGGATCTTCACGCTGACAGCCATGCAGTTCAGGCAAGCCTGATTTCCTTCTTCGCCGCCATGGCTGTGTCGCAGATTATCTATGGTCCACTGTCGGACATGTTTGGCCGCAAGCAGCCCCTATATGTCGGTTTGGGGCTCTACATCCTCGGCGCGATCGGCTGCGCGCTCTCCACCGATATTGGCTGGCTGATCGCCTTCCGTTTCATTCAGGGCACCGGTGCCTGTGCCGGCGTCGTGATTGCCCGCGCCATCGTGCGCGACCTGCACACGGGGGCCGCTGCTGCACAGCTGATGTCGCGGCTTATGTTGGTCTTCAGTATCTCACCCATCCTGGCGCCGCTCGCGGGCAGCATCGTGACAGTGTTCGGGAACTGGCGGCTGATCTTTTGGGTTATGGTCTTCGCCGGTGTTGTCGGCTTCGTTGCAGGTCGCTTCTTCCTTGAAGAAACTCGTCCGATGACGGCCCGTAGCGAAAGCAGTCTCGCTGGGGCACTGAAAAGCTATGGAACGATTCTCAAGGACCCGTACTATCTCGGACTGGTGCTGATGGCCTCTTTCGGGATGTCCAGCTACATGATCTATGTCGCCAACTCTTCCTTCATCCTGATTGACCATTACAGGCTCTCGCCGACCTTCTACAGCGTGGTCTTTTCCATGAATGCCGTCGGCTTCATCGGCATGTCGCAGTTGAACGGCTGGCTTGCTCGCCGTATCGGCTTGCGCAAGGTCATTCGCGGTGCAGTTGCCGGTTACGCGCTGACGATGGTGACGCTGGCCGTTGTCATGGCTGTTGGCGTCGACCGCCTTGACATCATGGCGGCGTTCCTGTTTGCGGGCTACGCTTTCCTTGGCATGATCGTTCCGAATGCGGCTGTCCTGGCGCTGGAGCACCATGGGCGCATCGCTGGCACGGCCTCGGCTATGATGGGGACGCTCCAGTTCATGACGTCCGCGCTGGTGGTGGGCATCGGAGGTATGTTTATGGACGGTACGGCGCGACCGATGGTGATCATCATTGCTATCTGTTCGGGTATCGTCCTCTTGCTCTCACTTGCAGTGCTGAGGAGCAGGCATGTAGTGGCGGCTGAATAGCTCTTGCTGTCACCGATTGCAGCGGCTTGTGCGGATCGCTCGCACTGAGGCTTCGTCAGTGCGAGCGAACTGCGCCTGAGCTTCAAAATCTTCGGACAGCGGTGCTGCGGGCTTACATCTCTTCTTCCCACCAACCGCGGGTGTTCACGTCAGCGGCGTCAGCGAGGGCTTCCAGTTCTGCAATGTCATCGCCGGTGAGGGTGAGGCTGCTGGCTCTGATCAGGCCTTCGACATGATGGGGTTTGGTGACACCGATGATCGGCGTTGTCCCTTTGGCGATGGCCCATGCCGTCGCGACATCGGGTGCTGCCGCACCCTGCTTCCGGCCGATCGAGGCGAGCTTGTCCGCCAGCGCCTTTAGCCGAGGTAGCATGCCATTGTAAGCCTCTGCGCGGCTGCTTCCCTTAGGCAGCGGGTTCTCCGGACTGTACCTTCCGGTCAGGGCGCCCTGTTCAAGCACCATGTAGGCGAAGAATGGGATACCCTGGTTGCGGCAATAGTCCAGAATGCCAGCTTGCTCGGACCTGCGGTAGAGAAGACTGTAGTGGTTCTGGATGGCCTCGACCCGGAACCCTGCTTCCCCGAGGACCTGATTGGCGAGCTTGATTTCGTTCAGATTGTGATTCGAGACGCCGACATGTTTGACCTTTCCACTTTTCAGCAACGCAATCAGGTGCGGAGTCCAGCGCGCTACGTCGGCTGGATTGTGAATCCAGTAGAAATCGACATAGTCGGTGCCGAGGCGTGCCAAGCTCTGCTCCAGCATGTCCGCCACAGGATCATCGCTGGTCCCCGCTGCCTGCGGGGTGAACTTCGTGGAAAGCTGGTAGTCGCCGCGAGCGTAGCGCTCTAGTACCTTCCCGAGTACGGTCTCTGAACGACCCATTCCGTATACCGCGGCGGTGTCCCACAGTGTGAATCCGGCCGTAAATGCCTTTTCCACGAGCTCTTCCAGACCGGCTTGAGTGAGGCTGCTGCCAAAGTAGCCATCGCCAGTCTCTCCGCTGTCGCCCCAGGCCCAAGTCCCCAATGCGACCGTGGGGACCTTCAGATAATCGATTGTCATGTTCGCTCCAAACTTGTTCTGCAGCCGGGCTTGCTTTGACCCAGGCGCTGCAGACACTATGATGCGCGCCGACGCCGAACCGTTAGCCTGATGCACCGCGTTTATTGCCCAATCCTCCAGAAGCCGCGCCGATCCGCCTTGCTGCCCTCCCGCACGCGTGCGATGGTTCGAGTCATGGAAACATTGACCGAAATCTCTGCGGCAATTGCCCGGCACATCTCGAAGGATGGCTTCCAGGCCACCTCCATCGATCGTGTGACGCTTGCTCGATCCTCCACCGTCACGATGCCGATGCCGAACGTATACCGACCGCAACTGTGCCTGGTCGCGCAGGGGCAAAAGGAGGTCACGCTGGGCGACCGCGTGTTCAGATATGCGCCTGGCCGTTACGGGGTCGTGACTTACGACCTGCCGGTTACCGGCCAGGTGGTCGAGGCGACGCCTGACAAGCCCTATCTGTGCGTGTTCCTCGATTTCGATCCGGTCATGCTGGGACAGTTGGCGTTGCACGTGCCGTCGCCGGGAGTGCCTTCGCGGCCCATAGGCAAGACGGTGTCCGACGCCGGTGCGAGCCTGCTCGATGCGGTGCTGCGCCTGCTGCTTCTACTGGATGATCCTGCAGCGCTGCCCGTACTCGGGCCACTTGTCGAGCAGGAAATTCTCTATCGCTTGCTCGCCGGCCCGGATGGCGCGAGGATGCGTCAGATCACCTCCAGCCAGGGACGGGTGGCCCAGGTCGGCCGCGCCATCGCGTGGATCGGGCAGAACTTCCGGGAACGGTTCAGCATCGAGCGGCTTGCCTCCGAAGTTGGCATGAGTCCGTCGAGCCTGCATGAGCATTTTCGCGCTGTGACGGCGATGACACCGTTGCAATTCCAGAAGCAGCTAAGGTTGCAGGACGCGCGCAGCCTGATGCTGGTCCAGGACATCGATGCCACGACAGCCGCCTTCCGCGTGGGTTACGAAAGCCCGTCGCAGTTCACTCGCGAATATCGCCGCCACTTTGGAGAACCGCCGGCACGCGACATAGCCCGCTTGCGGGCTTTGCCAAGCTTGGCGGTGATAGTTTGACTTTGTGCATGCAGCATCAAACAAGGTCATCTGCACCAAAGGCACACACAATTCCCGCAGGCAGCGCTGTCAGCACCGTCTTGCTGTCCACGTGTCCGTTGGTGTCGAGATTTCACCGAGCGTTGTGAAATTCGACAGGGGAGCCCTGTTAGCCGTGGCTAGATCAAGCGATATTGCGATTATCGGTGACGCCACATCCAAGATGTGGGCAATAGTTCACGCGCCCTCATGCGGTTGAGCTCTGACCGTCAGCAACGCGATCACCAGGCCGCCGCAAATGATGACCAGCGACCAGCCGAAGGCATCACCGTTGCGTGCGTAAAACGTATCTCCTGAGCCTATCGGCACGTCACCGACAAGATTGCCTTGCCCCTTGGCCGAAGAGGCTTCCGCCAAGACTCTGCCATTGGCATCGCTTAGCGTCAGCATGCCCTGGCTTGCAGCGCGCGCGACCGTGAAGCCGTTTTCCACGCCGCGCACGATCGCCATTCTGCTGTGCAATCGTCCGTCGGCAAAGAAATCCCATGCCGGTACGAGCAACAGGCCGATGTGCCGGCGGGCATAGGTCCGAAGGAAGCGAGGAAAATCCATGTCCTTGCAGATTGCGATCCCGACCCGATCGAGGCTCGCAAGATCCCTGCCGGGAATATATTCGGCTTCGAGACCCGGAATGAGGTAGTGCTTGTCATATCGCAGCGGCGACAGACCTGGCCCGGTCAGCTCCGCGGTGTTTGAGCGGCGGCCATCACCAAGCGGCTGGTCGTAGCCGGCAACGATCCTCGTGCGCAAATTCTCGGAGAGTTTGGCGAATTCGACCGTCGGCAGAAACATCTTTTCCGGCGTGACAATATAGGCGGTTTTCGTGCCTGAGAGCTCCCCGATCCTCTGACGAAAGTCGGCAATGATCGCGTCGTTGCGATCCGGCTCATCGGTTGCGACACCCGCAAACGCATCGTTGCTGACCAGTCCGACGCGAATGGTCTCGCCTTCTGGCTGCGCCAATCGCCAGAAACCGAAAACGAGAGCAGCAAGAACCGGTAAAATGCAAAGGGAAGCAGCAAAATAGTCGGTTGGTCTCCGGATCTGCATTGCAATACCGGCAGGGACGATCGCTGCAAGGAAGCTGAGACCCGGGACGCCCGCAAGCGACGCAACCTGCAACAGAGGAAGGACATCCGTCAGCGCATAGCCCAGCGCGCCAAAGCTGCCATTCGGCGAAACATAAGAGTAGAGAAGTTCAATTGCCCCTGTCATCGCCCCATAGCCGAAGGCTGCAAGGGTCGGGCTGCGCGGATACAAAGCCCACATGAACAGAACCGCGAGGGCAAAAAACAGCGCCTGCAAGGCCACGATCCCGTAAACCATGGGGATGATGCCGCCATAGAAATAGAGCGGGCCAGCCTCGCCGGCCAGGCCAACCAGACAGGCGAGCACAAATATGTAAAGTGCCCGCTTCTCACCCAAAGCCCAAACAAAAAACGGTATCGGGCCGAGCAAAACCAGAAACCCCAAATGACCCGTGTCGCGACTGACCGCAAGAACAGCGCCGGAAACCAGCGCTGCCACTACCCCCCTCATTCTCATCGGCTAGTCCTTGTAGATGATCCGGGCGACGGCCCTTAGGCACATGCCGGTAAAGTCCTCACGAGAAAGATTGAAGCGACCGGAACGATGCATTCCGACCAGCCCTTGCAACAGGCCCCAACACATCATAGCAATCTCAAGCGCATCGCCCTGGCGCACCAGGCCGCGCTGCTGACCGCTTGCCAGGCGAGCCGTAAAGGCACCGATCACCGGAGATCGGCCCTCTATGAAATCGTGCGGATAGATACGTTCGGCGCGGGTGCTGAGTACGAAAGCGGCATCGAACAGTGCGGGCGAATCGAGCGCGAACTCTACGAATGCATAGGTGACTGCATTGAACCAGGCGCGAAGATCGGCTTCCTCAATCTGCTCGACGCGCGCCCGCCATTGGGAAAGCGCATGCTCGCCGAGCGCATGCAACAAGTCGGCTTTGTCCTGGAAGTGCCGGTAAACCGCCATAGGGGTTATCCCTACTCTCTTTCCAACGGCGCGCAGGCTGAGCTTGTCCAGTCCGACCGCCTGCAATTCATCAAGTGCACAATTTATGATAACGATTCTGGTGCTCATGTATACAGTGTATCCGTCGTCGGACAGAGCGTCAACAAGCATGCCTGTCGACTATGGCGCGTGTTGTTTGGCAGCCAATGCGAGAATGCGCTTGTTGCGGCAGTTTCTGGTAGTCAAATTTTGAGATCGTATGCCCACGCTTCATGGGCACTAAAGCAAGACTGGAATCTCTCGAACCACAGCACGTGCGGTCGAGAGCCAATAGAAGGGAGCTGAGCGATATTCGATCGCTATCCCTTCTTGCCTTTCTTTTTTGCTTTCGGCGCTGGTCCTAGCTCCGCCTCTTGCGCCAAACGAAGCGCACGAAGCCTATCCGTCTTTTTCTGCCGAGCAGACGCCTCATTGGCCAGGATATCCTTGGCAACCGACGTCGTTTGCTCGGACTTGGCCAGCGCAGATAGCTTTTCAGGTTTGAAGAGATCGTCCTTCGACTTTGTCATGCTTCTCCATTATCAGTGGGCGCGTTTGTAAGAGACGGTGGACGTCCACGCCCTGACGTCATGACTTTCTTCTTCGGTGCCGGCAACAGGCCTTCACGCTGAGCCTGCTTACGGGCAAGCTTTCGGGCGCGGCGGATCGCATCGCTCTTTTCACGCGCACGCTTTTCGGATGGCTTTTCGTAGGCGCTGCGGGCTTTCATTTCCCTAAACACGCCTTCACGCTGTAACTTCTTCTTGAGGACGCGGAGCGCTTGATCGACGTTGTTGTCTCTTACCAGAACCTGCAAAGTGTCTCCTTCTCAGCTCACGCTGCGTTTATTTCTTGGTACGGATTGAATTCGAGTTGATCCAGCTCGATTTCGATGTTTGCGGTATCTCGACTTGCGCCGGCGAAAGCGACGAGGGTGACGCTTCAACGTCAATATCGTCCTGACGGATGCTCCGCTCGAAATTCTCGTTCTGAAAGCGGACGCGGTAGTGAACAACGCCTTGTGAGACCGGCAGGACGGACATGATGCTGCCAGCGGGTTGGACGTTTCCAAAAATTCCAGGCTTCAGGACGATGCTGTCGCCCGGCTGGTAACGACCATACGCCATGTCGTTCTCCGTTCGAAATGAAAAACAAAAGGCCGGGATGTATCCCGACCTTCCTAGGTCATGGTTTCAGCGCGCCAGTACATCCGTGGTCGCGCGAACCGGTGACAAACTTATGCGGCCCGAAGGTTGTCAGCCGAGCTCTTGCCAGATCTGCGATCCTGCACGATGTCGTAAGAGATCTTTTGACCATCGTTCAGCGACCGCATGCCGGCGCGCTCTACCGCCGAAATGTGGACGAAAACGTCCGTGCTGCCATCGTCAGGCTGAATGAAGCCGAAGCCCTTGGTGGAGTTAAACCACTTCACAGTACCAGTGTTCATAACGATTTCCTTTCGCAGTAACCGTTGTTGCTCCCGCGATGCCTTGCGGGATTAGATCGATTATTTGAGAGGAAATCCGACGAGAGCGTAGTGGCTCTTCAGCGACGTCACAAGCAATGGTCGATAGACCCTTATATAGGTTCAATTCAAACTTTGGCAACAGCGGCACTCAGAATGGCAGTTTTCGCGCTGCAGCTTTCCGAGGTGAATTTCGGTTTACTAGGCCGTTAGCGGGCCGGTCATCAAATTAACAACGCGTTCAGCGAAAGCGTGTTGATGTGCTTAGGTACTAGATTCGATGTGTACTCCAGGCGGCAGTTACGTCACCGCCCAGCCGAGGATTGATAAATGGTCGACGCTGAGCGATCACGGCGACCAATCGGGGGTCTTGGAAACGAGCTTGATACGGCTCCATCCAGGCGAGATCACCAGCGAAGGTCCAGGGAAACAGCTGCTGCGGCGTCGAGGTATAGGCTGAAAAGCTGTTTTGATCGAGCACGGCGCTGATCACCAGGTTTGCCAGGCGCCGAATTGCTCCGTTATTTTCCGAATAGAGGTCGACGCCCTGTGCCTGTGCCAACTCTGCGGTGAAGACCAATGGAATGAGAGCAAAGTTGTGATAGTGAAGAGCCCGGTCGCCCCGCTTCAACTCGCGCTGCAGTGTACCGTTCCGCTGGATATCCTTGATGCCCTCTCGTGCCCGGGCAATGCCAGCATCGATCAGATCGGACCGTTTCGTCAGCGCTCCCGTTGCCGCAAGATCAAGACCTGCCCAGTAAACCAAGTTGTTGTGCAAGCGGTTGATGGCGTTCGCATCTCGAGTGGAGGCAGCGATGTCGATAAGCCATCTGGAAATTGCCGGCGGAACGACAGGCGCATCCTTCTTCGACTGTGGAAAGAACCTGAGCAACGCAAAAGCGAAATCGGTGCCGGCCCACGAGCGTTCATAATATCCCTGATAGCCTTTGATAGGTGCCATGAGGGCATTTGTCCGCGCCCAGTCATTCAGAAGCTCAAGCAGGCAAGCCTTATCGCCGCTGTCTGCTGCCTGATTGACGCGTTCAATAAAGCCATGGAGCGGCTTTATCGCTTCACTGTAACCATCGGGGTCATCGTAGAATCCAGGCGGATCGATCGCTGAAATCGGCGGCGGAACCTTACAGGTGTCTGCTCGCGCGAAAAACGGATGAGAACAGATAAGTGCGATACCAAGAAGGATGATCAGAAACCCGCCGTTTCGGTTTACTATCATGTGCGACGATGCAATCATTCCCACTCTCCAGCATCGGGTCGAGATATGCCAGACCCAGACAGGCTTGGTCGTTCACTGCTCTTTCCTGACTTGCGTTGATTGAACGGAGAGACGAACGAAAGCCGTCGCTGAATTTGAAAGAATCTTCGTTGCAATGGATGGCTGCAGGGCAAGACGCCGCCGGACGTGAAGTTTGTCTCTAAGCAAAACCTGTTTCCTTCCCTGATAGCCGGTGAAGAGCGGTTATTTGCGACCATGGAGCGGCGCCACTAACCATGGCTTACTATGCCGCTCGAGTGTTGCGGAAATGACACACTCAGTCCGAGACTTCTGCTTCCGCCGTAAACTTCAGCAGGATCAGGCAGTCGGGAATTGTCTTAGGTAAAATGATGAGTAAAATAATCATGTTTTAGCCTAATGCGTGCCGGCAAATCAGCGTTGGATGGATTTGGTTCATAAGGCACTTTATTGAGCCATGAATCTGATTTTATTAGGTAGGTCTATTAGTATTGCAGTCAATTATGATGGGAGATCTTATGCGTAAAGCAATAAAAAGTCGAAATCGAAAGAGTTAATTTGAATTGGTCTGGGATCTGCACAATCTCTTTCGGCGACACGCAAGAGAAATTGCCCGCTCGCTGAGGCAAAGGGGTGTTTCACCCGAAGACGCAGCGGATCTCACGCAGGATGCGTTTTTGCGTGTGCTCGCGACGCCTCCCCGGGAAGCTGGGAGTAATCACAATCCGCGAGCCTATCTACATAGGGTCAGCCATAATCTTGCAACGAACCAATTGCGCCGAAATCGGCTGGTTCCAATGGTGGAGCTTAGTGAGGAAATCGTTGCGCAGGTCGCCGACCCGTTTCCAGATCCTGAAACGGTTGTTTATTCACGCCAGTGCCTGGCGCGGACAGCTGCCGCGCTTACCACACTCCCCGATCGGACGCGCAAGGCGTTCGAACTGCATAGACTATCGGGTCGGACGATCGCGCAGGTGGCCGAAGAACTCGGACTGTCGACAACGCGGACATGGGCACTCATTCGCGACGCTTATCGTCATCTGTTGAACCATGTCGGCGACATCTGAATTCTCGTCCTTACCTGGGAAAAAACATTCGTTTCGATTGTAGAATAAGTTAGGGCAGCCGAGCGCGCACGATGACGAGACGATTGGAACGATTTTGATGGGCATAGATCAGGCAGAGCATGACCGGCTTGTCGATGAGGCGATCGATCTTGTCATCCGCCTTCAGAGTGATTCCGACAATCTGGTTGCTATCGAGATGGCGCGGCAATGGTGTTCTCGCAGTCCGGAACACGAGCGCATCTGGCAGCACATCACGAAGATACACGGTGCGTCGGGTAAGATCTTGACGGAGAAGCGCAAGAGTGAGCAGCGGGAGAAGCTCGGCCTTACCAGACGCAATCTCATGATCGCCGGTTCAATCGGCATCGGCGCGGCCGCATCCGGCTCCTTGTTTTATCCGAGAGTGATGCGGGACATTCGCGCAGATTACATAACCGCAACAGGCGAAATCCGCTCCGTTTCACTGCCTGACGGAAGCGTTGCGACGCTTGGGCCAGACAGTGCCATCGCTGTGCAATACAGGAATGGTGCCCGACGGATCGAGCTCCTAGATGGAATGTCGTTCTTCGATGTTGCCCGGGATCCGAACACGCCGTTCAGTGTAGCGGTGGGCGGCGTGACCGCGACGGCGCTCGGCACTGCCTTTGATGTATCGAGCGACGCCGGCGTCGTAACCGTCGATGTCGATCATGGCCTTGTCGACGTGCGGGCTTCGACACCGTTACTGGCCGCAGGCGAAAAGCTCACTGAAAACGACTGGGTTTCTTATGACGCCTCGTCCGGTGACGTCGACCGAGGCAAGCATGAGCCGGGACAGGTGGGGGCCTGGCGCGAGCGGCTTGTTATCGCCGAACGGGAGACTGTCGCAGCGCTGGTTGCCCGCATCGGGCGTTGGATCCCGGGCAAAGTTATCTTTGCAGACCCTTACATCGGTTCGGCGCGCGTGAGCGGTGTATTTGATCTCTCCAACCCTCAACGTGCGCTTGAAGCAGTGGTGCACCCGGCCGGCGGGCGCGTGCGCAGAATGGCCTCGCTTATGACCGTTATTTCGCCCATCTAAAAAACTTGAGAAAAAGGGGAAAATTTCAAGGCTCCGTTTGTAGTAGCTGAGGGACTTGCTTTGCGACGCGATGCGAGCCCCTCGGCACAATCGAATTGGAGTAGCAGGGCATGGGGACCGGGTATCGAAACACAGCATTTATGAAGCAGCTCATCAAGGCGTCGATGACGGCCCTGATGATGACGACGGTGATCGGCGTCAGCCTTTTCACCACGAACGGACAGTCCCTTGCCCAGGCTTCAGCACAGGTCAAGTTTGCGGTACCAGCCGGTCCGCTCAACCAGGCTCTTGCCACGTTTGGGCGGCAGGCTGGCCTGCAGGTTTCCTATCTTGCCTCTATTGCAGCAGGAAAAACCACCAAGGGCTTTTCGGGCAGCGCCAGCGCGCAGCAGGCTATCGCGCAGATATTGAGCGGATCAGGCCTTCGATACTCATTCACCAATTCAACAACGGTTGCGATCGCGGCATCGCCCTCGTCTGCCGACGGGGCCGCGGTTGAGGGTGCGACGCAACTGGCGCCCATTACTGTTCAGGGCGAACAGTCCGCAACCGGACCCGGCGATGGCTTCGTTGCGGAGAACACGCTGGCAGGGTCGAAGACCAGCACGCCTCTCATTGAAACGCCCCAGACGGTGAGTGTCACGACCCGCGCCCAGATCGATGCACAACAGGCAACCAATCTGACGCAGGCGGCCCGCTATATGCCGGGTATTTATTTTGGCGACAATACCGATACCCGCGATGAATACTTCAAGGCGAGAGGATTTACGCTCGATCAATATCAGGATGGTCTCAAACTCCAGACTCAGGGCGCCTGGATCGAGAACAAGATCGATCCGTTCTTTCTTGACCGCATCGATGTTCTCGAAGGTCCGTCATCCGGCCTCTATGGCCAAGTTTCGCCAGGCGGGCTGGTCAATCTGGTGAGCAAGCGGCCGACTGATACGCCCTTTGGCCATATTCAGCTTCAGACGGGTTCTTTCGATCGCGCGCAGGCCGCGTTCGACTTTGGTGGTCCGGTGACAGAAGATGGCGCCCTGCTATACCGCCTGACAGGTCTCGGTCGGACAACCGGAGCGCAGGTCGATGACATGAAGGAGCAGCGTCTTGCCATCGCTCCTGCCTTGACCATCAAGCCCGACGAAGACACGTCGCTGACCATACTCGGCAGCTACCTCAACGATCCCAAAGGTGGCTTTTGGAGTTCCTTGCCTTATTCCGGCACCTTGAACTACAACTCAGCCTTGCCTGGCGGCAAGCTTGCACGCGATTTCAATACCGGGCAGCCGTCCTTCGAGGAATTCAAACGCGAGCGCGAGTCGATCGGATACGAATTTGCACATCGCTTCGACGACGTCTTCACCTTTAGGCAAAACTTCCGCTTTTCGCACGTCAATTCCGTCTATAACGCCCTGCAAGCCTATGACTTTGTAAAGGGAACCTCCATCCTGCAGCGTGATACCTACATGTATCGAGGGCAGGCCAATAGCGTCGGATTGGACAACCAGCTGGAAGCTGATTTCGATACCGGCCCGCTGCAACACAAGGCCCTGTTCGGTCTCGACTATCAGTATCTCAATCGGAACGATTTTTCGCGATATGGTGTCGGACCAAACATCAACGTCCTCAATCCGAACTATGACCTGACGGTTGGAGTGCCGAAGGTCAATCTCAATCGCCAGCAGAGTTTCAATCAGCTCGGCGTCTACGCGCAAGACCAAATCAAGTTCGATCGCTTCCTGCTGACCTTGACGGGTCGCCAGGATCACGCCTGGAGCGATACTCTCAACAAGTTGACGTCGGCGCAGACCGATCAGAGCGATAATGCGTTCACCGGTCGCGTTGGCCTGACCTATCTCTTTGACAATGGTTTGGCGCCCTACGTCAGCTATTCGACGTCCTTTACCCCTTCCACCGGATTGTCCTTTGATGGATCATATCTTGATCCTACGACCGGACAGCAATTTGAAGGTGGCATCAAGTTCAAGCCGGAGGGGTGGAACGCGCTATTTACAGTCGCAGCCTTCGACCTTACCCAGCAGAACGTTCCAACGACAGACCCCCTCCACAGTGGCTTCCAGGTCCAGACCGGCGAGATCCGGTCTCGAGGGGTCGAGCTTTCAGCTGTTGCAAGCCTCACGGATGCTTGGAGCATGCAGGCGTCCTATGCGTATCTTGATCCGAAAGTGACTAAGGACAACAGTGGCCTGGTGGGCAATGAACCGGCGAATGTGCCACGCAATGTCGCCAAGCTGTGGATGGACTACACCGTCCAGTCCGGACCGCTTGCCGGCCTCGGCATCGGGGGTGGGGCGCGCTACATCGGCGAATCCTTTGCCAACACCACCAACACCGCAAAGATACCGGACTATGTTCTGTTCGATGCGGCTGTCCGCTATGACTTCGGTAATTTGGACCAGAAATACAAAGGCCTGACGGCGTCGGTCAACGCCTCCAACCTGTTCGACAAGGTCTATGTTTCGGATTGCTCCAATATCAATTGCCGATGGGGACAGGGTCGGACCGTCTATGCGACGCTTGACTACCGCTGGTAGGGATGTCCGCGTTGATCTCCAGACACTCCTATTGGGACGGGCCTTTGGCCCGTCCCCGCATGACACGAAGGGCCTTCCTGTCTGGCGTTGCAAGCCTTTACGCATGTCATGTCGCAGCGGCAGAAGAGTTTGAGCAAACTGGGACCACATCTGAGCGCATTGCTGTCCTCGATTGGGGGCTTGCCGCCACTCTGCTTGCACTTAGGATCGTCCCTGTGGGAGTGCCGGCAGTTGCTTATTACATGCGCAATGTTGTCACACCGGCAATGCCTGAAGGTGTCGTCGATGTCGGCCTGTTATTCACGCCGAACTACGAACTTCTCTATGAACTTCGTGCCGACCGCATCCTGATCCCGCCAGAGCTAGAAGTCGCACGCCCGCAACTGGAGCGTATCTGCACGGTTTCGTCCTTCGCGTTGCGCGATGGCACTGGCTTTTCGCTGGACGCGGCATCAACGACGACGCAGGGCATGGCCACAGAACTGAGACAAAGCGAACGCGCAAAGGCGCTCATCTCGTCGACATCGCAATCAATTTTACAGGCGAAAGAGAGGCTCTCTTCCCATGCCGGGCGCTCCATTCTCCTGATAGGTTTCGTTGATGACAGGCACGTTGCAATCTTTGCTCGCGGAAGCCTTTACGACGACGTGCTGCATCGTCTCGGGCTGGTCAATGCGTGGCGGGCGCCTGTGGGATTTTCAGGCAGGACCATTGTCGGCATCGAGCGACTTGCTGTCTTTTCCGACATCGACGTCATCGTGATCACGACTGGTGGAAGAGGGGTGCCCAAAACGACGGAGGGCATGCGGTTCTGGCAGGCCTTGCCGTTTGTTATAGGGCAGCGGGTGAAGGAAATCGCTTCCGTCTACGATCAGGGCGGCCTGCCGTCGATCAGTCGCTTTGCAACGCTGCTGTCAATCGCGCTTGTGGAGGACCATGATCGTGATTAGCAAAATCGCAGCGGCCGACAAGCAGACGCAATCTGTGCGTTCGCTTGCAATCATCTTGGTGCTTGCAATCATAGCGTTTGCATTATGCCTTAGCAACCTCTCGCATCTTCTGCCGCCCGATGAATGGTCGACTGCGCTGTTTCACCCAAGCGACACGGATATCGCTCAATTGGTTGCGCACGAAACCTTCTTTCCGCGGCTTGTGATGAGCCTCTTGGCCGGCGCGGGCTTGGCCGTTGTCGGCGCGCTTTTGCAGCATGTGCTAAGTAATCCGCTTGCGGACGCTGCGACGCTCGGGATTACGGGGGGAGCCTATGTTGTCGTGGTCGCAACGACGTTCTGGCTGCCGTCAACCTTCCTTTTCTCGACAGAAACCGCAGCGCTTCTCGGCGGATGCGGGGCTGCTGTTCTCGTTATCGGCATTGCCTGGCGGCGCCGGCTTGAGCCCCTCGCCGTTATTCTCGCCGGGCTCGTGGTTGGCCTCTATGCCTCGACCCTGGCAAGCACGATGATCCTTTTTCATGGCGGCGTGCGCAACGTCTTCATCTGGGCGGCCGGTTCGCTCAACGTCCAGGGTTGGCATCGCGTCGTCGAGATCATGCCCGGACTTGCCATCGCGCTTGTTCTGCTGATCTTGCTTCGAAGGCCGCTCGTGCTTCTCTCGTTGAATGACGAGGGAGCAAAAAGCCTCGGGTTGCCGCTATCGCTCGTGCGTTTTCTCATCCTTATCATTGCGATCGTTGTTGCCGCCCAAATCGTAAGCACCGTAGGGCCGATTAGTTTCATTGGCCTCATCGCTCCGGCACTCGCGCGTCTTTCCAATACCAGAACCGTCGGGCGGCAATTGTCTTTGTCTGCACTAATGGGCGCGATGCTCCTATGGCTTGTAGATCAGTCTGTGCAGGCGATTTCGACAGCGCGCGAAATTCCCACGGGCGCTGCCGTGGCGCTCATCGGCTCCCCGATCTTGCTGGTATTGTTGCCGAAAATGCGATCGGCTGGCTGGGCGACGGAGGTGAGATCTGCGCGTGCCCCGGAATCCAGGAAGAGGTTCGGTCCGTTCTTTTTTTCAATTGCCTGCCTGATCCTGCTCGTCTCATGGCTATCACTATCGCTCGGCTTAGCTCTTAAGGGGTGGCATTGGAGCCACGGACAAGAATTGGTCGACTTGTCTTATTGGCGCGGGCCACGGCTGATCGCAGCATTTTGCGGTGGGGCCGCGATCGCTCTTGCTGGCGCTATCATGCAACGCGTAACAGGCAATGCAATGGCAAGTCCGGAGGTCCTTGGGGTTAGCACCGGAGCGGCACTCGGGGTGATCATCATGTTGCTTTGTGGCTTTGGCCTCGACCGTGTCACGCAGACCGGCGGCGCCTTCGCCGGGGCGTTCTTCACGATGGCAACGCTTCTCCTCCTGTCGCGCCGATCGAGCTTCTCGCCCGATCGCATGATCTATGTCGGCATCGCGCTCACCACGCTCTTCAGTGGCTTGGTTTCGGTCCTGATGGGGACCGGCGACCCGCGCATGGCTATATTGTTCCGCTGGTTATCGGGTTCGACCTGGCTCGCGCAGCCGATCGACGCAGCCATTATGGCAGCCATCCTCGTGACTGCAGCGCTTTCTTTGCCCTTCATGCTGCGCTGGCTCAATATCCTGCCGCTTGGTGCATCATCGGCGGGGCAGCTCGGTGTCGATCTCGACAAGAGCCGCTTCTGCCTTCTTCTCGTGATTGCATTGCTCGCTGGGGCGTCGACCCTGATCGTCGGCCCGATGAGCTTCGTCGGTGTTATTGCCCCGCATGCTGCCCGTATGCTGGGGCAGGTGAGAACCGCAGCTCAGCTGACAGCGGCCGCTCTAATCGGCGGCCTGATAATGATGAGTGCCGATTGGTTGGGGAGAGTTGTCTTGTTTCCGGATCAAATGCCCGCCGGCCTTTTGGCAGCATTGATCGGTGGTCCGTATTTTCTGTGGCTGATGCAACGACGGCCCAATTGAATGATTTACTCGCCTAGATTCAGATAAAGTCTGCCATGAAACCCTGGATGCCCGATATCTTAATGTGGGGTCGGGACAAGAACAGCGTAAAATCCCGCGCTAGGATCTCATATAATGTGAACCTCACGCGGCCCGCAGCAGACTTCTGGGGAGCCGTAGAGATCTGAAGCCTTCTGGCATTAATAACTCCAACTGAATCCCGTCAAAAGTGACCTCTCAAGTGTGGCGGCAAATTCGTGTGTTTGTTACATCGCCCACATAGGGGGAAAGGGCTGAATGGAGACTGGAATGCCCGTGTTGGAAATGAAGTCTGACGCCAGCGAAGATGACCGCAAGGCAATCGCGATCCCCCTGCTTGCCTTCAATGATTCAAAGGCGGGACAAGATGGTTACAAGCCGCTCGCAATTTTACTGCGCGATGATGCGGGCGAAATCCAAGGTGGCCCATGGGCCAAATACTATTATAATTGGCTGTTCGTTGGGTTGCTGTTTGTGCCCGAAGCTATGAGGGGCCAGCAATTGGGAGCAAAGCTTCTGGCTCAGGCGGAGCAAATGGGCCAAAGAAGAAAATTGCGTCGGGATTTGGCTCGATACCTTTAGCTTTCAGGCTCCAGGCTTCTATGAAAAGCAGAGATACTCTGTGTTCGGAACGCTGGAACGCTATCCTGCCGATATAAAAAGAGTATTCTTGCGAAAATTGTTGTGACCTTCCATGTAAAGTCCGTTCTTGCGCCGCTTCCCGCGTTCGCTGGAAAATGCCAAACGCGGACATCGGCGCGCTCGTGATCGATCATATAGTCTGGACCGGAATGCGTGGCGACGTCACAATCGCGTCTTTCAAAGTTTCGCGTGCTTAACCTTCTGCCGCAATGAGGCCGGCAAGCGGCGGGTTGGTCCTGCTGCGGACGGCGAGCCGATCGCCGAGGCGGTGATAGAAAGACAGACCGAGCTTTTGGCACGTCTTCATGAGATCGGCATACTGTCATGAGTACCCGGCCATCCTGGCTCATTGGCCGCCGGAGATTATTCGCTTGGTGACGAAGCTCCGCAAATCGCTCTCGGACGCCTGAGTGCGCAGTGATTTCCGGCGGCTGCCCGAGCACGCGCAGTAGTTCAGCATTCCGACGGTGCGGCCGCATGAGCGATGCGTCGAGCGCGTCTTAACCGGTGCGCAGCGTAAAGATGTCGAACGCCGTCGGAAGGCCGGAATTGCTTGCGGGGAGGGCTTCGGCTTCCAGGCCTTCAGCGCCTTGTAAGATTGCCAGACGCGAAATCGAACCGGAGCGACCGATAGCGCCTCTTTCGCTCTTGCCGGTATCAGCTTCTGTAACAGCCGCTCGCAATAGACCCAACATCGGGCGTGATTGTTGATCCTGAACTGACCAGCATCTTCAGAGACAATCACTATGTCGCCGACAAGACCATGATGGCGGATATTCCCGGAGGCCGGCTTCGACCGGCAAATCAACTTCTTGCCTGTCGAAGGTCTCGGCACCCTTGCTCTCGCCAGGTGCTCCAAATCGGCACCTCGTTACATAAACGTTGCGGTTCAAAATGAACACAGTGCGGCTGCAAGACCTGGATCGGGACGACGGCCGTCCAGACAATCAAATTGACATTATTGAGGATGTAATCTCGATAATTGCCGCGTGGCAAGAACAGGAAGTTCAGCCGCGACTTCGACCTCACGGTGCGGAAGACCGTAAAATGCGCATCGCCGATCTGGGTGGCAAAAAGAGTTGGAATGAGCATGGCGAGCACCGGTGTCGTCGACGGTGATGATAACTTCAAGAGCCTACTTAATGCCTTCCCCTGGGTGGACCCTTAATCCCATCGCACGCGAATCGAAGGTTCATGTGGGATAGGTTGTTGGGGATACCTTGCGGATGGCCATCGCGACCTTGGATGTTAGCGTCATCAAAAGTTCCTCTGACCCCATCGTGCGTGCCATCGTGTAGGGAGGAAGGCAGCCAAACGCCGTCATCGTTCGATTGCGGGAGGTGTTCCCAAATACCGAGCTCCCGTATGGACCTTTCGAAGATAAAAACACTGATCGATTTCGTTGGACGATCCAACGTTACTGAGCTCACGGTAACGGAAAAGGACGTTAGTGTGCGGATTTTCCGCGCAGCCCATCCGGCTGTTCCCATCGCCCCGGCGCAAGTGTCTACAGGCACGACGAGCAGCCGTGCGCAAGATGACCGCGATGCCTCGGGAGTGGCGCAGGCCATGACCGTAACCGTGAAGGCGCCGATCTTCGGCATCCTGCATAGAGCGCCGGCGCCGGGGCAGGAGCCTTTCGTCAAGATCGGTGACATGGTGGAGGAGGGGCAGACCCTTTTCATCATCGAAGCCATGAAGGTTTTCAACAAGATCGCAGCGCCGCGAGCCGGCCGCATCAAGCAGCTTACCGACGTGGATGGCGGCGAAGTCGAGACGGGTGCCATGCTCGCGGAGATCGCGTGATGGCGGACCCTGTCAATGAGGTTTATCTGGCCGATCGACGGTTCGACAGGGTGCTGATTGCCAATCGCGGCGAGATTGCCGAGCGAATTCAGCGCGCCTGCCGCGAGCTTGGCTTGAAGACGGTCGCGATCTGCTCCGAGGCGGACAGGCAGGCATCTTATGGCAAGACGGCGGACAGCTTCCTATGCATCGGTCCTTCGAATGCCGCGGGCAGTTATCTCAATCAGGATGCGATCCTCCTGGCAGCGCATCTGATCGGAGCCGGTGCGATTCATCCGGGCTATGGGTTTCTGTCGGAGAACGCCGCATTTTCCGAGGCGGTCGAGAAAGCCGGGATCGCATTCATCGGGCCTGAGGCCCCTTCGATCGCGACCATGGGCGACAAGATAGCGGCAAAGCGGGCGATGATCCTTGCAGGCGTGCCGTGCGTTCCCGGCCCCGACACGGCCCTTCCGGACGATACGGCTTCGGTCGAGCGGATCGCGCGAGAGATCGGCTATCCCGTCATCATCAAGGCCGCGGGCGGCGGCGGCGGACGAGGGATGCGGGTTGTTCACGAGGCTGAGCAACTGCATCAGGCCATTGCCCTGACACGGGAGGAGGCCCGCCAGGCTTTCGGTTCTGCCGCACTTTATGTGGAGAAGTTCCTCCAGCATCCGCGTCATATCGAAATTCAGGTACTCTGCGATATCCATGACAATGCCGTCTGGCTCGGGCATCGCGACTGCTCGATGCAGCGCCGGCATCAGAAGGTGGTGGAAGAGGCGCCGGCTCCCGGAATTTCTGCGGACATGATCGGGCCGGTCGGTCTGGCCTGCGTCGAAGCTTGCCGGCAGATCGGCTATCGCGGTGTCGGGACCTTCGAGTTCCTCTATGAAAATGGAGCTTTCTATTTCATCGAAATGAATACGCGCCTGCAGGTCGAGCATCCCGTCACCGAGATGACCAGCGGGATCGATATCGTTCGCGCCCAGATAATGGTCGCTCAGGGTCTTCCCCTCGAAATGCGGCAGGATGAGGTGGAGTGTGCTGGGCATTCGTTCGAATGTCGGATCAATGCCGAAGATCCTGAAAGCTTTCTGCCTTCGGCGGGCATGATCTCCGATTTGGCTCTGCCGGAAGGGCAGGGTATCCGCGTCGACACTCATATCCATGCCGGCTATAGGGTCTCGCCCTATTATGACTCGCTGATTGCCAAGCTGATCGTCCATGCACCGACTCGGGCGGATGCGATGGCGAAGATGCGCGAGGCGCTTTCCGCCACTCGAATAGAGGGGATTTCCACCAACCTACCATTGCTGAGGGCCTTGTTCGAGGATGAGGGTTTTGCTCGTGGGGAGACTGATATCCATTATCTGGAGCAATGGCTTCGGCAGAGGAGGGGGCAATGAGCAGGGTCGACTTCAGCGATCCCTCGACCATCGCGGCCCTGGCCGATGCGCTGACCGTGGCAGGCGTCGAGGGCATGGAAATCTCCTGGCCCGCCGGCAATCTGCGCATCGTGGTTTCGAAGGAGGCGGGTACCCAAGTCAGCATGATGGGAAACGCGCAGCCAGGTCCGGCTGCGTTGGCAGCGGCGGTCAAAGCGCCGTTGGCAGGCCACTTCTATCCATTACAGCCCTCTGATTGCAACGGAGCCGAGCGTCTGCCTCGCACGGTCTCAAGCCAGGACGTGATCGGTTTCATCCGCGTCGGTTTTGTCCTGCTTCCCACTCCCGCCGGCAAGGCCGGTTTGCTGACCAGGCAACTGGTGGAACCCGAAGCCCTGGTCGGATTCGGCGACCCGCTGTTCGAGATAGAGCCGCTATGATGATTGCCACGTCGAACACTATCACCTCGTCGGGCAAAATCGCTGTCGTCACTAAGGGCAGGGCACGGATTTCCTGCATCGGCACCCGGTCTTTCCTGCTCGAGGCACCGGGCGAATTCGATCTGCCCGCGCAGCGGTGGATCTGGGCTTTGGCGCAGACGGTAAGGGGGTGGGCCGATATAGCGGAAGTGATCCCCGGAATGACCAATCTTCTGGCGATCTTAAAGGAGACGCCCGAAGACCCCGAGTTGATCACGATCCGGCTTCTAGAGGCATGGAACAGTGCCGAGAGCCTCGATCTCGCGGGGAAGACCATCGAGATCCCGGTTCACTATGGCGGCGCTCATGCAATCGATCTTCCCGCCATCTGCGATTTCTGCGGCTTGAGCGACCGCGAGGTCGTGCGCCTGCATCACGAGGCGAGCTACCGCGTCTTCGCCTTGGGCAGTGCTCCCGGCTTCGGCTATCTGCACGGGCTCGACCCGCGCATCTATATGCCGCGCAAGACCGTGCCGTCGCTCAGGATGGAGAAGGGCAGCGTGACGATCGGCGGAATGCAGACAGGCGTTGCGATGCTGACAGGGCCGAACGGGTGGAATTCCCTCGGCCACGCAGAGCTGCAGATGTTCGATCCCACTTCGGCGACGCCGGCTTTGATGATGCCCGGGGATATCGTCCGCTTTCTGCCGGCAAGGATCGAGCTATGATCGAGATCATTGAAACCGGCCCGTTCAACACGATCCAGGATTTCGGCCGCCCCGGCTATCGCGACATCGGCGTCACAGCCAGCGGCGCGATGGACCCTCTTGCGGTGAAGGTCGGCAATATCCTCGTTGGCAACGACGACGATGCGGCCGCGATAGAGGTTCAGACCTTTCCGTTCAAACTGCTGTTCGTGACGGGCGGCGTCTTTGCGGTCACGGGTGCAGACGGCTGCCCGACATTGGATGGCCGGGAACTGCTTGCCTGGTGCGTCCATCGCGCCGAACCGGGTCAGATCCTCCAATTGAGACAGCCGCCGACATTGGCGCGCGCCTATCTCCTGTTTGCCGGCGGACTGGATGTGCCGGTTCTCATGGGCTCGCGAAGCACGTCGCTGCGCGGCGGCTTCGGCGGAAATGCCGGCCGGCCGCTCATCAACGGCGACAGGATTGAATTCGGCCAGTCTTGGGATGCACTTACCTTGCCGGCAAGCGGCATTGCGGTCATCGAGCCGGCTGTCGCTTTGCGTGATGTCTTCCCGGCTCCCATCGACGGCGCATTGCCGATCCGTGCGATACAGGCCGGCGAGCATGAGTTGTTCGCCGGGGATGGTAAGGCCTTCTGGAACCAGACCTGGAGGATATCGTCGAGCAGCGACCGCACCGGTTATCGCCTGTCCGGCGAACCGATCAAAGCAAAGGCGACGGTCGAGATGCGCTCGCATGGCGTTGTGCCCGGCGTGATCCAGGTTCCGCCAGCCGGCGAGCCGATCATTCAGATGAGCGATGCCAATACCGCGGGTGGCTATCCGAAAATTGCCGGCGTCATCGAGTGCGATCTGTGGCGGCTTGGCCAGGCGCGTATCGGCACCCGGCTTCGCTTCGTCCGCTCGACACATGCCGAGGCGCGCGCGGTCGAACGGGCCGTGGCCCGCTACGTCGAGGACGTCAGGCGGACGTCGCAAATGGTCAAGCGTGCCTTGAAGGCGATGGCCTGATCAGAATGGCGGGGACGAAGAGGAGGAAGCGGTGAAGATCGATCTGAATTCCGACATGGGCGAAGGCTTTGGCCCCTATCGGCTATGCGATGACGAAGCGATGATGAAGATCGTGTCGTCGGCCAACATCGCCTGCGGCTTTCATGGCGGTGACCCGGAGACGATGGCGCGCATGGTGCGTCTCGCGAAGGAGAACGGCGTGGGTATCGGCGCGCATCCAGGCTTGCCGGACCGGTCCGGCTTCGGCCGGCGCGAGATGCCGTTCCAGCCGGACGAGCTTCGGCAGCAGATGCTTTATCAGCTCGGCGCGCTCATCGCGATCGCCCGGAGCGAGGGCATGACTGTCGGACATTTCAGCTTTCATGCGGCCATGGGCAATATGGTCAACCGCGATGCAGCGCTTGCCGATCTGATGATGAATGCCATTTCTACCGTCGATCCGCGTCTGGTCGTCTTCGTGACATCGGGCAGTGAAATCGAAAAGGCGGCAAGGCGCGCGAAACTGAAGACGCTGGCGCTGTTTCTGGCCGATCGTGCCTATGATGCCGACGGCAGGCTCGTCACCCGCGGTCTGCCGGGCGCGCTGGTCAAGGACGAGGTTGCGGTCCGCAAACGGGTGCGTCGCTTTCTGACGGATGGGACCGTCGAGGCGATCGATGGCAGCACGCTTGAAATGCCAGCCCGATCCATCCTCGTTCACAGCGATACGCCCGGTTCACTTGAGCTTGCCCGCATCGTCCGCAGCGAAATCGAGGCTTCCGGCGCGACGCTAGCGCCTGCAACCGAGCTTGCATCCTGATCGCTTCTAGCCGTCAAGTTTTCAATTTCAGCGAAAGATCACATCAATGCCTTCGACAGCTGACCGTCTCAAAAATGTTTCCATCTCCGCCTCCGCCGCCATGACCCAACGCGCCCGCGAACTGGCCGCCAAGGGCATCAAGGTTGTGAGCCTCTCCTCCGGGGAGCCGGATTTCCCGACCCCCGCCCATGCGATCGAGGCAGCACATGCCGCCGCACTTGGCGGCGACACCAAATATCCGCCGATGGATGGCACGCCAGCGCTGAAGGCGGCGATCAGCCGAAAATTCAAGCGTGACAACAATCTCGACTACGATGCAGGCCAGATCGTCGTTTCCGGCGGCGGCAAGCAGGTGATCTTCAATGCGATGCTCGCCACCTGCAATCCGGGCGACGAGGTCATCATTCCCACGCCGTCGTGGGTCAGCTACGCCGACATCGTCAAGTTTGCCGGCGGTGTTCCGGTCGCTGTCCCCTGCTTCGAGCAGGCCGGGTTCAAGTTGCGTCCGGAGGACCTCGAGGCGGCGATCACGCCGCGCACCAAATGGCTTCTCCTGAATTTCCCGAACAATCCGACGGGTGCCGCCTGCTCGCGTGCCGAAATGGCCGCGATCGCCGAGGTCATGCTGCGCCATCCGGATGTCTGGATACTTACCGACGATATCTACGAGCACCTCGTTTATGACGGGTTCGAATTCTGCACGATCGCCGATGCCGAACCAAGGCTCTACGAGCGGGTCCTGACGATGAACGGCGTCTCGAAAGCCTATGCCATGACCGGCTGGCGCCTGGGATATTGCGCCAGCGGATCGAAGGAATTGATTGCCGCGATCAGCAACGTCAACGGCCAGAACAGCGGCGGCATCGCAACCGTCACGCAGGCAGCGGCGATCGCAGCGCTGGACGGACCGCAGTATCTCCTGGCCGAACGGGCGGCGATCTATAGGGAAAGACGCGACTTCGTGCTCGATCAACTGTCAAAGGTCGAAGGGCTGCGCTGCCACAAGCCGGAAGGCGCCTTCTACATCTATCCCAACATGTCCGGCTTGATCGGCAAGACCACCAAGGGCGGACGCAAGATCGAGACGGACGTCGATTTCGTCATGGCGCTGGTCGATGAGCACCATGTCGCGACGGTGCAGGGCTCCGCTTACGGTATGAGCCCATATTTCCGCATCTCCTATGCGACAAGCATGGAAAAGCTTGGCGAGGGCTGTGTCCGTATTGCCGAGTTCTGCCGCGATATGCGCTGAGCGTTCATCCCGCCGCGCGCGCGGCCTGGCTTTCGGGGTCGCAGGCCATTGGCGTCTGCCTCCAAGCTTTAGACCTTCAACTGCTCGGTCAGCTCGACGAGGATGTCCTTGACGGCAAATGCGGGCTCCGACAGCGAGTTCTGATCGGACGTGCAAAGCGACAGCGTTTCCTCGATGCGCGGCGAGATCAGCCGGCAGACGAGAGGTTCGCTCGATTCCGAGACGATACGGTCGGCAATCGCTTTCGGCATGATGGTCGCGCCAAGCCCGCTGCCGACGGCGCGTGCCAGCGTTCGCACGATCTCCACTTCGGCCACGACTTTGAGATTGATGCGGCTGCGCGAGAAGGCGGCATCGACGGCCCGGCGCACGAAATTGTAAGCCGGCGGCAACAGCATCGGCATCCCATCAAGTGCGCTGACAGGTACGGGCTTCAGGTCTGGATCGATCGCGAAATTGCGATGAGCAACGAGGTAGAATTCCTCCCTCAGGATCGGCTCGAACCGCACGCCCTTGATCGGCCCCGTGCCGTGGATCAACGCCATTTCCAGTCGGCCGGTCATGATCATCTGGCTATAGGTCTGACCAACGCTCTCCGTCAGATGAAGCAGAATGCCCGGATGTCTCTTGCGTGTTTCGGCCAGGAGATCGACCGAAAGTGTGGCGGCGCTGCTGAAGGGCACGAGGCCGACCGAGACGCGTCCGGCAAGCGAATTGCCGGCGGCTGCCGCATCCGCCTGCGCCTGTTCCATCTGGCGCAGGATGATCTGCGCATGCCGATAGACGGCGTGTCCTGCGTCGGTCATGCTGACGCCCTGCTGGCTTCGGATCAGGAGCTTCTGGCCGAAATGTTCCTCGAGTGCGGCCAATTGCTGGCTCAGAGCCGGCTGGGCGAGATGCAGGATATCGGCGGCTCGCGTAATGCTGCCGCTGTCGACGATGGCAATGAAGGATTTGAAGCGTCTGATATCCATGGCATCGATTACTGTTCTGTCTTGGCGAGACATGTTTGCAGACGCGCATCTGTTTTGCAACGCGCGCCGATGTGGGAACGCCATGCGGATCGCTGCAAAAGTGGCGCGATGCCCCTCGGCCGAGGCCGGTTCGCTTGCAGTCGGCCCATCTCCATAAAACTTGCTTATTACTCCAAAAGTAATCGGTCTTAGGCAAGGAGTTGAAGCTCCGCTAATGTCCACACCAACAAAAAGGGGATCAGAATGCCATTCTCCGATTATAAAACCGCGCTGGTCACAGGCGCTTCCTCCGGTATCGGCGCCGCGGTGGTGGAGCGGCTTTGCCGCGAGGGTATCGAGGTGCATGCGATCGCTCGCAGCGCCGGTGCCCTGCAGGAACTGGCCGAGCGCACGGGATGCATCGTCCACGTCATCGATGTGACGGATCGTGCCGCAATCGCCGATCTTGCGAACCGGGTTCAGTTCGACATTTTGGTCAACAATGCTGGCGTCGACCGGCCGAAGAAATTCCTTCAGGCTGATGAAGAAGACATCGATCTCCTCATCGATGTCAATCTTCGCGCTGTGCTGCACATCTGCCGTCTGGTCGTGCCGGGAATGGTTGCTCGCGACCGCGGGCATGTCGTCAACATCTCCTCGATTGCCGGCAATTACAATTTCGGCGGCAATTCCACCTATCATGCCGTCAAGGCCGGCGTCGCCATGCTGTCGAACCAGCTGCGCATCGACGCATTCGGCAAGCGGGTCCGCGTCACCGAAATCTGCCCCGGCCGCGTCGCGACCGATATCTTCAACCACGTTCATGGCGACGACCCCAGCGTGCGCGAGCGCTTCATCGACGGGTTCGAGCTGCCGCAGGCGGCCGATATCGCCGATGCGATCGCCTTTGCGATTTCAGCGCCGGTCGCAGTCAATATCGGTCATATGGAGATCACCCCGACATTGCAGGTGATGGGTGGCCTGCAGACGGCAAAGCCCGAGACATCTGCCGCCATCTATGATGCGGAAGGTGCCAAGCAGTGAGCGGGTTCGACCTGTCGGCCATCCTCAGAAATCCGGACTACGTTGCGATGCTCTTGCAGGGCGTCGAGATGACCTTCGTCATCTATATCTGCTCCTGGTTCCTTGCGATGACGCTGGCCATCCTGCTTTTTGCCCTGCGGGTCTCGCCGCTTCGCATCGGCGAGCCGATCGTGAAGGCCTACGTCTCCTATCACCGCAACGTGCCGACGCTGGTGCAGCTGATGTTCTGGTATTTCGGGATCTATACGCTGATGCCGCAAGGCGTCACCGACTGGCTTGCCGATCACAATGCCGAGGCGATCTTTGCCATCATAGGTCTTGGGTTGTGCCAGGCCGCCTATTTCAGCGAGGATTTGCGCTCAGGCCTGCGGTCAGTCAGCCCAGGACAAATGGAAGCCGCCAAGGCGCTCGGGCATGGCTACATCTCGGCCATGCGTTTTGTCATCATGCCCCAGGGCGTGCGCAATGCCCTGCCGCCGCTCATCAATCACAGCGTCTCCCTCTTCAAGAACAGCAGTCTCGCGATCGTCGTAGGTGCATCTGAACTTACGCATGCCGTCAAGGAAATCGACAATGTCAGTTTCCGCACTTTCGAGATCTATCTGATCGGCACGGTCATCTATCTGTTCTTCTCCCTCATCATCATGGCTTTCGGCGCCTATATCTCCCAGCGCAGCGATCCGTTGCGGAAGGCGCGCGCATGATCCAGGACATCATCAAGATCGTCCACGATTATTGGCTGCTGCTGCTGATCGGCCAGTATCCCAATGGCCCGCTGGGCGGCCTTGCCAATACGCTTATCCTTTCAGCGCTTGCCATCGCGCTCGCATTCCCTGTCAGCATATTGCTTGCTATGGCCCGCCTCTCCAAATGGGCGGTGCTCAGATGGCCGGCAACCGGCCTCGTCTACATCACGCGTGGCGTTCCGCTTCTGATGCTGATCCTGTGGTGCTATTTCATCGTTCCGCTGTGGACGGGGGCGGATGTCCCGAGCTTCCTTATCATGCTGGTCACGCTTGTGATCTACGAGGGCGCGTTCTTGAGCGAGGTCGTGCGGGCCGGCATCGTTTCGCTCGGGCAAGGGCAGATGGATGCCGCAAGAGCGCTTGGCCACAGTTACATCGGCGCGATGCGCTTCGTGATCCTGCCGCAGGCGCTCTACAACATGATCCCGAGCATGATCTCGACCTTCGTCTCGACGATCAAGGACACGACGCTTGGCTACATCATCAACGTGCCCGATCTGACTTTCGCGGCAAGCCAGGTGAACAACCAGCTGCTGTCGCAACCCTTCCAAGTCTTCTTCATCCTCGCCGTTGTCTACTATGTGCTCTGCTGGAGCCTGACCCATGTCGCAAACAGCGTCGAACGGCGAATTGCCCGACGGCGAGCCGGGCCACGGAAGATACGCCTGCGTAGCGATGTCGTTCCCTTAAAAGCATTCACGGAGCAGCTATGAGCACCCCAGTTTCCGCACCGCAGGACGGCGCTCGAGAGATCCGTCTTCACGAGGTCTGCAAAAGCTATGGCCATTACCAGGTATTGAACAACATCAACGCCGATGTCAGCCGCGGCGAAGTCGTCGTCATTTGCGGACCGTCCGGCTCCGGCAAGTCGACGCTGATCCGCACGATCAACCGCCTGGAAGAGATCAATAGCGGTTCGATAGACTTCGAGGGAAAAAATATTCATGCCGCGATGGGTGCTGCCGAGCTCAATCGGCTGCGCAGCCGCATCGGTTTCGTCTTTCAGAATTTCAACCTGTTTCCTCATCTCTCCGTGGTCGACAACGTTTCCATGTCGCCGATCCGGGTCAAGGGCGTGCCGGCGAAAGTGGCGCGCGACAAGGCGCTCGCATTGCTGGATCGCGTTGGTCTTGCCGACAAGGCCAACGCCTATCCGGGCCAGCTTTCAGGCGGCCAGCAGCAGCGCGTCGCCATTGCCCGCGCACTCGCAATGGAGCCGCCGGTCATGCTTTTCGACGAGCCGACGAGTGCGCTTGATCCCGAGATGGTCGGCGAAGTGTTGAGTGTTATGAAAAGCCTGGCGGCCGAGGGGATGACCATGCTCTGCGTCACCCATGAAATGGGCTTTGCTCGCGACGTGGCAGATCGGATCTGGTTCATCGATGCCGGAGAGATCCTGGAGACCGCGCCTCCCGAGGAGTTCTTCAAGAGCCCTCGCCATCCCAGGGCGCAGCGCTTTCTTTCGGATCTGCGCCATTAGGCATCTGAAATCAATAACAAGGAGAACAGCAATGAACTGGAAATGCTTCACCGTGACATTGGCGCTTTCCGGCGTCGCCATTGCCTTGCCGGCCAAGGCAGATCAGCTCGACACCATCATGTCGGCAAAGACGCTTCGCTGCGCGACCTATGCCGACGTGCCGCCATTTGCCTCGCCTGACCCGAAAACCCGGGAAATGGTCGGTTTCGATGTCGATCTCTGCAAGGCGATTGCAGACGAACTGGGTGTAAAGGCCGAGATCAAGCCTATCTCGGTCGAGGCGCGAGTTCCCGAAGTGAAGCTGGGCCGTGTCGATATAACGGTCGCCAACCTTGCCTATACGCTGAGCCGCGCCGAGCAGATCCAGTTCAGCGACCCCTATTACATCGCCAAGGAAATGCTCATCGTTCCCGCCGATGACGCCGGCAAGACGAAGGCCGATTTCGAGGGCAAGCGTCTCGCATCGACCAAGGGTTCGACTTCGGAACTGGCAATCAAACTCAACAAGTCCGACCCGTTGACCTTCCAGGATACCGGGTCTGCCTATCTCGCCGTTCAACAGGGCAAGGCGCGCGGCCTCGTCGCCAACACGATGACAACGACGCTGCTCGTCAACGAATCCAAGACCAAGGGCAAGCCGATGCGCATGATCGACGAACCTTTGCTCCTGGAGCCTGTCGGGATCGGCATGCAAAAGGATCAGCCGGCGCTGACCGCAAAGATCAACGCGATCCTCCACAAGCTCGACGGTGATGGCGAGATCAACAAGATCTGGGAGAAATGGCTCGGGGCCAATACCGAGTACAAGATGACACGCACCGAAAAGGTCGTACCGATTACCGAACTGAAATTTGATCCGATCCCCTGACGAAGGCTCGCTTAGCCGGTCAGTTATCCATCCGAAAATTGTCATCGATTAGAGGCGGTGGGCGCGCCCGCCGCCGGCTTAACCATGGGAGGTTTCCGTGACCCACATCAAAGATATTGCCAAGCGCCCGAGCATGGCCGACATCGACGCGCTCGCTAAATTCTCGCCAGCAACGATCCATGAGGCTCAAGGTCGCCGTGGCGCGTTGTCCTCGCGGCTGAAGCCCGTAGACTACCGAATGAAGCTCTGCGGCCCGGCGTTCACGGTGAAATGCGCGCCGCGTGACAACATCATGCTGCAGCTTGCGATCAACTACGCCAAACCCGGTGATATCATCGTCGTTTCCGCAGGGGAGTATGAGGAAGCCGGCTCGTTCGGTGATGTGCTCGCCAATGCCTGCCTTGCCAAGGGCATTGGCGGCCTGGTGACCGATACAGGCGTGCGCGATACGCTGCAGCTGAGGGAGCTCGGATTTCCGGTCTTCTCGCTCAGCGTCTGCATCAAGGGCACGGTCAAGGAAACGATCGCGACAATCAACGACCCGGTCATCGTCGGCGGCGAGATCATCAATCCCGGCGACATCGTCGTCGGCGACGCTGACGGGCTGGTCATCGTTCGTCAGGGGGAGGCGCAGGACGTTGCTCGCCTCTCAGAGGTTCGTGAAGAGGCCGAGGCTGGCTACATCGAAGCCTACAAGCAAGGCAAGTCAGTCATCGAAGTCAGCAAGCTCGAACCTGTGCTGAAGGCTAAAGGTCTCATCCTTGATATCTGAGCAACCGCTGTTTGGCCTCTTTACGGCCAGGAAACTCCGGCCCGAGCTGGCTCATAAACCTACGATGGTTCAATAAGTGGACAATTCTAGTTTGGGTTAGCTTAGTTTAACATGCGTACGTCACCGGCTCTGTGGCGGGGCCAACTCGCTGTCCGACCGACTTGAGGATGCAAGCTGCCCTCAAGAAGGACGACTTCCGCTGTCTGCTTCTTCCGAAAACGGAAATAATTTCCGTTTTCGGCACGGCTTCGGTTTCTGCTTTCATCGCCAGTTGCGGTTTTGTGCCTGAATCCGCCCGCATCGTTTTTGAACGTTGCGGGAGATACGTTCGAGGACTCTCGTCGGATCTCCCGCCATCGCAGCGATTTGCGGCGCTATGTCTTCACAGGTAGTGTTGATAGCCTCAACAAGCTCCTCCACCCGCCTGAGCGTCGGGAAGGTTGAGTGGTGCGCTTCCCAGGCTGGATCGTAGTCTAGCCTCCATTCGTCTTGGAAGGTTAAATGGATAACGGGGAGGGTTTCATGGAAAATAGTTGTCATCGACCCTCACCGAAGGTCGGCAGAAAGCCGAGGTCATCGTCATACACAGCCGGGCCCACTGGACCGTCCTAAGATCGCCAATCCCGATGCCGACAGCCCGCGCCACGATCAGCGCTTTCTCAAGCTGGCAATTCGGCTGGCCGGACTCGAGTTCGACGATGAAGCGTTCGCCCGTTCCGGCGCGGGCGGCAAGCTCGGCCCATGTCCAGCCGAAGCCTTTGCGTTTTCCCCGAACGGCGGCGCTGAACTTGCGTGCGGACCTGAACATCGACCATCTCCTATGGCGGCTTACCGAACGGAAGATTCGTAAAACACGATGCCATTCTTACTGATCGGGAAGTGACGATAAGGGCTGCCAGAGACCATCCCGAGCGGTAAGCCTTATCTCTTGCAGCGGAGGTACAGAACGGGGTCGGTGAAATTCGTCTCTCTCTCTCTTCCGCTCTCTTGCAAGACAAGGCCTGAAGCAACAACAGGACCATCGGTTCTTATCTCTTCAAGAGCAGCAACCCTCGATTGAATGCGAGTGACGATCCTGCCGATCTCATGCCTCGATTAGGCGCTCGGCGCTGAACTTGTCCGTAATCAGCGTATCGATAACCCCGATCCTCAAGGCACCGGCGATTGCCGCCGTCTTCTTTGCACCGCCCGCAAGCGCGATGACCCGATCGACCCGTTCGAGGTCTTCAAGAGGCAAGCCGATGACGCGATCATCGAGCGGCGTCTTTACAGGCTTGCCGTCCTTGTTGAAAAACCGCAGCGATATATCGCCGACCGCACCTGCCTCGGCAAGGTCGGCAAGCTCCCGTGACGAGAAGATATTGCCGGATCTTGCCAGCAATTCTGATGGCTCGACGGCGCCGATGCCGACGATGGCGAGCGTGATGCTGCCGAAGAGGTCCATCGTCTCCCGCACGAACGGGTCCGCCTGCATCAGGAGTTTGGCCTCGCGCGAGCTTGTCACACCCTGCACGGGAAGAAGCTTTGGCTCCGCACCCGTTAGCCGTGCGAGGCGGGTGGTCAGCTGAGTGGCATGCGTCTGGACCGACGGATCGCCCATGCCGCCAAGCGTCTGGACGACATATTTGGCCTGGGCACTTTTTTGCGGATGAATATTTTCCACCATCCTGAAAATCGTCTGGCTCCAGCTCGACACGCCGATGATTTCGCCGGGTGCGAGCGTAACCTCCAGAAGATGCGCGCCAGCCTCGCCGATCCGGGCCATGATGGCTCCGTCCCGGTCTTCGGTGCATTCGACGACGATCGCCTCGGGGAGGCCGTACCTCTCGCGTAGCGCTCCTTCCAGGTCGCTATAGGTGCCCACTGGCGGAATGACGCTCGTGCGCACGATGTCTTCCGCTTCGGCCCGTTTCAGCATGCGCGAAACGGTTGCCTGCGACAGGCGAAGATGTTGCGCGATATCCGCCTGCCGCTTGCCCTCTATATGGTACATCTGGGCAACTCTTGAGATGAGGCGGAGTTCGTTAAGGCGAGCCATCGTTGATCCCGGGGTGAATTTTTATTCACCTTTAACCGGAGTTGTCGGCAACGTCGAGCGGGCCAGCGCATCATTCCACCTGTTCAGGAGGGTCGTATCGTCGATGGCTTCCGGCTCGATGACTTCGGTGTTTCGCGGAAGTGTCGCTATAGCATCGAGATCCGGCCAGAGGCCGATAGAAAGACCGGCAAGATAAGCTGCTCCAAGCGCCGATGCTTCCGGCGCTTCGCACTGGATGACAGCGTGTCTTACCAGGTTCGATACGCATTGCATGAGGAAGCGGTTCCGGCTCGGTCCACCATCGACGTAAAGCGTGCCGAGTTCGCCGCCGCTCTGCGCACGCATCGCCGTGATGACGTCGCGCACCTGGAGTGCGATCGAGTCAGTAACCGAGCGGGCCATCTGCGCGCGGGTGGTGCTGAAATTGATCTGCGAGAAGAGCGCGCGCGCGTCGGAATTCCAGTGGGGCGCGCCGAGCCCGACGAAGGCGGGTACGAACCCCGGACCATCTGGCTCGGCGGTCGCGGCGAGGTCGACAAGCGATGCAACGTCCGGAAGGCCCAGAATGCTCGCCATCCATGGCAGGCTTGCGGCACACACAAGAATGTTGCCCTCGAATGCGTAGGTCGGCTGCCCGTCAATGCGCCAGGCAACGGTCGTCGTAATGCCATTGCGTGGCGCGATGAAGCGGGGAAGGGTGGTCATGACGGAGGACCCGGTTCCGAAGGTCGCCTTGCCATCGCCCGGCTTGAAGGCTCCGTGGCCGAACAATGCCGCATGGCTGTCGCCGATGGCCGATCTGATCGGCGTGCCATCCGGGACGCCGGCAAGACCATGCGTAGCGCCAAAATCCGCGGAACTGTCGAGCACTTCGGGAAGGAGCCGGATATCGACCCCGAAGATACTACCGAGCTCCTCGCTCCAGGCTTGGCCCTCTAGGTCGAACAACTGACTTCGCGCGGCATTCGAGGCGTCGCAAACATGGCTGCGGCCGCCGGTCAGGCAATGAATGAGCCAGCTATCGATCGTTCCAATGCGGACTTTTCTCCCATGCGGGATCCGATCGAGGAGCCAGCGGAACTTCGGGCCAGGAAACATAGGATCGAGCGGAAGGCCGGTCAGCGCCTCGACACGCTTCAGGTGCCCATCGGCGATGAGACGCTGGCAATCCGCTGCGGTGCGCCGGCATTGCCAGCTCAACACCGGGCCAAGCGGCTTGCCTGTTTCGGCATGCCAAACGGTAACGGACTCGCGCTGGTTGGAGATTGCTACCGCTTCGATTGTCACGCCAGGCGCATCTTGCAGGCAAAGTTCGATCGCTTCGCGCACGGACGCATGGATTCGATCCGGATCCTGCTCGACCCAGCCCGGCTCCGGATAGGAGATTCCCGCCGGGGCCGAGCCCCTGGCAACGATGTGTCCGCTTTCGGAGACCAGCACCGCCTTGGAATTGGTGGTCCCCTGGTCGATTGCCAGAATGGCCCGCATCATACCCTCCACTGATAACAACGCTCCGGGGCGGCAGTCCGCCCCGGCTCGAATGCGCGCTTATGGCCTACTTGCGCTTGATAAGCGCTTGCGCGGCGTCCGCAATAGCTGATGGAGCCATGCCGAATTCGTCGAGCAGGAATTCGGCCGAGCCGGTTGGTGCGTAGACGCCGGGAACACCAAGGCGCGTCATCGGCACGGGAGCATTGTCGACAACAACTTCGGCCACAGCCGATCCCAGCCCGCCAAAGATCGAATGCTCTTCCGCCGTCACGATCGCGCCGGTTTCGTTTGCCGCCGCAATGACGGCATCTTCATCGATCGGGCGGACCGTGGCGAGATTGAGCACCTTGGCCTTGATGCCACGCTGCGCGAGAATGTCGGCGGCCTTCATCATGCGATGGGTCAGCGTTCCGTTTGCGATGAGCGTGACATCGGAACCTTCACGCAGGAGATTGGCCTTTCCGAGCTCGAACTTGTGCCCTTCCGGCAAAAGGTCGGGCACGCCAACGCGCGACAGGCGCAGGAAGCAGGGGCCGTTATAGCTTGCCGCCCATTCCACTGCGGCGGCCGTCTCGATGCGGTCGCAGGGTGCGATCACGGGAAGGTTGGGCAGAACGCGCGTCCAGGCGAAATCCTCGATCGAATGATGGGTAGGGCCGAGTTCGCCATAGGCCATTCCGGACGAAATGCCGACGAGCTTGACGTTGGCGTTCGAGTAGGAAATGTCGGCCTTGATCTGCTCGAGCGATCGGCCCGTCAGGAACGGCGAGGCGCCGCAGACATAGGGGAGGCGCCCGCCATTGGCGAGGCCCGCACCGACGCCGACCATGTTCTGCTCGGCGATGCCGACATTGATCAGGCGATCGGGAAACTTGGACTTGAAGCCGCCGAGCTTCGAAGATCCAACCGAATCGTTGCAGACTGCAACGATCTTCTCGTTCTCGGCGGCAAGGCGTTCGAGCGTCGATGCGAAAGCGTCTCGGCAGTCATGGAGCTTGGGTGCGTTCACGGGCGCATTCATTAAAGTGCCTCCGACAATTCTGCCAATGCGATTTCATATTGTTCCTTGTTCGGAACCTTGTGGTGCCAGTCGACACGGTCCTGCATGAAGGAGATCCCATGTCCCTTGTTGGTGTGCGCGACGATGCAATGCGGACGGTCGCTTCGATGCTCGAGCGCCGGGACGACCTCGCGCATGGTGTTGCCGTCGATTTCGCTGACATTCCAGCCAAAGGCTTCGAGCTTCGGGCGGAGCGGGGCGATGTCGTTCGTATCCGAAAGCGCTGCGCCTTGCTGGAAACGGTTGTGGTCGACAATGAGGGTGAGGTTATCAAGCCGGAACTGCGCTGCCGCCATGATCGCCTCCCAGTTGGAGCCCTCCTGCATCTCGCCGTCGCCGGTGATGACATAGGTATGGTAGCCAGCGCCCGATAACTTCGCCGCCTTCGCCATGCCGACGGCAACCGGCAGACCGTGCCCGAGGGGGCCGGTGTTGGTTTCGACGCCCGGCACCTTGTTGCAATTGGGATGACCATTGAGTCGCGAATGCGGCTTCAGGAAAGTCGCGATTTCCTCTTCCGGAATGAAGCCGCGTTTTGCCAGAGTGACGTAGAGCGCACATGCCGTATGTCCCTTGGACAGCACAAACCTGTCCCGATCGGGATGTTTCGGCTGATCCGGCCAGATGCGCAGCACGCGGAAGTACAGCGCAGTCAGTAGATCGATCACGGACATCTCGCCGCCAATATGTCCCGCACCTGCTTCATAGACTGCCTGGAGGTCTCGCAGGCGTATCTGGCGAGCAATGCGTTCAAGTTCGGAAGGCTCCATTGTTTCCTCGCGTGAATAAATATTCATGTATTTATATTTTTGCACAGGAAGGCTGTTAGTCAAGCCCTTAGCGGCAGGTTGTTGTCAAATCGGGTCGAAAGGACTCTGTTGACAGCGCCAAATCGAGTTGGTAATGAATTTTCCAGCATATGTGAATAAATATTCTAGTTTGAAGATTTAGCAGCCAGGCATGGCCGCTGGCCTCGGACCCCTGGGAGGAATGATGGTGGCGATCGACGTCAATGAACAGAGCCGTCCGTCCGTGACATGGCTAAGAAAGCTTACCGGCGCGACCGGGCCGCTTGTTGGATTGCTCGCTCTTTGCGTTTTCCTAAGCCTCAGCACCGATGCGTTTCTCTCGCTCCGCAACGGCCTTAACATCCTCGATCAGATCACCGTGCTTGGCATCATGGCCGTCGGCATGACCTTCGTCATCCTGATCGGCGGTATCGACCTTTCGGTTGGTTCGGTGCTTGCGCTTGCCATGATGGTCATGGGCTGGGCGGCAAATATTGCCGGCCTGCCGCTCGTTGCGGGGATTGCAGTGGCGCTCGTCGCGTCCGCCGCCAGCGGGCTGATCGTCGGACTTCTCGTTACCCTTTTCAGGGTTCCAGCCTTCATCGCGACGCTGGCGATGATGTCCGCCGCGCGCGGCGTCGCGAACATGATCACCGACGGCCAGCAGATCGTCGGGTTTCCCGACTGGTTCATGATGCTGGCAATCGACCGTCATTTCGGCGTTCTGACGGCAACGGTTTTCCTGATGCTCGCGGTCGTCGCTGTGGCCTGGGTATTCCTTCACTTCCGCTCCGAGGGGCGCATGCTTTATGCCGTCGGCGGCAATCCGGAAGTTGCGCGTCTCGCCGGCATCAATGTCCAGCTCGTGACGATTGCCGTCTATGTCGCAAGTGCGGTGCTTGCCGGTCTGGCCGGTATCGTGCTGGCGGCCCGCCTCGACTCCGTTCAACCGTCCAGCGGCTTTGGATATGAACTTGATACGATTGCGGCCGTCGTCATTGGCGGAACCTCCCTTTCCGGCGGATCCGGCGGCATTGGCGGAACGCTCATCGGAGTCTTGATCATCGGCGTCCTGCGCAACGGCCTCAACCTGCTCAATGTCTCGCCATTCCTGCAGCAGGTCATCATCGGCATTGTCATCGTACTCGCGGTCGGTGCGGAAACGATCCGCCGGCGGCGCGCCTGATAGTCGGGTCCGCGCCCGGCGGTCCCTAACGATTTCCTCTCCGACAAGGTTTGGAGCGGATCATTTGCCCGAGGGGGAGGACTACCCAAGGGTTCATTGCAAAAAGGAGGACATAAAATGAAACTTTTGCGTATTCTTCTGGCCTCGGCCGCAGTGCTTTCGTTGTCGCTCGGCTCCGTTCAGGCAAAAGACACGAAGAAAATCGGCCTGGCTGTCGCAAACCTGCAGGCAAATTTCTTCAATCAGATCAAGCAGTCGGTCGAGGATGAAGCCAAGAAGCGCGGCATTCAGGTCGTGACCGTGGATGCCAAGGGCGATGGCCCGACCCAGATCAACCAGATCCAGGATCTCCTGACCCAGAATATCGATGCCTTGATCTACATCCCCGCAGGCGCGGCGGCGGCAACGGTTCCGGTCAAGCTTGCCAAGAATGCTGGCATTCCGGTCGTCAACGTCGACCGCAACGCCGATGGCGCCCCCGGCGACACCTTCCTTGCAACGGATTCCGTCGCGTCGGCCAAAGCCGTCTGCGATTACATCCTCAAGCAAGCTGGCGGCAAGGGAAAGATGGTGATCATTCACGGTCAGAAGGGCACGACGCCGGAAGTCGATCGCAGCAAGGGTTGCGCTGAATCGCTAAAGGCAAATCCCGGCGTGAAGGTCGTTGCCGAGCAGTATTCCAACATGTGGGCCCAGGATGAGGGCTTCCAGATCATGCAGAACATGCTGCAGGCAAATCCGGATGTGTCGATCGTGTTTGCGCAGGCCGACGCGCTTGCACTTGGCGCAGCACAGGCGATCAAGGTAGCAAACCCGTCACAGAAGATCGTCGTCGGCGGCTTTGACGGTGATACTGCGGCTCTGGAAGCACTCAGCAAGGGTGTTTTCGACGTTACCGCGACCCAGCAGACCCAGAAAATGGGCCGCGACGCGGTCGCTAATGCCGTCAAGCTCGTCGCCGGCGAGAAAGTGCCCCCGGTGCAGCTCATGGACGCCACACTGACGACCAAGGAAAACGTGGCCGGCTTCATCGCCAACCATCCCTAATCGTACCGAGGTCTTGAGGAGGTATGCCGTGACTGAGCCCGTTCTTTCACTGCGAGGCATTAGCAAGCGCTACGGACCGCTTCAGGTGCTCAAGAATGTGGATCTGGACGTCCATGCCGGCGAAGTGGTTGCGCTTCTTGGCGAAAACGGGGCGGGCAAATCCACCTTGTCTGGCATTATTGCAGGGTCACGCACGCCCTCCGAGGGAATGATGACATGGCTGGGGCAGCCCTATGCCCCAGCCGCACCGCGCGACGCGATCGACAAGGGTGTAGTCCTGATCCACCAGGAATTGCAGCTCCTGCCGCATCTGTCGATCGCTGAAAACGTCTTCATCGGGCGATGGCCGATGAAGAACGGAGTTGTCGATCGCCCCCAGATGATCCGGCGCGCGCAGGAACAGCTTGCGCGGCTGAACCTGCATATTCCGGCGACGCGCAAGGTCGAAGGTCTCTCGACGGCCAATCAGCAGCTCATCGAAATCGCCAAGGCATTGGCCCTCAATGCCAAGTTGCTGATCCTTGACGAACCGACCGCCGCGCTCGGAGGAGCAGAGACGGAGGCCCTGTTCGAGCAGGTAAGAAAGCTCCGGTCAGAAGGTGTCGGCATCATCTACATTTCGCACCGCATGGAGGAGATCAAGCAGATCACCGATCGCATTGTCGTCCTGCGTGATGGCGAGCGTGTCCAGGAGTTTGCCGACAGTGCCACCCCGGTTCGGACCATCGTCGAGAGCATGGTCGGCCGTTCGCTGGACCGGCTGTTCCCGACGCTTCCCGAGCCGACGGGCCGGGCGGTGCTGCAGGTCAACGGACTGACCTCGCCTGACGGGTCCTTCCAGGATGTGACGTTCGATGTTCGGGCCGGCGAGATTCTCGGCATTGCCGGGTTGGTCGGTGCCGGCCGCACGGAACTCGTGCGTGCCATTTCCGGAGCAGATCCGACAAGCGCCGGTTCGATCAGGCTCGAGGGCGAAGAACTCAAGCTTCGCGACCCGGCAGATGCGATCGCAAAGGGCATCGTCATGGTACCCGAGGATCGCAAGGAACAGGGCCTCGTCGTCGGCCATCGCATCAGCGAGAACATCGTCTACGCCAATCTCGACAGGCTCGGTGGGCGCTGGATTACCTCGCGCATGAAGGGCAACTTCGCCGAAAAGGCCGTGGCGAAGTTCGGCGTCAAGGGCCGCGCCGAGCAATATGCCTCCGACCTGTCCGGCGGCAACCAACAAAAGGTCGTCATCGCCAAATGGCTGATGCGCGATCCCAAGGTCGTGGTCCTCGACGAGCCGACCCGAGGCATAGACGTCGGCGCCCGAGCCAGCATCTACGACATCATCGTCAACCTCGCCAAGCAGGGCGTGGCCGTCATTGTCGTCAGCTCCGATCTTGAGGAGGTTCTCGGCGTCTCCAACCGAATTCTCGTGCTTGCCCAGGGCAAACAGGCAGGCATTCTCAATCGTGACGAGGCTAACGATGTCTCCGTCATGGAACTTGCGACAATATAGACAAATAGAAAGGAAGAGCGGTGTCGGACATCACTCTGAACGCCCCGAAACTTTTCGATCTCCGCGGACAGGTCGCGCTCGTGACCGGAGCTGGAAGCGGCATCGGGCAGCGCATCGCAATCGGCCTGGCACAATGCGGCGCCGACGTCGCACTTCTTGATCGCCGCTCCGATGATGGCCTGGCGAACACGGCCTCGCATATCGAGGCGGCCGGTCGCCGTTTCCTCCAGATTGCGGCCGATGTCACCAGCAAATCTTCTCTTGCGGAGGCGGTTGCCCGCACCGAGGCGGAGCTCGGGGCACTGACGCTTGCCGTCAACGCCGCCGGCATCGCCAATGCCAAGCCGGCAGAGGAAATGGAGGAGGACCAGTATCAGACGTTGATGGATATCAATCTGAAGGGTGTTTTCCTGTCATGCCAGGCAGAAGCGCGCGCCATGCTGAAAAATGGACGCGGATCGATCGTTAACATCGCCTCCATGTCCGGCGTCATCGTCAATCGTGGCCTGAGCCAGGCGCATTACAACGCTTCCAAGGCCGGCGTGATTCACATGTCGAAGTCGCTCGCGATGGAGTGGGTCGGCCGCGGCATCCGAGTCAACACCATCTCGCCGGGATATACTGCAACGCCGATGAACACGCGTCCGGAGATGGTCCACCAGACCAAGCTCTTCGAGGAGCAGACGCCGATGCAGCGCATGGCGACCGTCGATGAGATGGTCGGTCCCGCCGTCTTCCTGCTATCGAATGCCGCGAGCTTCGTGACGGGCGTCGACCTGCTCGTCGACGGCGGCTTCTGCTGCTGGTGACGTCATGCGGAAACTGATTGCAGGCAACTGGAAAATGAACGGTCTCGCTTCCTCCCTGGCTGAGATCGAGGTGCTGAAGGGATTAACGGGCAAGGTGACGTGCGACATCGTCGTCTGCCCACCCTTCACGCTGGTGGAAAAGGCGGCCGAATGTGCTGCAGGTTCGGCGATTACCGTCGGCGCGCAGGATTGCCACGCGCAGACCATGGGTGCCTATACCGGGGACGTCTCTGCCGAGATGCTCGCCGAAATCGGCGCCCGCTTTGTCATCCTGGGACATTCCGAACGCCGCGCCGCCTACGGGGAAATGGATGGCGTAGTCGCGGGTAAGGCTGCCGCAGTCCACAAAGCAAGACTGGCGAGCATAATTTGCGTCGGAGAAACGCTAACAGAACGAAACGAGGGGAGGGCGGCTGAGGTGGTCTGTGCGCAGCTTGAAGGATCGATTCCCGACACCGCAACCAGTTCGAACACGATGATCGCCTATGAACCCGTATGGGCGATCGGTACTGGGCAGGTTCCGAGCCTTGCACAGATCGAGGAAATACACTCATCCATTCGGCAGATGCTCAAGGAGCGGCTGGGAGATGACGGAGGCCGGGTCAGGATCCTCTACGGCGGCTCGGTCAAGGCCCAGAACGCAAAGGCGATCTTTAGCGTTTCCAACGTCGATGGCGCTCTCGTCGGAGGGGCGTCGCTGAAGGCATCGGAGTTCGCCGGGATCATCCTGGCAGCCGACTGAAGTCGCAAATTACAGGTGGCGCGATCGACCATTTCATGGCGCCGTCATTAGCCAATACCGCAAAAGGAATGGGAAATGCTTCGCTTCGAAAACAAGACTGTCGTCATCACCGGCGCGAGCCGCGGTATCGGCGCGGCGATCGCCAAGCGGTTCGCGCGCGAGGGTGCCAATCTCGTGGTCTCGGCCAATGAGGATTCCATCCATGCGGTTGCCGATGGGATCAAGGCCGGCGGCGGAAAGGCGATTTCCTTCGTTGGCGATGTAACCGACAAGGTCAGCGTGAAGGGTCTTTACGAGGCTGCCGAAGCGGCTTTCGGCGTCGTCGACGTGTCGATCCAGAATGCCGGCGTCATCACCATTGCCCGTGTCGAGGATATGACAGAGAGCGAATGGGACAAGGTCATGGCCGTCAATACCAAGGGCGTCTTCCTTTGCGCCCAGGAGGCGATCGCCCGCATGCGCAAGCATGGTCGAGGCGGCCGGATCATCAATACCGCCTCCGGCCAGGCGCGCGACGGCTTCATCTACACGCCGCACTATGCTGCATCGAAGATGGGCGTCGTCGGCATTACCCAGAGCTTGGCAAAGGAAGTCGCGACCGAGGGCATTACCGTGAACGCCTTCTGCCCCGGCATCATCGAAACCGATATGTGGGCGTATAATGATCAAGCCTGGGGCAAGCTCTTGGGCAATTACGGTCCCGGCGAGCTCATGAAGGAATGGGTCGAGGGCATTCCGATGAAACGGGCCGGATCGGGCGAAGACGTTGCAGGTCTCGTCACTTTCCTTGCCAGCGACGATGCGGCCTATATTACCGGCCAGACGATCAATGTCGACGGTGGCCTGATCATGTCTTAGTTCGACAATCAGGAACGGTGCGTTCAACGGGCGGACCGGATTTTCGACAATTCGGAGATCGATGCCTCTTGCGGAACGAGGCATCGATCTCTTATCTTCCAATTGTTCTCAGGGCGGGGTGCAATTCCCCACCGGCGGTATGGGGATTTTCCTCGAGCCCGCGAGCGCCTTCCGGTTGCCGGAAGGGTCAGCAGATCCGGTGAGATGCCGGAGCCGACGGTCATAGTCCGGATGGAAGAGAGCAACGCAGGAGACGCTGCTTCATTGTGGCGTTCACATGCTTGTTCGCCCAAGGGAAAATGGTGGCTTTAACCGGCCATGCACGCCGTTCCAAGCGGCAACCCTTGAAAGGCAGGAAAATGGCAATTTCGAAAATTGAAGATGCGATCGCCGCGATTGCGCGGGGCGAGATCATTGTGGTTGTCGATGATCGAGACCGCGAAAATGAAGGTGATCTGGTGATTGCTGCCGAAGCGGTCACGCCGCAGGCAATCGCCTTCATGATGAACCATGCCCGTGGTCTCATCTGCGTTCCGATGGAGGGCGAAAGGCTCGACGAGCTCGATATTCCGCTGATGGTGCCGCGCAACACCGAAGTCCTGAAGACCGCGTTTACCGTATCGGTCGACTATATCCCGGAAACCACGACCGGAATATCCGCCGCTGACAGAGCTGCCACGGTTCGGGCTCTCGTCCGGTGCGGATCGCGTCCGGAGGAGTTTGCCCGGCCGGGCCATATCTTCCCGCTTCGCGCGCACCCAAACGGCGTCCTGTCGCGTCCAGGTCACACGGAAGCAGCCGTGGATCTTGCCAGGCTCGCTGGCCTTTCGCCGGCCGGCGTCATCTGCGAGGTGGCGAATGACGACGGCACGATGGCCCGTCTTCCCGAGCTTGAGGTTTTCGCCGAACGGCATGGTCTCCATCTTGTCACGATCGAAGATCTGATTGCCTACAGGTCTGCGGTTGCTCCCTTCAAGGCTGCCTGATCGTTTTCAGATACCGGCCCGCGGATGTGAATGCTGAAGGCAGGGCTCTCCTACTCTTCTTGAGAACTCAGGAGAGCCTTCTTCAGCCGATGAATATCATCGGCGCCGATCCCGCGGGCGCCGACCATCGTCACAGCGGCATCGGCCCATGAATAGGCGTCGTCATTTAGGTCCTCTTCTGTCGCATGAGGGATCTCGTTGGCGGCTGGCTCGTCTTGTTCCCCTTCGAACGCATTGCCATAAACGCCGATCTGGAGGTTGGTGCCGCTGTGCATGACTTCGGGTTTGCTGAAGTTGAACAGGAGTGCGCTCGCACCCGACGGGGCCGCCCATTGTGCCGCATCCTCCAACGTTTGGCCGGGGGAAGTTCGGGCGAGGCGTCATCCCTTTGCGCAGCGTCATCCACCACCAAGCGAAGCTTCAACTGCCGCCGTTTATAAACGATGCTTCATCGACATGATCAATTGATTTGTTTTGGGCTGTTATCGCAAGGTGTAGCCTCCATCGCAGTAAAGGGTGCTGCCGGTCATGTTGCCGTTGTCCAGAAGGAACAGCGCGGCCTGTGCCTGCTCCTCGACGGTTCCCGGACGCTTCAAAGCGCATAGCGTCTTCCAATGGTCGTAGGCGCTGTTACGGATGTCGTCGGGGCGGTTCCGCCAGAGATCGCTGTCTGTGGTTCCAGGCGAGAGGCAGTTCACTCTTATTGGTGCAAGTTCCAGCGCAAGTCCACGAGCCAGCCCTTCAAGGGCCGAATTGCATGCAGCATAGGCCGGAGCACCGATTGGCCGGACGGAGGCTGCTCCCGACATCAAGACGACCGATGCGTCGGGGTTAAGATATGGCAATGCAGAATGCACCGCCCAGTATTGGCCCCAGAATTTTGCCCGGAACAGTTCCTCGCTGCTCTCGAGCGCTCCGCTTGCAAAGGTGCCGGTGACGTAGGTGGCGGCCGGTGTGAAGAGGCCTGACAGGCGCGGCGATTGGCGAAAGAAAATCTCTAACGATGCGCGGTCGGTTATATCGACGACCCGGCCAGACGTCCGCTGCCCCAGTTCCTTCAAGGTTGAGTCCAGCCTTTGATGAGACCTCCCGCCGAGAAGAACGCGATCCCCACGTTCGACGAGCATGCGGGCAAGGGAGCGACCAATGCCGGACGTTCCTCCGATGATTGCATATGTGCGTGTGTTTTCCATGGAGTTAGAATATTGCAGCCTGTATGGCTAGAAAATAGCGTAAAATTCCGCCAATTTAGGAATTAAATTCGGTAATCTTTGGTATGGCTCATCATCCTGGCGACGAAATCGGTGTGTTCCTGGCGGTCTGTGAAAGTGGAAGCTTTTCCGCCGCCGCCGAGCGTCTGCGCCTGTCGCCATCCGCGGCTGCCAAGGCGGTGGGGCGTCTTGAAAACCGTCTGCGCATCAGACTGTTCCAAAGAACGACGAGGCGTCTCAACCTCACCCTGGAAGGCATCGTCTATCGGGATGTCTGCAGGCAGGCCCGAACAGACATTTCGAGGGCGGAGGCGGAGATCGCACATCTCAGGCAGGAGCCGTCCGGCAGGCTGGTCGTCAGTCTTCCTCCTTTGTTCGGGGCGAAGATCATCGCTCCGGCGCTATACGAGCTATGTAGGCGGTGGCCGGCACTCTCGCTGGAAATATCCAGCTCGACTGAGCCAGTGGACCTTCCTGGCTCCGGCATCGATCTCGCCGTTAGGATTGGAGACCTCCCTGACGTCAATGCACTGGTCGCACGGCCTCTAGGCACGCAGCACATAGTGCTCTGCGCCGCAACGGAATACATCCGGCGCCGGTCGATGCCGAACAGCGTCGAAGAGCTTGGAGGCCACGATCTGATTGCCACGTCTCAGAAAGGCAGAGCGAGAGCGTGGCATTTCCAGCAGCGCGATGGAAGCAAGACGATCTGGCATCCCAAGGCCAGACTTCTGCTTGATGGAGGGGTTCTGACGCTGGGCGCAATTCGCGAAGGCCAGGGGATCGGCCTCGTTCCACGCTGGCTCGTAGCGCACGATCTGGCCCACGGCCGACTGCTTCCGATCCTCGACGATCAAGTATCCGGACACCTTCCCATAAACGCGATCTGGCCTGCGTCCCCGATACTCCTTCCCCGACTGAGGGTCGCTATCGACGCAATCGTCGAGGCGACCGCACCACTGCGGACAGGATGAGACGGTTCGGGCGAACTTCGCAGCGCATGCCAGAGATAGACAAGGCCTGTCCGAGGTAGGGGAATCGTTTCGCGCACGCCCATTGTGACGCCAAAGTGAGTTGGTCGTACTGTTTCTGGAATTGCCGCGCCAGAGGCACGCAAATCGGCATCGGCCGACAACTCGCCCGCGATGAAAGTGAGCGACAAAGGTAATGCTTTGGTATATACTTGGTATAGCAAAACAGGAGCTTGCCATGTCGACGAAAGCCGTTTTCACAATGAAATTGGAGCCAGAGTTGCGCGACACGTTCATGGCCGAAGCCGCCGCGGATGACCGGCCGGCGGCCCAAGTGCTGCGCGAGCTGATGCGGGAATATATCAACCGTCGCCAAGAGGCGCGACAGTACGATGACTACCTGCGTCGCAAGGTGGAGATTGCACGCAGACAGCGTGACGCGGGCATGCACGTTTCCAATGAGGAAGCTGAAGCCGAAGCGACGGCACGCCGTGCTGAACTGCGCCGCCGGATCGATAAGGCGGATCTGTGAAAGTCCGTTGGACTGCAGTGGCGCGACTGGATCGAGCGGACATTGTCGATTATATCGCAATCGACAATCCGCGTGCAGCGCTCAAGATAGACGAAGTGTTCAGCGAGGCGGCGGGCAAGCTTGGCGATTTCCCGACGCTCGGTCGTATGGGCAAGATCCCTGGCATACGTGAATTTATCCCGCATGAAAGTTATCGGCTTGTCTACGAAGTGGATGAAACTGGAAACACGGTATGGGTAATGGCGCTCGTATATACCGCCCGCCAATGGCCGCCGACCCGGGACGATTAACCGAGAGAATCGCGTCGGTGCGATCTACGCGATCACGGGCTCTCACGGTGCCGCCCATAAGCAGATTTTCTTCGCGCGCCAGCCACGATGTGAAACGAGATGACTCACTTAACCAGATTTCACGAAGGTCGATCCTTACGAGCTTGCCGAGATCAAATGCACCGATGCTTCGCCCATGTGGAAGCGGCCTGCTAGGCTCATCTCGACGTTCTGAAAACGTAGATTGAGGAGGTCGGTCGTCGCTTACGCAATGGGTGAGAGTTTTGCCGTCAGAAGCTCGCAGTTCTTATGCAAAAATCGGCCTCCTGTTCCGATAGTATTCAAAATGCTCGGGACGATAGATCAACAGTCGCCCAGATCGATTTCCGCTCCCTGCGCCGGACGCAGGAGGTGTTGCTTGTCCCGAAAACCTACGTCCCGTGCCGCAAACCATTACCCTGGTGGCAAACTGCCGGCTGTTCATGAAGCCCATGATATCGTTCGTGCCGCCATGGCACTCCGTGGTGAGAGCGCACCGACCGCTGTTGGATGCCGTTCTCCCCCAACGGCATCGCAATGTGTCACGAGACAACGGAAGGTCGACACGATCCGGGCGACAATCCGATCAAGGCGCGATCAGATGACATAACGAAGGTTGGCTCACGCGCTTCTGCCTTTGTTCCGCATCCGACGGCCTCGCTTACAAAGTATTGAATTTCATATTGAATTAATCCCAATTTCCATTTCGGTATGGCCCACGACTGCTTCAAACAGGCAAAGTAGATTGAGAAGCGGTTACAGTCGCAGCGCCCGATGCTTGACGTCTGGCAGACATCTCAAATGCCGGCATACCACTCGTAGCCACGATCCTCCCAGAACCCGCCATTGCCACCCCATAGATCATCGAACCGGTCGCGGATTTCGATGCGCATGACGTATTTCGCGTGTTTGTAGCCAAGATGGCGCTCGACGCGCAGGCGCAGGGGCGCGCCGTGCTCGACTTCCAGATCCTTGCCGTTAAGCGAATAGGCGAGGATCGACTGCGGATGAAAGGCGTCAATCAGGTCGATGCTTTCATAGTAGCGGCCGCTGCCGTCGAGCGTCTGCTCCAGCTCGTCCGCACAATAGAAAACCGCGTAGCGGGCACCCGGCTTCAAACCCGCAGTCTGCAGGATCAGTCCAAGAGGAACGCCCTGCCATTTGCCGATAGCGCTCCAGCCTTCGACGCAGTCGTGGCGGGTGATCTGTGTGCGGGAAGGCAGTTTCTTCAGATCAGCCAGCGAAAATTCCATTGGCCGGTTGACCATGCCGTCGATCTTGAGACGCCAGTCGGCGAACTTGGTTTCGACCATCTGGACATATTCGGCGCTGTTTGGCTGGGTTGATCCGTTCGGGTGGAAGCTCGGCGATATGTCGGCCTCCGTATATTCGCGGGCAAGCGTTTGCGGGGAAACGACGAGCCGCTGTGTGCCCATGGTTAGCCGCTCGGCCAGAGCGAGCACCTTCTGCACATGTTGGTTCTGAGAAATGTCATCGCATCCGGTCAGGCCCACGGCGCCCAGACTGGCGGCCGAGCCGATGAGAAAACTGCGGCGGGTGAAAATGGAGCTCATCGATCAGCCTCCTCGTTGATGATCGCATAGCGCCCGGTCACCATCGAACGCATGTTGTTCCAAAGACCGGAGAGAACGACCATCGCGACATGAACGACGACGAAGGCCACCAGGCTCCAGGCGGTGATGAAATGAATGGAGCGCGCCGATTGGCGTCCGCCGAAAATATCGAGCAGGAAGGGGTAGCCGGCATCTATCGCGGGCGACATGGTCAGCCCCGAAGCAATCATCAACGGCAGCAGGATGAAGATGACGATGAGATAGGTCAGCTTCTGCAGGGCGTTGTAGCGCCGCGCCTTTTCGCCTTTCGGGAAGCGCAGACGGGCGTGGTCCTTGATCTCGTGCCAGATATTGCCGGGAGCGACCTCCTCGCTCGTCGGCGTGAGATCGCGGCGCAAATGACCGCCGATCAGGCCGTAGGCGACGTAGACGAACCCGTTGATGACGAACAGCCAGGCAAAGAAGAAATGCCAGCGTCGGCCAGCCGCAAGATCCTGGTAGCCGGGCATCGTCGCCCAGGCCGGGAATGCGCGCGGCGTCATTTCGCCGTCGGCCGTGGAAGCACCGAGTATGCCGGTGGTTGTGATCGACAGCCGGCCGATGCGCAACGTCCCGGTGACATTGTCGCCATCCTGATTGCTGGCGATCTCGAACCAGGATGGATCTTCAACGGCGCCGTAATTGCCCCAATGCAATTGCGGATCGGCATTGAAGATCTGCATGCCGCTCATCAGCAGCAATGTCAGACACAGCACGTTGATCCAGTGGGTCATCCGCGTGAGGGCCGAATGCCGGCGGATGAAGATCTTGGCGGGGGGAGATGGCGGCGCGCAGCCGATCTGCTCGATGCTTGCCATGGATGGTTCTCCTGACTGTCGCCGGGAAGCGGCATCTGAAATTACATACTGCGACGAGGTCGCTGTCCATTGAGGTTGCCCGGATGCCATCGGCAACCGGGCAACCCGTGCTGTCGGCATGGACGCGTCACATTGGCGGTATGACGCCGTTTATGCCGACCAGAACACGGTCGGATTCAACCGTGTTGTCTCCGGCGGTCGTGCCATTGATGATAACGCCGGCGCCGGGTTTGATGTCGTCCTTCGTTGCCTTGCCGAAGGTGACGACCGGCGTGCCCGGCGGGATGGAGATCTTCTTCTCGCCGCCCTTGTAGGTGAGCGACAGGGTAGGTCCGTTGACCGAGGTAACGGCGCTGGCAACCGTCGCATTGGTCATCGAGCTCTTCGGCTTCAGATCCCAACCATAATCGCCCTCGCCGGTGCCCTTCATGGCGGCCGGGAATATCAGCACTTCAAGCGCGCCATTGATGCCGCTGTCGGTCGGAACGGAGGCGATGCCGACGAAGTCCCCGGGCTTGATATCTGTCACCGCGGCGTTGACGATGCCGTTGACGGCCCATCCGGACTTCAACTTGATGGTAACGTCCTTGCCTTCGCGTGATTTGACCATCAGCGTATCGCCGCTGAGGCTTTCCACGACACCGCGAACGCGCGCCTTGTCGGCGGCATGTGCGGATAGTGCGGTCACAGCGCCGAGCGCCAGCGCCATACCCATGATCTTCAACTTCGTGAGCGACATTCTGCTCTCCATATCTTCGATCTTCTCGACATGATCCCCATCCGGTTTTCTGGAGCGGGTAGGGTGATCGCTTTGGAAACGGGGCAATCCGCAAATGACGTCGTGTCGACGACAGCATGTTGTCCCTCAATTCCGCTTCCTCATTCGGCACCTTCGCGAATGCGTTACAGAGATCACGCCGTTGTGATCGCAAGAAGGGAGACAAAATATTCGCCTGAGGATGTAACAAAGAGCGCCGCTCAACGAATGACTGCCCGTGAATGACTAAATCGGTATCGGAACAGCTCCTGAAAGGTTTGATGCTTCTGTCGCTTGATGGCGATGAAGCTGCGTACAGGCGTTTGCTCGTTATTTTACGCGACCTGCTTTTGGCGTTTTATCGCAGGAGGCTTGGGTCCGATGCCGACCGCGACGCTGAGGATCTGGTTCAGGAGGTGCTTTTGGCAGTGCATGGCCGGCGCATTACCTACGATCGGGAACGACCGTTTACCGCCTGGTTCTTCCAGATCGCGAAATACAAGTTGATCGATCACTTCAGGGCAAATGGCGGCAAAAGAGACGTCGAAATTGCATTGGGAGACGAGATCGCCGCCGAATTTCGAGAGGAAGCGCTGTTTGCCCACCTCGACGTCGACCGTCTTCTCGATCAACTGCCCGCCAAACAGAGGGAGCTTCTGAGGCAGGTAAAGATCGCCGGAAAGACCACTGCTGAAGCCGCGATCGAAACGGGGCAGTCTGAAGCAATGGTTCGCGTCAGCATCCACCGGGGGATGCGCGCGATTGGACGTAAGCTGGGTTTTGCCAATGACGAAAAATGATGAATTCATCGAGGCTCTGGTGAGTGACCTCACCCCGGTTCGCCCTCATGCGCTGCGGATGCGGCTCGCACTTGCCATCGTTGTCGGCGTTGTCGGCGCGGCTGTCGCGCTGCTGATATCGCTCACCTTTCGCCCGCATCTGCACCATGTGACGGTTGCGGCGTTTTGGGTGAAGTTTTTATATACCGTCATACTGATGAGCGCGACGGTCGTCGCTCTTGAGCGGGTTGCGCGACCGGAAGGTTCGATTGGCCGCATGGTCCAGGTTTTGGCTCTGGCCTTCGGCGTCGTCGTGCTGCTGGCAATCGTCCAGCTCGGGCTGTCGCCAGCTTCATCCTATCCAGGTTTGATTATCGGATTTTCTGCGTCGTTTTGCCCGTTCCTGATCGTGGCTTTCGGCATTCCCTCTTTCTGTGCCAACATGTGGTTTCTCAGGCGCGCAGCCCCAACGCGTCCAGCGCTGGCCGGTTTCGTTGCGGGTGCCTGCGCCGGGGGCGTCGGCGGCTGGGTATATTCCTGGGCCTGCGTCGAAAACGGCATTCCGTTCATCGCGATATGGTACACGCTCGGCATCTTGCTGAGCGGGGTGGTCGGAAGCCTGGTCGGCAAAGTCAGCCTGCGCTGGTAGCCTCGTTTTCGCCTGCCGACTGGCCCACGCACGCGGCCGATCTGAAGCCGTCCCGGTTTTCTGACGGTGATGGTGATTGCAAGTGCAATCGAGGGAGACGATAAGGCTTTTTCGCGTTATGAATGGCAGTTATTGATCCTACCAATCAGACGCCGAGGTCCTGCACATGGCTTTGAATGTGCTCTTCATTGGCGGTACCGGCCAAATCTCATATCCCTGCGTCGAGCGTGCTGTTGACGAGGGACATCGCGTCAGTGTCTACAACCGCGGCCTGAGGGGCGACCCAGCGATCCATCGGCTGCGGAGCGTCGGGGGAAGGCCGTCATGTACGAAGTGATGGCGCTTCTTGCTAGGTTGCTGCCAGAGTTTCCCGATAAATGAGGCAGACTACCTTCGCTTCTCTATCTCTTCCTGCTCGATCGCTACGGGATTCGCATTTCCGGTGTGCAGGGACAGATTGCCGCTGATATGGCAATTGAAGAGGATGGTCGTTTGCTGCAGCTAAGGCCGCCGATCGGCGTGCTCACGGTCGACGAAGTGGCTTATGATCAGTCTGCGGTTCCCATGTTCGTCGCAAAGCATCGTGCGACGACGAGAAGCCACCGCTACGTGCATGAGGTTCAATATGCAGCATCAGGCAGTTCAGCATTCCTATCGGAGGGCGTTCGTTGGGACGGCAGCGATCGCGTTCCTCTATCTGCTCGCAATCCTGGTATCGTCGCGACAGACGCAAGACGCATTTAACGCCGGAAATTGGGGTTATGCGCTGGGGCCACCTGTTTTCGCGATGCTGATCGGTACGCTGATTGCCGGTTACTGGACGAACAAATCATCGAGCGAGGCTTCGTTTGTGCGCGCGGCGATGCGCGGCGGCGTGATCGCGCTGGCGCTGCTCGTTCTGGCACATCTTGGCGATGTCGCCGAGCAGCAGGAAAGGCAGGAGATCCAGGCCGAGGCGATCGCTAAATGGAAGCTCGAACCGATGCCGGTGCAGGTCACTTGGCCTAGCGGATGGCAGGTGGAGCCTGTGCAATTCAACGATAAGCTGTCCGGCTTCATGCAGGTGGCGAACAGGCAGACGGATGCGGCCGCGAGTTTCGTGTCGCTCGTCTGCGCGCATCCTTCGTCGCGGGCTGCCAACCAACCGCTGGATGAATTGCTGAAGGAAACGGCAGACGGATTTTTTGGACAGTTCAAGAAGGAGAACATCGAACTTGTTGCCGGTACATCGTCCGATGCGGCACTCGGCGATTATCGAGGACGGCGGGTTGAGTTCGACAGCAAGAGCGATACGCTCCTGCTGCACGGAGAAATCGTTGCTGCCCATGGACCATCCTGCCTGTTGCTGACGATTGCCTATCACGCGGGCCAACCCTATGACGCGATCAAGGATGTCATCGATAGCTTCAAGGCTTCAATTAAATAGGCGCGGCTTAGCTGCAAGACTCGTTCTGCAAAGAAATCAGATAGTTATGCTGCAAAAAATTTGAGAATTGGCAATTAAAGCAAGAAAGCCACTCAGGTCTTGCCACTCTATCTGGGATTCGTTCCCGTCATGGAAAACTCATGGGTTCGGTCGGAGTCTTAGCGCGGAGCTGGTTGAGGCGCTCTGTTTCTGTGTCGGTCAGTCCGCCAGCCTCACGGGTAATAGTTGTCAACAAAGTGAGGAGTTTCAGACGACCTTCCGGCTTGGGCGCCTGTTCCAGAATGCTGCGGATCTCGGCTTCGGTGCTATGCCTGTGCAGGGCAGCGCGGACGCGGATGGCACGATGCACCTCATCTGGGACATTGCGAATTGTGATAGATCGCATTGCTCTATTGCCTCCAATATGATTGCGCTACTTGCAGGATTTATACTTGCAATCAATTCTTCAATTCGAAGCATCGTGAAACTCGCTCCACAATGCCTCAAGTCGCACCGGCGAATCGACCGGTGGGACGCTTCCGTCCGGTGCTGCGGTATCCGGCAACAGAATTGCCAAGGCCGCCGACCATTCGCGCTTACTTTGTCCGGCTGTCACTGAATCGCCCGCAACCAAGAAAGCAAATGGCCTTTGGGCGCATCGTCGGTGATCGCCGATCCAACCGCAACGCTGGCGGTCATGCCCGCCGCAAGTTCGATTCCTGGTGGCACGCGATCGATGTGGATACGAACAGGGATGCGCTGAGCAAGACGCACCCATGTAAACGTCGCCTCGACACTCGGCAGGCCGAGATGACCCGGCGTGTCATTGCTGTCCTCGATCCCGCGGCCAATGCTTTCGACGCGGCCGGAGATGGGCTGGTCAAAGCCCATCAACATGACCCGCGCCGGGCTGCCGGCATGAATTTGCCGGAGCTTCGTCTCCTCGAAATAGCCGGTGATCCAGAAACTGGTAGCGTCGAGGATTGCTATCCTGGTGACGCCGGCTGTCGCGTAGTCGCCAGGCCGCATCCGCAGATTGGTGATATATCCATCGACGGGCGACCGGATCGTGGCTCGCGCGAGATTGAGCTTGGCGAGATCGAGCGACGCTAGCGCACCCTGATAGGCGGCGGCGGCTTGGGCGGCAGCCCCGCCCGTTTGCTGCACGTCCTCCTGGGAGACGACTTGCCGAAGTTGTCTTCGCCGCTCCGCCATCGCCTGGCGGACGAGCATGTCCTGACGCTTCGCTTCGACATCGGCCTCTGCGGATGCCACGGCAAGGCGGAACCGCGCAGGGTCAATCACGTAGAGAATGTCGCCGTGATGGACGTACTGGTTGTCGATAACGGATACGGCGCTGATCGTGCCGGAGACTTCCGGTACGATCTGCACGATATCCGCGCTCACCCGGCCGTCGCGGGTCCATGGCGCCAATACATATTGGCGCCACAGCGTGACGACGAGCAGGACGGTTGCACCGAGGATGACAAGTGACAGGGCGCTGCGCGCCAAGGGCTTCAAAATACGCATATGACAACTCAGGCATAGAGAATGAAAAGAGCGAGGATCGAAAGCGCCGCCGCGAATTCGATCAAGGCGGGATGCCAGACCCGGCGCAATAGCCCGATACGAGCCAGGATGGTTTGCAGCAGCAAGAAGAGCGGCAGCATCGCGCAGGCGTAGAAAAGAAGCGGCGGGACATAGATGCCCGCAAGGTTGACCTCGCTCAGCATCGGCGGCCTCCGGCGAAAGCGAAGAAAGCGGCGTGAGCGTCGAGCAGCGAGCCGATATCCATAAGCGCCGAAGCAACGCGGTGGACCAAGCGCCTTGCGGACGTATCACCATCGTGTTCACATAAGAGTTGCGCGGCAGTCGCCCGAAGATGGTTGGCCGCGCCGGCCGGCGTCGTGCCCCGATCTTGCAAGTCCCGTAAAGCGGCCCGCGTGAACGTCTGGGCCCATGCAGGGAAGTCGGGTTGGTTGAGCGCGTTGCGGATTCGCAGCAGCGCGCGGCCCACCTGGAGGCCCGCGAAACCGTCCTCCATGATTGGCCGCAAGCCGACAGGATCGCTCTTGAGCGTGAGGGCTATGCGCGACAGACGATGGTGCTGGAGGTGCTCCCAGGCGAGCCGATCCACTGGCCGGGTGCTTCTGGCGACAGCAAATACGTCGTTTCGGATTGCCCCGACGATGCGCCGAGCTTCCTTCATAGGGTCGCGCGGCAGAAGGAGGCGGAAGCACAGCAGCGTCACGATGACGCCGGCCAGCCAGCCACAAACCTGATTGCACCAGGAGGCCATATTGAACGTCATCGGGTTGTTCGCACCGACCAGCGTGTTGAACGCGACCAGATAGGCGAGCGCTGCGGCCGCATATTTCGGTTTCGTCGTGGCGTAGAGACCCGCGATCCAGAATGGCGCTAGCGCGGCGATCAGAAGCGGAAACCCGTCGATCAGCGGTAGGATGAGGAAGGCGCACACGAAACTCGTGGGGACCGCGACGACCGTGCCCTTTACGAACTCGACAGCGGCGCCAGCCGGATTGCTCGTCATGGCCAGGAGCACGCAATAAGGTGCGAGAACGAGCAGCATCAGAGTGCCGCCAGACCACCCCGTGGCGATCCAGAAGACACCACCAATGATGATCGCCAGGACCGAGCGCAGGCCATTGTCCAATCCGGCGCGCCAATCCCGGTGAAACCGAAAAATGCGACGGATGCGGTGCAAGCGTTTACTGCGCAGACGCGTCAAACTCACGAGCGCGTACTCGTAGTCTTCGATCATTTCGACCAGGCGATCGATCTGGATCAGAACGTCAAGACCGTCTGCGCTTTCCAGCCTCTCCGCTTCTGCTGCAGAGGCTTTCAGGTCATGGCGAACGGCCTCGATCAACCGCAGGGCGACCTCGGCTCCAGCCGGCGACGCCAATGCCTCGGATATTGCATCTAGAGTTTGGCGGATTCGGATCGCTGCCGTTGCGATGAGGGGATGCGGCTGTTCGGCGGACTGCCAGCCGCTCGCGCCAACCAGGCTGGCGAACAGCGCAGCCATGCCATCACGCGCCGTGCCCGCCCGCAACGCTACCTCTGCGGATTCGGCCGATGCCAGTTCCAGCAGATCGTCCAGGGCAAACAGGTCTGGCACGAGGCCGACAGCTGACAGTGTGTCCGGTTTTGCTTCGCCTGGCAGTCTTGCGGCAATAAACCGACCCACGGCCGCGATGAGACGTGCGAAGCTGGTATCGAGTTTCGGTGGTGTTGCCCGAGCGGAAAGTAATGCCGTGACGACGCCCAGGCATACTACACCAAGCACGACGGTCGCGACCCGGCCGAGCGCGTGTTCAAGCGAGGTGTCGGGATGTTCGAGCGAGCCGTAGGTCGCTAGCCCGATCGTATAGCCTGCCACGGCCGCCCCGGAGGCACGGAAATGGCGAAAGATCATCGCGCCGCCCGTGCAAAGCCCAAGCCAGAGAGCGAAACCGAGAACGAACAACGCCGGCGTTTGGGCGGAAAAGCCCATCAGAAGGATGGCAACGAGGCCACCGATCAGTGTGCCGATGACACGCCACGTCCCCTTGGCGAGAACCGCGCCCTGATTGGCGTTGGCGACGAGCAGCACCGTCGTGGCTGCTGAATAGGGTGTCTCCACCTGGCAGACGAACCCGATTCCAAGAGCGAGTGCGGCGGCCAGTGCCGACCGGAAGATGTAACCCCATTGCGGGCTGAACAGGTCGATGCGCAGGACCAGGGAGAGACCCTTTTTCAGGCGGCAGGGTGCTTGTTCCGTTAGCCATTCTAGCCATACCGTGCCGATCGCTGCCATTCTCCGCCATTTCTGTCCAGCCCAAAGAGCTGCCTCATCACCGGACCAGGTGCGATCAAGCGCCCTGGTTGCCTATTTCATATTCTAAACATAGGATCATCCTATGTTTAAGGTAAGGCGCGGTCAAGCGCCTGGGTAAAACAAACATTCTTACATAGGATGATCGGGTTTTTCCTGTTATGAAACGCGCCATGTCCACATCTGTCACGCTTCCCCAGGCGCCTCGGCGCTCCCTTGTAGAATCAACGATGGATCTGATCCGCGCCCAGATCGAAGGAGGAGCCTGGAAGGTCGGCGAACGGATTCCGAAGGAACAGGAGCTGGCCGACATGCTTCAGGTCGGCCGCAACACGGTGCGCGAAGCTATTCGCGTCCTGTCGCATGCCAATGTTCTCGAAGTTCGCCAGGGGGACGGCACCTATGTGCGCTCGAACGTCGATCCCGCGGAGGTCATGCGTCGGGTCAGTCGATCGAGCCTGCGAGATCACTTCGAGCTGCGGGCTATGCTGGAGACGGAAGCCGCAAGGCTTGCCGCAACCCACTGCAGCAAAGCTGATGTTGCGCTGCTTCGCGATCTTCTCAAAGAGCGCAGCGAACAGCACAATCATAAGAACCGCGAGGCCTTCGTTGACGCTGATCTTGCATTTCATGGTGCGATTGCGCGCATCTCCGGCAACGCCGCCCTTGCCGAACTCTACCGCTACTTTGCAAGTATGGTGCGTCTCAACACGCTCTCCGCGCTGGAGCACGATGACCTGCCCGAGCCAGGCCTGGAGGCCCACGCGGCGATCGTGGACGCGATCGATAGCCGCGATGAAGAAGCAGCCGCGATCGCTGCAAGGGCCGTTGTCGCGCCTCTGATTGAGGCGCTGAGATCGGAAGATCGATCGTCTCGATAGTCACGGTCGGCTTCACGCTCGGCAACGGCGCCGCGTCTCCAGTAGCCCCATGCGTGCATAGTGGCACGGGAAATCATGCGCTCCTTTATCAGGAAGGCGCAGCCGGCGAATGACGCCGCTCTCCGCACCCAGCCATATTTGACTTTCAGGCGATGACCGGTGAATCGGCGTTGCCGAATGGCCCGGCGGGCATGAATGTCGAGCCGCGAACTGTGGATATTCATGTCGGGCACATTCGTCGAGCGCTCAGGAGAGCTGGGCCAGATCTTATCCGGACTGTTTGTGCGCGCGGTTACGCGCTGGATTTGGAGTGCGAAGCATCCGACTAGTGCAGCGGGGATATTGCATAATATCGTCACATGAAACACGCCAGATTGGCGTACTCACCAAAAAGTTCGGTTCAGACCTCTCTTTAGCGAAGATAGCATCAATCGCAATGGCATTATACCAAAGTATCGGTTGCCGCGGTTGACTGAGGGAATATATCAAGCACTGTCTCGGATGTTCCTATACCATCGTGGTCGGTGTAGGCAGACTAGGTGTGTGATATAGAGCGATACAAACATGCGATCCAATCTTCGTATTTTGAGCAACTATCGATCTTAGGGACGAATGGTATTGAGATCATTATTTTCGATAGCCCATAGAAAAGGATGACTTAACTATGGCAATCTCTCGTTATTTTGATGCGGATACGCCGACTGTAGCTGGATCATATTTACCCCAGCTGACTGAGCGCAATATATCAACATCGTCAGGTGATAGCACAAGCGATATGTTTCGCGATGGCTGATCACGTTCGATTACAGCGCCAGATAACAATTAGCTGAACATAGCGACAACATTTGCACAGCAGTCACATCGTGTTTCAGGCATAGAAATGCCGTTGCTTCCATTTGCGTGCTGATAGCTGGGCAATCTTCAGGTTGGGTCGATTGTCCCAGACCGAGTGATCGCATGCATACTTAGCAACAATTTTCCGGCAACGGCCTTGACCAGCCCGAGGAGCGCATAAGGCGATCTGGCTGGGCACTCAAGGCATTACGCTTTTTCATATGTCGCTTATCTCGGCAGGATTTTGGCCGATAGGGAGAGGATAATGAAAGCCCCAGCATCAGATACTACCTCCGGGCTCGGCAATGCGACCGAATGCGTTAGGTCTTTGCGCGCGGTTAGAGAGATTGGCGAAAATCGTCTTGGCACAGCGCCAAGAACAGAAGCCAAAACTGAACGAACGTATGCACCGCTGGACCAAGATGTCGTCAACATCGCTTTCGGCTTGGATTTGGCCTACCTACCGCATGCGGGTGTTGCCGTTGCCTCCATGATTGCCAACGCCCCGGGAGCTCGATTCAATTTTCTCGTTTTGCATGACGGCATACCGGCAGAGGATCGCGCCTCTTTCGAGTCTTGTGGAGTGGGTCATGCCTTCAACTGGCTCCAGATTAGCGAACCCGCCGTACTCGCTATGCCAGGGAAGCGCCATATCAGTCGCGCCACCTATTTTCGGCTGATGATAGGCGAGTTGGCACCTGTAGACATTGGACGTGTCATTTATCTTGACGCGGATTTGGTTGTGAAAAGCGATATCCGCAAATTATATACCGTTGATCTCGGCGGCCGTTCGATAGGTGCGGTCTGCGACGTGGGCATGGACGACCGTATATTTGCCGATCGATTCGGCTTGCCTCATCAGCGCTTGGGATATTTCAATTCAGGCGTCCTCGTGCTGGAACTTCATAACATCCGTCGTGACGGCGACTTTCAGCACGCCCTCGACCTTTTGCAGAAGCGCTCCGAGGATCTAGAATATGCGGATCAATGCGCGCTGAACGTCGTCTTTTGGCAGCGTTGGGCGCAACTCGACGTCCTCTGGAATGTGCAGCGGCGGATGCTGATGCCGCAGGAGGGGAAGCCCTGCTTCGCCACCGCGAGAGAGATGAAGACAGGCAAGCGGCCTAAAATAATCCACTTCACCGAATACAATAAGCCCTGGTCGCTTGACGGCTGGCATCCTCTCATCTGGGCCTACTACGATTACCTCAGAAAAACCCCATACAACAGGTACGTCCGAGAAGTTGCCCACGTCACCTTCGCCAAGGACGTGAAACGGCGTATCAAGACATTGCTTAACTGGTGGCGCCTTCGACCGTGATGAGGACAATAGCTCTGTACATTTGGCCTTCTCTCGCAACATGGCACAAGCGCGGACCATGTTTCCAAGAAAATCGATCGGAAGCTCGCAATGCCCGATAACTCGATCGCATCTGCACTTAGAAACGCGTTTGTCTGGAACACGATCAATGCGATATTCTCGCAGGCCGCCGGCTTCATTATTTTCCTCATTCTGGCTCATATGCTCAATCCCGCAATTTTCGGTGCGGTTGCGCTGTCGGCAGTGGTCGCCGACTTCGTTGCAGTGGACGGTCGATATGCCGGAATGGATGCAATCCTTCAAAGGGGAGCATTCGATAGGAAAAGTCTCAATGCGGCTTTCCTTGCTCTTACCTCTATCGCAGCCCCTGTCGCTGCCATTCTTCTGGCCGCCGGGCCGATCGTCGCAGGATTGGAGAATGTGCCTCTAATCGGTTACTACATGCCGATTTTCGGGTTGCTCCTCCTTGTTACGCCCTGGCTTTCGGTGATGGACGCCATCATTATGCGGGACCTCGGTTTCAAAACATTCGCCAAGCGCAACATGTCGTCCACCATCGTCGGCGGCGTAGCCGGCATTGCCGTGGCATTTTCTCCACTGGCGATTTGGGCCCTTCCGGTCCAACGGGTCACCTCGACATTTTTCGTATTGGTGTTCGAGTTCTTGCACACGCGGTGGATTCCGGGCTTGAAGACCGATGCGGAAGCCAGACGCGACCTGTTTCGACGGCTTATTCCGCTATGGCTGATAGCTGCGATAAATCTCTCGATGCAACGTGCCACCGTCCTGGTCTTTGGTATCCGGTTCGACAGTGCCACAGTCGGCTTGTTCCGCGCTGCCGATCGCATCAGTGAATCCGTGCAGAATCCGATTATCAGCCCGCTCTTTGCATTATGGTTTCCGCTCATGAGCAAGGTGCGCGGTAACATTCAGGCGGAGGCGCATGTTTTCACCACCATCATTCGCACCTCCGCCTTCGTTGCCCTTCCCGCTTTCGCGGGCATAATTGTTGTTGCAGGTGACCTGACAAACGCCCTCCTGCCGCACTCTTATGAAGGGGTTGCACCGATACTGCGTGCGGTTGCGATCACCTCCCTCATGATACCGGTAGCCTGGTTCAACCCGATCGCGATGAATGCACTTGGCATGAACAGACGATCGCTGCAATATTCAGCCGCTGTGGCCGCAACCTGTATCGGTGCGCTCGTGGCCATTCCGACGCACTCGCCGCAACTGGCCGTCTTGATCACCGCGGCGCCCGCGACTTTCTACGGCCTCTACGGAAACCTCGTCCTCCTACGGCGGCTTCAAATATCGCCGCTCGGCCACTATCTCGGCCTACTGCCGGCGGCCCTGTCAGCAGCGGTGATGGCTATCATCATCGGCTACGTCCGTTCGGCTTTTCTTGGTGAATTCACGGCAGTCGAGCGCCTCGCAATCTCCGTGTGCTTGGGCATTGCGGTTTATTTCGGCCTGCTGGCGTGCTTCAGTCGCCGCTGGATGACCGAACGTGTTCAGTTGCTCGTCGGGCACGGAAGCTAGGCGCCGTTCAGCAAGTGCCCTTTGCTGCGAGCATGACGGGAGATGATCTAACCTACTTTGGCAGATTTTAAGCTGAGAGCGGTCTCCTGATGTGCGGGGTGGCGATGATCAAATCGACAGGCAGTCTCCCCGCCGTATGGCGCGAGCACATTATTCCTTTCGATCCAGCGGTTTCCAGGGCAATTCGTGCAAATGGGGTGTTTCCAGAATTTCTCCGCACTACGCCGGGTGCTGTTCGAAGCGGCAATCCGGCCGCATCTGTAGCTGCAATCGGCGCTCAGGCGATCTGGATCACGGCGGCTCACCCACTCGATTACGGGTATGGGGAAAATTCGCCGTTGGCAAAACTAGCATCTTTGCGTGGAAAGGTTCTGATGATCGGCGCACCATTGGATACGATAACTCTGCTGCATCATGCTGAGCACATTGCGAATATTCCCGAAAAGCGTATCCGTCGATATGAGGTACCTTTTGCGGCAGCCGCGGGTTCTGGGTGGCGCATGGCCGAAGAATATAGTACGGGAAATCCCGTTTTATCGAGCCTTGAAGAAGGCTATTTCGCAACCATCGTCGAAGAGTTTCTGGGCACGGGACGGGGCGTGTGTGGAGTTATCGGAGGAGCCGATAGCATTTTGGTTGATGCCGGATCAATCACGGCTCTTGCCGTGAATTGGTTGGAATCTCGATTTTCTGCGACTTAAATTGAAGTCAGTTCACCGTGCCCGGCGGCGGCGAGGCCTTCACGGCGGCCGGAAGTCATCGCCGAGGACCGGGCAGATCGTCTTACGCTTGGCGATGCTGGTCTAGCCGCGTTGCATGGTAATAGATTAGCCGGTCTGCAAAAATCTATTCACAGCCTGTTTGAAGCGACTTTGGTGGGCGGCTTGGGAGCCAGCTCTCGCGCGTTGACAACCTTGTCGATCCAACCAGCAGGAACTGCGTTCGCCGGTTTTAACGGCAGGACGATCTGCGCGGTGAATACCGCCATCACCGCGGCTAGGAAAGCCAGAGTCAATTTTCCCATCGTTGTCATCCTTGATCTTTGGTGAGTTCCAGCAGACGAGCTAGGCCGGCCGTTGTGAGAAGATAGGTGTTCTGGGGTCCCTTCTCGAAGAGACCAAAGTGAACAAGCGCTGCAAGGGAAACATCCAGCGCCTTCTTTACGCGCTTTGCAGTGCTGTTATGGGTCGCAAGGCCTTGCTCGTGGTCCAGCCGCTTCAATTCCTGCAGAGATAAGCCATGGGGTTCCAACTCGGCCTCTGCCCATTCCTTCCAGATCTCGGCGCGATCGATCCGTCCGTTCGGATGTTCGGCTGCCAGGTAGGCCAACCCGGCGAAGGTGGCGCCGACCTCAAGGTCGCCGATCACTCGGCTAGGCCCTGAGGGGCCTGCCTTTTTCGTGAAGTTCCATGGCTTCTCGCAAAGTAGCTCGGCGGCAATCTTGGACCATGCCTTAGAAAATGTCCCCAAGCCCTGCATCGGTGTCACGTCAGTCTCCTCGACCAGCTTAAGCTGGAATCTACCGGTGGATCATACAGGCCGCTAGATCCACTTTTTTTGGAATTGCAGCACTTTTCTTGGACACCCATCCTGGCCTTGCCGAACACTGCTGCCGGCGCCAAGGAGTGAAGACCCATGAGCCTATCAAGCCGTCCTGAAGACAATCGCGACAAAGGTGTTGGCAAGCCACGCTCGCAAGGCCCATGTATTTGGGAGTTGAGCAAGACAACGGCACAGGCCCTGATCATCGCCCTGATCATACGCACCCTTCTCTTTCAGCCCTTCAATATACCCTCCGGATCACTCATCCCGACACTTTTTGTTGGCGATTACGTGATTGTCTCCAAGTTCAGCTACGGCTGGTCGCGCTTTTCATTGCCCTTCCTCTCCGATCTCCTGCCGGCGGGACGCCTATGGTCTGCCGCTCCCAATCGCGGTGACATCGTTGTCTTCAGGCTGCCGTCTGACCATTCGACTAATCTGATAAAGCGCGTGATTGGCCTGCCCGGCGATCATATTCAGATGAGACGCGGGCGATTATTCATCAACGGCGCGATGGCCCCACGCGAAGCTGACGGCACATTCTCCGTTAATAGCATACCCGGCAGCCGAGGCTTCGCGGCGCCCCGCTATATCGAGACGCTCCCTAACGGCATCAGACATGCCGTTATCGAGGTCGATGGCGACACGGGTGCCTATGACAACACCCCGGAGTTTATCGTTCCCGCTGATCAGTATTTCATGATGGGCGACAATCGCGACAATTCCGAGGATTCACGGATCATTGGACCTATCCCGTTCGAGAATTTGGTCGGCAAAGCCCAGATCATCTTTTTCTCAATAGGCTCCAACCCGAGCGATACGACAGCGTCCGTGCTAAAGATCTGGGAATGGCCATTGAAGTTGCGTCCTCAACGCTTGTTCAACTTCATCTCCTGATGGAGAATCCGAGACAGACACTCGAGAACCTGGTGAACGTGCGCTATCCGATCTATGCGAAAGCCGATATCACGGTTCTCTCCCGCGACGTCGACAAGGGCATCAGGGTCAAGGAAGTCCTAGCCGCCATCGCCGAGGGAAGGGTTTAAATTCCCGTCAGCGCAAGTTTGCTTGGAAGAAGTGGATCAATTCGGCATTCTGTCGACTGTGGAAATCGGCTCGATCGAAACTCGGTGCATCTGTGCATATAGTTGGAGCCGATTTAAGCAGCCGACTATCGCAAGGCGGAAGAAAGGCGTAGTGGCCCGCTCCCGCTTCGACCCGATATTGAGGCGCCACTGGCAAAGCGCCGCGAACCCAATCCTCATACCATGGGCCCGGCTGATGTTGGTCTTCAGCCGCATGCCACAACATTACGGGAATGTGGACAGACGCCAAACCGTTACGGTCGAAGGTGAATCCGAACGCAGGAGCTGCTGCCACGATCGCTTTGATGCGATGATCCGCCTTCCAAGCATCAGCGGGTATATGGAGCATCGATACCGATTTTATCCCGGCCTTCGCCAATGCGGTGCAGAGATCGTGCGTCGGATTCGACGCGCAATACGGATCGATCTTCATCAGATCCGGCACTCCTCCTGCTTCGACCAGCACGGTAAAGCCGCCGTTCGAGAAACCGTATGCTCCGATACGATTGGTGTCGATAGCGCTGCGCCCTCGCCAACTCGAAAGCATATAGTCAATCAAACGGCTCAATTGTACGGGACGTCGCCACGGCATCAAGACTTTGCTCTGATCGTCATACGTGTCCCCCGCATGGCTGACGGCAGCAACCACGAAACCGGCCCGCGCAAGCGCAAGCGCCGTGTCGTAATGGCTGGAATAAGAACCAGCACCGCCATGGGACAGCACAACAAGCGGCAATTGGCGGCCACTCACCACGCCCTTGAGCGCGACGCGTTGGGAGAAAGTGTCGAGACGGACATCGCGCGGCATGTCCGTGGTCGGATACCATACCCCGCCAATCAACGGTGGCTCGCGATCGTTCGGGATACGCAACTCATCGAAGCCAACCTGCGATTCTGACGCGGCAGGTGCCACTGCTTGAGGAACGGAAGCTTTGAGATTCGGTGCACCGAGACGAGGCGTAGCGGAGTCGCTGGCCGCGACCACGCTCCAACTCAGCAAGAAGCCGGCGATCGCAATGATTGCTAAAGCGAACCTGTAGCTCTCCCTCACACGCAAAATTTCATGGGTCATCCTGATCACTCTGTAGCCCTCGTGGCTTATTTAGGACGACGCAGTTTAGTGCGGAGGGCAGAATAAACAACCGGGAAGCTGCGAAAGGTCATTTGGCCGAAACCAGGCTTATCTCCAAAAGGAGGTAACGCGCGGCGGCCTCAGTGAGCGTTGCGATCATGGGCACTCATGAGATCTCGGTCGATTAAATGCGACTGAGGAAATTGTCTTGCGACAATGACCGTCGCATCGAAATTTTTGAACGAATTGACGTCTTTCGACAAGACGTCTGATCCCGGTTTCGGCCTGCGGTTCGTATCCGCCCGACCGCGGGGTCGCCGGCTTTGTATTTGCGAATTCGGTCCCCCCCGACGCACGCACGGCATGGCGGTGTTCTTCGTCCTGCCACGGCAGGCGCAGCTTACGGTAACGTGGAAGCCTGCAATTTCCGAGCGACGTTTGCCGAGCGCGCGGCTAGTGCGGCCTTAGAAGCACAATAGTGGGTTTCGTTTCGGATCCCGACAGGAGTTGTCGTCTGCGAAACTTGTCAGAAAATGCGTAGTGAGTTCAAACATGCGTAGCTTTCATAGCTGCTGGCTATCGTCGCCAGGATGACGTGCGAGCCACGCCGTAAGGTCGGCTTCAGCTCGTTCAAGTGCGTTGTGATTGAGCAGCTTTCTCAGAAATGCCACAGCCACTGCACGGGCTCTAAGATTGAACCGGCCGTCATCGTCATGGCTGCCGAGCGGAAGATAGACGCCAAGTTTTACATAGAGTTGCTGCAATCGGTTCTGTACGCTGCGCACCGAGAGGTTGCGCCTCTGCGCTATTGCGCGGTCCGTCAATCCAAGGGCGATGTCGACCAGGATTTCATATTCGGCCTCAGTGAAGCCATTGACGTTGCCAAGGCTCTTTTGCTGCGTACCGCGTACCTCGCGGTCTATCACGCACTGGCTCTCGATGAAGATGCTGCGAAGCGCCAATTTCAACCGGTCATCGGAAGCCGACTTCAGGACATAGCCATAGACGGCGCCGACAGGAACGATGCGCGACACGCCGCGGACATAGGCTTCGTCTGAATAGTTCGACCAGAAGAGAATGCGTGTTTCCGGCCGTTCCTTCCATATGGTGCGTGCGGCCTCGATGCCGTTGCGCTGACTCATCTGCAGATCCATGACGATATGGGCGGATCTTAGATCACGCGCTAATCGCTCGCCCGCATGACCGTTCTCGGCCTCAAGCACGCCATCACATTCAGGCAGAGCTGCACGGATCGCCTCGTTGAGGTAGGAGCGATGCAGAGGATCGTCCTCGATGACCAGAACCTTCATGAAACAACTCCTGTCGCCGATGGCGCTTTGGCGGGCAGGGTGACGCTAACCAAGGTTCCTCCCGATGCGCTGGCAGGTTTGATTACGAAGCGTGCGGAGATCAGTCGCGCCCGCGTGCGCATGTTTTCGATACCGCCGCCCGATGGTTTGCGAGCGTTTCCAAGTCCGACGCCATCATCCATGATCTCTATGATTACCGTGCTCTCGATTGCTTTGAGCTGAACTTGAACATTGCTGGCCTGTGCGTGGCGGATGGCATTGTTAATGGCCTCTTGCGAGATACGAAAGAGGGCGATGGAAACGGGTTGCTCCAGGCAGTCGATAGCTCCGGCGGTCTCGTCGTTCAGCGACCAGGTCAAACTGGCCGCACTCTCCTGGATCGATCGCTCAAGATGGTTCTCCACTGCTTGGGCAAAGCCGAACAATTGCAGGACGGAGGGCTTGGCCTCCTCGATGATCTGCCGCAGGTCCTGCATGCTGTGCTGCAAGCCGCGAAACAGCGGCTCGAGCGCTTCGCCCGTAACGTCGGGTTGGCGCGCAAGCCGCTCCAGCCGGCGGGAAAGGCGGGTCAGATCGGCGAGAATCTGGTCATGCAGGTCCATGCCGATACGCTGACGTTCAGCCTCCAGAGCCTCCGTCAGCTTCAGGGCGCCAAGCCGCAAGCCTTCCTCGCGAGCGCGCGCTTCGGCTTCCACGATTGCCGACCGTTTGGCCTGATCGGCAGCGCGTATAGCGAAGAAGTGCGGCGACAAAAGATCGGCGATGACGCGGGCATTCTCGATATCCTTCATGTCATAGAAGCCGATTTTATGACTTGAACAGGAGAGTGCGCCGATGACGCGCCCCTGCACCTTGAGGGGAACATGGAGACGGCTGTGCAGCGACTGATGAAAGATCGGATGCGAGAAAGCGCCCTGGAAGTGAAATTGCGGATCGCTCCAGGCGTCGTCGGTCAGAAGAAAGTCGCTTTCGCCCCAGAGCAGTGTGCGGATGGGGCTGTTGCTGACCGGGGCGGGAAAACGACGGCCCCAGTCGGTTTCCATTCCACTCTCGTAGGCGGTATGGAACTGCTCGTCCACCATGATGATGCAGACGTCGAGATGGTCGTGCGGGATGACATGGCTGATTTCGGCCGCGACCGATTGAATGACGGAGTGGAAATCGAGCTGCCCGGCGAGTAGCCTCGAGATGTTGAGATAATGGTCGAAGACCGATTTCGGCGACATCTCGCGCAAAACACGCCCTCCCAGGCAAGGCGTCGATCTCGTGTCCCCCGATCGATCGCGGTATGCTAATTCATGACGCTATTAAGCGCCGATCCAAGCGGTTCGTCTTGCGGACTTGCGCATTTTTTCTGCGGGATCCCGCAAGGCCTCGCGTCGTAAGCGCCTGTACAAGCGCAACAATCTCAGACATCCTGCTTGTACTGAGAGGGGAACCTTCAGTGCAAATATTATTTTCGATCGTTTGTTGAGGAGCGCGTTCGAAAATCTTGGCCCGGCGATTGAAGTACGGGCTCTTTGGGAGGAAAACATGAATATTGCCAAGATGCTTCTGGCATCCGCCGTCATCGTTTGCGCTGCCGTGCCGGGTTCCGCCTTTGCTGATACAGCATCCAAGAAAATTGCATTGTCGAACAATTATGCCGGCAATTCCTGGCGTCAGGCCATGCTCACCAGCTGGCAGAAGGTCACGGGCGAAGCCGTAAAGGCCGGCGTGGTTGCCGCCGCCGATCCGTTTACCACGGCAGAAAACCAGGCAACCGAACAGGCCGCGCAGATCCAGAACATGATCCTGCAGGGCTACGATGCGATCGTCATCGATGCCGCCTCACCGACCGCGCTCAATGGTGCCATCAAGGAGGCCTGCGATGCCAAGATCGTGGTCGTGTCTTTCGACGGTATCGTCACCGAGCCCTGCGCCTGGCGGATCGCCGTCGACTTCAAGGGCATGGGCGCGAGCCAGATCGAGTACCTCGCCAAGAAGATGCCGAAGGGCGGCAATGTACTCGAAATCCGCGGGCTTGCCGGCGTTTCCGTCGATGACGAGATTTCGGCTGGCATTCATGACGCGGCTGCCAAATATCCGCAGTTCAAGATCGTCGGTTCGGTCCATGGCGACTGGGCGCAAGACGTCGCGCAGCGTGCCGTCGCCGGTATCCTCCCAAGCCTTCCCGACATCGCCGCGGTCGTAACCCAGGGCGGTGACGGCTATGGTGCCGCCCAGGCATTTGCCGCCGCAAAGCGCCCGATGCCGACGATCGTCATGGGTAATCGCCAGGACGAACTCGCCTGGTGGAAGAAGGAAAAGGATGCAAGCGGCTACGAGACCATGTCGGTCTCGATCGCGCCGGGCGTCTCGACACTTGCCTTCTGGGTCGCGCAGCAGATCCTCGACGGTCAAGAGGTGAAGAAGGATCTGGTCGTGCCGTTCCTGCGCATCGATCAGGATAATCTCGAAACCAATCTCGCCACCACGCAGGCGGGCGGGGTCGCGAACGTCGAATACACGCTCGATGATGCCAAGAAGGTCATTGCTGCGGCCAAGTAATCGATATCAGCCAGTGTAATGGCCGGTGCCGCTCAAAGCAGCGGCACCGGTTGGCGCAACGCCCGGCCGGACGATCCATGATTGCAGTCAAAGACAATAGTTCGATGAGAGACAATGCCGAGCGGCAAGCGATCGTCTCGGCCAGCGGAATCAAGGTCTATTTCGGTGCCGTCAAGGCGCTCGATGGCGCTGATCTGGCCATTCACGCCGGCGAGTGTATCGGCCTTGTCGGTCACAATGGGGCCGGCAAGTCGACTATCGTCAACGTCATAAACGGCGGCCTAAGCCCCCACGAGGGAGCCATCGCCTATGAGGGTGATGACTATGTGCGCGGCATCAATGCGGCGCGCGCGCATGGTATTCGCTGCGTTTTTCAGGAACTCTCGCTTGCTCCTAATCTGACCGTTGTCGAAAACATGCGGGTCGTCCATCACGGTCTTTCCGGCTGGAGCTGGCGCAGGCAGGCGGCCGCAATCGTGCGCGCAAAGCTCGATGAGGTTTTCCCCGGCCACAAGATCGATGTCATGCGCACCGTCGGTGAGCTTTCGATCGCGGAACGGCAGATGGTGGAGATTGCGATAACCTTCTGCAGCGTTGGTCAGGCGCCGAAGCTGGTGATCCTGGATGAGCCGACATCCTCGCTCGATGCGGGGCTCGCCGCACAGCTGATGGCCTATGTCCGCCGCTTTGTCGAGGCCGGCGGCGCCGTAATGCTGATCTCGCACATTCTTGGCGAGATACTTTCGACTGCGAGCCGCATCCTCGTGATGAAGGACGGTCGCGTCGTCGCTGACCGGGTCGCGCGGGACTTCAGCGTCAATAGCCTCGTCCAGGCGATGGGCAGCGTCGTCAAGGAGCAGGACCGCAAGCGCAGGGCAGAGGAGCGCGCTATTGCTGCGCCCATTCTCGCCTTGCCGTCACGCGGCGGCAAGGGACTTCCCTTCGAAGTTCGAAAGGGAGAAGTGATTGGCCTTGCCGGCCTTGCGGGCCATGGCCAGACCGACATGCTGCTCGATCTGCATCGATCCTTGTCCAGCAATTGGCTGCCCGGCGGGCGGGACAAGATTACCTTCGTTGCGGGCGATCGCGGCCTGAACGGGACTTTCCCCTTGTGGAGCATCCTGAAAAATCTCAGCATCGCATCACTCGGCGATCTATCGAAGATGTCCCTTGTCGACAGGCAGCGGGAACAGAGCCTGGGTACGGATTGGAAGGGCCGGATCGAAATCCGGACACCAGTGATGGAAAACGGCATCCTGTCCTTGTCCGGCGGCAATCAGCAGAAGGTGCTGTTTGCCCGCGCCCTCGCGACGACGTCACCGATCGTGCTGATGGATGATCCCATGCGTGGTGTCGATATCGGTACCAAGCAGGAGGTCTATCGAATCCTCAACGAAGAGGCTTCGACCGGCCGGACATTCATCTGGTACTCCACCGAAATGGACGAGATCCGCCTTTGCGACCGTGCCTATGTCTTTCGTGACGGTTTCATCGTCACGGAGCTGGTCGGCGATGAAATCACGGAAGAGAACGTGCTTGCAGCTTCCTTTGCCGGGGAGGGCGCATGATGCGTCCATCGTCCTCGACCCTTCGCTTGCTCATCCCGGCCTTGTCGCTGGCCGTTCTCCTGATTGCGGTTTTTTATCTTCAGCCGCGGGCCATGAGCTATGTCGGCCTCAACCTGCTCTTTAATCTCGCGGTGCCGATTGCGCTCGCGACGATCGCGCAGATGCTGATCATGTCGGTCAACGACCTCGACCTGTCGATGGGCACCTTCGTCAGTTTCATCGCCTGCGTCGCTGCGACCTATCTGCAGTCGGCGCCCCTGTTCGGCATCCTCATCCTGGTCGCGGCGGTTGCTGTCTATGCGGCCATGGGCGTGATCATCTATGTTAGGGATCTGCCGTCGATCGTCGTTACCCTCGGCATGAGCTTTGTCTGGGGCGGCTTTGCCGTGCTGCTGCTGCCGGCGCCGGGCGGGACGGCACCCGACTGGGCGCGTTGGCTGATGACATCGAAGCCGCCGCTTGTCCCCATGGCGATTGTTGCGAGCGTTGTCATTGCGCTGGTTTCACATTTCATCGTCATGCGTTCGTCATTCGGTGTGCTGATCCGCGGTGTCGGCGGCAACCAGCGTTCGCTTCAGCGCGCCGGCTGGTCCGTCGTCACCCTGCGCGCGGCCGCCTATGCGCTGGCCGGGTTCTTCGCGGTCCTATCGGGCATCGCACTGGTTGGGCTTACGACCTCGGCGGATGCGAATATCGCGCTGCGTTACACGCTGCTGTCGATCGCCGGTGTCATCCTTGGCGGCGGCGAGTTCATCGGTGGTCGCGTCTCGCCCGTCGGTGCCGTCATCGGTGCCTTGACCCTCACTCTGGCGGGCTCGTTTCTGTCATTCCTGCGGATCTCGCCGGATTGGCAGATCGGTGCGCAAGGCGCCATTCTGATCATCGTGCTTGCCCTGCGGCTCTTGCTCAACCGCGTAGAGAAGCGGGAGAAACACTCATGACGGTTCTTCGCGTGCTTGGCCGCAAGCCCTGGATCTGGTCATTCCTTGCAACCATTATCGTCTGGCTTGTGACCGTGTTCTTCACCGGTGGAGCAAGCGCGATAGGCCTGTCCCAGGCTGCGTTGACCTTCGCAGCTTTCTCCGTAATCGTCGGCATCGGGCAGATGTTCGTCATCACGCTCGGCCCTGGAAACATCGATCTTTCCGTGCCGGCCACCATGACGCTTGCGGGCACTTTGGCGCTGAAACTGATGAATGTCGAGGACGCCATGATCGTGCCCGGGCTGCTGGTGTCGATCCTCATCGGCCTTGGCATCGGGATCGGCAATTATGCGCTCATCAAGCTCTTGCGCATTCCGCCGATCATCGCGACGCTCTCGATGAGCTTCATCATCCAGTCGACGGCAATCTGGAGCAATCGCGGCCTGCGCATCAAGCCGCCCGAACAACTGGCTGACTTCGCCACATCAGGCTTCTTCGGCGTGCCGAATGTGGCGATCGTCGCGCTGCTGGTCTCCCTACTTGCATGGGTGCTGTTGGAGCGGACGATCTATGGTCGATGGATTTCAGCCATTGGGCAAAGCATGTTTGCCGCGAGAATGGCAGGCATTCCCGTCGACGGCACTCGGCTTGCGACCTACGTGCTCTGCGCCATCCTCGCCTCGGTCTGCGGCTATCTGCTTGCAAGCTTCTCCGGCGGCGCAGCTCTCAACATGGGCGCTGAATATCTGCTGATGTCGATTGCCGTCGTTATCATCGGCGGAACGGCAGTGGCCGGTGGCGATTCCAACGTGCCCGGCATATGGGGCGCTTCGTTGTTCATGTTCCTGGTGGTATCCATGCTGAACACCTATGGCTTCGGCGCCGGCCCGCGGCTGGTTCTCACCGGCCTCATCATCATCGCCGTTATTCTGATTGCGGGCGGTCGCCCAACCGGCGGACGCTGACACTATTCCCCCAGCAGCTTTTAGGACATCTGAAATGCCAAACGACGCATCACCTCTCTATGAGATCTACGATACACGTTTCCGCAACCGTGTCGTTCCGAGCGCTGGGCTGGAAGAGCTTTATTCCGATTGCCGTTGGGCGGAAGGTCCCGTCTGGTTTGCCGACAGCGGCAGCCTGATCTGGAGCGATATTCCCAATGAGCGCATGATGCGTTGGGTGCCGGGGGGCAGTGTGTCGATTTTTCGGTCGCCGTCCAATTTTTCCAACGGCAATACGCGCGACCGTCAGGGGCGCCTGGTGTCGTGCGAACACGGGGGCCGTCGGGTGACGCGCACGGAGATCGACGGCTCAATCACGGTTCTTGCGGACAGCTATAAGGGCAAGCGCCTGAACTCGCCCAACGATGTCGTCGTTCGTTCAGATGGAACCATCTGGTTTACCGACCCGACCTACGGCATCCTTTCCAACTACGAGGGCTACAAGGCGGAACCGGAGCAGGTGAGCCGCAATGTCTATCGGCTCGATCCTTCGACGGGTGAACTGGACGTCGTGATCGAGGATTTTCGCCAGCCGAACGGCTTGGCCTTCTCTCCCGACGAGACAAAGCTTTACGTTGCCGATTCCGCCGCCAGCCATGACATCGAAGCCCCGAGGCATATTCGCGTCTTCGACGTTATGGATGGAAGGAAACTCACGAACGGTCGCGTCTTCTGCAACATCGATACCGGCATTCCGGACGGCTTGCGTGCCGATGTGGACGGCAATATCTGGACGAGTGCTGGCGATGGTGTTCATTGCTTCGCAGGCGATGGCACCTTGATCGGCAAGATCAAGATACCACAGACTGTTGCCAATCTTACCTTCGGTGGTCCACGCCGCAATCAGCTGTTCATCACCGCCACGCGATCGCTCTACCGGGTTTACACGACTGCGACGGGCGCTCAGGTGCCGTGAAGAGTCCGCTCTAGCAGGATTTGATGGTTCCAGCCGATGGTGCTGCACCGTCGCCGGCTGAAGCCAGCTCAGCCAACGCCTATTAAAGTTGCCGCGACGGGCAACGCGTACCTGCCACATCCAGAAAGGCAGAGATTACGGCACCAAATTCATGCGAGGCTTGGTCAAGGAAATTCGCAAAGATCCCACCGGCGACCTGTCCGGCCGCATACTTGCGTTAAGGGCCGACACGAGCGAGAGAATGTGTTCGCATTCGTTCCATAAAGAAGCTGGTATAACGCCCGCCCAATTCGTTGAGGCCACCCGGATCGCGCGTGCAAAGATGCTCCTTGAGACGTCCGACTGGTCTTTGGCTCGCATTGCTGCACGTGTCGGCTTTGGGCGCCTTCATGCGCTGCGTCGCGTGTTTCAAAAGCGGCTAAGAATTGCACTCGGGCTTTATCGTGATCGTTTTGGCGGGAAATAGCTCGAAATGCATGTTGCATCAGCAATTGGCGATGCGCCGCAAAAGAGAGTCGGACTACCGTTCATGGTAGCCTATGTCATCGCAGTCTTCACGATGTGGACGGTTATCTCAATTTCAAATCGCGTCAGGTCGGTACGAAAGTCGGAAGTAGTTGATCAACTCTGATAAGCTGTCGAGCAGTGGTGCAGCTGTCTGCGACGCCTTCGCCATTGTCATCGCGCCGGAATAGACGGCGACGACGAACATGGCCGCTTTTTGCGGGTCGAGATCTGAGGCAAGACCGGCATCCAAATCGTCACGCAGTTTGCTGGCAATCGCCGCGCGCCAGTTCTGGAAGATCGCATCCATCTCCAGTCTCAGTTCCGGATCATGGGATGATAGCTCCACGGCAAGGTTGTTCAGTGGACATCCGGAGACGGAACCATTCCTCTCCAATTCAGCGATTATGGTGCAGAATGCATCTCGAATGCCGGCGGGCGCAGAAGTCGCCCTGCTCACCGGTATAATCCAGGCGTCGGCGACGGCAGGCGCTATTCCCTCTCTTATGACACACAAGCCAAGCGCCTTCTTGCTTGGAAAATGGTGGGCAAACGCTCCGCTGGAAACGTTCGACGCGTCCCGAAGATGATGCATCGAAGATGCCGTGTAGCCATCGCGGGACATAACCGCGAAAGATGCATCAATGATTTTCCGACGCATGCCCTCCGGATCGTTCGTTCTACCTCCGATCACCATCAATCCTCACATAGCCGTTCAAAAACCATCTCAAAATACCAGCTTGACAAAACAGGTCAATCATCCTGTATGTTTAAAACAGGTCAATTGACCTGTTGGGGAGGGATGTATGCAGCATACGATATTCGAATTACGTCGCTATCGACTTCGTCCAGACGCGCGTGAGCTGTTGCTTGACGTATTCGAACGCGAGTTTGTCGAAACGCAAGAAGAGCTCGGCATCGGCCTTCCCGCTTTCTATCGAGATCTCGACGACCCGAACGCATTCGTCTGGGTCCGCTCGTTCGCGAACATGCAAGCACGAGCCGGCGCACTTGCCGCCTTCTATTCGGGGCCTGTCTGGAAAGCTCATGGCGCCGCGGCCAATGCGACCATGGTCAATTCCGACAATGTGCTTCTGCTTCGCCCTGCAAGCCCATGGCCGGCATTTGCCGCCAATAGCTCAACGAGGCCGCCTGTCGGCGCCTCGTCGGTGCCAGCGGGCTTGACCACCATTACCTCCTGCTCGCTTGCGCCAGGCTCGGCGGAGAAGTTTGCCGATCTGTTCGAACGTGAAGCAAGGAAGCTGATCGAGGCCGCAGGTGCGCGCGTCGACGGGATGTTTATCACTGAGACGAGCGCAAACACATTTCCGCGCTTGCCCGTCCGGGAGGGCGAAACCGTATTCGTCTGGTTCTCGACCTTCGCCAGTCGACTGGCCTATGAGGACTATCTCGCAAGACTGACCGATTCGGAGGTCTGGCGATCTAAGGTTTTCCCGATGTTGGATCAAGAAGTTTGGCGAGCGATGGAGACAGTCCGCCTCACGCCAACGGCTCGCTCTCTCGGTGTATGGTAACGTACCATATCGGCTCCGCAGTTCTTCTATACTAAAACGCGGAAAACGAGTTTCATATGTCAGCCCGATTTACAACGTAATAGTCTCGAGGACTTAGGTTTGCGGGTGCTTGAAACGCCGCGCCGCCGGCTCGTATCTCTTCAACAGCAAGGATCTGCTGATCAAATATCAGCTGCCGTGCCTGCGTAGCACATTGCGATGAACGCCATGAGAGACGCAACCGCGAAGGTGTTGATGTTCAACAAGGTCGTAAGCTGATCGGAGCTCCAGGGAAAGACCGGTTCTCTGATTGTCTTCCAGCAGACGGCGAAGCAGGCAAAAATGAAGCAGGCAAGGCCGCGTTGCCACCATTTCTCGCTCGCATGGAAAGACACCAGCACCAGTGCCATGCAGGGCGCGAGGAACAGGAGGGTCCCTGACGCCTTTCCGAATAGGATGGTTTCGAAAACCGTGTCTAGCGTGCCGAATAGCGGGAGGGCGAACCGGGGGAAGAAAGGGGATCGCCCAGCGACCAAGGGGATCACGAGGAAGAAAGGAATGGCGACAAGTGTTACGGCGGACATGCCGACACCGTCGCCGATGAGCCACCAAATATAAAGCGGATAGAAGGGTTTGTTGGCTATGATCACCCAGGCAATCGTCACCGCAGCCTTGGTCCGCGGATCCAGCTGCGGCCTCGTCATCCGGCGGGCCTTAGCAGATAGTGGCCGACACCCCAGACATCGCCCTTGTCATGCCCGAACAGGCCTGCCGTCGCCAGAAAGAAGAGCCGCCAGCGCCGCTGCCAAAGCGCGCTATCCCGTCCATAAACCCTAGCGAAGAGCGGCTGGATGCGATCGATCTCGCGGTCGAAGTTCGCAAGCCAGTCGAGGGCTGTGCGCCGATAGTGCAGGCCGGACCAGCGCCATTCGCGTTCGACAGAGAAGAGGTCGGCAAAACGGTGCGGCAGATCATGGGCGGGCATGATGCCGCCCGTGAAGAAATGACGGGCGATCCAATCGGCCGGATCGTCATGATTGAACCGATAGGAGCGATCCTTATGGGTGAACACATGCAGGAACAGTCTGCCATCGGGTTTTAACCAGCGGTGAACGTGCTCCAGCAATGTGCGCCAATTCGACATGTGCTCGAACATCTCGACCGAGACCACATGATCAAAACGTTCGCCGGTCTCGAAATCGTTCATGTCCGCGGTGACGACGGTCAGATTGGAAAGGCCGCGCCTGGCGGCGATACCAAGAATGTATGCGCGTTGAGAGTTGGAGTTGGACACAGACGTAATACGCGAGTTCGGGAACTGCTGCGCGAGACAAAGTGACAGCGAACCCCAACCGCAACCAAGCTCCAGAACGCTCCTACCGTCCTCGATTCCCGCATGTTTGACCGTTTCGGCAAGGGCATAGGTTTCGGCTTCCGCCAGCGTCGTGTCTGTGCTTGGATAAAGGCAGCAGGAGTATTTTCTCTGTGACCCGAGTACCAGGCTGAAGAATTCCGCCGGCACCTCATAATGCTGCCGATTGGCCTCGTCGGTATGCGTTGCTATCGGGAAGCGATCCATCGTCTCGACAAAGGCACGTTCGGCGTCTTGCGGAGTTGCAGCCAATCGGCGTCTTGTGCGCCCGCAAAGGAAATCGATCCCGGCAAGCGTCATACCGTCGGTGAGCGGTACACGCTCGGCGGTGTTGATGGCAAAGGCCAGCATGCTCATGGCTATTCTCCTGAAAGGCGGGATTGGGTTTTACGGGGGCCGGGGAAGAAGGCGTTGACACGCCGTTGCAGCGCACGAAACTTATCGCCGCGTGAGTGCAGCATATGCTCTTCGAGCGGTGGGATGCCTGAAACATGCACGAGAAGCCAGTACATCAGCGCCGGCGCGAGAAGCGATAACAGGCTCGAAAGCGATGTCGAGACGGCAAATGCCGGCCAGCAGCACCAGAAAAGCCATTCGAAAAAGTAGTTGGGATGGCGGGAATATCGCCAAAAGCCTACTTCGCAGACTTCGGTCTTCGCTTGCGGCTCCTTACGGAAGCGGGAGAGCTGTTCGTCCGAAATCGTCTCGCCGGCAAGTGCCGCTAAGGCGATGAACATTGCAAGGAAATCCTGTCCACCAGGAAAGGCCTCGTCGTTCGCTGCCGCGAGATAGATAGCGAGTACCAATATGAAGGCCGCCAAAGCCTGAACCTGAAGGAAGAGGAATAGCCGCCAGCCGGCACTATCACCCCAAGCCTCCATCAGTTTGGCATAGCGTGGATCCTCCTCGTCGGCGCCTTTGGTCCTCTTGCCTATATGCGAGCCGAGCCGCAACGCCCAGGCGGCCACAATGACAAGGATTGTCATGCGACGCCCGAACGCACCGTTGGCGAAGACCGCCGCAGTAACGCCGCCAATGCCGACGGCGAAGGACCAGATGGTATCGATCCAGCCGCTGCGACCCGTCATGCGTTGGACCACCCAGGATGCTGCCATGGCCAGCGATAGACCGACCGCCAAGACAACTAGAAGAAACCAATCCATCCATCCACCCGCGTTCATGCACATCATCACGCTGATGCCGTATTTACGGCGATCGCCCTGAACTGGTTTCGCCACATCTCGAAAAAAATCTCGTTATGCGCGAAACCAGCCGCCGCCTCTTTCCGTATCTGTCTTACGAGCCAAAAGCTGAGCATTGGGAGAAGCGAGGATTTGATGGATCATTGCGATCGGAACAGCGGCGAACGACGACTGAATATCGCGGTGATCGGCAGCGGCATTTCAGGGCTTTCGGCCGCCTGGCTTCTGTCGAAGCGTCACGACGTGACCGTTTTCGAAGCGAGCAATCGGCTGGGCGGTCACAGCAATACGGTGGAGTTCAATGGTGCTGTTGGCGCCATTGCCGTTGATACCGGCTTCATCGTCTATAACGAGGTCACCTATCCCAATCTGACCGCTCTGTTTCGGACGCTCGACGTGCCGACCGCCGCATCGAACATGTCGTTTGCAGTGTCGCTCGACGACGGCGCCTACGAATATTCCGGCGGTACGGGTCTCGGTCTTTTTGCGCAGAAATCCAATATCGTCAGCCCGCGCTTCTGGTCGATGATGCGCGATCTGGTGCGCTTCTATCGCAATGCGCCGCGGGATCTGCCTGAGATGGCCGGTATTTCGCTCGACGATTACCTCTCTCGTAACGCCTATGGTCGCGCCTTTCGTGACGATCATCTTTATCCGATGGCATCGGCGATCTGGTCGACGCCCGCGATGCAGGTCGGTGCCTATCCGGCGGCAAGTTTCGTGCGTTTCTGCTGCAATCACGGCCTGCTTGAACTTTGGAACCGTCCGGTTTGGCGCACGGTGAAGGGCGGCAGCCGGGAATACGTGACGCGTATGGCAAGTCGTTTCGCCGGCCGCATCCGGTTATCGACGCGTGTGAAGGGCGTGCGCCGTGGGCCAAAGGGTGTCGAGCTCGATGATGGCAATGGAAGCCAGCAGACTTTCGACGATGTCGTCATCGCCACCCATGCCGACCAGGCGCTTTCCATGTTGGTCGACGCCAGCGCCGAGGAAAAACGCATTCTCGGTGCCTTCCGCTATTCGCGTAACGAGGCCGTTCTGCATGGTGACATTACGTTGATGCCGAGGCGGCGGGCCGCCTGGTCGAGCTGGAACTATGTCGCCGAACGGTCGGGCGAGCCGAACCAGCCATCGATCACCTACTGGATGAACAAGCTTCAGCCCTTGGGCGACGCGCCTCCGACTTTCGTGACACTCAATCCGCATCGCGCACCGCGCGAGGAGAGCGTAATCCGCCGTGAGATCTACGAACATCCCGTCTTCGATCTTGATACGGATCGGGCGCAAAGGGAAATCTGGTCGCTCCAGGGTGTGCGCAATACCTGGTTCTGCGGCGCTCATTTCGGTTCGGGATTCCACGAGGACGGCATCCAGGCAGGGCTCGCGGTTGCCGAAGATCTTGGTGGGTTGCGGCGGCCCTGGCAGGTCGCGCAGGAAAGCGCCCGTATCGTCCGAACACCGATTACGAGGCCGACCGGGCTGCCCGCCGACCTGGAGGTGAGTGCATGAGCGCGGAACTTCGCTCGGCGCTTTTCCCCGGCTGCGTCACCCATGCGCGATTAAAGCCGAAGCAGCACAGGCTCAGCTACCGCATCTATTCGCTGTTGATCGACCTGGATGAGCTCGATGAAATGGACAGGCGGCTGAGGCTGCTATCGGTCGACCGGTTCAATCTGTTCTCTTTCCATCGCAAGGATCGTGGAGACGGTTCTGGGTCGGACCTCAGGAAGCAGGTGGAAAAATGTATGCGTGAAGCCGGCATCGAGCCGGACGGCGGACCTATCCGGCTGCTCACCATGCCGCGCCTGCTCGGCTGGGCTTTCAATCCGCTCAGCGTCTTCTTCTGCTATGCGAGTGATGCGTCGCTGAAAGCCATCCTCTGGGAGGTCGACAACACCTTCGGCGAGCGCCACGGCTATATGATTCCTGTTCAAGCGGATGGTGCCAAGGAGATCGTTCAGGAATGCGACAAGGCCTTCTATGTCTCGCCTTTCATGGACATGGACCTTCGCTACAAGTTCCGGATATTGCCGCCGGACGACACGCTATCGATCTGGATCGCGGCATTCGATCGCGAGGGCCTCGTGTTGACCGCCAGGCATCTGGCGCGCCGCACGAGGCTGACGGATGCGGCGCTTCTCAAGGCGTTTTTTGCAATCCCCTTCCTAACGCTACGCGTCGTCGGCGGCATCCATTGGGAAGCGCTGAAGATCTGGTTGAAGGGCGTTGGCTTGCGCGTCCATCCGCTTCCCCCGGAAAATCCTGTTTCATTCGTCCGCCCATCACCTGCTGAAGGGAAGGCACCCCATTCGAAGGTTGATGTTCATGAGCCCGTTTGACGATGTTTCGCACGCCTCGCTTCGTCTGCCGCAAAGCACTGATAGACCTGGCCTTGCGGGACAACTGCTGCTCAAATTGCTGCGCGATATTCGCTACGGCCATCTGAAGATCATTTTGCCATCCGGGGGGCTGGTCGAGAAGTACGGCACCGAGCCGGGACCGGAGGCGGTCATCGTCATCAGGCGCTGGCGCATGCTGCGCCGCCTTGTCGCCGCGGGCGATATCGGCTTTGCGGAAGCCTATATCGAGGAGGATTGGACAACTCCGGATCTAACGGCAGTGATCCGCTTTGCCGCCAGGAACGCTGATGCCCTCGCACCGACCATCGCAGGAAGTCCGCTGGTGCGGCTTTTCAACCGGGCAAAACATTTGCTCAATGCGAATACGAAGCACGGCAGCAGGCGCAATATCGAGGCGCACTACGATCTTGGAAACGCGTTCTACAGGGAATGGCTGGATCCCTCGATGCTTTATTCGTCCGGAATATTCGACGATTCGACGCCAACCCTTGAAGCTGCGCAACGGAAGAAACTTGAGCGTGTTCTTGAAAAGCTAGATCTCGATCGCAGCGAAAGCGTGCTTGAGATCGGCTGTGGCTGGGGCGCGCTTGCCGTATTTCTGGCGGGCCGGGCAAATGCGAAGGTGACGGGTATTACCTTGTCACCTTCGCAGCTCGCCTGGGCGAAGGAAGCAGTCGACGCGGCCGGCAAATCGGATCAGGTCGACTTGCGCCTTCAGGATTATCGCGACCTCAGCGGGCAATTCGACCGCATCGTTTCGATCGAAATGTTCGAAGCAGTCGGCGAGGCGTATTGGCCGAGCTATTTCGCAACGCTCAGGCGCTGTCTCAGGCCCGGCGGCCGGGTCGTACTGCAGATCATCTCGATCGAAGAAGAACGCTTCAAATCCTATCGGCGCGGTTCGGATTTTATCCAGAAATACATTTTCCCGGGCGGCTTCCTGCCTTCGGATTCAGCCTTGTCGGCTGCAGCCTCAAAGGCGGGCTTCGTACTTACGGCGAGAGAGCATTTCGGCAAATCCTATGCCCGGACACTCGCCGACTGGCGCGTACGCTTCCACGCTCATTGGCCGGCGATCGCCGCACTCGGCTTCGACGAGCGGTTCCGGCGTCTCTGGCACTACTACCTTTGCTATTGCGAGGCCGGCTTCGAGGAGGGGAGCATCGATGTCGGACTGTATACGCTCGAACACGCGTGAGTGCGCGAAGCCAAAGGGAGCCCTGCCTGTGAGACCGATGATTGGCGCCTTTGCATGTCTGCTGATGGCATTTGGAGCGGTCGCGCAAGCCGCTGATATCGAGGGCCAATGGGCTCGCGGAGACGGCAACGCCAAAGTCAGGATTGCGCCCTGCGGAACCAACATCTGTGCGGTGAATACCTGGATAAAGCCAGGTACGCCGAGAGAAAAGGCGGGCGACAGGCTGGTAATGACGATCAAGGCTGGCGCAGATGGCGTCTACACCGGCAAAGCCTTCGACCCTCAGCGCGATCTGACCTACAGGATCACAGTGACGGTAACCGGCGATCACATGGCGACGAGGGGGTGTGTGATCGCCGGGCTGATATGCAGGGGTGTCGATTGGACGCGGATCAATTGATTGGCTGACGGCGTGTCGCGAAGGAGATTGCGGTGAAGACCTATGTTGTCGCCTACCTCACTACCTTGATCGTGTTCGTCGCGATCGATTTCATCTGGTTGAGCAGCATGGCGGACCGGCTATACCGGCCTCTGCTCGGAGACATGCTGGCAAGTGGCTTTCGGCTGGCGCCCGCCATCGCGTTCTATCTGATATACGCGCTTGGGCTGACTGCTCTTGCCGTGCGGCCCGGTTTGCTGGCCGGATCACCGCAGATGGCGGTCGTTTGCGGCGCGATGCTCGGCTTTACGGCCTATGCTACCTATGACCTGACCAACCAGGCGACGCTCAGAAACTGGTCGACCATTCTGACCATAGCCGACCTTCTTTGGGGAACCGCCCTCTCGGGGGTTGCCGCCGGAATTGGCCAATGGGTGACCGAGCGTCTGCTCGGGCCTATCGGACATAGCTGACAGGCCCGCCCGCGCTCAGCCATTCAGCCTCCAGATCTCGAAATTGAGTGCGAAGGCGAAGGCGACCCAGAATGCAAGAGGTAGCAGAGCGTAAGCTGCGAGCCGATCGAGGCGATGGAACCTGCGGATTGTCTCAAGGATCAAGATCCATTGCGGGATGATGTCCACGAGGCCGAGCGCCGGACTATGGAGCGCAAAGAAAGCCCATGACCACGCCGCATTGAAGGTGAGCTGCAGGTAGAAGCAGATGAACGCGGGCGATCGTCCCCGAGCCTCGGCGGGAAGCATCCATATCCGCCAGACCGCAAGGGCCATGAGTGCATAAAGGCAGGTCCAGACCGGTCCGAAGATCCAGTTGGGCGGATTGAAAACCGGCTTGACGAGGCCTGCATACCAGCCGGGAATGTTTGGGAAGGTCGCCCACTGTCCGAGCAGAAGAACGATGATGACCGGGGCGACCGCTATGCCGGCCTTCATCCAGGATTCTTGTCGTTTCATTGTGTCATGCGGCATCGTGTTCTCTCTTCCGACAGTGCCCGCTTGACGTGTCGCTTGCTAAGGCACGTTATTTCTTTCTAGTCTTCAAATCTGATACGTGAATTTTCCCGGGCCGGATCACGGGATCCAAGTGGCACCGCCCGTCGTAGAAAGCGCATGAATGTTTCAGCACAGCCGATCGATAGCCATGGCGGACCAGACAGCATCTTTTCCTTTCATGGGAGACGAGCGGTGACGATATTGTCCGATCGCGAGTTGCTATCGCGGGAAGCGATCAACCAACTGGTTTTGGCGATCGCAACAAGACAGGATCGTCAGGCTTTCGCCGAGCTGTTCAATTTTGCAGCGCCCAGGATCAAGGCGTTCATGATGCGCTCGGGGTCCCCGCCTGAAGTGGCGGAAGAAATAGCCCAGGAAGCGATGCTCCTGGTCTGGCGCAAGGCCTCCTATTTCGATCCCGCACGCGCAGGCGCGATGACATGGATCTTTACGATCGCACGGAATTTGCGCATCGACTTCCAGCGGAAGGCCCAAACGCTCAAGCAGGCTTCCGGGAGCGAGCCGGACGAATATCAGCCATCGGAACCGACGCCGGAGGAGATCCTCGTCGTCAGGGCGGATGAAGATAGGGTCCGGGCCGCGCTGCAGGCGCTCAGTTCGGAACAAGAGGAAATCATCAGATTGTCCTTTTTTCGTGATCGTCCTCATTCCGAAATCGCCAAGGAACTGGATCTGCCGCTTGGGACAGTGAAATCACGTATCAGACGTGCGCTTGGCAGGTTGAGGGACATGCTGGAAGAAACACTATGACGATTAATCACCATCCCAGCGACCAAACACTCCTGCGCTTTGCCGCAGGCACGTTGCCTGCCGGTCCAGCACTCGTGGTCTCCACCCATCTGAGCGGCTGCCCGTTCTGTCAGAGGCGGCTGGCGGCCTTCGAGGCCGTCGGCGGCGATATCCTGACACGAACGCGACCCGAAGCCCTCTCGTCGGATGCTCTCGAGCGCACCCTTGCCCGTCTGGACTTGAGCCATCGGGTGACCGCCATCAGCCCTCGGCCGTCGCCACGCATATCCATCGACGGGCTCGCCCTTCCAAGCACATTGAACGATTGCAAAGTGGGTCCCTGGCGTACCGTCGGGGCGGGGGTCAAGCTCAGCCGCCTTGTCGTGCCGCATGCACCCGCAGCGAACGTCATCCTGCTGAAAGTAAAAGCGAACAAGCGCATGCCAGCGCATGGTCATACGGATCTGGAAGTGACGCAGGTTCTGAAAGGATCGTTCTCCGATGGCGATAATCGCTATCAGCCGGGAGACTTCGTCGAGGGCGATGACGAGACGGATCATAGCCCGGTCATAGGCAGCGAAGGCGAATGTATTTCGTTGGCGGCCATCGAAGGACATGTCCGGTTTCATGGCTTCCTCGGGAAGCTCATACAACCTTTTGTCCGCATCTGAATGACGCGCGCCTGAAACGAAGTGCGCCAAGGCTTGTCTCCCCGCTGGCGGTTTGCCAATTGTTCGGGGAGCGGATATCACGCGATCCAAAATCGCCCTTTCGGGGGACTTTCCGGCGGCGACGCTCAGAATGCGCTTTTCACCACGCCGCCGTCGACCCGCAACGCCGCGCCATTGGTGGCCGAGGCGAGGGGGCTTGCCACATAGGCAACCATGGACGCGACCTCCTCGGGGGTCGAGAAGCGCTTGATCAGCGAAGTCGGCCGGACCTTCTCGAAGAACTCGGTCTCGAATTGCGCGAAAGATTTGCCTTCGGATCCGGGCAGTGCCGCAACAAAATCGACGATGCCGCGTGACTTGGTCGGGCCCGGCAACACGCTGTTGACCGTGATCGCGGTGCCGGCAACGGATTCGGCAATACCGCGCGCCGCCGCAATCTGGGCCGCCTTGGTCACGCCGTAATGCACCATCTCCGCCGGAATGTGTACACCGCTTTCGCTCGAGATGAAGATGATGCGGCCCCAGTTGCGCTCGCGCATCGATGGCAAATAGAGGCGGGCGAGACGCACGCCTGAAATCACGTTGACATCGAAGAACTGGCGCCAGTCAGCATCGGGGATCTCTTCGAACGGCTTGGGTTCGAAGATGCCGAGGTTGTTGATCAGGATCTCGACATTCGGGAAGCGTTTCGCAAGTGCTTCGGCAGCTTCCGCAGTTCCGAGATCGCCGGCAAATCCTTCAACGCTGCCGGTTCCAATCGCGGCAAGTTCAGCGACCGCGCGATCGACCCCGTCCTGGGTTCGGCCGTTGACGATCACATGGGCGTCCTCGCGAAGGAGCGCGGCTGCGATGGCGTACCCAATGCCGGCGGTACTGCCGGTGACGAGAGCCAGTTTGCCATTGAGTTCGAGGTTCATGATACGTCTCCAATGAAAGATAAAAGGGGCGGATTGCGCATAATAGGCACGTTTCCCCGCGATGGTCGCTGTCGTTTTTTGTATTCGCCGTCGCCTGCGTGGACGAGCTATTCAATGGCGCTCGACGCGAACAGGATTTCGGCGAAGCCGGGTGCGTTTTCTCCCGGTTCCAGTCGCGTTGGAGCTCGCAGATAAGCTGGACCCAGGTGATGGGTATGCCTCTGCCTGAACCAGCTGCTTTAGGCCGGCTTCTTGTGCTTCCAGTGAGGTTCAGCTTCGGCGAAGCTGCCAACCGTATTCTCGACTTCGCAATCGCGTCGTTGGGGACGCCGCCCACGACTCGAATGCCATGCACGCAGAGCTTTACGCCTCGTCGATTGACAGCTCGCTGGCTCTGTTTGCTTATCCGGCCACGATCAGTGCTGGTTGCGACGAATCCGCCGCTGAACTGCACGCGTAGACATGAGCGCCTTTCTGGCTTATGCCGTCGATGTTGCCGATGATACGATGGACCTCGGTACGCGCGGAGGTCTTTTGAGGGGGCGGCTGCGACAACGCCTGCAGGCCTGGCGATAGGGCCGCGAACACCGAGACCAATTCAACTCATGGCTCATGCGGAGCAACAAGGTGTAGTCGTTCGCGGTAGAAAACCCTAGGCAAGCTCTTCGTCAATTCGTCGCAATCGGTGCGATTGCAAGTTGGCCGGTCTTCGTGAGGGAACCGCATCGGTATACATCAAAGCGGGCCTCGCCAAGCCAGGCGTAATAGATCAGACCGGTGAGCCGCTTCTGCTGCGCAAGCTGGCGGAAATCACCCATCATCTCCTGGACCAGCAGGCTACGCGCCTTCTCATCGGCGGGACAGTTCTTGCTGTCGTTTGTGAAACCCCATTCCGTCACCCAGCATGGTTTGCCGCCAGGCGAGCCGCCGGGAAAGCACAATGGCTGTACGAGCTGCTGCAATCGTCTCAGGCGATGGATAGCGGAAACCCTCTCGCCTGGCCCATCGGCCCATGGGTAGATGTGAAGATTATAGGCGTCGACGAGCTTGTCCAAACCGTTCGCGCGAAGAAACGTCATGGTCGCGCCGGGGCTTACGCCGTCATAATTCTTCGCGGTCGGCCAAGCGCCTTCGGGTCCGGTGTCGACAAGACTGAAGGGCAACAGCGGCGCTTGCCGGCTGAGCTTCGAATGATCCCGAACATCCTTGAGTGCGGCCAGAACCTTCAGATATTGCTGGTAGCCTTTGGCGACCTGCCGCCCTTCGGGATCACGTCTAAGATCGTCGAGACCGAGCACGCGTCCCTCGCCAGGCAAGCGAAAGTCGGGATTGTTACCCGCCATATTGATTTCGTTTTCAAGTTCAATACCGGCCAGGGCGATTCCGGCAGCATCGAGCTTGCCCAGGAACTGCTGGAAATAGATGCGGGAAGCATCAGGGTCGAGGAATGAGATCGGCGGCCCTTCCCACATGCCGGGGAACTCTTTTGCCTGATAGGGCCGCACCGGAGCGCCTGGCGCATATTTGCCGTGGAAGATCAGAACTACCCCAATGTTCTGTGCATGGGCGCGCTTGATGAAATCGAGGTTCTCGTCTTCTTGGTCCTCCATTCCGAACCGGATGACGTGTACACCGGCGGCCTTCATCCGGGCCAACGCGGCATCCTGGTCCGCGACGCTGAAAGAGATCGGGTGGACTGTCCGTCGTCGAATGATTTGAGACTTTTTGGGCTCTGGAAGAATGGAGTTTCCGGCTCAGTTTGCGGGTTGATTTAAGCCGCTTTGGCCTGGT
>NZ_RAIN01000018.1:0-115029 GCF_003610155.1 Rhizobium sp. WW_1
TCAAATCAAAGCGCGCCATCACAGCCTCCAATCGCTGAAGAAAGTGAATCACAAACCGCTCAAATCTAAAACTATTTTATGGGTATGTGACCTAGCCGCGACATCATTGGCGACATCATTGGCAACAAGCGGGCCGACTATAAACGGCTACTGGCTGCGACAATGAAGGATGCATGGGAGGAATGGATACTCTATATGCGGGAAGCTGTGCGCGACACAACGGAGTGGTGGACGGCCCGGGTCCGCGCTATTCGCGATCTTCTCGATCAAACTGCGCAACAGCGACACGATCACGCTGAATGGGACGGTCACGATAGTGCATAAGATGCCGAACAGCGAATGGCTGCATTCGGTGCGCTGTTCCGAACTGTAAGTATCTGCCCTGTACGACATGCTCACCTGGAAACTGTCAAACAATAGGGTAGAATGGTAGAAAAATAGACATTTAGGTAGAATGGAGCGCCTCAGCATGAGCCTCAATGTGAAGGACCCCGAAGCGCGTCGCCTTGCACAAGCAATCGCCCATGCGACCGGGCAGAGTATGAGCCGTGTCGTGACCGATGCTCTGCGTGAGCGGTATGCGCAAATTGAAAAACAGAGAGGCAGGGCCTCTGTCGAAGAGCTTCTGGCGATAGCCCACAGGGCCGCAGCCCATCTGAAGCGGCCTTATGCGGATCACGCCGAACTCCTTTATGACGAGGACGGCCTGCCGAAATGACTATCGATACATCCGCAATGGTCGCGATCCTCTATGGCGAGCCGGAGGCCGCTGCCTTCACGCGACTGATCCACGATTCCGCAACAAGCCGGATCAGTGTGGCAAACTATTTGGAATTGTCCATGGTGATCGAAAGGCAGCTCGGGCCGGAAGGCATGAGGCAGGCGGATGCCTTCTTCCGCCGTGCAGCGATTGACATTGAGCCTGTGACGGTTGGACAGGGTCATCTGGCCAGACAGGCATTCCTCGATTTCGGGACAGGCAGACATAAAGCGGGATTGAATTTCGGTGACTGCTTTGCATACGCTCTCGCCAGGGATTTCGATGAGCCGTTGCTATTCAAGGGCAACGATTTCACCGAGACAGACATTCGTTCGGCTGCATGACGCACGAACTGGTATGATGGCTAGGGGCTGACGTGCTGATCGGTGCTTTGGCGCCTCGTAACCAAAACGGCAGCTTTCCACGTTTGCCACTCAAGCGGACCAGTTCTAGCCCTCCCATCCCGTCCTACCCAAATGGTGGTCGCCGGTTTCCCATGCCCCTGGATAACTGGAGATGGCTTTATATTGCGGCTGTTACAGCGTCTCCGCGCTAGCCGCCTCAGGTTCCGGCACCAGATAGGGTGATCGGCGAAGGACATGCGACCGATCGTTGCCGGCCCGCTCGGAGATGACGAGAGGTTTTGGCGATCACCGCCCTTCGGCGGTTTCGGAGAGGACCAGGGCGGCCAACTCCTCGTGAAGCGATTCCGCAAAGCTGCGCAGCACGGTCAGCTCGAAATCCTCCATGTCTGTGCGCGTGAGCTGCACCGAAATATGCCCGAAGAGCGTCATGGCGCTGCTTGCCTCGGGGAAGCTCAATGGATGCAGGTCGACGGCGGTACCCTTGTTGAGCACCCGGGCAGCACTTGATCCTGAGACGCGGATACGGACGCGACCGTGGCTTTGGTCGCAGATGAAGGCACGGCCAGCAAGGGCAGTGGCGAGGGCCTGCAGATGCGTATCCGTAAGGCGGTCATTGCCGGCGACGAACCATTGCCGGTATCCGGCCGCACGCACAGAGCTCTCCTTGAGGCCGGCTGCCAGAAGATGGCCCGCGAGTTCCTCGCTCGTGGTCGCACCCATCACATGCAGGAGGTGGCCTTCAGGCAGGGCTTCCAGCCGGATCGTCTCGCCTTGTAAAACGGCCTTCCCGGCAAGGACCGGCTTCGATGTCGGCAAATCAGGCATGGAGTTTCTCGTTCTGAGGGTCGATGAAGACGAGGCTGCAGATCACTGCATCCGTGTATTCGTTTCTAAGGCCGTTCCAGACGGTGACCTTTTCGCCGATGCGCTCCGGCCCGTTCTTGATGAGGGCGAGCCCGATCGTATGGCCAAGGCTCGGTGAAAAGGCACTCGATGTGACGTAGCCTTGGTCGTTTTCAAGCGTCGCGGCTGCGCCTTCCGCCAGGATATGGGCGCCGGTGCGGAAGCTGGTCGCGGGGTCCACCGGTTTGACGCCGACGAGGCGAGGGCGGTCGGCCGCTTGCAGACCTTCGCGCTGAAGCATCGCCTTGCCGATGAAATCTGGCTTTGTGGCCGAAACCATGCGGGCAAAGCCGAGATCGCCCGGCGTCACCGTACCGTTGATTTCGGCGTGGGTGACATGGCCCTTCTCGATGCGGAGCACGCCGAGCGCTTCGGCGCCATAGGGGCAGATTTCATGCTTGCGACCCGCCTGCATGATCGCATCGGCGACAAATTCGCCATAGGCAGCAGGCACACCAAGCTCATAGGCGAGCTCGCCGGAAAAGGAGATACGGAAGAGCCGGCCCTTGAGCTTGCCGCCGAACAGGGAGACCTCGCGTGCGCTCATGAACGGGAACGCGGTATCGGAAATGTCGTCATCGACGATTTCGGAAAGGATGGCGCGGGATTTCGGACCTGCCACCGCCATCTGCGCCCATTGGTCGGTCGACGATGCAAAATAGACGTCCAGTTCCGGCCATAGCGTCTGGGCGCAGAATTCCAGATGCGTCAGCACGCCGGCGGCAAGCGCAGTCGTCGTGGTCATGAAGAAATGGTCTTCGCTCAACCGGCTCGTGGTGCCGTCGTCGTAGATCATGCCGTCCTCGCGCAGCATGATGCCGTAGCGTGCCTTGCCGACCGGCAGCTTGGCAAAGCCGTTGCAATAGATGCGGTCGAGGAAGGTGGCGGCATCCTTGCCGAAGATCTCGATCTTGCCGAGCGTCGAGACATCGCAGATGCCGGCGTTCTTGCGGATGTTCAAGACTTCGCGATCGACGCTTTCGCGCCAGATCTTTTCGCCCTCGCGCGGGAACCAGGACGATCGATACCAGAGGCCGGTCTCGACGAAGATTGCGCCATTCTTCCTCGCCCATTCGTGCAAGGGCGACTTGCGCGCCGGCTGGAAATGCTTAGCCCGCGAAGCACCTGTCAGCGCACCGAAGGAAACAGGGGTATAGAACGGTCGGAACGTCGTCGTGCCGACTTCCGCCGGCGAAATGCCGCGCGCCTCGGCGAGGATGCCGATGGCGTTGATATTGGAAAGCTTGCCCTGGTCCGTTGCCATGCCGTTGGTCGTGTAGCGCTTGGCAAGCTCGACGTCACCATAGCCTTCATGGACCGCGAGGCCGAGATCCTTCAGGTGCACGTCGTTCTGATAGTCGACGAAGGCTTTGCCCTTGCCGCCTTTGACATGCCAGAGCGACGCGGCAGCGGGTGACACCTCGTCCGCTGAAGCAAAGGCAGGGTCAACCTTGCCAAAGCCGATTGCTTCCAGTGCCTCGATCGCCTTGCGGGCACCGTCACCAAGGCAGGCCTCGGTGGAACCAAGGCCGGCTGCGGAGCCGGCGATCGACAATCCTTCCTGCCGTTCCGGCGCGAGAAAGGCTGCGTATCTTTCCGACCAGAGCGGCTTGGCACCGCGATGGCAGGCAAGGTGGATGATGGGGCTCCAGCCGCCGGACATGGCCAGCGCATCGGCATCTATGTCTTCGGAACCGGAGGATGTCGCAATCGTCACACGGCGCAATTGCTTGCCGCCATGTGCATCGACGATGCGGGCACTGGGTAGTATTGGTGCCTTGCCGTTCCATCGTTCGTCGCTGTTGGTGCGGCTGTCGATGATGGCGGCCACCTCGATGCCGGCGGTCTCAAGATCGGCCGCCGTCCGATAGCCCGAGCCGTTTGTCGTGAAGATCACGGTGCGTTTGCCGGGAGCGATTGCCTGGCGGTTCAGATAGCTGCGCATGGCGCCGGCCATCATGACGCCTGGGATATCGTTGCCGCCAAAGACGATCGGCCGCTCTTCCGCGCCGGTGGCGAGAATTGCCTGTTTTGCGATGATGCGCCACAGGCGCTCGACCGGGCGGTGCGCTTCAGGTGTCGCGACATGTTTCTGGACGCGTTCGACAGCGCCGAAGACATTGTCGTCGTACCAGCCGATGACGGTCGTACGTGGCAGGCATTGTACGTTCGGCAAACCATCAAGCTCGTCCAACATTTCCCTGAGGTGCGAGCCGGGCTCCGCAAGCAGACTGCCGCCGAGCGCGAAGCCTTCGTCGGCGAGAAGAACGCGCGCGCCGGCGCGGCCAGCCGTCAGTGTAGCGGCAAGACCCGTTGGCCCCGCGCCGATGACGAGGAGATCGCAATGTGTCCAGCACTTTTCATAGGAATCGGGATCGGTCTCATAGGAAGCCTTGCCAAGGCCGGCGGCGTTGCGGATCAATGGCTCGTAGACCTTCTCCCAGAAGGCGGCGGGCCACATGAAGGTCTTGTAGTAGAAGCCCGCGCTCAAGAATGGCGAGAGCAGTCCGTTGACGGCGCCGACGTCGAAATTGAGCGAGGGCCAGCGGTTCTGGCTGCGGGCGGTCAGTCCTTCATGCAGCTCGATCATCGTGGCGCGCGTGTTCGCCTCGGTGCGGCCGCCCGTGCCTGTCGTGACAAGCGCGTTGGGTTCCGCGGCGCCTGCGGTCAGGATGCCGCGCGGCCGATGATATTTGAAGCTGCGGCCGACAAGCTGGATGCCGTTGGCAAGCAGGGCGGAGGCGAGCGTGTCACCGGGATGGCCGGCAAGCTCCTTGCCATCGAAGCTGAAGCCGATGGTGTGCGAGCGGTCGATCCGGCCACCGGAAGACAGACGGTAGCTGCTCATGCTTCACCTCCGAGCCTGGCAAGCGCCGCATCGCTGACGCCGTGAACCTTATGGGTGACCGTGTCGCGCTCGACGATTAGCCAGCGCCGGCAGCCGGAGGAGTGATGCCAATACTCCTTGTGCAGCCCTTTCGGATTGCCACGGAGATAGACGTAGTCGAACCAGTCTTCGGCGCCCGCATCCGCAGCGGGGCGGCTGATGCTCGCATCACCTTTGATGGTGAACTCTTCCTTGGGCCGCGCGCCGCAGTGAGGGCAGGAAATCAGGCTTGCCATCGTGTCATGTCCTCAATGCAGGTTCGGTTGGGCGCCAACACCCTTTTCATCAAGCTGATAGCCGCGCTTGAAGCGGTCGAGGCGCAATTGTGTTGCCGTCTCATGTGGCTCGTTGCGAGCGATCAGATGCGCGTAGCAATAGCCCGATGCTGGCGTCGCCTTGAAGCCGCCGTAGCACCAGCCGGCGTTCAGATAGAGATTGTCGAGATGGGTGCGGTCGATGATAGGGGAGCCGTCCATGCTCATATCCATGACCCCACCCCATGTGCGCAGGTAACGCACCCGCGTCAGTGCCGGGATCATCGCCACGCCGGCTTCGGCAACATGTTCGACGGTCGCAAGATTACCGCGCTGGGCATAGGAATTGTAACCGTCGATGTCGCCGCCGAAGACGAGGCCGCCCTTGTCGGATTGCGAAACGTAGAAATGCCCGGCGCCGAAAGTGACGACGCAATCGATGAACGGCTTCAAGCCCTCTGAGACGAAGGCCTGCAGTACATGGCTTTCGATCGGCAGGCGCAGGCCCGCCATGTCAGCGACCACGGTGGAGTTGCCGGCCGCCGCCAGCGCCAGCTTGCCGCAGCCGATGAAGCCCTTGGTCGTTTCGACACCGATGACGCGGCCCTGGTCGGTGCGGATGCCTGTGACTTCGCAGCCGGTGATGATATCGACGCCGCGGCTGTCGGCACCGCGGGCATAGCCCCACGCAACGGCATCGTGGCGGACCGTGCCGCCACGCTGCTGCAACAATCCGCCCATGATCGGGAAGCGGGCATTTTCAAAATCGAGGAAGGGCAGCTTATTGCGGACAGCCTCGCGATCGAGCAGCTCGGCATCGACGCCGTGCAGGCGCATGGCATTGCCGCGGCGGGTATAGGCGTCGCGCTGCGCATCCGAATGGAAGAGGTTGAGCACGCCGCGCTGCGAGACCATGGCGTTGAAGTTGAAGTCCTGCTCCAGTCCTTCCCAGAGCTTCATCGACAGCTCGTAGAAGGGATTGTTGCCCGGTAGCAGATAGTTGGAGCGGATGATCGTGGTATTGCGGCCGATATTGCCCGAGCCGAGATAGCCTTTTTCCAGAACGGCGACATTAGTGATGCCGAAGGTCTTGGCAAGATAGTAAGCTGTTGCCAGCCCATGGCCGCCGCCACCGACAATGATCACGTCGTAATGCGGCTTCGGTTGCGGCTGGCGCCAGGCTGGTGCCCAGCCGGTATTGCCGCGAAGACCGTTGAGGAAAACAGAAAAAGCCGAATAGCGCATGGTCAGGTCCGCCTTGAATTGTGCCCATGATGCCAGAGTGGAAAATGACGACTTGCCCAATTGGGACTTATTTCGATAGAAAAGGGACATGACGTCGATCGACACAAGAAATTCCCAGAATATCGGGTTCATCCTGATCCCGGGATTCGCGCTGATGTCGTTTGCATCGGCGAGTGAGCCGCTGCGCGCTGCCAACCTTCTGACTGGTCGTGAGATTTATCGGCAGACCAATTTTTCGCCGGATGGCGGGCCGTCGCTTTCGTCGGGTGGTGTGCCGGTGCCAGCCGGGCCGCTTCCAGGTCGAGGCTCGGATCTTGGCACCGTCTTCGTCTGCGCCGGTGGGTCGGTCCGAGACTGGCACTATCCCGCAGTTCTTGCCTGTCTGCGCCAACTGGCGCGCGACGGCGTCCGTATCGGCGGGATTTCAGGCGGCTCTTATCTTCTTGCCGCCGCCGGTCTTTTGGCCGAGCGTGATTTTACCATTCACTGGGAATACGCGCCGGCACTGCTTGAAGCCTTCCCGACGCTTTCGCCGCGCCAGGCTCGCTTTGTCGTCGATGGCAACCGGATTACCTGTGGCGGCGGGATAGCGTCGCTCGACATGATGCATGTCCTGATTACCGAGCGCATGGGTGCCGATTTTGCCCGCCGTGTCAGCGACTGGTATCTGCAGACCGAAGTCGGTGAGCCTGCGGCACCCCAACGCGGATCGCTCGCCGAGCGCTATGGCGTCCACCATCCCGGTTTGCTGAGCGTGTTGAAAAAGATGGAGGAAACGATCGAGATGCCGCTCGATCGCGCCGCCATGGCGCGGATTGCCGGCGTCACGCCGCGCCATCTCGACCGGCTGTTCGCCACGCATCTCGGCTCGACATTCCTTAAGCAATATCGCCGGATAAGGCTGCAGCATGCCCGTAGGCTTCTGGAACAGAGCCCGCTTTCGATTTCCGAAATCGCCGTCGCCACGGGCTTTTCCAGCGGCGCGCATTTTTCCCGGACCTACCGTTCTCTCTACGGGGTCGCGCCCGGCGACACCCGTCGTGCATGATTTTCGTGGCAGTTGAGAAAATTTCACTGGGAGGATAGGATCGCTGCAGCAAGCCCTGCCGGCAAAAAGGATCATAAATGAAAACCAAGGCAGACAAAACGCAAAATGACGAGCATGCGCACGCCGCGCGCACCGCCTTCTTGCAAAACCCGCACGCAGTTCGGGAGCCTAAAGAAAACAATCTTGAGATGGCGATCGGCCACGAGGTCCGCGCCTATCGCAAGAAGCTCGGCATCACTGTGACAGATCTTGCAGCCGCGACCGGTATCTCGCTCGGCATGCTGTCGAAGATCGAAAACGGCAATATCTCGCCGTCGCTGACCACGCTGCAATCGCTGTCGCGGGCGCTCGGCGTACCCTTGACGGCCTTCTTCCGTCGTTACGAAGAGCCGCGCAACGCTGTCTTCGTCAAGGCTGGCCAGGGCGTCGAACTGGAACGCCGCGGCACGCGTGCCGGCCATCAATATAATCTGCTCGGCCATATCGACAATAATTCGAGCGGCGTCATCGTCGAGCCTTATCTCATCACGCTGACCGCCGATTCCGACGTCTTTCCGACATTCCAGCACGAGGGCATGGAATTTCTCTACATGCTCGAAGGCGAGGTGATGTACCGTCACGGCGACCAGCTTTATCCCATGCAGCCCGGCGATAGCCTCTTCTTCGATGCGGATGCGCCACATGGTCCCGAAGTGCTGGTGAAGCTGCCTGCAAAATACCTGTCGATTATCAGTTACCCACAGCGAGGCAAGACCGACTAACTTGCCTTAAAAGAAAAATTTATTCTTTTGAGTTGAAAAGCCGCTGTGGACCTGATAGCCATTTTGCAGATGCGAAAATGGAGGGTTTGGGCATGTGCGGAATTGTCGGTCTTTTCTTGAAGGATAAGGCGCTGGAGCCGAAACTCGGCGCGCTTCTGTCCTCCATGCTTGTGACGATGACCGATCGCGGACCTGATAGCGCAGGCATTGCGATCTATGGCAATGATAATGGCACCACGGCGAAGATAACCGTTCAATCCGCCGATCCGGCAAAGGATTTCGACGGGCTTGAATATGAGCTGAGACGCGCCCTCGACGTGCCGGTTACAGTGACGATCAAGAGCACGCATGCGGTCATCACGCTTGCCAAGGACAAGCTTGACGAGGGCAGGGTGGTTCTGACGGAACTTCGTCCGAACATCCGGGTGATGAGCAGCGGCGACACCGTCGAAATCTACAAGGAAGTCGGCCTGCCGAAGGACGTGGTCACGCGCTTTGGCGTGACTTCCATGTCCGGCACGCACGGCATCGGGCACACGCGCATGGCGACGGAATCGGCCGTCACCACGCTCGGCGCCCATCCCTTCTCCACCGGCTCCGACCAGTGCCTGGTTCACAACGGTTCGCTGTCGAACCACAACAACCTGCGCCGTGAGCTGAAGCGTGTGGGCATGACCTTCGAAACGGAAAACGACACCGAAGTCGCCGCCGCCTATCTCACGGCGGAGATGGCGAAAGGCAAGGATCTTGGGGCGGCGCTGGAAGGTGCGGTCGACGATCTCGATGGCTTCTTCACCTTTGTCGTCGGTACCAAGTCGGGCTTCGGCGTCGTTCGCGATCCTATCGCCTGCAAGCCGGCGGTCATGGCCGAAACCGATCAATATGTCGCTTTCGGCTCTGAATATCGCGCGCTCGTCAATCTCCCGGGTATCGAAAATGCTCGCGTCTGGGAGCCGGAGCCGGCGACCGTCTATTTCTGGGATCACGAAAAGGCTGCCTGATCAGAAGCGCCGCAATCGAGAGAGATCTTTCATGCCAGTTTTCGACCTATCCGTTACGCCGCTGCGTGAACTCAACAGCGCCCTTCATGGCCTTCCCGCGGGCGCCAATGATCTGGCCTTCGAAGTCGTTAATCCGCGCGGCCATCATGCTGTCGCCGCCGGCATCGACGCGCCCGTCACCGTCGATATCAAAGGGTCTGTCGGTTACTACTGCGCCGGCATGAACGATGGCGGTAATGTTACGGTACATGGCTCGGCCGGTCCGGGAGTTGCCGAAAACATGATGTCCGGCAGCGTCGTCATCGAAGGCGATGCCAGCCAGTATGCCGGCGCGACCGGCCGCGGCGGGCTGCTTGTCATCAAGGGCAACGCCGCCTCGCGTTGCGGCATTTCGATGAAGGGTATCGACATCGTCGTCCACGGCAATATCGGTCACATGTCCGCCTTCATGGGACAGTCGGGTCATCTGGTCGTCTTGGGCGACGCCGGAGATGCGCTGGGCGACAGCCTTTATGAGGCCAAGCTTTTCGTTCGCGGGACGGTCAAAAGCCTCGGCTCAGACTGCATCGAGAAGGAGATGCGCCCCGAACATCTCGCAAAGCTCTCCGAGCTTCTCGAAAAGGCCGGCGTGCGCGGCGTCAGGCCGGAAGAGTTCAAGCGCTACGGATCCGCGCGCAAGCTCTATAACTTCAACATCGACAATGCCGACGCGTATTAAGGCGAAGGGGACCTCATGAGCTATCACAATCCGTATACGCCGCCGCGCAAGTCCGCCACCTTCGACGATCATACGCTGGCGGAAATCCGTCGCGCTGCGGCAACCGGCATTTACGATATTCGCGGCGCCGGCACGAAGCGCAAGGTGCCGCATTTCGATGATCTATTGTTCCTCGGCGCGTCGATCTCGCGCTATCCGCTCGAAGGCTATCGCGAGAAGTGCGATACGACTGTCGTTCTCGGCAGCCGACATGCCAAGAAGCCGATCACGCTGAAGACCCCGATCACGATTGCCGGCATGAGCTTCGGCGCGCTCTCGGGCAACGCCAAGGAAGCGCTTGGCCGGGGTGCAACGCTTGCAGGCACGTCGACCACGACGGGTGACGGCGGCATGACGGATGAAGAACGCGGCCATTCGCAGACGCTGGTCTATCAATATCTCCCCTCGCGTTACGGCATGAACCCGAAAGATTTGCGTCGCGCCGATGCGATCGAAGTGGTCGTGGGACAGGGAGCCAAACCTGGCGGCGGAGGCATGCTCCTCGGCCAGAAGATCTCCGATCGCGTCGCCAACATGCGCAATCTCCCGAAGGGCATCGACCAGCGCTCGGCCTGCCGTCATCCGGACTGGACCGGTCCGGACGATCTCGAAATCAAGATCATGGAATTGCGCGAGATCACGGATTGGGAAAAGCCGATCTACGTCAAGGTCGGCGGCGCGCGGCCGTATTACGATACGGCGCTTGCGGTCAAGGCCGGAGCCGACGTCGTCGTGCTTGACGGCATGCAGGGCGGCACCGCTGCAACGCAGGACGTCTTCATCGAGAATGTCGGCATGCCGACGCTTGCCTGCATTCGTCCAGCCGTGCAGGCGCTGCAGGATCTCGGCATGCATCGCAAGGTGCAGCTCATCATTTCAGGCGGCATCCGCTCCGGCGCCGATGTGGCGAAGGCGCTGGCGCTCGGTGCCGATGCGGTTGCCATCGGCACGGCGGCGCTCGTTGCGCTCGGCGACAACGATCCGAAATGGGAAGAGGAATACCAGAAGCTCGGTACGACCGCCGGCGCCTATGACGACTGGCACGAAGGCAAGGACCCCGCCGGTATCACGACGCAGGACCCGGAGCTCGCAAGCCGGCTCGACCCGATTGCGGCCGGCCGACGTCTTGCCAATTATCTGAAGGTCATGACGCTGGAAGCGCAGACGATCGCGCGCGCTTGTGGCAAGAATCATCTGCACAACCTGGAACCGGAGGACCTGTGCGCGCTGACGATGGAAGCGGCCGCCATGGCCCAGATCCCGCTCGCCGGCACCAACTGGTATCCGGGCAAGGGAGGCTTTTGATATTTCGGCCGGGCCGAAAGGCCCGGCCGATGCATGCATCATCGAAGTGTCTCTGAGAAATCCAAAGGGGAACGAGAATGACACTGGATCTTGCTGCCTTTGCCAAAGACAAGGGCATCAAATATTTCATGATCAGCTATACCGATCTTTTTTCCGGCCAGCGTGCCAAGCTGGTGCCGGCCCAGGCGATTGCCGGCATGCAGGAAGACGGCGCCGGCTTTGCCGGTTTCGCCACCTGGCTCGATATGACGCCGGCCCATCCCGACCTTTTTGCCGTGCCCGATGCTTCCTCTGTTATCCAGCTCCCATGGAAGAAGGACGTTGCCTGGCTCGCCGCGGATTGCATGATGGAGGGCGAACTGGTCGCCCAGGCGCCGCGCAACGTCTTGAAGAAGCTCGTGAAGGAGGCGGAAGCAGCAGGCAAGCGCGTCAAGACCGGGGTCGAGGCCGAATTCTTCCTGATCACGGCCGATGGCGCCAAGATTTCAGACGAATACGATACGGCGGAGAAGCCCTGCTATGACCAGCAGGCCGTCATGCGGCGGTATGACGTTATTTCCGAGATCTGCGACTATATGCTGGAACTCGGCTGGGGGGCCTATCAGAACGACCACGAGGACGCCAACGGCCAGTTCGAGATGAACTGGGAATTCGACGATGCCTTGAAGACGGCCGACAAGCACTCCTTCTTCAAGTTCATGGTGAAATCGATCGCCGAGAAGCACGGGCTTCGCGCTACCTTCATGCCAAAACCCTTCAAGGGTCTGACGGGCAACGGTTGCCATTGCCACATTTCCGTGTGGAGCAACGACGGCAGGACCAATGTCTTTGCCGACAGGGAGGCTGAATTCGGCCTGTCGGCCGAGGGAAAGCATTTCCTCGGCGGCATCATGAAACATGCCTCGTCGCTTGCGGCAATCACCAACCCAACGGTGAATTCCTACAAGCGCATCAATGCGCCGCGCACGACCTCGGGCGCCACCTGGTCTCCGAACACGGTGACATGGACCGGCAACAACCGCACGCACATGGTGCGCGTTCCAGGTCCAGGCCGCTTCGAGCTGCGCCTGCCCGACGGCGCCGTCAATCCTTACCTGCTGCAGGCGGTCATCATCGCGGCTGGCCTCGACGGTCTGCGCAGCCGCGCCGATCCGGGGCCTCATCACGATATCGACATGTATGCGCAGGGTCATCTGGTGAAGAATGCGCCGCGCCTGCCGCTCAATCTTCTCGATGCTTTGCGGGCTTATGACGAGGACGAGGGGCTGAAGCAGGCGATCGGTTCGGAGTTTTCCGAAGCCTATCTGAAGCTCAAGCATCAGGAATGGAACGCCTACTGCTCGCACTTCACGCAGTGGGAGCGCGACAGCACGCTCGATATCTGAGTGCGCAGCTAAGAGATGTCTGAATTGACCCATGTGCCGGGGCGTACCGCCCCGGTGCAAAAGCGGAATTTCGGCCGTTGACGGTGAGGAAGATCAGCATGAAAAGCTATGTACTGACTGTATCCTGCAAATCGACCCGCGGGATCGTTGCGGCGATCACCGGCTATCTGGCCGAACAGGGCTGCAACATCGTCGATTCCAGCCAGTTCGACGATCTCGACACCGGCATGTTCTTCATGCGCGTCTCCTTCATCTCCGAGGAAGGCGTCGGCGAGGCGGCGCTGGTGGAAGGCTTCAAGCCGATCGCCGAGAAGTTCGCCATGGTCGCCGAATTCCACGACAGCAGGAAGCGCATGAAGGTGCTCTTGATGGTGTCGCGCTTCGGCCATTGCCTCAACGACCTGCTCTATCGCTGGAAGATCGGCGCTCTGCCGATCGACATCGTTGGCGTCGTCTCCAACCATTTCGATTATCAGAAAGTGGTGGTCAATCACGACATTCCCTTCCACCACATCAAGGTGACGAAGGAGAACAAGCCTCAGGCCGAAGCCCAGCTTCTGGAGCTGGTCGAGCAGACCGGCACCGAGCTTGTCGTGCTCGCCCGCTACATGCAGGTGCTGTCGGATGCGATGTGCCGGAAGATGTCGGGACGGATCATCAACATCCACCATTCCTTCCTGCCGTCCTTCAAGGGGGCGAACCCCTACAAGCAGGCCTATGAGCGCGGCGTGAAGCTGATCGGGGCGACGGCGCATTACGTCACGGCCGATCTCGACGAAGGTCCGATCATCGAACAGGACACGGCGCGCATCACACATGCGCAGTCGGCCGACGACTATGTCTCGATCGGCCGCGACGTGGAGAGCCAGGTTCTCGCCCGCGCCATCCATGCCCATATCCACTTCCGCACCTTCCTCAACGGCAACCGAACCGTCGTCTTCCCGGCAAGCCCCGGTTCATACGCCTCCGAGCGCATGGGGTGAGAGATGGCGCTTGCAACAGTGATCGACGGAAAGAAGGCGGCAGCTTCGGTGATCGAGGCTGTGAAGGTTGCGGCGGCAGGGCTTGAGGCCGAGACCGGCGTAAAGACCGGGCTTGCGGTCGTCATCGTCGGCGACGATCCGGCCAGCCACACCTATGTCGGTGCCAAGGGCCGCATGGCCAAGGAATGCGGCTTCAACTCCATCCAGCACACGCTGCCGGCCGAGACATCTCAAGGTGAATTGGCAAGGCTCGTGCAGTCGCTGAATGAGGACGCCTCGATCCACGGCATTCTCGTGCAGCTGCCGCTGCCGAAGCATCTGAATTCGGAGCCGATCATCCAGTCGATCAGGCCGGAGAAGGATGTCGACGGCCTGCATGTCGTCAATGCCGGCAAGCTTGCCACCGGCGATCTTGAAACCGGGCTGATCTCCTGCACGCCGGCCGGCGCCATGCTTTTGGTACGCTCGATTCACGGCGAGGACCTGTCGGGCCTGAATGCCGTGGTCATCGGCCGCTCCAACCTGTTCGGCAAGCCGATGGCGCAATTGCTGCTCAACGCCAATGCGACGGTCACGACGGCGCATTCACGGACGAAGGATCTGGCCTCTGTCGCCAAGGGCGCCGATATTCTGGTGGCGGCCGTCGGCCGTCCGGAGATGGTCAAGGCGGATTGGGTGAAGCCGGGTGCGACCGTCATCGATGTCGGTGTCAACCGGATCGATGCGCCGGAGCGGGGCGAGGGCAAGAGCCGTCTGGTGGGCGACGTCGCCTATGCGGAGGCCTCCGACGTTGCCGCGGCCATCACGCCGGTTCCGGGTGGTGTCGGGCCGATGACGATCGCCATGCTGATGGCCAATACCGTTATCGCAGCTCATCGTGCCGCCGGCAGAAAGCCACCGAAGTTTTAAAGGAAAATGCGGTCTGGCGGTCGAGAAAAAACCCTCAGGTTTGGCTTGCCAAGGCGTGAAAGACGATTATAGTCAGGAAATAAATATTCCGTAGAAGAAAATGAGGGAACGAAATGGCATTATCATGGCGTTTCTCCGCCTTGGCGGACCGGCACCGTGCTCTCGGATCGAAACTCGAGGACTGGAGCGGCATGGGAACCGCCTGGACCTACGACAAGGACATGTCGCAGGAACATGTCGCGATCCGCACCAGGGCCGGCATCATGGACGTTTCCGGCCTGAAAAAGGTGCATCTCGTCGGGCCGCACGCCATTGCCGTGCTCGACTATATCACCACCCGCGACATGTCCAAGATCTATCCTGGCCGCTCGGTCTATGCCGCAATGCTCAATGACCGCGGCTACTTCACCGACGATTGCATCGTCTACCGCACCGGCCCGAATTCCTTCATGCTGGTACATGGTTCGGGCTCGGGCCATGAGGAAGTGCTCAAACAGGCTGCCGGCCGCAACTGCGCCGTCCTCTTCGACGATGATCTGCACGATCTGTCGCTGCAGGGTCCGGTCGCTGTCGACTATCTCGCCAAATATGTGCCCGGCATTCGCGACCTCAAATACTTCCATCACATGCAGACGACGCTGTTCGGCGCGCCTGTGATGATCTCGCGCACCGGCTATACCGGCGAGCGCGGCTACGAGATCTTCGTGCGTGGCCAGGATGCGCCGATGGTCTGGGATCGCATCGTCGCCGAAGGCGAAGAGATGGGGATCATTCCCTGCTGCTTCAGCGTTCTCGATATGCTGCGCGTCGAAAGCTACCTGCTTTTCTACCCCTATGATAACTCGCAGATGTACCCCTTCGCTGATCAGCCGCCCGGCGACAGTCTTTGGGAGCTTGGCCTCGACTTTACCGTCAGCCCCGGCAAGACCGGTTTTCGCGGTGCTGAAGAGCACGCGCGGCTCAAGGGTAAAGAGCGCTTCAAGATCTTCGGCATGCTGATCGATGCCGATAGCCCGGCCGATCTCGGCGATGAGGTCTTTGCCGAGGGCAAAAAGGTCGGCGTGATTACCTGCCCCTGCTATTCGACCTTGACGAAGAAATCGATGGCGATCGCCCGTCTCGATGTTGACAAGGCCGTTCAGGGCACGAAACTTGAAGTGCGCGGCAAGAGCCTCAAGGCGAGCGCGATTGCCCATACGCTGCCGTTCGACGATCCGGAAAAGAAGAAGAGGACGGCTATCGGCTAAGGAGGCGCTCATGCTTGTCGAAGGCATAAAGAGCCGACCGGTCTATAAGGGTCTTTCCATTCAGCCGCACGCCCGGCGGCATCTGTTTGCGCTGGAAGGCGAGGGGGCCAATGCCCTCCTCGACCAAGGATCTACGTTCGATGATGTCGCGCTGTCACGCAGCGAAATCCTCTATGTTGCCCGCGGTTCGCAAGGGACGGGCAGAGACGAGATGCTGCGCAAGCTCGGTGCCGATATGTTTTTTACGGCGCCAACGATCTCGACCCTGCTCTTCCGCCTGAGAGGGTCACTGTCGACGGCTCACATGGGCACGCGGCTCTATATTGCCGGCACCGAGGGTTTTATCGGCCAGGCTATGATGGTGGCATTGGATCTGGGCATGGATCACGCCTCGATTGTGACGGAGCATCGCGGTTCGCTTGCCCGCCGGGTGCAATGCGTACACTGCAAGGGCATCACCGAAGATGTGACGCAAAGTCCGTTTGCCTGTAGTCATTGCGGGCTTCCGCTTCTGGTGCGCGATCATTACTCGCGCCGCCTCGGCGCTTTCCAAGGCGTCAATATCGATGCGGAGGAACCAGGCAGCGCGCCCGATACCGAGGAGTTGTTCCTGTGAGCGGTGGTACAGAAATTCCTGTTCGTGTCGCGAAGGTGACGCCGGTCGCCGAGCGCATCAAGCGCTTCCGCTTTGTGCGTCTAGACGGCGAGCCGATGCCGTATTTCTCGGGCGGCGCCCACGTCATCGTCTCGATGAACGACGAAGGGCACGTGCGTCGCAACGCCTATTCTTTGATGTCGCCGCCGCATGATTGCTCGGCCTATGAGATCAGCGTGCTCCGCGTCGAGGAATCGCGCGGTGGCTCCGCCTTCATGCATGAAAAGGTGAGGGAGGGCGACGAACTGAAAGTCAGCTATCCCGTCAATCTCTTCCAGCCGGACTGGCGCGGCCGCAAGCATCTCTTGATTGCCGGTGGCATCGGCATCACCCCTTTCATCGCCATGATGCAGCAGTTCTCGCGCGAAGGTGCCAATTTCGAGCTGCATTATGCGGTGCGTTCGCTCGATCGCGGCGCTTATTGTCGCGAGCTTGTCGAACAATACGGCTCGCAGCGGGTGAAGATCTATTGCGATGCAGATCGCAATTTCATCCCCGTCGCGCGCCTGCTCGAAAGCCAGCCGCTCGGTACGCATCTCTATGTGTGCGGACCCGCCGGCATGATCGACGGCGTGCTGAGGACCGGTATCGAGGCCGGCTGGCCGGAGCAGAACCTGCATTCGGAACGCTTCCTGTCGTCGCAGCCCGGCAAGCCTTTCTCGATCGTGCTGACTAGATCGGGCAGGACCGTCCATGTCGGCCATCATGAAAGCATGCTGGAGGCGATCGAAGCTGCCGGTGTCGATCCGCCGTTTCTCTGTCGCGGCGGTGCTTGCGGCCAGTGCGAGACCGGCGTTGCCGTCTGTAACGGCAAGCTTCTGCATAATGACGTCTATCTGAACGATGAAGAAAAGGCTTCGGGCCGAAAGGTGATGATCTGCGTCTCCCGTTTCGAGGGGAGCGCATTGCATCTCGACCTCTAGGCGTCCGGCCGGAACAGGAGAGCGGATATGGCTATCGCATTCAAGCAGGAAACGTTTCGCGACGATTTCAGCTATCGCAACAGTCCGGAGAACATCCGGCGCTTTCCGTTCCCGTTCGACCGCGACGAGTACATGTACGCCGTCAATATGGAACCGCATGTGAAAGGTCAGAAGAACACGGTCTTCGAAAGCCTGATCGATGTCGATGAGCACTATGTCGCCGAGATGCGCGACCGGGCGCTGGTGCTGAAGGAAGATCCCCTGCGCTACCAGGCGCTGCCGCACATGATGACGGCGCAATGGGATACGCTGGAGCTCCTGATGGAGGAGCAGGCAGCCGGCTATCCCGAACATTTCACGCTCACCAAGAACGGCGATCAGTGGCGCTGGATCAACCGTCCCCTCGGCATTGACGACACCTTTACATTCGGCGATGCGTCGACGCTGCCTTACGAGCCCTTCGAATACATCACCCGGCAGGCACAGGGCGATTTCTGCATCGTCGACCAGCGCGACGGCAATCTGTGGATGGATGCCGGCATGGTGACGACCCAGGCGGACTGGTCGCTCGATTTCGACATTGGCATGAACTTCATGGAATGGCACGGGCCGGTGCCGCTTGCCCATCAGATCGGCGTCTTCGACCGCGCGCTCAAATTCCTCTTGAACCTGCAGCAAGGCAAGCCGACACGGCGGTTCAACTGGACGATGACGATCAATCCCCGCCTCGATACCAGCCCCGAAAACTACCCGAAATGGGGACCTGACCGCACGAGCGTCACGCCGGAAAATGTCGGCGAGAAGGTGCACCTGCGCGTGGAGTTGCAGAGCCTTTGGCGCCTGCCGCGCTCGAACGCCATTCTCTTCGTCATCCGCTGCTATCTGATGAATATGGACGAGCTCGTCACCGTGCCGAAATGGGCGCGCCGCTTCCCGCGCGTGCTGCGCACACTCCCGCCCGAGCTCATCGACTATAAGGGCCTGACACGGTTCCGTCAGACCACGATCGACTGGCTTTCGACCTATGACGACGGGGCTCCGACCAGTGCCGGCATCTTCCCGGACTGAGGCTTCAAGCCGCACCAAACGACCGCATGCAATAAGAATATCGATACAATCGAGAAGGGGAATGCGACATGACACGAGTTGCCGTTATCGGTGCCGGCCCTTCGGGCCTTGCCCAGCTGCGGGCCTTCCAATCGGCTGCAAAGAAGGGCGCTGATATCCCTGAAGTTGTCTGTTACGAGAAGCAGGCGGACTGGGGCGGCCTTTGGAATTATACCTGGCGCACGGGCCTTGACGAATATGGCGAACCTGTTCATGGCAGCATGTACCGCTATCTCTGGTCGAACGGTCCGAAGGAATGCCTGGAATTTGCCGATTATTCCTTCGAGGAGCATTTCGGCAAGCCGATCGCCTCCTATCCGCCGCGCGCCGTGCTTTGGGACTACATCAAGGGCCGCGTCGACAAGGCTGATGTCCGCAAATGGGTGCGCTTCAGCACGCCGGTGCGCATGGTGCGTTTCGACGATGCCACGAAGAAGTTCACCGTGACGGCGCATGATCGCACGCAGGATCGGATGTATGACGAGGAGTTCGACTATGTCGTCGTTGCGTCGGGTCATTTCTCAACGCCGAACGTACCTTATTTCGAAGGCGTAAAGACCTTTAACGGCCGGGTGCTGCATGCGCATGACTTCCGCGATGCAGTCGAGTTCAAGGGCAAGGACGTCCTGCTTGTCGGCCGCAGCTACTCGGCCGAGGATATCGGTTCGCAATGCTGGAAATACGGGGCGAAATCCGTCACGACAAGCTATCGCTCCAAGCCGATGGGCTTCAAATGGCCTGCCAATTTCGAGGAACGGCCGCTGCTGACGCGGCTTGAGAATAAGACGGCTCATTTCCTTGACGGCTCGTCGAAGGAGGTCGATGCGCTGATCCTCTGCACCGGCTATCAGCATCACTTCCCGTTCCTGCCGGATGATCTGCGCCTGAGGACGGCAAACCGCCTCTGGGCCGATCATCTCTACAAGGGCGTGATCTTCGACAAGAATCCGCAACTCTTCTATATCGGCATGCAGGATCAGTTCTACACCTTCAACATGTTCGACGTGCAGGCCTGGTGGGCGCGCGATGTCATCATGGGCCGCATCAAGCTGCCGCCGGAAGCCGAGCTGCAGGCGAATTTCGACAAATGGCGCGCCCGCGAGGAGACGCTCGAGGATGCCGAGCAGATGATCTGGTATCAGGGCGACTACGTGAAGGAATTGCTCGCCGAGACCGACTATCCGAGCTTCGACATCGAGGGCACGAATAAGACCTTCATGGAATGGGAGCACCACAAGGCGGAAAATATCATGGGCTTCCGCGACAACGCCTATCGCTCGTTGATGACCGGCACCATGTCGCCGACACATCACACACCCTGGGTCGACGCGCTTGACGATTCGATGGAGGAATATCTGCGCAATTGATCCGCGGTCATTTCCCCACCTAACCGGCAAGGGTGGCGAACAGCCACCCTTGCCGGCCCTTTTGTGCGTTGAGACAAAACGAGTTCATCCGCAACCCTCTCTTCGGGCATGGCCTTCATGGATTTTCAGACAAGCGTTCTCGGTCGCATGGCCGGCTTCCTTTATCGCTGCCGGGCAGATGAAAACTATACGATGCTTGACATGACCGACGGCATTGAACGCGTCTTCGGTTATCCGGCCGACGAGATCGTCGGCAATCGTGTACGAACTTTCACGTCGATCATGTATGAGGAGGACGTTCCGCTCATGGATGAGCTTGTCGGCAAGGCGCTGGAAGCGCGCACCGACTGGACGATGGAATATCGCATTCGCCACCGCGGCGGACATCTTGTCTGGGTGACGGAGACCGGCGGCGGCGTTTGGGACGAGGCCGGAGAGCTCTTGTATCTCGAGGGCAGCATCCTGAACGTCGAAACCTTGTATCAGCGCCTCGACGAGCAGACCGCCGGTATGCGGGTCACGGCATCCAAGACCAACGAGATCCTGCAGTCTCTGCGCTACCTGAAGCTGCTGGCAGTCAATGCCGGCATCGAAGCCGCGAGGGCGGGGACGGCAGGATCGGGCTTTGCTGTGCTGGCGGCCGAAATGCGCTCGCTTGCAAACTCCTCGGAAGAAGCTGCACGCGCCATTACAATTGCACAGAAAAGGGCTGATTAGATTTTGTTGCGATGTAATCTTGTTTCTAATTGCCTGACATTTATTTGAATCGCAGTCGGCGATCAGCCCTGGGAGCAATAGAGCGGTGTTAGAAAGCAGAAGTGCTCCATTTAGAACTCATTGTTCTTTGCAAGAGGACCTGCAGCGCATTGGATTGTGTTCGGGCGACACCGTGATGGTTCACGCGGCAATGAGTAAAGTTGGACGCCTGCTTGATGGGCCAGATACATTCATTAGGGCGCTTGTTGATACGGTGGGGCCAACGGGAACCATTGTTGCTTATACTGATTGGAATTCAGGCTACGACGAGCTTTTGGATGAAAGCGGCTATGTTCTCAGCATGTGGCGTTCTCACGTTCTTCCTTTCGACCCACGGACCTCTCGCGCTATTCGTTCGAATGGAGTTTTTCCCGAATTTCTCCGCACCACGCCGGGTGCTGTTCGAAGTGGCAATCCGGCCGCATCGGTAACTGCTATCGGAGAACAGGCGGTTTGGATCACCGCTGACCATCCTCTCGACTACGGCTATGGACAAAAATCTCCATTGGCAAAGCTCATTGCCCTGAAGGGGAAGGTTTTAATGACGGGAGCACCGTTGGATACGATGACCTTGCTCCATCATGCTGAGCATATCGCGCGGATTCCCGGGAAGCGCATCCGTCGCTATGAAGTGCCCTTCGTGGCTGCTTCTGGCCCCGAGTGGCGGATGACGGAGGAATACGATACCGCCAACCCGGTTGTGCCGAGCCTCGAAGAGGGCTATTTCGCGACAATCGTTGAGGAATTTCTAGCAACAGGCGAAGGGGCACGTGGCGTTGTCGGGGAGGCCAGTAGCGTCTTGGTCGACGCTCCGTCAATCACCGCGTTTGCCGTTGACTGGCTGGAATCTCGACTCGGTAAAACGTGATCTGCGGAGCTGCTGCGTCCTTAAGCGCGCGGCCTCGTCTTCTGTGGATCGTAGTGGGACAGCGGCACGATAACGGCCGGAAGCCGCTTCTGCTGACCGTCGAGCTTGCCGATCTCGACCCTGGTGCCGACGGCAGCATGGGTGACGTCGACGCGGGCAAGCGCAATGGTCTTGCCAAGGATCGGTGATCGCGTAGCACTGGTGATCACACCGATCTGCGCCCGGCCGATATGAATGCAATCGCCATGTCCGACGGCTTCGTTGGCTTCGATGTCGAGGCCAACCATCAGGTGACGCGGATGTTCCTTTCGCCTGATCAATGCATCGCGACCGATGAAATCGTCCTGCTTGGATTTCAATGGCACGGTGAAGCCGATGCCGGCTTCGAAGGGATCGGTCTGGTCGTCGAATTCGTGATGGGCAAAGACGAGGCCGGCCTCGATGCGCACCATGTCCAGTGCCTCCAGGCCCATCGGTTTCAGCCCATGGGGTTCGCCAGCCTTCCAGACTGCGTCGAAGACGGTAGTCGCATCCTTCGGATGGCAGAAGATTTCATAACCGAGTTCGCCGGTATAGCCGGTACGCGACACCACGACGGGCGCACCCTCGAAATGGCCGATACGGCCTACCGCGAAGCGGAACCATTCGAGTTCGCTGATCGTCGGCTGGCGGGGAGCCGTCCAGATGATCTCTTTCAAAATATCGCGGCTCTTCGGACCTTGCAGGGCAATATTGTGCATCTGGTCTGTGGAAGAGCGCACCCAGGCCTTGAAGCCCTTTTTCTCGGCCTGCTCACGCAGCCAGATGCCGCTATAGTCGTCGCCGCCGATCCAGCGGAAATTCTTGTCCCCGAGGCGGAACAGCGTGCCGTCGTCGATCATGCCGCCATGCTCGTAGCACATAGCGGTGTAGACGACCTGGCCGGGCGACAGCTTGCGCACGTCGCGGGTCAGGCAATATTGCAGAAGCTCTTCCGCATCCGGTCCGGTGACCTCGAATTTGCGGAGCGGCGAGAGGTCGATGACGACGGCGCGTTCGCGACAGGCCCAGTATTCCTCGACGGGCCCCTCCGAGGAGAAGCGGTTCGGCAGCCAGAAGCCGCGATATTCGGTATAGTCGCGTGTCATGGCGGAGAGGCGCGGGTGAAACGCGGTTTCGCGCGTCAGTTCGGGGTCGGCGTCAGGGGTCATGCGATAGGCCACCGCTCGTGTGAATTTTTCTTTGCCGGAGAAGGTGCGGACGTGAATGTCGGTCGGGTCCCATCCGTTGGCCGCGTCGATATCGTCGGGACAGGAAGAGGAAACGCAGACGAGATCCGTCAGCGCGCGCATCAGGACGTAGTCGCCCGGTCTCGACCAAGGCTCGTCGAGATAGAGCTGGTTATTGTGATCGATGTTGGTGTTGTAGAAATAATTCAGCGCTTCCCAGCCCTTGCGGCCGGCAATCCCATAGGGCGCGAGTGCCGCGTTGAAATTGTCGGTGCAGTTGACATGGCCGGGATAGCCCATGTCGTCGTAATAGCGAGAATTGCAGGCGGTGGCGAAAGCGTCATGTCGGCCGACCGTGTCCTGCATGATTTCTATAAGAGGCTCGAAATCACGGTCGAAGGCCTTGGAAGGAAGGCCGGGCATCGGGTAGCTGCGGCCGAGCAGGGTGCGGGTCACGGTGGAATCGAGCGCGAGATCGAGACCCTTGTCGACCTTGCGGGCGGAAAAGGCCTGGAAGTCGGTACATTGCCGGCCATAGACATCAATGATCTGGATATATTCGCCGGCACGGACGAAATAGGCCGAGGCGGTCGCCGCCTTGATGCGGATGTCTTCGATCGGATCGGCGAGCGGTTCAGGCAGCGCGGACGTATAGTCGCGCAGGATCGCCGTGCGACGTATCCTGACCTCGATGGGCGTCGCCGTATCCTGCGCCTCCGGCGACATGGCCGTTCCCGGCGCACAGGCGACAAGCAGGCCCTTGATGGCGATGGTGAATTCCGCCGTGCTGCCCGCTGGCGATGACGCGCCGAAGAGGTGTAGCGCCGCCGCAGAGGCTAGATCGGCGCCACGCCGCTCCAGCGCCGCTTTCACGCGAGAAGCGCTATCATTGCCGGACGAAAGGATGGCCTTCAGGCCGGTTGCTTCGCCGGTGAAGGCCGACCCCAATCCTGCGGATTGAAAGCGGCCCTTCTCATCCAAGAAAGTGAGCTCGCAGACCTGCCCGCCTTCGCTATCGGTGACCGTGATACGGTCACCGGGTTCGACGCGCACGACGAGCGATCCGCCACCTTTGCAGCGATAGCGTTCGGTATCGCCCGGCAGCACAGGAATGCCCGGATAGCGCACGACGCTCGCCGAAATTGGCCGTATTCCGGCGGTTGGCGGGTGGAGATCTCGCATTGGGCCCTCTCGGGAAATGACGTCCGTCAGGACACCGGAATCATGCTGACAAAATGCCGTCTGAAAGTAAAGAGATATTGACTAGAAAGAAAATATCTTCACTATGTATAAAGGGCATGCATCTGGAAACCCGCGCACAGACTCGGCTCATGAAAACCTCCAGCAGGCCCCGCAATGCCATGGGAGGCACGTTCAGGGAGACGTACAAAGATACGTCCGGAACAAAGATGGGGAATACCAACAATGACAGACATCGTGGACGCCGGCGCTTCTGCCGGCACCGAAGGTAAGCTTATACGCGCGCTTGACTGGAAGGGCGCGTTCTGGGTGGCAGCAGGCGTACCGCCACTTGTTCTTTTCTCCATCGGCGGCATCGCCGGAACGACGGGCAAGCTTGCCTTCGTCGTCTGGATCATCTCGATGGTCATGGGGTTCCTGCAATCCTTCACCTATGCCGAAATTGCCGGCATGTTCGGCAACAAGTCCGGCGGCGCCTCGGTTTATGGCGCGACGGCCTGGCTGCGATACTCGAAATTTATCGCGCCGCTTTCGGTCTGGTGCAACTGGTTTGCCTGGTCGCCGGTGCTGTCCCTCGGCTGCGCCATTGCGGCCGGCTATATCCTCAATGCCTTCTTCCCGATACCGGCTGCGGATTCGCAGGCCGTGATCAGCTGGATCAGCGCGCACGCCAGTTCTATCACCGTCGATAGCCCGCGGGTGGCGGAATATATTGCCGCCCATGCCGGCACCTCGCCGGCGGATGCGGTCAAAGCACTTTTAAGTGCTGACGGCGTCGCCGCCCTGACGCCGGCCATTCGCAACTGGTCGCTTTTGACCTTCAACATTCCATTCCTTGCGACCGCCAATATCAACGCCACTTTCTTCATCGGCGGCATCTTGATGCTGATTATTTTCGCGATCCAGCATCGCGGCATTTCCGAGACGGCGAGCGTGCAGAAGTGGCTGGCCATCATCGTTCTCGTGCCATTGCTCATTATCGGCATCTATCCGATCGTCAGCGGCCAGATCATGTCATCCAACGTTACCGGGCTGGTGCCGCCAACGGCCGCCTATGCGGGTACGGATGGAACCTGGAGCAATGGCGGCTGGACGCTCTTCCTCGGTGGCCTCTATATCGCCGCCTGGTCGACCTATGGTTTCGAAACCGCGGTCTGCTATACGCGAGAACTGAAGAACCCGAAGACGGACACATTCAAGGCGATCTTCTATTCAGGCCTTGCCTGCTGCATCTTCTTCTTCCTGGTGCCCTTTGCTTTTCAGGGCGTGCTCGGCCATGCCGGCATGCTGGCGCCGGGCATCGTTGACGGCACCGGCGTTGCCGAAGCGCTCGGCGGTCTGATCGGCGCCGGTCGGATCGTCACGCAGTTGCTTGTCATCCTGATGATCCTGGCCTTGTTCCTCGCCATCATGACCGCGATGGCCGGTTCGTCGCGTACGCTCTATCAGGGGTCAAAGGATGGCTGGTTGCCGAAATATCTCGATCATGTGAACGAGAACGGTGCGCCGACGAGAGCGATGTGGACGGACTTCGCCTTCAACCTCTCGCTTCTGGCGATCGCGTCGGATACCAGCGGCTATTTCTTCGTGCTTGCCGTCTCCAACGTCGGATACATTATCTTCAACTTCCTCAATCTCAACTCCGGCTGGATACATCGTATGGACTCCGGCCATGTCGAGCGTCCGTGGAAAGCTCCGTCCTGGCTCATCGGCCTCAATACCGTGCTTGCCTTCGTCAACGCGCTGTTCCTTGGCGCCGGCGCCAAGGTCTGGGGTTATGCCAATGCGCTCTGGATAGGCTTTGCTTTCGCGGCTCTCATCCTGCCGGTCTTTGCCTACAGGCATTACGTGCGCGATGGCGGCAAGTTCCCGGCCGGCGCGATGGACGATCTCGGGCTGGTCGGTCAGGATTTGGGCGTCAGGAAGGCGGGGATTCTGCCCTACTTGGCGCTCGTCGGCGGCCTTGCCATCGTGCTGATCGCCAATTGGGCCTTCCAGCTGCCGGCATAGCGGCATCCGGCCGGAGGGATAATCGAACATGCAGGTCCGGCCTGGTCACAGGCCGGACTTCGCTATTGAAGCGACAGATTGCTCACCTTCTCGGCCCGATCATTCGGGCGCGACGATCAGCGTATCGTCGATTTCGGCTTCGTCTTCGGGCCGACGGCGCTGCCGCGCCAAGCGTAGAAGCGTTGCCATCAGCAGGATGGCCATCAGCCCGAACTCGACGGTGACGGCTGTTACCCCGGCCGAGAGATAGGCGCCGGAATGCTGCAGCACCTGAGCAAATACGGCTCCGAGGATCGCCGGCCCGAGACCCAATGACACCTGCTGCATGGTCGCAAGCATGGCGCTGCCGGCGCCGGCATGTTCGTGCGGCACGTCGGCCAGCCCGAGCCGGTAGAAGCTATTGACGATCAGAGCCTGTCCGAAACCGATCAGCACGGTGGACGGAATAAGGTTGATGACGCCCGGCTGCGGCCAGACCGTTTTGAGCGTCACGATGAGCAGCGCAAGACCGGTCATCTGGATCACGCAGCCGATTGCCAGCATGAGTTCACGGCGTATGTTTGCCAGGCGCCGCGTCACGAAGGCGGCCGAGATGAAGTAGGAGCCGCCGAGCGCGATCAAGGCATTGCCCGATTGCAGTGGTGTCAACCCGGCACCTGCCTGCAGCGTCAGGGCGAAGACGAACATGAAGCCGCTCCAGCAGGTGAAGAAGAGTATGGCGATCAGCCCTCCGAACCGCATGCTGGAGATGCGGGTGAGCGACGGAGGCAGGATCGGGAAGGCGCCGCGTGCCTCCTTGGCGCGTTCGATGCGCCAGAGGAGGGCTCCCAGCGGCAGGATCGGGACGAAGCCGAGCAGGCAAAGCCAATTCCAGTGGAGCGACGGGCCAAGCGCGGTTGGCAGCAGAACCGAGAGCGTCAAAAGCGCCAGCGTGATCATGCCGGACCAATCCACCGGAACTCTGCCCTTGCCGCGCGTCTCGGGAACGTGGCGCCACATGCTGAGCAGGATCAGGATGCAGATCGGCAGGTTGATGAGAAAGATGCTGCGCCAGCCGGACCCGGCGATATCAGCCGAAATTAGGAAGCCGCCGAGAACCTGACCGACGATGAAGGCGATGCCGCCGATCGCGCTGTAGAGAGAAACGGCCCGGGCGTGATCGCGTCCGGTCAGGCTGACATGGATGGTCGCCAATACCTGCGGCACCATGAGCGCTGCCGCAATGCCCTGCAATGCGCGGGCAACGATAAGAAAGGCGACTGAAGTCGCCACGCCGCACAGAAGCGAAGCGAGGCAGAACATCAAAACGGCCAGGCCGAACATGCGGCGACGGCCGAAATTGTCGCCGAGACGGGCGCCCATGGCCAGGCAAACGGCAAAGGCGACGCCATAGGCGGCGACGAAGAGTTCGAGTTCGGTCTCGCCGGCATGCAGCGAGGCGGAGATGGCGGCAAGACCGACATTGATGATGGAAAAATCGAGCTGCAGCAGCAATTGCCCGGCAAGCAGGATCATCAGGCCGAATTGGCCAAGCCGGATTGGTGCGGATGACATGGGGACCTCAAAGGATTTCCAGAACTGAGTCCACAGCGTTTTACACCCGTGCTAAACTAGTACAAGATACCTGTTTAGACTGGTATAAAAAGTATTAGGCTGGAGAGTGAAATGCACGGCACGCTCGATATCGTCCCCAATCAGATGCCTTCGCGCGCACAGGAACTCGGCGAGATGCTGCGAAGACGACGGGAAGCTCTCGACCCGCAGCGGCTGGGCCTTGGCCGTGCGGGGCGCATTCGTACGCCCGGATTGCGGCGGGAAGAAGTGGCCTCGCGCGCCGATATCGGCATTACCTGGTATACGAAGCTCGAGCAGGGCCGGCCGATCCGTGTGTCGCCGCGCGTGCTTCTCTCCGTTGCGCACGCTTTGGAATTCAACGAAGTCGAGACGGAGCACCTGTTCAGATTGGCCAATCTGCCGATCCCGCCCCGGTTCGAAAATCCGCGGGTTTGTGAGCCGCTGACGGCAGCAACCCAGCACATTCTCGATCAGCTCTGTCCTTATCCTGCCATGATTCAGACGAAGCGCTACAATATACGCGGCTTCAACGAGGCCTACCGCCGTCTCGTCGGCGTCGATCTCGATGCAATCGCACTTGAAGATCGCAATTGCATCTATCTGTCCCTCGTCAATCCTGCCTGGCGCGCCAGTCAGGTAAACCCCGACGAGGTGCTGGCCAGCATGGCCGCGCTCTTCCGCGCCTCCATGGCGGAGCATCTCGACGATCCGGCCTGGGAGCGGCAACTGGAACGCTATATGAGCGTCTCGGATCAGTTCCGCATCGTCTGGGACCGCTATCAGCTCAAAGGTATCGAGAATGTCGTAAAGCGATTCCGCTTGGCCGATGGCACGATCCTGGCGCTGCAATCCAACAATTGGTGGGCAAGCCCCAGCAATGACGACCGTATGATCGTCTATACACCCGTCGACGAAGACGGCGCGGAGAGGCTCTGCGCAATGATGAAGCGCAAGCGGACTTGCTGAGCGACAAGCCGGCAGAACCTGAAGCATCGATTGCCACAACCGCACTTGAGGCACTTTTACCGCCCCTCGATGGGGTTTTTGGCGTTCCGGCGGTGTCAAAAATGGACGTAGGCTTTAAACGACTGTCTGCCTAACGTGCTTGCAGCAGACATAGGCGTGGTCGATCCGGCCGACGGCTTGCCGCCAAGGACCGCCCATCGCGCAAAACTGAAGTAACGAACTGTAATAGTGTCAGAGTAGTTTCACTTGCAAGGGCGAGGCCATCCGTGATGTCGCACCGGCAGTGGTCCTCGAAGGAGGCATGATGGAACGTTTTCGCCACCTTACGGGAGGCAACCTATCGCCGAAGCAAGCAGCGACACTCCAGAAGGTGCTGGACAGCGTCGTCAGCCAACCCTGGTTCGACAGCAACGAGCAATGCCGCAATGCCTTGGCCGGGCGACTGACATTCCTGATGAAAATTGGAATAGAAAACGCCGCGCATCTTCAAACTATCGCTGTCTGTTGGGCAATAAACGACTTCAATCGGGATGTGATGAAAACGAATGGAAGGAAGCCGACGGAGATAAGGGAGCCCGAGCAGCTTCGACTTCAGGACTACCGGTAAGGCTTTACTCCCGAGCTCGAAATCGACGGGCATCTCGCCGAACATCCGATGCCCCGCCGTAGGCTGCGATTTCACTTGCATGGCAAGCGCGAGCAAGGCCATCCGTGGCCTAGATCGGGGATGTTGCACCTGAGCCTACGAGCTCGCTCATTCGTTTGATCAGTTCGTCCAAGATAGAGATGCGGTGAGCGCCGGAAGGACGAATCGCGAAGTAGGCGACCTCGATCTGCGGTTCGAACGGGATCGCGACGATATCGATTCCGGCGGACTGCAGGCTTGTGTGGTCAACGATGCCGACGCCCATGCCTGCCGCCGCGAAATGACAGCAGTTAAGCATCGACGTTTCCATCGTGCTCATCGGCTGATGATCCTGCCCGGAAAAGGCGCGGTCGAGCGCCAGTCTGAGCGGCGAATTGCGGCCGGGGATCAGCACGCGCTCATCCATGAGATCGGCGGGTCGGATGACCTTTCGCGCGGCAAGCCGGTGTTCCGGCGCCATGGCGGCGACGGCATGGGAGCTATGCAGGAGAACGGCATTCTTGTCCGCCATGCGGGGCGAGCCGAACACGAAGCCGAGATCGTAGCGGTTCTTGTCGACCATATCCCAGATGTGCCGGCTGTTTTCGACATCGATGACCAGCGGAATATCACGCCGATTGCCGACGACATCAAGGATCGCCTGATGGAGATATGGTCTGACGAGCGATGTTACGCTTGCAATGCGCAAGACGATGTTCTTGTGCCGGCGGATGTCGTCGGCCGCCTGGGCGATCTGGTCAAGGCCGAGATACAGCCGCTCGACTTCCCGGAAGAGCTGTGTCGCCTCGACCGTCGGCACGAGGCGGGCGCCGACTCGCTCGAACAGGGTAATATCCAGAATTTCCTCGAGGTCGCGGATGAGGCGGCTAACGGCGGGCTGCGTGACGTTCAGGGCATCGGCCGCTGCCGTGATGCCCCCCGTCATCATTACGCTTCTGAACGCTTCCACTTGCCTTGGTTTCAATCGCATCCTGGCATCCCCTCCATAACATTAGGGCATGGATCGAACACAAAATGCAATTTTTCTTTTTGGAGCAGACGCTTTAGTGGCAGATCAAATCTGTTTGGAGAGCGCGGATTTTAAAAAAGCGCTGGAGGAGCACCGTCATGAAATTTCTAAAGGCCGCGGCCGTCTTGGCGGTATCCGCCCTTGCCATGCCACTCATAAGCCACGCCCGGGACCTGACCGTTGGCCTTGCCGCCTCGACGACGTCGATGGACCCGCAATTTTACGTCGTCGGTCCGAACAGCGCGATGGCGCGCAATATTTTCGATGGCCTCGTCAATCAGGACGAGAAGCAGCGGCTTCAGCCGGCGCTGGCGCTGTCCTGGAAGACGATCGACGACACGACCTGGGAGTTCAAGCTCCGTCCGAATGTGAAGTTCCACGACGGAAGCGATTTTACCGCAGATGACGTCGTTGCCAGCATCAAGCGGGTTCCGCTTGCGTCGAAAAACAGCCCGAGTTCTTTTGCCGCCTATGTCAAGGCGATCACCGAGGTCACCGCGGTCGATCCGCTGACGGTCCGCATCAAGACCGACGGACCGACGCCTTTGCTGCTGAACAACCTCAGCCGTATCGCGATCCTGCCGGCCAAGATGCGAGATACCACGACGGAAGAGATGAATTCCGGCAAGGGGGTAGTCGGCACGGGTCCGTTCAAGTTTGTCTCATGGACACCCGACGACAACGTCGTGCTGGCACGCAACGACGCCTATTGGGGCGAAAAGGCTGCCTGGGACAAGGTCACGTTCAAGATCTTCAAGAACAGCAGCGCCCGTGTTGCCGCAATGCTTGCCGGCGATGTCGATATGATCGAAAGCATCCCGACGGCCGACACGCGTCGCCTGCAGGCTTCCGATCAGTTGAAGGTCGTCAATGTCGCCGGCAACCGGATCATGTATCTGCATATGGATCAGGCGCGCGACGTGTCGCCGTTCGCCAAGGGGCCCGATGGCAAGAACCCGCTGTTGAAGCCCGAGGTGCGCCGTGCGCTTTCGCTTTCGATCAATCGCGAAGCGCTCGTCGACCGCATCATGGACGGGCAGGGCGTGCCCGCCGGGCAGCTAGTTCCGGAAGGCTATTTCGGTTACGATCCAGCCATCAAGGTCGATCCTTACGATCCGAACAAAGCGAAGGAGTTGCTCGCCAAGGCCGGCTATCCCAACGGCTTCTCGCTGACCTTCCACGCGTCGAACGATCGCTATCCGAACGATTCCAAGGTCGCCCAGGCGATCGGTCAGTTCTTCAGCCGCATCGGCATCAAGACCGAAGTTGCGACCCTGCCGGGCAGCGTTTACTTCACTCGGGCATCCAATCTGGAATTCAGCTTCATCATGGGCGGTGCGGCGGTCGAGACGGGCGAGGCATCCGGCGTACTCGGCCCGATCCTCGAAACCTTCGGAGACAAGGCCGGGCAGGGCAACCGCGGACGCTATTCGAACCCTGAATTCGACAAGGCGCTGAACGAGGCGCGCTCGACGCTTGATGACGGTAAGCGCGAGGAGCTGCTTCGCAAGGCAACCGAGATCGCCATGAACGATCTTGGCGTCATCCCGATCTTCTATCTCGCCAATACCTGGGCGGTGAAAAAGGACTTGTCTTATCCCGGCCGGTCGGATGGCTACACGCTTCCCTATTACGTGAAGCCGAACTGAGCCGGCGAAGGGACGATCGAACATGTCTTTGCGCGGCGTATTTCCCTATCTCGTTTCTCCGATCGATCCGTCCGGTCAGGTGATGAAGGGCGTGTTGACCGACCTCGTGGACCACCTGATTGCCTCAGGGGTCCATGGCTTGACGCCGCTTGGGAGCACGGGCGAATTTGCCTATCTGAACTGGGATCAGCGCCGCAGCGTCGTCGACACGGTGATTACGGCCAGCCGTGGACGTGTTCCCGTCGTTGCCGGCGTCGCATCGACATCGACCAGCGATGCCGTCGCCCAGACCGAGTACATGGTCGAGGCGGGAGCCGACGGCATCCTCGCCGTGCTGGAATCCTATTTTCCGGTCAGTGACGAAGGCGTCGAAGCCTACTTCACCGCCATTGCCAAGGGGGCAAAGGGGCGGCCGGTGGTGCTCTATACCAATCCGCAGTTCCAGCGTTCCGATCTGAGCCTGCCTGTTATTGAGCGGCTGAGCCGGGTCGATAACATCCGTTACATCAAGGATGCCTCGACCAATACGGGGCGTCTTCTTTCGATCATTGAGCGCACGGAAGGCCGGATGGAGGTATTCGCCGCCTCGGCCCATATCCCGGTCTGCGTGATGATGATCGGTGGTGTCGGCTGGATGGCAGGCCCGGCCTGCGTCGTGCCGAAGCAGAGCATCGCGCTCTATGAGGCGGCCAATGCCGGTGATTGGACAAGGGCGATGGAACTGCAGCGGCCGCTTTGGCAGGTCAACGAGATCTTCGCGAAATATTCGATCGCCGCCTGCATCAAGACGGCGCTAGAGCTGCAGGGCTTTGCGGTCGGCGCGCCGATGCAGCCGCAGCTCCCGCTTGGCGAGGCCTCGCGCAGCGAAATCGCGGAAGTTCTCCGCAAACTCGGCGCGCTTTGACATCGCATCCACCATCTATTGAAGGCACTCTCCCATGAAGCCGATTTCGATCATTGTCGATTGTGACCCTGGAATTGACGATACGATCGCCCTTCTGACCGCATTCGTGTCGCCAGAGCTCAACATCCTCGGCATTACCCCGGTCTGCGGCAACCAGCCGCTGGAACGCACCGTGCGCAACGCCCTCCAGGTCTGTGAATTGGGTGGGCGCCCCGACATTCCGGTCTTTGCCGGCTGTTTTCGCCCGATGCTGCGCGAGCCGATCCATGGCCAGTTCCACGGCAAGACCGGCCTTGGCAACACCGTTTTGCCGGAGCCGGAAAAGGTGGCGGAGAGCAAATCGGCTGTCGATTTCCTCATCGAGACCTTGACCGAAGCGGCGCGGACGGGCGAGCGCGTCACGCTTTGCTGCCTCGGGCCGATGACCAATCTTGCCGTCGCCCTCAGGATGAAGCCGCAGATCGCCGAAGGCGTCGAGCGGATCGTCATGATGGGCGGAGCCTACCGCGAACCCGGCAACCGGACCATGACCTCCGAATTCAACATGCTGGCGGACCCGCATGCGGCGCATGTGGTGTTCTCGAGCGGAATTCCGCTCGTCGCTCTCGCGCTCGATGCGACGCATCAGGTGATGCTGAAGCCCGAACATGTGGCCGAGTTCTCGCGTGTCAGCGGCCGTATCTCTCAGACGCTTGCCGAGCTGATGGCCTTCTGGGATCGCAACGATGTCCGCCGCTACGGCTCGCGCGGCGGCCCGCTGCATGATCCGCTGGTGATGGCCTATATCCTTGCCCCGCATCTGTTTCAGACCGAGAAGGCCCGCGTCTTCGTCGAACATGAAAGCGAGCTCTGTATGGGGCAGACGATTGCCGACTGGTATGGCAAGAGCGGTCTCGAACCGAATGCGGATATCGTCACCAAGGTCGATGCCGAGGGTGTGATTGCCTTCTTCCTCGACCGGCTGTCACGCTACGCCGAAAAGGCTGTCGCATGACGCGCGAGAAGATCATCATCGATGCCGATCCGGGGGTGGACGATGCCGCAGCCATCCTGATGGCGCTCGCATCGCCGGAAGTCGACGTGCTCGGCCTGTCGATCGTCGCCGGCAATGTTGCCCTTCGCGATACGGTGCTCAATGCTTGCAAGATCGTCGGCCTCAGCGGTCGACGCGACGTGTCGGTTTACGCAGGCGCGGCCGGACCGCTGGTACGCGACCAGGTCTATGGCAAATATGCCCGCATCGGTGCCTTTGACGATGCCTTGGTCAGAGCCGGCGATATCGGCGCATCCGAAGAACATGCCGTGCATTTCATCGTGCGCTCGGCGCGCGAAGCGGCAAAGGCCGGCGAAAAGATCACCATCTGCGCCATCGGGCCGATGACCAATATTGCCCTGGCGCTCGTCCAGCATCCGGACGTGGCATCCGGCATCAGGCAGATCGTTTCGATGGGCGGCGCTTTCACGGCGCTGGGGCATCGCACACCCTGGGCCGAGTTCAATATCTATGCCGATCCGCATGCCGCCGAGATCGTCTATCGCTCCGGCGTGCCGATCATCATCATGCCGCTCGACATGACGTTCCAGGCCCTGTTTACCTCGGAGCATTTCGAGCGGTTCCGGGCCGGCGGCGAGGCGGGGAATGCGCTCTTCAATCTGTTTTCGACCTTCGATCGCAGCGATGTCGGGCGGTTCGGCAGGCCGGGCGGTCCGATCCATGATGCCACCACGATCGCCTGGCTCATTCGCCCGCAGTTGTTTAGCGGCCGCGAAGCTTTCGTCGGCGTGCAGGTGACGGGCCTCACCATGGGCTACACCTATGCCGACTTTTACGGAAAGATGGATCGCGCGCCGAATGCCACTGTCATCACCGATGTCGACGAGGACGGGTTTATCGCACTGCTGATCGAGCGCATTGCCCGCTTCGGACAAGGCGGCCTCGGCGTCGCAGCGCAGGGAGGTTGAAACTCATGGGCGGATATTTGCTGAGCCGGTCGGTCCAGACCGTTCTGACGCTGCTCGTCATGTCGGTTCTGGTCTTTGCCGGGCTCTATCTGGTCGGTAATCCTGTCGATGTGCTGTTGAGCCCGACGGCAACGCCGGCGGAGCGTCTTCAGGTCATCCAGTCCTTCGGCCTCGACAAGCCGGTCTGGGAGCAATACTGGCTGTTTCTGACGCGTGCGCTTTCGGGCGATCTCGGCAATTCCTTCGTGTACAATCAACCCGCTTTGACGCTGATCCTGCATCGTATGCCCGCGACGTTGGAGCTTGCCTTCGTCGCGCTGGTCATGGCGCTCGTCATCGGCATTCCGCTTGGCGTCTATGCCGGCCTGAAACCGAAGGGCCTGATCTCGAAATCGATCATGACCTTCTCCATCCTCGGCTTCAGCCTGCCGACCTTCTGGATCGGCCTCGTGATGATCATGCTGTTCAGCGTGCATTTCGGCTGGCTGCCGGCATCGGGCCGAGGGCAGACGGTGCCCGTCTTCGGGGTGCCGCTCAGCCTTTTCACCCTGGACGGCCTCTCGCATCTGGTGCTGCCGGCCTTCAACCTGGCGCTCTTCAAGATTTCGCTCGTCATCCGCCTGACCCGCGCCGGCGTGATGGAGACGATGCAGCTTGATTTCGTCCGGTTCGCCCGTGCCAAGGGTCTCACGGAACGCCGGATCGTCACCGTGCATGTGCTGAAGAACACGCTGATCCCGCTGATTACCGTGATCGGCCTCGAACTCGGATCGCTGATCGCCTTTGCCGTCGTGACCGAGACGATCTTTGCCTGGCCCGGCATGGGCAAGCTCATCATCGACGCGATCGGCGTGCTCGACCGTCCGGTCATCCTCGCCTATCTGATGATCACCGTCGTGATGTTCAGCGTCATCAACCTGCTGGTCGACATTCTCTATTCGATCGTCGACCCTCGCGTTCGTCTCGAAGGGAATTCGTAATGAGCGACAACAGCGCAAACGCCGGCTCGGTGCATGCGGGCCAGGGACGTGCAGGAAAGGCCGCCTCGCGTTCACCCTTCCGCCAGACGATATCGGCGCTTCTGCATGACAGGCTTGCTCTCGCAGGCCTCATCATCGTCGCCATCTTCGTGATTGCGGCAATATTCGCGCCATTGCTCGCGCCGCAGAACCCTTACGATCTCGCCCAGCTCGACATTCTTGACGGCCGCTTGCCGCCCGGCTCGCACGCCACGAGTGGCATGCTTTACCTGATCGGCACGGACGATCAGGGCCGTGATCTGATGAGCGCGATCCTCTATGGTCTTCGCACCAGTCTGCTGGTGGGTATATCGAGTGCAGCCGTAGCACTTGTCATAGGTGCATCGATCGGGCTCATCAGCGCCTATATCGGCGGTCGCCTCGATGCCTTCCTGATGCGCATTGTCGATATCCAGCTAAGCTTTCCCGCCATTCTCATCGCGCTGATCTTTCTCGCCATCCTCGGCCAGGGTGTCGACAAGATCATTCTGGCGCTCATCGTCACGCAATGGGCCTATTACGCCCGCACGATCCGCGGCTCGGCGCTGGTGGAGCGCAAGCGCGCCTATGTGGACGCGGCCCGTTCCATGGCCTTGCCCGATGGCAGCATCCTCTTTCGCCATATCCTGCCGAACTGCCTGCCGCCCTTGATCGTCGTTGCCACGATGCGCGTGGCCTATGCGATCATGCTGGAGGCGACGCTTTCCTTCCTCGGCATCGGCCTGCCGGTTACGCAGCCGTCTCTTGGCCTCTTGATCTCCAACGGCTTCGAATATCTGCTCTCCGGCGACTACTGGATCAGCTTCTTCCCGGGCCTGGCGCTCCTCATGCTCATCGTCGGCATCAATCTCATCGGCGATGCGCTCCGCGATATCCTCAATCCAAGGCGGGAAGGCTGAGCCATGACCAGACCGATCCTTTCCATCTCCAAGCTCAACACGGCCTTCCGCGTCGGCGGCGAATGGCGCAATGTTGTCAGCGATATCAGCTTCGATATCGGCCCAAAGGAAACTGTCGCAGTCGTCGGCGAATCCGGCTCCGGCAAGAGCGTCACGGCCATGTCGATCATGCGGCTTCTGTCCCCGATCAATTCGCGTATCACAGGCAGGATCGAATTCGAGGGAAGGGATCTCCTGTCGCTGCCGCTTGCCGACATGCAGGCGATCCGTGGCAATCGGATCGGCATGATCTTCCAGGAGCCGATGACCTCGCTCAATCCCGTTTTGAAGATCGGCCAGCAGATCACCGAGGTCCTGGTGCAGCATCGCGGCATGTCGCAGTCGCAGGCCGTAGCCGAAGCGGTGCGCCTGCTCGACAAGGTGCGCATCCCCTCGGCGAAATCGCGCCTCAACGAATATCCGATGAATTTTTCCGGCGGCATGCGCCAACGCGTGGTGATCGCGATCGCGCTAGCCTGCGATCCGAAACTGCTGATCGCCGACGAACCGACGACAGCGCTCGATGTGACTATCCAGGCGCAGATCTTGGGCCTGATCAAGACGTTGCAGGAAGAGGAGGGCATGTCGGTCCTCTTTATCACCCATGATATGGGCGTCGTCGCCGAGATTTCCGATCGCACCGTCGTCATGTATCGCGGCGAGCAGGTTGAGACGGATACGACGGCCGCGCTCTTTGCCGGTGCCAGGCATCCCTACACGCGAGCGCTTTTGTCCGCGGTGCCGCAACTCGGCTCGATGACCGGGAAAGACCGGCCCTTGCGCTTTCCGCAGGTGGACATGGCGACCGGCGAAGTGCAGCCGGTCAAGCCGACCGAGGACACGGTAAGGCTGAACCAGCCGCCGATCCTGAAGGTCGATAACCTCGTCACCCGTTTTCCGGTCAAGCGCGGCTTCCTGCGCAGGACCGTCGGTAGCATCCACGCCGTCGAAGGCGTCTCGCTCGAGCTTCGGCAGGGCGAAACCCTGTCGCTTGTCGGCGAATCCGGTTGCGGCAAGTCGACGACGGGTCGTTCGATCATCCGTCTTGCCCCGGCGACGTCAGGAGAAATCCGCATCGACGGCAAGGATGTCCTGAAGGCCGGCAAGGGCGATCTTGCCGATATCAGGCGCGAAGCGCAGATGATTTTTCAGGACCCGTTCGAAAGCCTCAATCCGCGCATGCGTATCGGCCAGGCGCTCGCCGAACCGATCATTGCCCATGGACTGGCAAGTGCCTCGCAGGCAAAGGATCGCGTGCGCGACCTTCTCGAACGGGTTGGCCTCTCTGCCGAGATGGCGGATCGGTTCCCGCACGAATTCTCGGGTGGGCAACGCCAGCGCGTCTGCATCGCTCGGGCATTGGCGCTTGAGCCGAAGCTTCTCATTGCCGATGAATCGGTTTCCGCCCTCGACGTCTCCGTCAAGGCGCAGGTCATCAACCTGATGCTGGACCTGCAGGAGAAATACGGGCTTGGCTATCTCTTCATCAGCCACGACATGGCTGTGGTGGAGCGTATCAGCCACCGCGTTGCGGTGATGTACCTTGGCGAGATCGTCGAGATCGGGCCGCGCCATGCGGTGTTCGACAACCCGCAACACGACTATACCAAGCGCCTGATGGCAGCGGTTCCGATTGCCGATCCCGCGCGTCGTCAGGTACGCCGCATCTCTAATGAAGAGATCGGAAGCCCGTTCCGCAGAGCCGACTACCAACCACCAAAGCGCAGATACGAGCAGGCGAGCGATGGCCATTTTTTCCAGGTGGCCTGAGAGGCGGACGTGCCGCGCCGATGAGGGCGCGGGCGCGGTTTGGTTTTCGGATTTGCGGTCGTTGTATACCAAGAAATATAATGATAGCGGTTGGAATCTTTTCAGGAGAATTCCATGTTCCAGCGCCGCCATCTGCTTATTTTTGCTAAAATTTCCATCATTTTCAGCAGTTTGCTATTTTCCGCTCCCGCCTGGGCCGACCGTCTCGTGACCGATCAGATCGGCCGGCAGGTGCATATTCCGGATGCCGTCAATCGCGTCGTCATCCTGCAGCATCAGACGCTGAACATCGCCGTTCAGCTCGATGCGATGGACAAGGTGGTCGGCGTTCTCGACGAGTGGAAGAAGCAGCTCGGCGCCAATTATGTGCGGCTTGCGCCGCAACTGCCGAACCTGCCGATGCCGGGCGGCCTGACCAAGGTGAATATCGAGGAGCTTTTGAAGCTGAAGCCGGATGTGGTCTTCGTGACCAATTATGCGCCGGCCGACATGGTGAAGCAGATCGAGGATGCCGGCCTTTCCGTCGTGGCGATCTCGCTGCTCGACGTGCCGGCGGCGGAGGCGGTCAAGCTCAACCCATCCGTCAAGGATGAGCCGGCTGCGATCGATTCTGGTTTTGCCACCGGTGTACGCCTCATCGCCGATGTACTCGGCCGCAAGGACCAGGGCGAAGCGATGATTGCGGCGACCAAGAAGACCCGCAAGCTCGTTGCCGATCGTCTCGCCGACATTCCGGCAGACAAGCGCGTGCCTGTTTATATGGCCAATCCGGATCTGACGACCTATGGCCGCGGCAAATATACCGGCCTGATGATGGAGCGCGCCGGTGCGCGCAACGTTGCAAGTTCGATCAGCGGCTTCAAGCAGGTGACGATGGAGGACGTGCTGACATGGAACCCCGCCGTCATCTTCGTCCAGGAGCGCTACCCGGCCGTCGTGGACGAGATCAGGAAGACCCCCTCCTGGCAGACGATCGATGCGGTCAAGAACGGCCGCATCTACCTGATGCCGGAATATGCAAAGGCCTGGGGCTATCCGATGCCGGAGGCCATGGCGCTTGGCGAGCTCTGGATGGCGAAGGAGCTTTATCCCGAGCGGTTCAAGGATATCGATATGCAGAGGCAAGCGGACGCCTATTACAAGGAATTCTACCGCACCGATTACCGCGCCGCGCAATGAGCGCGGTGACTTCCAGCCGACACGGGCCTAGAGCGACGATCGCCACGCTGGCGATCCTGCTTGCGATGGTCGCTGTCGTCTCGCTCGGTGTCGGGCGGTACGATATTCCCTTCATGCGGGTCGTGGAGATCCTCTGGTCGCCGATCTCACCGCCGGCGGTGCCCGTGACGGCGACGGAGGCGAATGTCGTCTTTACGGTGCGTATGCCGCGCATCCTGCTGGCGCTGCTTGCCGGCGCTGGTCTGGCTCTCTCGGGTGCCACGCTGCAGGGCGTGTTTCGCAATCCTCTGGTGGGGCCGCAGGTGATGGGCGTCTCTTCCGGGGCGGCTTTCGGCGGAACGCTTGCCATCCTGTTGAGCTTTTCGCGCTATGGTCTGCTCGGTTCGGCTTTCGCGTTCGGTTTGTCCGCCCTTATCATCGTCTATGGGCTGAACGGCATTGTCGCGCGTCGCAATATCCTGGCGCTTGTTCTCGCAGGTGTCGTGGTCAGCGGCTTCTTCGGAGCGCTGGTAAGCCTTGTGCAATATCTCGCCGACACCGAAGACAAGCTGCCGGCCATGGTCTTCTGGCTGCTCGGCAGCTTTGCGACGGCCAATTGGGAGAAGTTCTGGCTGATTGCAGCACCCGTCGTCATCGGCAGCTTGCTGCTGCTCGGTCTGCGCTGGCGCATCAACCTCCTGTCGATCGGCGACGAGGATGCCCGCGCGCTCGGCGTCAATGTTGAGCCCTTGCGCTGGCTGATCCTTGTGCTGGTCTCCTGCATCGTCGCGGCGCAGGTTGCCGTCAGCGGCATCATCGGGTGGGTCGGTCTTGTCGTGCCGCATATGGCGCGCATGCTCGTTGGCCCGGATCATCGCGTGATGATGCCGGCATCCCTGCTGATCGGCGCACTCTACCTGCTTGTGATCGACACGATTGCCCGGACGGCGACCGGCTCCGAAATCCCGCTTGGCATCCTGACGGCGCTGATGGGCACACCGGTCTTCGCGCTAGTGCTGAGGCAAACCCAGCGAGGCGCACGTGGTTTCTGATCGGGTCAAGCTGCGTTTGGAAGGGGCGAGCCAATCCTATGACGGCGAACGCTGGCAATTTCGCGAGCTTGATCTTGAACTTCGCGCCGGCGAGATCACGACCATTCTCGGGCCGAACGGCCGCGGCAAGTCTACCTTGCTGCGCGTGCTCGCCGGGCTTTTGAAGCCGAGCGCCGGCAGTATCGCCCTGAACCCGCAGACTGGCTTCGTGCCGCAGGAGTTTTCCGGTTCCTTCCCCTATTCCGTGCTCGACGTGGTGTTGATGGGCCGTGCCCGTCACATCGGGCTTTTCCAGACACCCCGCAAGGTCGATGTCGAGAAAGCCATGGAGGCGCTCGAGCTTACCGGTATGGTCGGCTATGCGCAACGCAACATCGAAGCGCTCTCAGGAGGCGAGCGGCAACTGGTGCTAATCGCGCGGGCGCTGGCCGGCGAGAACGCCGTGCTACTGCTTGACGAGCCGGCCTCAGCGCTCGATCTCAAAAATCAGGATGTCGTGTTGTCGTTGCTGGCGACACTTGCCGATCGGCAGGGATTGGCGATTGCCTTTACCACGCATCAGCCGAACCATGCGGTTGCTGTCGCCGACAAGGTGCTGCTCATGCTCGAATGGGCAAGAACCGTCTTCGGCGCCACCGATGATGTGATGACCGAAGAGAATCTCGAAGCGCTCTATGGCCTTCCGGTTCGCTCGGCGACGCTTGGCAACGGTAAGCTTGTGGAGACCGCGTTCGTGCCGCTGTTCCGCCAAAGAGACCGAAAGGGAAATCGCCCGTGAGCAATGCAGTTCAAGTCTTGTCCGCCGGCAGCCTACGCCATGCGTTTCCGGCGATTATCGGCGCGTTTGGTTATGAATTCGGCATTGGCATTTCGCTGACGCTCGGGCCTGCCGGCCTGTTGCGGGAAACGATCGAGGCGGGCACCAGCTTCGATCTCTTTGCGTCCGCTAACATGGCGCATCCGCGGCGGCTTGTTTCGATGGGTCTTGCGCAAGACGCGGTCTGCTTTGCCCGCAATCGGCTCTGTGTGCTCTCGCGTGCCGAGCTTGGCCTGACGACGGAGAATTTTCTCGCGGTGCTGTCAGATCCCGCCGTGAGGATCGGCACGTCGACACCGGGCGATGATCCGGGCGGTGACTATGCTTTCGAGGCCTTCGACCTCATCGAAGCCCGGCATCCGGGGAGAGGGGAGGCGATCCGGTCCCGCTCTCGGCAATTGGTGGGCGGGCGCAATTCGCCGCCGACGCCGCCGGGCAAGGGCGCTGCCTACCTGGTCACCGATGGCGTGGTCGATCTCATGATGAGCTATTCTTCGAATGCACGCCTTCTGGCGGGTGATCCGGCTTTCAACATTGTCGATATCCCCGACGAATTTCAGCCGCTGATCGAATACGGCATGGTCATTCGCATGGATGCGGATGCCGAAACCAGAGAGCTGCGCGATTTTTTATTGTCGCCGACCGGGCAGAAAATCCTGAGCGAAGCCGGCTTTTCTGCCATCGGCTGACGACATCATCTCCTCGGAGGTGCGTTGGAGCGAGCATAGGCCTCGGCTTCCTCATGCAGCCATTCGCAGAAGAGTACGGATTTTCTGTTCCGGCGGGCGCGGCGCAGCGCCACATATTCGTGGCCGCTTTCCAGGAAGCCATAGGGTGCTATCAGCCGGCCGAAGCGGATGTCGTCGCTGACATAGGGCCACGGGGCGACGCAGACGCCAAGCCCGGCGCTCGCGGCTTCCAGCATGAAATAGAAATGCTCGTATTCGACGCGCGGGCCGATCGCCACGGATCGCTGAGAGCGGGCGAGCCAGTCACCCCAGGCTCGCAGCCTTGTACGCGTATGAAGCTGCGGCAGGCCGTCGAACTCGGGCGTCGACGTGGCAAAAAGCGACGGCGCGAGCACCGCGCCGGTCTGTTCCGGAAACAGGGGGATCACATCGGCGCCTGAGGGCCACGGCGCTGTGCCGACCCGGATCGCCACATCGAACCCGTCACGGCTGAAATCGACCGGCTTTGATGAGGCTGACAGGCGCACTTCTATGGCGGGATATTTCGCCTGAAACCGATAGAGGCGAGGAATGAGCCAGCGCATCGTAAACGTGCCGGGACAGGAGACGTCGAGCTGACCGTCTTCGGTGTCGGCAACGGCACGCACCGACAGATCCATCTGGTCGAATGCGGCCGTCAATCCCGACAAGAGGGTCGAACCGCCTTCGGTGAGCCTCAGCCGGTTCTTCGGTCCCTCGAAGAGGGGAACGCCAAGGACCTCTTCGAGATGCTGGATTTGCCGGCTGACGGCGCTGTGCGTCACATTGAGTTCGTCGGCGGCAAGCGTCATGCGGCCGAGCCTGCCTGCTGCCTCGAAGGCGCGCAATGCGTTCAGTGAGGGTATTCGCCTAGCCATGTGCATTTTCCGAACATTGACTGTTCGAACATATCGTTTTTCTTCCGAGGGAATAGCGTGTTTTTTGCCGCCGAGACGAATGGACAATGCGAGCAACGAACAAAGATGCGGCGATGCAATGGCATTTTCGCACTTGGCGAAGCTTTGTCCGTAAATACCAAGGAGACAGGACATGCAGAATAGACATCAGGACGGCAGTGCAGGCGACGCGAACTACGGGGTGATCGGATCGGGCTACACCAGCTATCGTCAGCCGGACCCGCACATTGCCGAGTTCATCCGCGCCGCGCTCGGCGATGCCAGGACCGTGTTGAACGTCGGCGCCGGCGCCGGCTCCTATGAACCGATCGATCGTCAGGTGACGGCTGTCGAGCCTTCCGACTCGATGCGTGCCCAGCGGCCCGCGCATCTTCCCGTCGCGATCGACGGCACCGCCGAACACCTGCCCTTCGCAGACCGGAACTTCGATGCCGCAATGGCGACTTTCACCGTACATCAATGGTCGGATTTGAAGCAGGGGCTTGGCGAGATGCGCCGCGTCACGCGTGGCCCGGTCCTTGTGCTCAGCTGCGATCCGGATCTGCTGGAGCGGTCATGGCTGCACGCCTATGCGCCTGAAATGATCGCCGTCGAGGCAAGACGTTATCCGGCTATGAATATGATCGCGGAAGCGCTTGGCGGCGATGTGGAGATCAAGGCGGTGCCGATCCCGCTGAACTGCGTCGACGGCTTCGGCGAAGCCTATTACGGCCGACCCGAACGAATGCTCGATCCCGGAGCGCGGCTTGCCAATTCCGCATGGAGTTTTGTCGATTCTTCCGTGGGAGAGCGATTTGTCGCGAAACTTGGTGGTGATCTGGCCGATGGTTCCTGGGATCGCCGCTATGGCGCCCTTCGCACGCAACCCTTCTTCGAGGGTTCGCTGCGTCTGATTATCGCCAGACCTTGAGGAGTATGCCGTGAGAGACGAGCTACGCATATTGAAATCGCTGGCCGGACCGTTTCCGCCATTCGAAGCGGATCTGACGCCGGATGAGCCGCGAGATCTGTTTTCCTCCTGGCTGCGCGATGCCATCGAGGCTGGGATCAAGGAACCGCATGCCATGGTGCTCTCCACGATCGACGAAGATGGCACGCCGGATGCCCGCGTTCTCATCCTGAAGAATCTCGACCAGCGCGGCTGGCATTTCGCAACGACGGGTCGGGGGCCGAAGGGCCGGCAGATTGCCGCCAATCCCTCCGTGGCACTGACCTTCTATTGGCCGCAACTCGGGCGGCAGGTGCGCCTGCGGGGCATGGCGTTTCAGGCCGAAGCCCATGAGCGCTATGCGGATTTTCGTGCGCGGACGTCGGGCGCCAAGGCGGTGGCGCTGACGGGGCGGCAGAGCGAGGTCCTTGGTTCGTCGCAGGAGCTGGAAGATGAGTTGGCCCTGCAGCATCGACGATTGCAGGAAGAGCCCGATCTCGTCGCCACCGGCTGGGCGCTTTTCATCGTCATGCCGCATGAGGTCGAATTCTGGCAGGGAGACACCGAGCGGCGCCACCATCGTCTGCGATACAGGCGGGAAAAGGCCGGGTGGCTGAAGGAGCGGCTCTGGCCGTGAAGGCCTGGTCGCGATGGCTGGGCTTGCCTGATGGCGAAAGACGCACTAGCGTAATATTCGGTGAAATATAACGCTAGTGCGGACATGTCGGTTCTCCTCAATCACAAACGGCCCTTTGCGCTTCCGATCGTCGAACAGCATCCGGCTGCCTCCACAATATCTGTCAGGGCTCAGCGCCTGAAAACCTGGGAACTGCCTTCGATGTTCCATTGCTCCATCGTCGGCACATGCCTGACGACGGTGGAGCTGCGGCAGGTGCTGACGAAAGTCGGCGATATCGATACGAAGACGGCGACGGATCACGTTCTGCACAGCCGCGGCGTTCGTGCCGCCGGCCAGCGCGATATCGCGGCCAAGCTGCTGAACAAGGCGCTCGACCGCCGTCATGAGCGCATTCTCAAGCATTTTTCAAAGCTTTCGACGCCGGCCGAGATCAAGGTCCAGTGGGACAAGGCCGTCGATGACGGCGATATATCGGGCGCCTATTGGGCCGTCATGAGCCATCCGGCCAGCGATCGTCCGCTGATGAACGATATTTTCGGCGAAGTGCACATGCTGTCGCATCTCGTCGGCAGCTCCAGCCGGCTCGATCTCGCGCGTCTGCGCAGACTGCAACTGGATGTCGAGGCGAGGGACGACAAGATCGCCCGGCAGGAGGCGCGCCTGCAAGCGGCTGCTCAAGACAATGTCATCTTGCAAAGGCGCATGGAAGAGCTGGAGGAAAACCTGCGGCGTGCGCAGGCCGCCGCCGGCGAAACGGCGCCGGCGATGGTGGATCAGCGGCAAGAGACGAGGCTGTCGGAAAAGCTGCAAGCAGCCGGGGAGCGCGCGGAGGGATACGAGAAACGCCTCGCACTCGCCGAGACGAAGCTTACAAAGGCCCTCTCGCTGGTCTCCGTCCTCACAGAGGAGAACCTGGCGCTGAAGCGCGAACTGGATCTGCTGGAGGTGACCATCGCTATGGCCGCTGAACCCGGCACCGCCGCGGGCGAGCATGGGCAAGAGACGCTGCTCTATGTCGGCGGCCGACCGAACCTTTTCGATCGCCTGCGGAAGCTCGCTGAAAGCCGGAACATCGAGTTGCTGTTTCACGATGGCGGCGTGGAAGATAATCTCTCCTTGTTGCCTGCCATGGTCGGGCGGGCGTCATCGGCGGTTTTCCCGGTCGACTGCATCAGCCATTCGGCCGCCGACATGGTGAAGCGGCTCTGCCGCGAGAGCGACAAGCCATATCTGCCGCTGCGATCTGCAAGCCTTGCGAGTTTCGCTGCCGTGATTGCCGAGCCTTTGGCGGCGGAGTGAGGGTCGATCACGTTTCGGTGTCTTCACCGGCATGTGTGTAACAAGCTGGCCCCCTCTTCCGTAATCCATGGTGACAGGACACGCTGCGGCGCTGCCGATTGCGGATAATTGCCCTGTAAGCTGGCGGCTTGTCCGTCGAAGGAGAAAGGTGCGATGCTGAACAGACGACGGATACTTCTGGCAACGGTTCTTGGCGCCATTGGCCTTAAATTGGGCTACGGCTCGGCCGCGGCCAAAACCGCCATGAATTTCCCGGTTTCCCACACCGATAAGGAATGGCAGAAGATCCTGACAGCGGATCAATATGCCATCTTGAGAGATGAGGGGACCGAACGCCCCTTTACCAGCCCGCTGCTGAACGAACACGGCAAGGGCAATTTCGCCTGCGCCGGCTGCGATCAGGACGCCTTTTCCTCGACCACGAAATTCGATAGTGGCACCGGCTGGCCGAGCTTCTGGGCGCCGCTCGACGGCGCCGTGGCGACATCACGCGATACGTCCTTCGGCATGGTGCGCGACGAAGTGCATTGCACTCGCTGCGGCGGCCATCTCGGGCATGTCTTCAACGATGGGCCGAAGCCGACCGGCCTTCGCTACTGCATGAACGGCGTCGCCATGACATTCCATAGGGCTGCGGCCTAAGCGATCAGAGACCGACCGATGCTTCTGTTTATTCTTGCCTATCTTGGCGGCGTTCTGACGATCGTCAGCCCCTGCATCCTGCCCGTCCTGCCATTCGTCTTCGCACGCGCGGGCCAGCCCTTCCTGCGCAGCACGTTGCCGATGCTGATCGGCATGGCGGCGACCTTTGCCGCCGTTGCAACGCTTGCCGCCTTCGGCGGCGGCTGGGCTGTTGCGGCCAACGAATATGGGCGCTACGCCGCGATGGCGCTGCTTGCGCTCTTCGGGATCATTCTCCTCTTTCCGTCCCTTTCCGATCGTCTGACACGTCCTCTCGTGTCACTTGGCGCGCGGTTGTCGCAGTCGGCCGACCGCGCAAGCCGGAGCGGCGGCTCGGCGATTGCCGCGTCGTTGCTGCTCGGTGTGGCGACCGGTCTGCTTTGGGCGCCTTGTGCCGGCCCCGTGCTTGGTCTCATCCTGACGGGGGCGGCGCTGCAGGGCGCAAGCGTCGGCACGACGCTGCTGCTGCTCGCCTATGCGCTGGGCGCGGCGACATCGCTTGCACTTGCTCTTCTGATCGGCGGCCGCGTCTACCTGGCGATGAAGCAATCGCTTGGGATCGGCGAGTGGCTGCGCCGCGGCGTCGGTGTTGCCGTGCTTGCCGCAGTCGTCGCGATTGCGATGGGGCTCGATACAGGTCTTTTGACGCAGGCGTCGCTCGCAAGCACAGCATCGCTTGAGCAGAACCTGGTCGACCGTTTCAAAGCTCAGGCCCCGAACAAGCCGTCATCGGTCGTTATGAAGAATGATGGCGGCGCGATGATGAGCGCGACAAACCAGGCGATGATGAGCGCAAAGCCGGAAGGAGCCGCCGGTGGCGATTCCATGGCGATGGTGATGACGCAAAAGCCTGCCGCCGCGCAATTGCCGGTCGAAGGGCCCATTCCCTCGCTCAATGGTGCGGTGCAATGGCTGAATTCGCCGCCGCTTACGGCGGCCGGCCTGAAAGGCAAGGTCGTCCTCGTCGACTTCTGGACCTATTCCTGCATCAATTGCCTGCGCGTCATCCCCTATGTCGAAGCTTGGGCGCAGAAATATAGGGATCAGGGCCTTGTCGTCATCGGTGTGCATGCACCCGAATTTGCCTTTGAAAAGAACGTCGACAATGTGAAAAAGGCAATCGCCGATCTCGGCATTACCTACCCGGTTGCGATTGACAACAACTATGCGATCTGGCGCGCCTTCGACAATGAATATTGGCCCGCCCATTATTTCATCGATGCGCAGGGGCAGGTGCGCCACCATCATTTCGGCGAAGGCGATTACGATCAGTCCGAAAGGGTGATCCAGCAACTGCTCGCCGAAGCGGGTAAGAGCAATGTCGCGAGCGACATCGTGGCCGTGAAGGCGACGGGCGCGGAGGCCGCCTCCAACGAGGCCGATGTACAATCGCCGGAAACCTATGTCGGTTATCTGCGCTCGCAGAATTTTGCGGATGATGCCGGCACCGTGAACGACGCCGCTCACGACTATGTCGCGGCAATGCCGAAACTCAACGAATGGGGTCTTGCCGGTAACTGGACCGTCGGCCCGCAGGAAGCGACTTCGAACGCTGCCGATAGTCGGCTCTATTATCGCTTCCATGCCCGCGACCTGCATCTGGTGCTTGGGCCATCGGCGGACGGAAAACCCGTTCGCTTCCAGATCACCGTCGATGGCAAGCCGCCCGGCGACAGCCACGGCGTCGATACCGACGCAGACGGTAGTGGGGTGGTGACGGGGCAAAGGCTCTATCAGCTCGTGCGTGCGAGCGGCCCGGTGTCGGATCACACATTCGAGATCAAGTTCCTCGATCCAGGCGCCGAGGCTTATGCCTTTACCTTCGGCTAAGGAAAAGGTCTAGCATTCTCGTTCGCCCAGGGTAGAGAGATCAGGGTCGTTATCGTGATCGATCGGAGGGAGGTCGGCCTTCTCAAATACCCAGGTCGAGCTGGGACTGCGGCTGACCATTATCGGCATCTTCGTTCGTCAGAGACGAGAGCGTGATACCAAGCAGCCGGATAGGCCGCACAAATGGATGGACGGTTGCTAGAAGCGCGGATGCTATTGCGAGAACATCGCTTGCGTCGGCGACCGGATGGGCACTTGTCCGGCTGCGTGTTGCCTGGGTAAAGTCGGAGTATTTGATCTTCACGGTCACCGTCTTGGCGCTGATGCCGCCGGTCTCGCAGTAGCGCCAGACTTTCTGCGCGAGTGGCCGCAGCTCCGCCGTCGCCAGTTCGAGGTCGTCTATGTCCTGCGTGAATGTATCTTCCGCGCCTATGGATTTGCGAACCCTGTCGGGTTTTACCTGGCGCTCGTCGATACCGCGGGCGATGCCGTAGAAGTAAGGCCCTGCCTTTCCGAAATGCTCCTGCAGGAAGGCGAGGGACTTAGATTTCAGATCAAGCCCGGTTTCGATCCCGTATTTGTGCATGCGCTCGGCGGTCGCGGGCCCGACGCCATGGAACTTCTTGACGGGAAGCGTTTCGACGAAGGCCGGCCCATTCTTCGGCGTGATGACCGCCTGGCCATTCGGCTTGTTCAGGTCGCTCGCCATCTTGGCGAGGAACTTGTTATAGGAAATGCCAGCCGAAGCATTGAGCCCGGTGACCTGCCTGATCTTGGTTCGGATCTCCAAAGCGATCTCGGTGGCGATCTCCATGCCCTTCAGATTCTGGGTGACATCGAGATAGGCTTCGTCCAGCGATAGTGGCTCGATCATCGAAGTATATTCGGCGAAGATCTCCCGGATCTGCTGCGATACAGCCCGGTAGACGTCGAAGCGCGGCGGCACGAAAATCAGGTCGGGGCATTTCCGCTTTGCCGTGACCGATGGCATCGCCGAGTGAACGCCGAAGGCGCGGGCTTCATAACTTGCCGCCGCGACCACGCCGCGTGCCGCAGACCCACCGACGGCAAGCGGCTTGCCCCGCAGTTCGGGATTGTCCCGCTGCTCGACCGAAGCATAGAACGCATCCATGTCCACATGGATGATCTTTCGTATGGGGCTGGGGCTCATGTCGTTCATGGCGGACTCGGTCATCAAACTGCAAGTTCAGCACGGCTCTTCATCTGTAGCTGCCGAAACAAATGCAGAACATATCATCCTTGATGACGATATCAAACCGGCTCTGTCGTCATGCCTGAGAAAGCCCAAGAAGGCATCCCGTGCCAGTCTTGCTGCAAACGCCACCTTGAGATGCGGTCGAGGCTTCCTATCTCTTGTCCGTCCCCCAATACGGAGCCTCATGATGGGCCAAATCGCAATCAATCCAGTTTCCGACCTGCTTATGGAGATTCTCCCGCCCGAGCGCGACGAGGAATCGCGAGCAGACGGTACCGCGTGTCTGTGCTGTCGAAAGGTGCGATCGGCCAGGAAGATGGATGAGGACGGTTGCGGCATATGCGACGAATGCCTGGCTCCATGAGGGACGACACGCCAAAGTTGCGGTCCGGCGGCTTGGCTGAATTCGAAAATGCGCTTGCAGAGCTGCCCGAGGGCTATGCGGAGGGGCGCTTTCTGGAGCAGGCCTGGGGTGTGACCGTCAAGCGGTCCGCCGATGAGAAACGGGTCTGGCTCTACGGCGAGGAACTCGGCGGCACCGACATCATCAGCTTCAATCTCTATGTGCTTTCCGGAACGAAGATTGCCCTCAAGCCCTGCGAGATGTCCTCGTCCAAGGTCGTGGATTTCGTGCTGGGTTTCAGGCTCGCTGCGATGCCGCGCACAAGATAAGCACGGGTCTTCGTGGCGGCAGAAGGCACCAGTTCGCCGTTATCGACATACGCGCGGCTTGCAGCAACTCGCTCGGTTTCAGCGGGTGGAGAGCGGTGGCGGAGGCGGCTGCGTGGTTGCGCCGGGGCCGAGTGAGCGCTGGACCATCACCGTGTCAGCCCAACGGCCGTAGCGATAGGCAACGGCCGGCAAAAGGCCGACACGAACGAAGCTGAAGCGTTCGTGCAGGGCAAGCGAAGCCGCATTGTCGGCGTCGATATAGCCGATCATCTGTCGGAAGCCGGCCGCTGCGCAGGCGTCGATCAGCCCGCGCATGAGCAGGCTGCCGACGCCCTGGCCGATATGGTCGTGATGCACATAGATCGAGTGTTTGACGGTGTAGCGATAGGCTGGGCGCTTGCGGAACAGCACGACATAGGCATAGCCCACGACCTTCTCGCCCTCGATCGCAACGACATGCGGAAAGCGCCGATCCTTTAGATTCTTGCGACGCTCGCGTAGATCGTCGGGTTGCGGCGTGTCGCTATCGTCAACCCCGGCTTCGACGCCGCGATGAATGTGGCGGCGATAGATTGCCAACATGGCGTCGACATCGCTCTCCCGGGATGGGCGAACGACGATTGTTTTATCCTGCTTCATGATCGAACCTGATTTTCAAGCCTGGAGCGGTTCAGCTCTTCACGGAATCTCTGAACCGCTCTACCTCTTTGTTATCTAGCAATTCCGGACGGAAAACCGCTGCGCAGTTTTTCTGGAATTGCTCTATTCCGCGACGACGTAGGTATAGAGCCTGATTCTGCCTGATGCATCGACTTCGCGATAGAGTCCTTGAATCTCCACCTCGAAACCGGGGAAGGTATTGAAGCAGGTTTCAAACATCTTGAGATAGTCGATCATCGGCTTTGCTCTTTCCGTCAGCCGCTCGCCGGGCACGATGGTCGCGATCCCTGGCGGGTAGACAACGAATGGCGTCGTTGCGATGCGGCCGGCAATCTCGTCGATCGGCAGATAATCCACATCGTTGCGTACCAGGCAGCGCGCGGCATCATGGGGCGACATTGCGATCGGCGGCAGATGATCGGCGGAAAACTGCTTGGCCTGGAGTGCGCTGACATCGGCCTGGCGAAAGAACTTGTGCATTTCCATGCAGAGGTCGCGAAGCCGCACGCCCGCATAGCGGCCCGGCCGGCGCCGATAGAATTCCGGAATTGCCTCCTCCAGCAGCGCGTTGTCGTCATGGAGTTTCTTGAAGGCGACCAGCCCGCTGATCAGCGTGCCGGCCTTGCTCGCCTCGACGCCCGGTGTCAGCAGGAAGAGCAGCGAATTGAGGTCGTTCTTCTCCGCGACGATGCGGTTTTCGCGCAGATATTGCGCGACCACGGGCGCGGGAATGCCGTGCTCGGTGTATTGCCCCGTCGCCCGGTCGAAGCCGGGGGTGAGCAGGGTGAGCTTGTTCGGGTCCGTCATGGCAAAGCCGGGCTCCATCCCCGAAAAGCCGTGCCATGTCGCGCCGGGCGTCAGATGCCAGAAGGCCGGATTGGTGGCGAGCTGGTCGGTGGCGACGCTCTCCCAAGGCACGTCATGCACGGCGCCGGGGCTCGACACGTCCGGGATCGCGACGCGATCCGGCACGAAAGGTTCGAAGAACCAGCGGCGTTCCGGGCGATGCTCCTTCTCCTCGAATTCGCGGCGAACGGCGCGGATCTTCTTGCGCAGCTCGATGCCGAGGCGGATCGTGTCGTCCCAGAGCACTTCGCCCGAGCGGCCCTTCATCATCTGCGCACCGACATCGAGCGAGGCAAAGAGCGGATAAAAGGGCGAGGTCGAGGCGTGCTGCATGAAGCTTTCGTTGAAGCGGCGGTGCTCGACGCGGCGTTTCTGACCGGTGATATGCCGGTCCTTCATGTGGATCTGCGAGGCCTGCGAGAAGCTTGCCAGCTGCTTATGGGTGGATTGCGTGGCGATGATGCCGGGCGCATCCGGGCCGAGATCGGCAAGCCCCATGGCGAAGCGTCCGGCATAGAGCGGGTGGAACTTCATGAAGCCCGCCCATGCCTCGTCGAAGAGGATGTAGTCGCAGAGATGGCCGATGCGCTTGAGGATCATCTCGGCATTGTGGATGGTGCCGTCATAGGTGCACTGCTCCACGACGGCGACGCGGAACGGGCGTGGCTTCTTGTAGGCTTCGGGGTCTTTCACCAGCGGATGGGTACGGATGTGCTCTCTCAGAGTGTCCTCGTCCATGGTCGCGAAATCCATCGGGCCGATCAGGCCATAGACGTTGCGTATGGTCGGCAGGTAGACCGGAATGCCGCCTGATATCATCAGGGCGCCGTGATGGGCGGCCTTGTGGTTGTTACGGTCGAACAGCACCAGGTCGCCATCGGTGACGAGAGCTGACAAAGCGACCTTGTTTGAGGTGGAGGTACCGTTCAGAACAAAATAGGTCTTTTCGGCGCCAAAAATCTTGGCCGCCTCCTTTTGTGCGGCGAGTGCCGGCCCCTCATGGGTCAGCAGATCGCCGAGATCGAGCACGGAATTGTCGAGGTCGTCGCGGAACACCGCTTCGCCGAGATGCTCCATGAAGACCCGCCCGATGGGGCTTCGGCTGTAGAAGATGCCGCCATTGTGGCCGGGGCACGTCCAAAGATGATTGCCTTCTTCCGCATAGTCGACCAGCGCGCCGAAGAACGGCGTCTTCAGCGTCTCGGCATATTGCTTCAACCGGCTGATAAGGCTTTTCGCGATGAAGGCCGGCGTTTCCTCGGACAGGAAGACATAGCCATCGATGAAATCGAGCACTTCGACCGGCACGTCCTCGAAGCGCTTGCGCCGGATCAAGAGGATGATCGGAAACTCGAGGCCGCGTCGGCGCATCAGGTTGATGAGGGAGGCCGTCTTGCCCTCAAGCCCCTTCTTGCCCCAGTCGACCAGCATGCAGCCGATGGCGGCATCCGTCTGGACGGCGATCTCGGCGTCTTCGAGATTGCGGGCCCGCACCACTTCAAAGCCGGAGCGTTCGATTTCCTTGATGATCTGATTGTAGCGGGCGCCTTCCAGATCCTCGCTGTCGAAGGTTGGCGTTGCGAACAGAAAGTTGAAACGTCTGAAATAATCCATGTCGATACCCGCTCCTGATTAGGCATGAGGTGTCGGCGCATTTGATGACAAGGATGTGACAGAATAGAGGAGCCTCGAAACAGGGCCGGTGACGGCCTGTCCTCGCTAATTTTCGAGCTTCCTCAATTGGTGCTGCTGACTGGTCATCGAAGGGATGGCAAGCGCACTGAATAAGGTGGCTGCGCGGCCCGAAGATCAAGGTTCCGGGCCGCATGTCTGCTGGCGATGGCGGTTGGGTCGCTTTCGGCAGCTACCGGCCGGCTGCCGACGGCTTCAGGGCAGCGAACATGGCGGCCGTCAGAAATGCCGTAACGGCGGCAGCGGCAAAAGCGGCCTTCAGGCCCAACTGGTCGAAGAGGAGGCCACCGATGAGGGCACCGCTTCCGATCGAAGTCTGGGCTGCTGAAACCAGTATCGCCTGTACGCCTTCCAATTGATCGGGCGCAGCATTGAACATCCAGTTCTGTATGACGATCGGCTGCATCCCGAAGCCGAGCCCCCAAACGAGGATCAGTGGAATTGCCGCAGCGGGGTAGGAACCGAGCAATATCAGCAATAGCACCGAAGTACCAAGAAGCGTCAGGGTACCGGCGGTCGCCCATCGCAGGCTCTTTCCAACCGCCCAGCCGCCGAGAATGTTGCCTGCGACGCCAACTAGTCCAAATCCGAACAGGACTGCGCTGACCGTCGGAGGGTCGACGCGTACGATCTTCAAGAGAAACGGCGCGATATAAGTGTAGCCGGCAAACTGACCGACGAACGATAGGAAAATCCCGACGAGGCCGAACCGAACCATGGGGTTCTTGAAGACCCGATAGAGGTCGCCGAGCCCACCGGAGCTCTTGACCGGGAGCGGCGGAACGAGCAGCGCGATGGCGACAAGCACGAGCACGGCGACAATGGCCGATAGACCGAATGTATACCGCCAGCCGACGAGCTCACCGATCAGCGCGCCCACCGGCACGCCAGCCACCGTTCCGAGCGAAACCCCCGACAGGATGATCGCCGTTGCAAGGCCTGCCTTTGGACCCGGCTTCAGCCGGGGACCGAGCGGACCGGCGATGGTCCAAAAGGCGCCGATCGTTGCGCCGAGAAGAACACGGCCGAGCAGGATCATCAGGAAGCTCGGTGCCATCGCAACGATGAGATTGGCGATCAGGAGTATTCCGAGGAGAAACAGCAGCACCTTGCGTCGATCAAGGCTGCCCGCGATCCAGATGCTGATCGGTGCGGCGGTGGCGGCAAACAGGCCCGACATGGTCACCGCCAGTCCGGCCTGGCCTTCGGTTACGGTCATATCGCTGGCGATCTGCGGAAGTAGGCCAACCGGCAGGAACTCGGTCGTGACCAGAGCGAAGGCGCCAACGCCGATCGCCACCAGTGCCGCCCAAGACGCTGTCGTTGCCGGCGGTTCAATCGGCTCTTCCGCTTCGATGCCTTGGTGGGCAAGCGCCATGGCCAGGGGCTCGGACAAGGTCTCGCGTGAATGCGCACTCATGCGGCGACCCTTGCAGATTGCCGGCCGTCGAGGCTGAATGCGCCGGCTCCGAAAGCGACGACCTGGAGCAGGCCGCCAGCCATGGCGACATTCTTCAGGAAATGGATCATCTGGTTCTGGTCGGCGAAATCATGATGAAAGAACAGGGCGGTCACGACCGTGAAGACGGCCATGGCGAGGGCGACGATCCGGGTCTGGAATCCGATCACCAGCAGGATGCCGCCGCCGATTTCGACGGCGATTGCCGCCAGATAGGCCAAGAGCGGCGCTGGCAGGCCGACTGAGCTGATGTAGCCCTGGGTCATCGCCGGTTCGGCGATCTTGCCAAGGCCACTGAAGATGAAGATCACCGCAATCAGCAGGCGACCGAAGGCAGGTAGATAAGAGGACTGCGTATTCATGATGTATCCCTAGTGTTCTTGAGGAGACTTAAGGCCCATGATCGGCCGAAGGGATCGGTTGATCTGCGACCCCCGCTGTCTGGTCGGAAAACTAAGCATTCACTTTGATAAAAAATACCCGTAAAATACTGGTCATAACGTTCAAGGAATTTGAAATGCAGGGCCCCGGCCAGCCGAGCCTCGATCAGTTGCAGGTCTTTCTGACCGTCGTCGAGACAGGCAGCTTCGCCGCCGCGGGCCGAAAGCTCGGACGGGCGACATCGGCGGTGAGCTACACGATCGCCACCCTCGAACAGCAGCTCGGGGTACAGCTGTTCGATCGCGACCGCACACGCAAACCGGTCTTGACCGCGATCGGGTCATCGGTTCTTTCCGAGGTTCGCACGGTGTCGATCGGCGTCGATAGCCTGCGCGCGAAAATCAGAGGCATGCTCGGTGGCCTGGAATCCGAGGTGTCGCTCGTCGTCGACGTCATGCTTCCGACAAGCCGGGTGGTTGATGCGGCACAGGCGTTCGAACGGGAATTTCCCACCGTCACTCTGCGACTGCATGTCGAGGCGCTCGGCGCGGTGACGCAACTCGTTCTATCGGGCGTTGCCACGGTGGGTGTCAGTGGTCTTGAGCATAAATCGCAATCCGGCCTCGAGCAGATCAATATCGGCGGTGTTGACTTGATCCCGGTCGCAGCCCCCGGACATCCACTGGCCAAAGGCGGCTCGATTCCGCCGGGCGCCGCCAGGGATCACGTTCAGCTCGTGCTGGCCGACAGGTTCAGATTGACGGAAGGCAAGGATCTTGGCGTCCTTGGAAATCGCACATGGCGATTGTCCGATCTGGGTTCCAAGCATGCCTTGCTGCTGGCCGGCATTGGTTGGGGCAGCATGCCGGCGCCCATGGTTCGTGCGGATATTGAAGCCGGGCGCCTCGTGCAAATTCACCTGCCCGAATGGGGCCTCGGTTTCTACCCGCTGCATGCGATCTACCGAACGGAGACGCCGCCCGGTCCGGCAGCGGCGTGGCTAATCGACCGATTCTCCGCACAGATAGTGTGAGGCTTACGCCCGCGGTAAACGCCTTCGTTGCACAAGCTCGCTCAGGGGCTCTGATGGGGTGGGCGCCCCTCGACGGTATCTGTGTGCCAGATGCGGCATCCGGGCAGAACCAGTATTTTCCTATCTCATCGGTGGTTACGTTGTCGACGCTGCTAGATGTCGACGAAACTACTCCCTTTGATCGATGGCTTGGGCACTCTTTGCTAAATTGAGTAAAGGGATGGTCCGTCCTACAACTATCATATGAAGCTACAACAGCTCAGTTTGGCGCAGAATGTTGTTATGATCGCTGGGCTTCTGGCATCCATCGCGCTCGCCCTGAACTCGCCGCATATCCGTTCAGGCATGCACCTTCATCAACCCTTCCAGATCGTCTCCACCATATCGTCGATCTCTGTACATCATTGTGCCATGTCTGATCTAGGCACGGGGCACGCGCAAATCCGCCAGCGGTTGTGCTTCTGCACGCACTGCAGCGGCGCTTATTCCGTCTCTCACGTCATCTGCCCGCCACTTTTCTCCCAAATGATCGAGACGACGCGCGCACATTTCACACGATACTGGCCAACGTTGTTTCCCGCTGGTCTGCGGAGTTTTCATCATCCGCCATAGGGGCCGTTTCACGTCGATCCGCGTCTTTGCGCTCGGTAGGACAAATCATTCTCCGCATCAGATGCCGGGCTCGAACTGAGCGGTTATCGGGATGAGTACAGCTGCGGAGACAGGCCAACCCTGTCGATTAGTCGGCAGGCTACAGCGGAGCCACACATTCACGTCTCAGTGCCGCTGCCCTGCTCATTGATTTGTCCCGCCTCAAATCGAGTCCCTGTTTGCCTGCCCGGCCATCTCAGGAGCCGGCGGCGCATTTGAAGGAGTTTTCGATGTCGATCACCATGACTGGTTTCACTCTTTTCCATCAAGCCCCCTTTCGTCTTTGTCGAGCGATCTGGGAGACCATACCGAGTTCGGTTAGGCGGACACCGACCATGGTCCGCGTGGGACGATACATCTATCGAAACTTCGTGAGAGACACCGTGAGGTTTCAGTCTCACTACACGCATTTCCTGCGCAACCCGCCGCTGCTTTCTGCGGTTGCATCGCTGACGTCCGGCTATCCTGCCAATGGCAATCTCAACATTATCTCGATCGGCTGCAGCACGGGGGCCGAACTCTATTCTTTTCTCCATGCGATCAAGAAGGTGCGAAGCGACCTAAATGTGAAGGCACAGGGTGCAGATATATCGGAAGTCGTGGTGGAGGTGGCAAAACGGGGCATCTACTTTCCGGACACCCCCGCAGCCGAGGGCGGCTTGTACGTCGCAGGCAGGGCGGAAGTTGCAAGTAAAGACGTTCCATCACTTGTCGAAATTCTAGAGCCTCTTGCGGATGGGTCGTTGCGTGTGAAAGACCGGCTCAGGCAAGATGTTGTATGGCTGACGGTCGACGCGACCGATGAAAGACTTTCAAACCTCGTCGGTCGGCAGGATATCGTCCTGGCAAACAACTTCATGGGGCCGATGCCAGACGAGCTGGCCGAACGGTGCCTCGTCAACATGATGGGGCTGGTCGTTCCGGGCGGGTATCTGGTGGTCGATGGAATCGACCTCGACATTAAGACTCAAGTGTTGAAGGCATCCAGGTTTCGACCCGTGCTGACGAGCCAGGAGGAAATATGGTCTTCGGAGAGTTCAAGGGGCGGATGGCCCTGGCTTCGTTGGGCCAGAGAGCCGTTCGACCGTAGCGAAGCTGACTGGGCATATCGATACTCGGTCATCTTTCAAAGTGGAGATCATTGACCCCTGAGCTTGAGGGCGATCACCATGTGCTGCTCGTCTAGTACATGGTGATCGTTGCCCTACCAAATCGGAACGTTGGCGATGGTTTTATCGATCAAGGACACAGATCCTCACACCGGCCAATCACAATCGCGAGGGGCGGCAAGGGGCCAGTTTCTGCCGATGATCGTATCCGGCGGAATTTGGATCGTTGCCGCCAAGATCGTCTCGCAATTTTCTCAAGTCGCGACCTTTTTCGTTGCGGCGCGCATGTTGAGCCCGGAAGAATTTGGGCTCTTTGCCTTCACATCCGCCATAGCGATGCTGCTGGTGGTTGTGGCGGAAGGCGGATGGGCGGAATTCATCATGAAAGCGCGAGATGCTGATCATTGCTTTGATCAAGTCGCTACCATCTCGCTCATCAGCGGAGGCTTACTCACTGCCGTCGGCCTGGTGGCTGCGATCGTCTTCCACATGTTTACTGGCGATGAAGCACAGAGCGCGATTCTGGCCTTATTCAGCGGCTGGATGTTGCCGGCGGCGCTGACTGCAGCGTTTGATGGAAGGCTCGTTGCCTCGGGGCGGCTGCGCCAACGTGCAATCGTCAGGATTGGGGGCGAGTTGTCTGGCCTGATAACAGCAATCGTGATGCTTGGCCAGCATGGGAATGCGTCATCTTTGGCCGTGGCGAAAGTCGTTTGCCAGCTTGTTCTCTTGCTTGGATCGGCGCATGCCGCGGCGCGATTGCCGCGCCTGCATCTCACAAAGCCAGTTGTCATCGAAGTCCTGGCATTTTCTCGCCAGATCGTCGGCAATCGCCTGGTCGTCTTTATTGGCTCCTATTCTGGGACCCTGGTCGTCGGAAGCTTTCTCGGAATAGCGGACGCTGGATTCTACAGGGCTGCAGAGCGTGTCGTTGCCGTCGTGTCCGAGCTGCTGGGTGAGCCGGCTCGGTCGCTGAGTTGGGTTGTTTTCCGCCGCGCGCACCTGGAGCCTGCCGGATCGACCCGCCGGGCCGGCTTTGCTTGTGATCGGTTCGTTCTGGTGTTAATTGCCATTGCCGCGCCCATGTATCTTGGACTAGGGCAGGTATCCGAGCCGGTCGTGCGGCTCGTGCTTGGTGATGCCTGGATGCCCGCAGCCTCACTAATTCCTTTTCTGTGTCTGCGACAACTGCTGCTCTCCCCGGGCTACATCAACGAGGCGTCGCTTTCGGTTGTCGGACGGATCGGATACCGGTTTCCAGTCACGCTCTTGAATGTTGCGATCTCGCTCGTAGTCGTCATCGTGGTCGCACAATTCGGATTGCGGGCGCTGGCAAGTGCGCAATGCTTCACGGCTGCTTTTGCGCTTTTGACCTGCATCGTACTACAGTCGAAACTCGCCAACGTGGATTGGTTGGAAATTACCAAGGGGGCAGCGTTATTGATCGTGCCTTCGAGCCTTATCATGGTCGTCGCGGTGTTTTTGGTTCGAGAGAGCTTTTCAGAGGCTTTGTCCTGGCACGAAATTTTTGTCCTTCAGATCGTCACAGGTGTGCTGACCTATGCTTGCGTATTGGCGATGCTGGTGGCGTTGAGCAGGCGTCTGCGTTGGTTGGCGTCGCTTGGCGCTTAGTCGAGCTCTCCCTCAATTTTGTGGTTCGACGGCTACATTTTCGCCCTCGTCAGTTATGGGCCGGCGCGATCATGCATTGCTCGCTCAAATGTCTTCAGGCGGTTGATCTGCTCTTCGGTTTGCGCGGCACTCTAGGTGAGTTCGATTGCTTCTTGTTGGGAGCCACTCACCCGGCCAAGAAGCTCATAACTGGGATTATCTGCGAAACGAACTCTTTAGGGGTACTGATCTAAATATGCGCCCCTTTGATGCGTGTTTAGATGCGGTGTCCAACTGCTCACCCTCCTCGTGCCGACCGGCCGCGCTCAAGCCGAAGCTATTGCTTCTTGCAACGCAAGGCTGGTACGGTGAGAAGATGCAAGGTCGCGCCATTCCGAGCTGTCGATGGCCATCTCCTTGTCTTTTCCGGAGTAGAGAATGGCGCGATTTGTAATTGGTCCGGATGTGGCGCTGCGTCTTGCAACGACGAGCGCGAAGATATCTCCAGCGGATAAGATGATGGCTCCTACGCTCATGCGATCGCAACTGCTGTCCATGCTATACGGAGAGGTTGCTCGTGGGGTGCTTGACCGCAAGGCAGCCGATACAGCGCTCGCCTACCTTCAGACCTTGAAGCTTAGATTTCTAGGGGACAGAACGCTCCAACGTCACGCATGGACGGTGGCCGAGCAACTAGCTTGGCCTGACACTTATCATGCAGAATACATCGCCTTGACGAAACTCCAGGCTGATGCCTTCGTGACCCTCGACAAGGAGCTGGAGGAATTGGTGAAAAATATCGTTCCTGTGGTGCCAATCGAGCAGCTACTCGACGTAACAGCGCAGCGATGACGGGCTGGGACAATAAGTCTTCACAAGACTGTGCTATTGCGGCAATCGCCATCCTAGAAGTGAGATCGATCCAAGCGACCGTTGCCAAGGCGCGAGGCCCGCAGCTCATTTGAGCGATGCGCGTGCTTCGGGTGCCTCCATCGTCGGCGGCACCATATCCCAGTTGCATGCAAATCAAATGAACACGGCCCAGCCGCGTTCGCATAGCTGCAATGCACAAAAAATGGATGCATCGATGATGCAAAATCGGGCATAAGGAGCGTAGCTGATGCATATGACGGCTTCCTCCCAGTTCCGTCGCAGCAGCTGTTCCCCTCTGGAGGTTTTTGACCTTCACACTTTATGGGCCGCAGTCTATCTGTCGGCCCTTTTTTCTTTCCGAAAGTAGCCCAGTACGAGTTCATGCGAATGCGGTGGCGGCTGGGTAATCGCGACTAGTGCGCAGTGCCGGCGACTGCAGCTGCGATACCAGGCAGCAGGTCGCCGGTGGAGGGATCCGTCATGCCGTCCAGGCAAAATCCGGCCGGAAGGTTCGTCTTCCAGCTGTATTTGACCTCAGCGCATTTTGGCGATTGGCCGGCGGAATCGTAGGCGTAGTAAAGGACGTGGCTGATGTTCACAGGCAAGCTTGCTGACGATCGCAGCGTCTCGACGACATCTTTGTTGAAGACGCGGATGGCGCCCGCCCGGTCCATCGCCGGATAGGTTCCGCTCGTATCAGCCTTGTTCAAGTCACCTCCGGGCTTGCCGCGGGCGTCGTATTGAAAATACCAGGGTTGACCGTTCCACCAGCTCGACCCCGCCGGGTTCCACTCCGTGATCCAAATAGGTTTCTGGTTCACATGCGGGTAGTGAGCGGCCTCGTAGTGCAGTTCGTCGGTGAGCTCCTCGACCATCGCCAGGGTGGTGGTCGAGGTCGGGTAAAGATGCGCGCCGTAGCCGTCGATCAACCCGGTGTAATCGGTCGTTCTGCCGTCCGTGTCGCGCATGCTGGCCAGAGCTTCGATCAGCGGCGCCGAAGCTGGCATGGAATTGCCATATGTGATGATTTCGGCCTTGGGAAAATACTTGCGGATCGAGGCGACCGAGGACGCCAGAAAGGGCGCATAGCCGCGCGCGAAGGCCTGCACCTGGGCGTCGCTCAGGAACCATTTCCACTGGTGCTTGGCCCAGTCCGTGCCGGTTGGATTATCCGCATCGTTGCAATAAAGATCGAGCTCATTGCCAATTTCGAAGGCGTCGACCGTCTCGCCAGCGTCGCGGATTGCCGAAAGCTCCGCCTCGATACGCTTCTGATAGGCGGCAAGGTTGATCTTGCTCAGAGGATAGGTCCCCCATTGGCAGCCGCTCTGAGCCTTGTCGATATAGGCGCCCGGTGGATAGTCGGTGGATGCCGCGCTGATGATCGCGAGCATTTTCATGTGGCGCTGGTGTACGAGCCTCAAAATATCGATCGCCTGAGCGGCATTGCCCAGGCCGTCGCGAAACCATTCGGCGTGAACCCGCGCGATCCCGTCCATCACGGCAACGCGGCGCGCCTCGAAATTCCCGGGCTTGTTGTAGTCGGCGGACAAAAAGGGTGAGACCTTGGGCTCCTGCGGCCATGCCAAGGTCCACTGCGTCGCCATGTTGGACCGATCGATGCCGAACTCAAGCGGCGTGGCCGGGGACGGCCGGGTATCCGGGGCGGCGGCCGCGCCGCCCCCGCCCGCCGTAAGGGCGGAAAGCGGGGGGCCGATGATGAAGCTGGTGTCGTCGCTCCAATGCGCTGTGGCATCCCAAGGATTTGCGCCACCATTGCCGGCGACATAGAGCTTTCCAAGGTAGTGGCGAATGTATTTTGTCGCGTCATCCACCGTCCGGAATGAACTTCCCTGCCCGTTCTTTCCAGGCTCGGGACAGAAGGTGGTATCAGACCGGCCGGGGCCTGTGCCGTCGAATGGTGCTACGCTGAGCGCAAGGTTCCGGCGTCTCAGGAAGTCGCCGGGGTGATTGCTCGATTCTAGCGAGATGCAGGCACTGTCGGCAAGGCCACGGCGAACGATCCAGGTCGCATCGCCCTTGTCTGGCTCGGGACTGTCCGCGGTGATGGGCACGATGACGGCGGCGGAATTCTCGTCTCGGATATAGTCTCCGGTGCAGCAGGGCGTGGTGGCCCGCAAGGAGATTTCCGCGCCCGGCGTCAGCGTTCCGGACAGGCGCGTGGATGCGCCGTAGCGCGCAGCGACAATGTCGGACTGGACGGCACTCTCCGCCCCCTCGGTCGGAAGACCCGCCGTCAGCGCGCCTTCGAAGAAGGAGCCCGCGGAGGCATGGCTGTTGTCGCCGCCGATGCCGAGGAGGATCGCGCCTTCCTGTCGCATTGGCGCGTATCCCGCGGGAAGCGCGCCGGAATAGATGGCGTGGAGCCCACCTGACTGCGCGTCGCCCCATTTCAATGCAAATTGCGTCTGACCATTGTTCTTCAGCCATGCTGAGATGAAGGGATGCAGCCCATCGCCTATATTCGAAGCGGGATTGCAGCTTGGCTTGTCCCAATCGAATATTCCGTTTTCGAGGTCGGCCTGCACTCCGGGCTCTGCAGGCCCGTTGCGGCAGTCGGGCCACTCCAGATTTCTGCTGACATTGAGAGCATCCATATGCCCCGCCCCGGTATCTGCGCCGCTCGTCTCGGCGTTGCCATAGTCGAAACAGCAGCCTGAATTGAAATGGGTTCCGGAGGCGACCATATACATACCCTCCGGCTCTCCATTGACCGCAACGCCCGAAGTCTGGTTGTTGCGGTAACCCATACCGGGGGAAATCGAGAGGCCGTAAACCTGGTGGCCGCCAGCCGTAATCGGCAACGCATCCGCGGCGGCACCGAGATCGGCGCCATTGGCGGCCGGCCCCTTGTACCGTCCGCCGACGGCAATCGCGAGGTCGTTGCGCCTTGGCGACTGATCGTAAATCCGGGTGATGATGCAGGTGGTGTTGGCGCAGAATTCGTCCTGCAAGGTGCCGTTTGCGTAGCCGTCGGAAAGCAGGCCGATATTTTGCCTGGTGCCGTCTGAAGCCCTCTCCACCTGATAGAGCGGACCGCCATATTTGGCGTACAGCGCGCGCACGGTGCTGTGCGCGGCGACGCAAGGCGTATTGTCGGCTGCATAGAGGTCACAGGGCCTTGGCTTGATCGATCCGGCGTGGCCGGCGTCAGGACCGGTCTCGCTTGCAGCTGTAGGAGCCGGGATCGGCGCGACCGCCAGGCGCCCGCTTTCTGTCACCGCGCCGCAGCGAAATGCGCTGTCATGGTCTTCCACCGCTGCATGAAGGGCACCTTGCCAGGTATAGTAGAGCGCTCCGCCCAGACGGTTTTGTCGCCAAAGCTCGCTGAACAGGCCGCGCATGTCTTGCACGGCCTCGACCCGCATGCCGTCATCGATCGGGCATGCGTCGAGCCCCTTCAGGCCGTTGAAGTTCCATTCCGTGATCCAGCAAGGCTTTCCGACAATGCCGGCGGCTGGCCGGCATTCAGATAGACCGTTGGCTTCAAGATGTGTGCGGAGCCCGGCGACGCCTTCAGTCGTCCCCGGGCTCGTCGCATAAGGGTAGAGATGCAGGCCGTAGCCGTCGACCAGCCTGTCGAGGCCATGGGCCTGGAGAAAGTGGAGGGTGGCCTCGACGCCGACCGCATCGGCCCCGACGCTCTTAAGCCACGTCTCCGATCCAGTCGGATCGGAGAGGCCTGCGGAGAGGATCGGCGTCTCCCGGTTGAGCCTCGATCCATCGCGTAGGGTCTTCAGTGCGGCGAGACTGTCAAGATAGCGCAAATAGCCCTTTGTGATCTTTTGCCCTTCGGGATCCTTGGCGAGGTCTTCCTCGTCCAGGATTCGCCCGTTGGCCGAGAGGGGAAAATCGGCATTGAAGCCGGTCCAGTTGATCTCGTTGCCGAGTTCGAAGCCGGCGAGCACGACGCCCTTGTTTTCCAGCCTTGCCAATTGCGCGCCGACTGCAGCCTTCAATTGGTCGGCATTCGTCGTCGAGAGCGGGTAGCCGCGCCAGAAGTTCTTGCCTCTGTAGGCGTCGGGCAGTTTCGGCCACGCGGTTCCGCGATCGGGATAGATCCATAGCAACCACTCGATCTTGATCCCGTGAGCATAGGCCCGCTGCGCAAAGGCCAGGCCGTCATCATTGTCGGGGATGCCGGCGCGGATGACGTGGACGCCGGCCGATTGCAGAGCCTTGAATGTCGCCTCCTGCTCCAAAACGCTCTGCTTATAGGGCTCGTTGACGAGGTTGACGCCGATCACCGGCGGCGTGGGAGCCGCAGTCGCGGGGCTTGCGAACGCCGCCGCGAGAACGAAGGCTGCGCTGAGCATCGATATTAGACGTTTCATCCGCAGGTTTCCCATCATCGCGTGCCAAATTGCGTTCCAAACGGAGCCTCTCACCGACCGTCGAAATAAAAATTAACCAGATGAGTGAACGCCTCGGGCGAACTGTCCGGCAGGTTACGGGTCGGAAAGGCGTGCCACGTGGCAAAGACGATCTGATCCGGCGGCCAGGCAGCGGACGCCTTCAACAGGGCGATGTTATGTTCGGCGCTCGCCATCCAGGCGGCGTCCGGCCCGTTCGGCCTTGCGGCTATGATGATCGGGGCAAAGGCGATGTGATTGCGCCGCACCAGATCGGCGACAGCAGGCAGATAGCCCGCGAGCGGTCGATCCCAATCGGTAATGTCTTCGTGGACAACGGCAAGGTGCGAGCCCGTTTGCTTCTCCAGGGCGTCGAGCCAGGCTTGCGTCTCCTTCGCCCAGCGACCGGTCGGATCGCCGGAAGGTGGCGGCCCCAGCGGCTCGGTGTCCCCGAGCTCCACGTTGGGAAATACGCGTCTATAGGCATTGAAATTCGCCGCCACATCTGCGGCAAGCGCATCGATCGGGCTGTGACAAGCATTCTCACCGCCATAGAACCGTCCGAACCAGAAGGCTTCATCGATGTCGATCGTGTCGAGCTCGCCGCCAAGCGCCTTGATTCTTTGAGCCACATAGTCGGAACCGCCCGGCGGCACGTAGCCTTCCACATGCTTTCCGCAGCGATTTGACCAGGTGAGCATGCCGATGCTGACGGCAAGCTTGAGGTGGTTTTGCTTTAAAAAGGCATAAAAGGAGCGCAGCTTGTCCGGCGGTCCGTTGGTGACAAGGTTCTGGGCGATCGAGATGCCCTCGACATGTGCCATTGCCCTTGCCCAGGGCGCACCAGGCTCAAACATCGACCAGAAATCGGGTGCTCCGCCGTGGGTAGGGTCGTTGCTGGAGATCCATGCCTTGGTGGTTGAGGCAAAAACCTCGTCGGCCGCGAAAGGATTGGCGGCGGTGGCAAAACACACGACCAAGATGAACACTTGCAGGGACTGGAAGAAACGCATCCGGCTTCCTCTTGCCGTTTGCCGACAGCCGCCTCGGTATAGCCGAATTCGGCGACGGTGCGATGAAACTCCGGTTGAGCGACCTGTTGATTTGGAATTCTGGTCTATATCTAACTGTAGCATCGAAATGACAATCTGGCGCTACTTTGGAAGGATGGGGAGTTCGCACCATGAAGACGGTTGCTCGCCTCTTCCTTACAGCGATGGCGTTTCAGATCTCTTTTACGAATAGTGTGAATGCCAACGGTCAGCCGCCGCCTAATCGCGTTGAAACATTGCGCCGGGGCGCCAATATCAATCGCTGGTTTTCAGATCCGGGCGCGCATCCCATAAGCTTTTATGCCAGCTATGTCAGCCTCCAAGTCCTCAAGCAGATCAAATCGGCCGGGTTCACCTACGTGCGCGTGCCGCTCTCACCCTCCGCCCTGCAGCAGCCGGACGGCGAGCTGGATGTTGACGTGGCCAAGGCGTTAGTGGTGCAGATGGCGGCGATCCAAAATGCAGGACTTGGCGTATCCATATCACCGGAACGCCAAAAATGGGACCTTTCGAACAATCCACGCGACCGCGCGTCGCTGGCGAAATTCTGGGATCAGCTTGCACCTCTGCTGGCGCCGCTCAACCCGAACCTCACCTTCGTCGAAACCCTCAACGAACCAAATTTTCCTAACGGCAGCGACTGGGATGCCCTGCAACTCCGCTTGCTGCGCATCATCCGCAGCCACCTGCCCAACGTGACCATCCTGGCCACTGGCAATCATTGGGACGACGTCACCACCCTGCCGAAGACGAAGCTTCTGCCGGACAGAAACATCGTTTACGTGTTTCATTTCTACGATCCGACCTTCCTGACCTCCACGCAGGTGAAGGATCTACCAGCGGAGGATGCACCGGTGCTTTCCGCTCTCATCTTTCCGGTGAACGATCCCTCCGGCTGCACCAGTGTCAGCCAGACCGCCAAGACTGCCAAGACCGAGGGCCAGGTCAAATGGTATTGCCAGTCCGGTTGGACGGCTGCCAAGGTTGCGGCCGACATTCATGCGGCGGCCGCCTGGGCGCACCAGAACGGCGTTGTGGTAGCCAATGAGGAATTCGGAATCCTCGATAATCGGCCGAAGGCTACCCGCTTGGCCTATTTGCTCGCTGTGCGGAAAGCCTGCGAAGCCGAGGGCATGGGCTGGGGACTGTGGGCCTACAACGACGGCTTCGGCCTCGGTGCGACCCTTGGTAAATCCGGCCCTGACACGCTCGATCCTAGCCTTCTCATGGCGCTGGGGCTAACTGTAACCAGTCACTGAACGGGTTTGCAACGATCCCAAGCGCTGAGGGTGCTCTGGCGCTGCGAGGGCTTTGTTCGATTAATCCCGGCATGGTGTAAGCCGGGGGGTAGGCCCCCTTCAAGATCGCGGTAGCTGACACCATAGCGGCAGCACCGGCGGACCGCCCAAAGGATAATCTTGCCCTGAAAATGGCGTCACATGAAATCCCTCATCAAAAGTCTCGCTGAAAATTGCGAATGCTCTTGATGCAAACGCAGGATCGGTGGCCGCTCAATGAGCAGCTATCGTCCAGAAATAATAGGCCAGCGGGATGGCAAGAAGATACATGCCGATGGAGACCTGCTTTGCTTCTCCCGACAATACCTTGACGATGACGTAGAACAACAGCCCACCGGCGATGCCGGTTCCAAAGCTGTTGGAGACGAGGGTCAAGAGGACCATCATCAAGGCGGAAAGACCGTCGGAGAAATTCTCAAGGTCGACCCGCTTTAGCGCGCTGAACATCGACATGCCGACGAGGATCAGGGCGGGTGCGGTGGCCGCTGCCGGGATCATCAGCGCGATCGGGGTGAAGAGCAAGGTAAGGGCAAAGAGGGCCGCGGTTGCAAGCGAAGCAAAGCCGGTGCGGCCGCCCGCTTCCGCGCCCGTGGCGCTTTCGACAAGCGCTGTCGCGGAGGGAATGCCGAGCAGCGGGCTGATCGTGGCAGCGATCGAATCGACGAGGAACGGCTTGCCCAGATCCGCCATATTGCCCTCCTCGTCGACAAGGCCGGCCTTGGCGCCTACGGCGAGCGTCGTGCCAAGCGTCGAGAAGAACTCGGATGCGAAGAAGGCAAAGAGATAGGGGAAATATTCGATCTTCAGCGCACCGAGGAAATCGAGCTGCAGGCCGATCTCGGAGATGCCGTGTGGTGCTCCGAAGAATGCGGCAGGCACCTTGGTGACGCCGAGCGGAATGCCGAGCAGCGTGCTGCCGAGAATGGCCCACAGGATCGGTCCCGGCACCTTGCGACCACGCAGAAAGACGGCGAGGAAGATGCCGAAGACGGCAATGATGGCCTGCCCCGAGCTGAATGAGCCGAGCATGAGCGCGTGGCTCTTGGCGTTGACGTCGACGAGACCGGCATTCTTGAAGCCGAGAAGCGCGATGAACAATCCGATCGCGGCACCCAGACCGAGCTTGATCTGGGCTGGAACCATGCGGGCGATGACCTGGCGTACGCCGAGCACCGTCAGCAGCACGAAGATGACACTGGACCAGAAGGAGATGGCAAGCCCGGTCTGCCAGGGAATATGCTCCACGGCTGCCATCGTCGGACCCACCAGAACCGAGCCGCCGATGCCTGGCCCCACCACGAAGGGCATATTGGCATAGAGCGCCATGAACAGGGTCGCGCCGATGATGACGAGAATGGTTGCTGTCGTTGCGGCGGCGCGGTCGATGCCTCCGGCCGAAAGCAGGGAGGGGATCACGACGAGAAGATAGGCCGACGCCAGGAAGGACGTCATGCCGGCGATGACTTCCGTCTTGATATTGGTCTTGCGCTCGCGCATGCGGAAATAGCTCTTCCACCACGGTTCGACCGCGTCGTCCGGCTGTCCGACATTCATATTTGAGGCCATTGTGACTATCTCCTAAGTCGGCAAACGCTGCCGTGCGGCTGATGACCTCAGTTTCGGCTTGCAGCCAGAAGCGGTCTGATTTCCTGGGTTGTCCCGTCTGTCAGACCGAGGTCGGTGACGTGCGGGCCTGGGTTGCATGCAAGGCTTGCGCCGACGACGGCCTTGAAGGTGCGAATGGGCGGCATCCAGTCGGCAATGTTGTCGGCCGCCGCGCGCAGTCTGGCGAAATCATCCGCCACTTCCTTCGCAGGCGCATCTGACAGCAAGCCGCAGACGGGCAGGGGCAGGACGGCCGTAACCATGCCATCGGCAGCGGTCGCCATGCCGCCGCCGGCCTCGATAACGGCATTGGCCGCCGCTGCCATATCCGCGGGATCGCGGCCGAAGACAGTGAGGTTGTGGCTGTCATGGGATATCGTCGTCGCAAGCGCGCCGCGCCAATGGCCCCAGTCTTCCAGCACGCCGATGGCCGGCGTCGGGTCCTTTCTTCCGTGGCGGTGGATGACCGCCATCAGAAGCATGTTGTCGGGCAGGACGAGCTTGTCGTCTTCCACTTTGACGGCCGCTTCCCCCCATTTCGTGAAACGCGGGCTGACAATCGTGTTGATCCTGGCTGCCGTCATGCCCGGCAGTGCGATCGTGAAGTCGGCGGCAGAAAGCCTGCCAAGCTTTACGGTGTCGCGATAGGCATTCGCGGATACGCTCTCACAGGTTCCAGTGAGGCTGCCGCCTCTTGCGACCTCACGCCCCGATGCGAAGACGTGGTCGACCGCGATCGTCTCCAGGTCGGAGAGAATGATGATGTCGGCGCGACGACCGGGCGCCACCAGCCCCAGATCATAGCGGTTCAGCCACATGGCGGCGTTGAGCGTGGCGGCGCGGATGGCGTCGATCGGCTTCATACCGTAGCCGATGAGGCGCCTGAGAACAGATGACATCGCACCATCGCTCACGAGGTCGTCGGGGAAGACGTCATCGGTGCAGATCGTCAGCGTTTGCGGCATATGCGGCAGCCTTTTCAACGCCTCGATCACGCCGGGCAGGACATAGTCGTGGGAACCGCGCAACTCGATGGTGAGGCCGGTCCGCAATTTTGCCAGCAGGTCTTCGCCCGAGGTGATCTCGTGATCGGATTGAATCCCCGCAGACACGAATGCCTGCAATTCCGCGCCTTCGAGGCCACGAGCATGGCCGCAGACGCGCTTGCCGCTCGCAAGCCCGGCCTCGACGATGCCGCGCATCGGCTCGCTTCTCTCAAGGACCCCACGCATATTCATGACTTCGGCAACGCCGGAAATCTCCGGCCAGCTCAGCATGGTCGCCATTTCGCCGGACCGGAACTCCGCACCGGCAAGCTCCAGGCCGGGCGCCGAAGGCACGCAGGACGGCGCCAGGGTCAGGAAGCGCAGCGGCAATTGCCGTGTTTCTTCGAGTGCCCATCGAATGCCGTCAAGACCGGCGACGTTGCCGATTTCATGCGGGTCCCAGCAGATGGTCGTCGTACCCTGCGGGACGACCGTTTCGGCGTATCGCCTCGGCGTCACCATCGAGCTTTCGACATGCATATGGGTGTCGATGAAACCGGGCGCGATGAAGCGTCCCGACGCGTCGACGATCTCGTTCGCGTCCTTCCTGCTTCCGGAGGGATGAACGCTTGCGATCAGGGGACCGACAAGGCCGATGTCGGCCGGCCTCATTTCCGAGGTCGCGACGTCGACGAGCGTGCCGCCGGCAATGAGCACGTCGAACGGCTCAAGGCCCAGGGCTGCCCGCACGGCGCGATCGCGCAGCTCCGGTGAATGGAGGTCATGGGGTTCGTTCGGCATCTTTGCCTCCTTGGACGAAAGCGGACGGGCGCGCGGTCGATTGCCGCAAGACAAGTTCCGTCGGGAATATCCCGCTGGTCTCGGTTTCTCCGGCAACGAAGGCGAGTGCGTGGTTCGCCACGGCTTCCAGATCCTGCCGGACGGTGGTGAGCGGCGGAGAAACGATTTGAGCCCACATCAGATCATCAAAGCCGGTGAGCGATATGTCTGCCGGAATGCTGTAGCCCCTGTCTCTGACGGCGATGGCAAAGCCGATGGCCAGGGCGTCGTAGGCGGCTGCACAGGCTGTAAAATCCCGCACATCGAGCTCGCGACCGAGGGCGCTGCCTGCTTCGAAAGTGGCATCGCCGTACCGCAATGCCGGTTCGACACCGGCCTGGCGGAAGATTTCGCACATTCCTTCGACGCGCTCGCGCGCCACCAGTGAATTCTCAGGGCCGGCGAGGATCAGAAGCCTGTCATGGCCAAGTTCGAGCAGATGACGGGCGATCAGGCGGCCTCCCTCACGATGATCGCTGGCGGCGATATTGCCCGTTGTGGCCGCGCTGTCTATGACGGCGACGGGCACCGAAACATCCTCGGGCACAACGGTTGTGCCGCGCGTCGGGATCACGATCAGCGCGTCGACGCCGCGGGCGATCATGGTTCTCATTTCGAAGTCCTGCTGCCGGGGATCGCCTTGGCTGTCGCCGATCAGAACGGCCAGATCGCGCTGCTTTGCCGCCCGTTCGATCGCCTGTGCAAAGGCAGGAAACAGCGGTTGCCCGATGTTCGGGACCAATAGGCCAACCGTATTGCTCCGGCCGGTGCGCAGCGCCCGTGCCGTATGGTCAGGGACATAGCCGAGCCTGTCCGCCTCCAGACGAATCTGAGCCGCAAGGGCTGATGATACCCGCCCCGTACCGCGCAGCGCATTGGAGACGGTTGCCGTGGAAACACCCAGCCTGGTTGCAATTTCGCGGATGGAAGAGGGGCGTGTACTGCTCATTCAAGAATGCGCTCTGGTTTTTGTGATTAAACGATTAATCAACATGGCACACTTTTGCAAGAGCATCTTTCGTCGCTCATCGATGCGGCGCGGATCGACCTATATTGGCGGCTCGATTTGTGGGTGACGATCGGCCCGCTGGCCGATCGGATAGAGGTATCAGACCGCAACCAGATGATTGGGGGAAACAGTTCGATATTCGCGCGGCGTGACCAGATAATCGACCGGCCGGATCGGGCTCTTCAGCTCGTCGCCGGCTGCCGCGCGTTTCTCGCGTCGGCGGTCGGGGTCCGGCACCGGAACGGCAGCCATCAGCTTCTTCGTATAGTCATGCTGCGGATTGCCGAAGACGGCTGCGCGGGGGCCGATCTCGACGATTTCACCGAGATACATGACGGCGACGCGGTGGCTGACGCGCTCGACCACGGCCATGTCGTGGGAAATGAACAGGAAGGAGAGGTTCAGGCTCTGCTGCAGGTCGAGCATCAGATTGATGACCTGCGCCTTGATCGAGACGTCGAGCGCGGACACGCTCTCGTCGGCGACGATCACCTTTGGCTGCAATGCCAGGGCGCGGGCGATGCAGATGCGCTGACGCTGGCCGCCGGAGAATTCATGTGGGTAACGGCTGGCCATGTCGGGTGTCAGCCCCACCTTGCGCAGCATGTCGGCTACGATCTCTCTCGCCTCCTTTGCCGTTCCCATCCCGTGTTCGAGATAGGGTTCCGCGACTGCCTGGCCGACCGTCATGCGCGGGTTGAGCGACGCGAACGGGTCCTGGAAGATCATCTGCACGGATTTGCGCATCTCGCGCATGTCACGCTTGCCAAGCGAGAGAACGTCCCGGCCATCGACCACGACGGAGCCGGATTGCGGCTCGATCAGCCGCATGATTGCGCGACCGGTGGTGGACTTACCGCAACCGGATTCACCAACCAGCGACAATGTTTCGCCGGCGAAGAGATCGAACGAGACGTCCTCGACCGCATGCACCCGACCTTTGAGCTTTCCGAAAAGGCCGGAGTGGATGTCGAAACGCTTGGTGAGGTTCTTGACCTGCAGTACCGGCTTTTCGGTCGCCACCGTATCCGGCACCTCGACCGGCGTGTCGGATTCTCCGGTCGCGGTATTGACGACGGGAAAGCGAAGCGGGCGCTCGTAGGCCTGCATCGAGCCGAGCACGGGCACGGCCGACAGCAGCGCGCGGGTATAGGGATGCCGGCCGCGATGGAAGATGTCGGCCGTCGCCCCCGTCTCCACCTGCTCGCCGCGATACATGACGACGGTGCGATCGGCGATCTCTGCGACCACGCCCATGTCGTGCGTGATGAACAGAACGGAGGTTCCTTCCTCCTCCTGCAGCATCTTGATCAGGTCGAGGATCTGGCCTTGGATCGTGACATCGAGCGCCGTTGTCGGCTCGTCGGCAATCAGCAGCCTCGGCTTCGAGGCGAGCGCCATTGCGATCATGACGCGCTGGCGCATGCCGCCGGAAAAGCGGTGGGGATATTCGTCGAAGCGCGACGCGGCCGAGGGGATGCGGACCTTTTCCAAAAGCCGGATCGTCTCGGCCTTGGCGTCCGCCGCCGACATGTCCTTATGGCAGAGTAAGGCTTCTGAAATCTGATCTCCGATAGTAAAGAGCGGATTGAGAGAAGTCATCGGCTCCTGGAAGATCATCGATACGTCATTGCCGCGCACTTTGCGCATCTCATGTTCGGGAAGCGAAAGCAGGTTGCGGCCGCCGAGCATGATCTTGCCTTCGATCCGGCTTGAATCGCTCTGCAGCAGCCGCATGATCGAAAGCGAGGTCACGCTCTTGCCGGAACCGCTCTCGCCGACGATCGCCACCGTCTCGGCCGGCTGGACGGAGAAGGAAACATTGCGCACGACAGGCTTCCATTCGCCGTCCACCAGGAACGAGGTAGTCAGATTTTCGACTGAAATGACCGGTTCCGCGCTCCCGGCGATCCTTACCTGTGATGTGCTCATCTTTACTCCCCCGCTACGATTCTTGTCATGGCTCAATCGGGCCAGTTCAGCATGCCGTCAAAGCGATGCCTGCTGCGGTTCTCGATCGGCGTCGCGATGATCTCGTTGGAGGCGCGCGCCTTGTCGAGCTCCTCGGCCAGCCGGGCAGCGACGATCGTCTCCTGGCCGGGATGCAGGTTGCAGGGATCGAGATAGAAATAGTGATGTTCGACCTCATGATCCCGTACGATGACGGGCGGGTTGCCGCGGCCAAGCGCTGCGGCAAGATCCCAGGCGCTGATATGCGCCTCCGGTGCCTGGACAATGACCCGCAAACGCTCGAGCGGATTGTTGGTGGGGTCCGGCTCGATCAGGGCGGTGACGCCGGGTCGGCCATCCAGGGTCCGCTTCCACAGGTTGAGATAGCCGGTTTCCCGTTCGCGGATGCCGGCATGGTCGCGCTTTTCCCAGGCCTCCAGCGCCGCCATGACGCCATAGATGCTTTCCTTGCCGACCTTCATGCCGCGGCCGATGCCCATATTCTGCAGGAAAGCATTGCGCACCAGTTCCTTCTTGCCGGCGACGATGCCCGACGTCGGGCCACCGAGGAACTTATGACCGGAATAGAGGACGATGTCGGCGCCCTGCGCGAGGAAAAGCTTGAGATCGTATTCCGAAGCGGCGTCGACGATGACGGGCACGCCCTTGGCATGGGCGATCTCGACGAATTCGATCAGATTCAGCAGGCCATAGTCGACCACATGATGGGATACGACATAGACGGCGGCAGCCGTCTTCTCGGTGATGGCGTTTTCCATGTGGAAGCGATGCGTCGATGTTGCCTGGCCGATCAGGACGACCTTGCCGCCGGCAAGGCGGATTGCCTGATCCACCGGAGCGCCATAGCTGACTACATGGCCCATCTGCACGATGACTTCGTTCTTGTCCGGACTGATGTCGGGCAGTCTCTCGATGGCGAGCAGATTGTTACCGGTTATGGCGCCGGCGACGGCGAGACTGATGCCCGAAGAACAGGATGCCGTCACGAAGCCTGCCTCGCTGCCCGTCAGTCGTGCGATGACTGCACTTGCCTTGCGCTGCAGGTCATTGATCTCAACGAACTGCGGAAGAATTGCCGTCATTGCCGCAATGGCTTCGGGTACGACGATCGACGCGCCGAGGCTGGTCATGGTGCCGGACACGTTGATGACAGGCCTCAGGCCGATTTTGCTGCGGATATCGTCAGACATTCTATCTCTCCAAAGTGACGGCCCGTTGCCGATTGTCATCGACAGTTATGCCATAGTAATGTAATAGCTTCTCGAAATATCACGAGGAGCGTTGATTTGGACGCGAAGACCCTACCCGCAGCACTCCCTGAAGGCACCGGCTCCAGCGGGGAAGCCGAAGCCAAAGGCGCTCGCCGCTCGCGCGTAAGCGGCATCGACCGCGCGCTGCAGGTGATCGATTATCTCTATGAAACCGGCGCGCCGGCCGGAGCCTATGCGATTGCCAAGGCGATCAAGGCGCCTCTTTCGACTGTCTACGTCATCATCGACGATCTGGTCGAAAAGAACATGCTTGGTCGCAATGCCGATGGTTCGGTTTGGCTGGGTGCTCGCCTTTATCACTACGGTCTCGCCTACGCCCGGTCGCTCGATTTCATGAGTGTCGCCACCCGCGAGATGCACGATCTTTGCCGGCAGGCAAGTGAGACGGTGCAGGTCTGCGGCCGCGACGGCGATACTATGCTGGTGCTGGCGATGGCGGATGGGCCAAGCCATTTCCAGGTGGCTTCCCGTGTCGGAACCCGCGTACCCCTCAACTGGACGGCGTCGGGGCGGCTTCTGGTCGGCCATCTGCCGGAGGACGAGAGGATCGAGCTTTTCAAGCGCTGCGCCCGCACCTCCCCGACCGGTCGGGCCGAGATTGACGCCCGCGTGCTTTCCGATTCTGCGGGCAAGGCCTTTGAGGAACGCCTGTCGGTCCAGGTGGCGGAATCCGACTACGCGGTTGCCTGCATCGCTTCGCCGGTCGTTGATCGTGACGGCCAATGCGTCGCGACCATTTCGATCGTGCTGCCCGAACAGAAAGTCGTTTCCGACGGCAGCCATTATGGCGAGCAGGTGCGCGCGGCTGCCGAGCGGATCGAAAAGCTGATGGGCTGGCGCAACCACTGAATTCGTCCTCCTCAGTCGTTGAGCGAGACGATCGCTTCGATCTCGACCGTGATGTTGCCGGGCAGCGAGCCGAAGCCGACGGCCGAACGGGCATGTTGGCCCGCCTCGCCGAAGACCTCGATGAAGAGGTCCGAGCAGCCGTTGATGACGCTCGGATGGTCCTCGAAATGCGGCACGGCATTGACCATGCCGAGCAGCTTCACCACTCGCTTGACCCGGGAGAGGTCGCCAAGCGCTCCGTGCATGACGGCGAGAAGGTTGATGCCTGTCAGCCGCGCGTGCTGATAGGCCCGATCAACACCGACGTCACCGCCGACCTTGCCTGAGTGGAGATGGCCGTCTAGCTCCCGCGGGCCCTGGCCCGACAGATAGAGCACGTTGCCCTCGCGGACATGGGTCACGAAGTTGGCAATCGGCGGCGGCGGCGGCGGAAGCTCGATCCCGAGCGCAGCCAGTCGCTGGTAAGGTGTTTGCGCTGCTGAAGCGGCCTGTGTTGGGGACGTAATCACGTATGCTCCTGCTATGCGATTTTAAGGTTCCGACTAGCGCCACGAGTAACCGTGGCTATGGCGTACGAGCTTGCGGGCGCGCGGTATGTAGCGGCTGGCGGTGACCGCTTCTGAGCCGATGACCGCGTAACGCGGCTCGAAGAGTTTCTGCAGGCGGGAGACGTCGCCGTTGGAATCAGTCGCCTCGAGATCTGCATCCACGAGGTCGAAGATGGTGAAGTCGCCCCGCTCACCGACGGATAGCCGGTTCTCCATCGACAGCTTGATGACCGAAGCGGGCGCGTGGGTAACCGCGTCCACGACCTTGTCGAAGGGCATGCCGACCGAGAGCAGCTTCGACATGGTGGTTGCAAGATCCCAGACCGGGAAGTTCATCGAATGCCCGTGCAGGTCGGTCGAGATCGAGTAGGGCAGCAGACCGCGCGCGATCGCTGCTTCCGCGACCTTGAAGGAGAAGGATGCGCCTCCATGGCCGATATCGAGCCGGATGCCTTCGCCGGCGCAGCGTTCGGCGAGATTGTAGAGATCCTCGTCCTCCATGATGCTGGAACCGGCCTTGCCGTTGAAGCAGTGGGTGACGACATCGCCCGGTCCGAGGATTTCGAGCACTTCGTCGTAGAGCGCCGGCGGCTCGCCGACATGCACCATCATCGGCACCTTCAGGATCTTTGCGATCTTCTTGCCGAGCTTGACGGGCGTGACACCCCAGGAGCCCGTGATGACGTGGCTGGCGCGCACCTTGATGCCGACGATGTGCTCGCTGTTCTCAGCATAGCATTCGAGGATGCGGTCGAGGTCGATATCCTTGATATCGCGAAGTTCGGGAACGCGATTGCAGGCGACAAGGCCGATCGAACCCAAATTGAGGAAGGCTTTGATACGCTCCTTGGACGGTTCGATGATGTATTCGCGAAACCCGTGAAAATTGGCTTCGCCGGCCGAGCCGGCATCGACCAGCGTCGTGACGCCGCGCTCGGCGCCGCATTCGGACGGACGGATCGAGATATCCGTGCCGCCATGCCAGATATGGACGTGGAGGTCGACCCAGCCGGGAGAGATCCATGCGCCCTTGCCGTCGACGCGTTCGACGTCACCCGGAGCGGCGAGCTGCGGCCCGAAAGCGGCGATCTTGCCATCGGCGCCGATGAGGATGTCGATCGCGCCGGCGGGCACATCGCCGCCGAACGCCATGGGCTTCACATTGGTGAGGAGGAGCGGCTTGCCCGCTTTTTCACCGGTCATTTACAGGTCCTTTCGAAGTCTTGGGTCGAGCATGTCCCGCAGGCCGTCGCCGACCATTTGCAGCGAAAGCACGGAGAGAATGATGGCAAAGCCAGGGAAGTAGGTCATCCAGTCGGCCTGGCCGATATATTGGCGACCGGCGGCGATCATGGTTCCCCAGGTCGGGATTTCGGGGCTGACGCCGAGGCCGAGAAACGAGAGCCCCGCTTCGGCCAGCATGGCGCTGGCGAAGAGAAACGAGCCCTGCACCAGGATCGGCGACAGAAGGTTTCTCAGCACATGCCGCGTCATGATGTGAAACGTCGAGATACCGAGAGCCTTTGCCGCCTCGACGTAGGGCAGCTCGCGGATAACAAGCGTCGATGCCCGAACGATGCGGGCCAGCCGCGGCGAATAGACGATAGACAATGCGATGATGACCGTTGTCAGCGACGGGCCGAGGGCCGCAACAAGCGCAATGGCAAGCAGGATATCGGGAAATGCCATCATCGCATCGATCAGGCGCGCGATCGGTGTGTCCAGTTTCGGGAAGAAGCCGGCGAGCAGGCCCAGCGTAACGCCGATAGCGGCCGATAGCGCCACTACGGCGGCTCCGACCAGCAGCGACAGCCGTCCGGCATAGATGGTGCGGGAGAAGATATCGCGGCCGAATTCGTCGGTGCCAAACCAGTAAACTTCGCTCGGTGGCTTCAGCCTGTTGACGATCGAGAGCTTCGAGGGGGAATAGGGAGCAATCCACGGCGCAAGAACGGCGAGTAGCACGAAAATCGTCAGGACGATCAGGCCGGCGGCGACGGTCTTGCGCTTCAGGAGCCGGCGCAGAAATTTGCTGCGCTCGCTTGGCATCTGTTTGGGTGTATCGGTTGCGATATCGGCCATCAGTAGCGTACCCTCGGATCAACCAGCAGATAGAGCATGTCGATCGCAAAATTGATCAGGACGTAGAGGCCGGCGATAACGAGCAAGGCCCCTTGGATCACCGGATAGTCTCGGCGCAGCACCGCGGAGACGACGAGGCTTCCGATGCCCGGCAGACCGAAGACGGTCTCGGTGACAACAGCGCCGGAAATCAGGACGGCGGCCGTCAGCCCCAAGACGGTGAGAATTGGAATGAGCGCGTTCTTCAGCGCATGTTTCAACACGACGCGACGTTCGATAAGCCCCTTTGCGCGGGCGGTGCGGATATAATCGTCTCCAAGGACGTCGAGCATCGAGGCGCGGGTGAAACGCAGGATCAGCGCCGACGAAACGAGGCCGAGCGCAACGGCCGGCAGCGTCAGGTGATACATCCGGTCAAGGAAACTTGCGCCCGGTCCGCCATAGCCGGAAACCGGGAAAATGCCCAGCCGCACCGCGAAGAACTGCATCAGGATGAGGCCGAGCCAGAAGCTTGGAATGCTCGCCGCCAGCATGCCTATCGCCATCGAGGCCTGATCGACCAGCGATCCGCGCCGATAGGCGGCATAGATGCCGATCGGCAGCGCGATGACGCCGGCGATGACGAGCGAAAACAACGTCAGGAAGAAGGTCGGTTCGGCGCGTTCAAGAAGCGCGGAGGAAACCGGAATGTTGAGAAAGATCGATTGGCCGAGATCGCCTTTCAGCAACTGTCCGACATAGAACAGGTATTGGACGAAGATGGACTGGTCGAGGCCAAGCCGCACTCGCAGCTCTGAAATATCCTGCGCGGTCGCGTCCGGGCCGAGCATGACGGCGGCCGGATCGCCGGGGGTTACGCGCACGATCACGAAGACGATCGTGACGACGAGAAACATCACGACGATCATGCCTGCGAGACGTTGAAGGATGTAGCGTATCATTGGATTGGTTCCTGTGTCCGCGGGGCAGACAGGATCGGGAACGGGCGCCGGCTGTGGCCGGCACCCGAACGCCTTGGGAGGCTTACTTCTTGATGGATGCGTTCCAGAAATAGGGCCACGGCGCAGGATCGACGCCCTGAAGCTTGGTGGAGATCGCCGCAACGGCGTTGAAATCGCCGATCTTCATCATGGGAGCTTCGTCATACATCGCCTTTTGAACGTTCGCCCAAAGCTCGACACGTTTCTTCGGGTCGACCTCTGTGTTGAACGCGTCGATCGCGGCCTTGCTTGTCGGCGTGTTCCACCACCCGGGCGAGCTCGGTGAAAGCGTGCCGATCAGGGCGGGCTCGGGCAGGAACGGGCTGTGCGTGATATAGATGTCCCACAATGCCTTGTCGGTGCGGCGCTGAGTGAGCGTTGCCCAGTCGACCACCTGAAGATCGACCTTGAAGCCCGCCTGTTTCAGATATTCGGCCGCGACCTGCGCCATCTTGTAATGGAACTCGTACTGGCGGCTGGTCAGGATGCGGATCGGTTCGCCGTTGTAGCCTGCGGCCTTGGCGGCAGCGGCAGCGCCATCCGGGTCGGCGACGTTGTAATTGCCCTTGACGCCGGCATCCGTGCTCCAGGTATAGGGGGCAGGGTAGATGTTGCCGTCGAGCGTGTAGAAATTCGTGCTGCCGAAGGCCGCCGCCAGCATGTCCTCCATGCTGAGTGCCTGACGGATCGCCTTGCGGATCGCGACGTTCTTGGCGATGCCGTCGGCGGTGTTGAAGACGAAGACCGGATAGCCAAACGGCTTCAGGAGCAGCGGCTGGGTCGCAGAGGAGGATTTCAGCTTGTCGAAGGATTCGACTGGCAGGCTGTCGATATAATCATACTGGCCGGAAATGGCCGCTTCGACGCGGGTATTGGCATCCGGAACCGGAACGAAGCGGATTTCGTCGAGATATTGGTGGCGAGCGCCGCCGTAACCGTTGCTCTCGCCATCCCGGGGCTTGTAGCCGTCGAAACGGACAAGCTGGATATACTGGTCGGGCTTGCGCTCCTTCAGCATGTACGGACCGGTGCCGATGAAGTCGGTCATCGTGTCGGCCTGCTTGCTGGCGGGAATGATGATGGCGGCGGAGTTGTTGAAAGCGAGCAGCGAGGTAAGCGGGGCATAGGGCTGCTTGAGCTTGATGACAACCGTCGCCGGATCTTGGGCAGCGATCGATTCGATGAAGCCGCCAGCCTGCTTGCCGCGCGATGCCAATTTGATCCAGCGGTTGAGCGAAGCCACGACGTCATTCGACGTCATGACGCTACCGTCGTGGAACTTGATGCCCGTCCGGAGCTTGATGGTGTAGGTTTTGCCGTCGGCGCTGATTTCGGGCAGGCTCTCGGCAAGGAGCGGCGTGACGTTCCAGCTCTTGTCGAAGGTGTAGAGCGTCTCGAAGATGTGTTGCGTCACGATGCCGACGAGATCGGCGGTCGAGGTCATCGGGTCCAGTGTCGGCGGTTCGCCGATCGTCGCGACGTTGATGACGCCGCCTTTTTCCTGGGCCAACAGTAGCGAAGGGGTTGCAATCAGGGCAGCCGCAATCAGCAATCCGACTTTTAATTTCATCGATATTCTCCCATTTATTGTTCCATTATTATGTTATATACAATTTTATAACAGAATACAGGACGTGCGCGGGCTGTCAATGGCGGCGGAACGGCACCTAGTCGGTTCAGCGAAATCGGGTGGATTCTGTGATGACGGCGGCGCGGTCGACGTGCGAATTATGCGGCCCACGGCGCTGCCTCATCGGGGCGATCGTCCTTTATTGTCAGCGATTTCAACAAACCGGCCCTTGCCGAAACATCTTTGTCGGAGCAGATTGCAACGATAGAGGAGACAGTGCATGGCGCTTTACGATGCTTCCGGCTCTAGCGTGAATGGTATCGAACCTCGCTGGACGTCCAGCGCAAAGAGCGGAGTTGGCACGGCGCTTTCGCCAGCTTGCCGCATCTGGTTCACACTCAGTCACGGCATTCTGAACGAAGTCTATTTTCCCCGCGTCGACAGCGCCTGCACCCGCGATATCGGATTGATCGTCACAGGCCCCAACGGCTACTTTTCAGATGAAAAGCGCGATACGCAGAGCGTGGTCGCGACGGTCGAGGATGGCGTTCCGGCTTACCGGCTGATTAATACGGCGATCGACGGCCGCTACCGGATCATCAAGCGCATCATTGTCGATCCGATGCGCAGTAGCCTGATTCAGCAGATATCATTCGAGCCGCTCGAAGGAGCGATCCACGATTATCGTCTCTACCTGCTTGCGGCTCCGCATCTGGTCAATGCCGGCTACGGAAATACGGGCTGGGTGGGAGACTATAAGGGTACGCCGATGCTTTTTGCGACGGGCGCGGGCGGTGTCTCGCTTGCGCTTGCCGTCAGCGGCGGTTGGCGCACGGCATCCGCCGGCTATGTCGGCATCTCCGATGGATGGCAGCAACTGCGAAAAACGGCGCAACTTGACCCGGCAGTCATGCATGCCGCCGATGGCAACGTCGCGTTGACCGGCGAGATCGATCTGACCGCCGGCAATGACACGGTTACGATATCGCTTGGTTTTGGGAGCCATGCCAAGGAAGCCGGCTACAATGCCCTTGCCAGTCTGCAGGCTGGCTACGAGCATGCGGAACGCAGCTATATTTCCGACTGGCGGGCGTGGCAGGACGGGCTGCTGGCCCTCGACGAACCGAAAGCACCTCCGCCCGAACTCAATCGCTATCGGATATCGACAGCCGTTCTGGCGACGCACCGGCCTTTATCCTTCGAGGGGCCGGCTGTTGCCTCCCTCTCCATTCCGTGGGGCTTTGCCAAAGGTGACGAGGATCTTGGTGGATATCATCTCGTATGGCCGCGAGATCTGGTCGAGACCGCCGGCGGTTTCCTGGCCGCGGGCGCCTCGCAGGATGCTCTCCGCATTCTGACCTATCTACGCGTCATCCAGGAAGAAGATGGACACTGGCCGCAGAATTGCTGGCTGGACGGCGAGCCTTACTGGACCGGGATACAGATGGATGAATGCGCCTTCCCGATCCTGCTTGCCGATGCGTTGCGTCGGGAAGGGGCGTTAACGGGCGAGCAGCTTTTATCCTACGTACCGATGGTCGAACGTGCCGCGCGCTATGTGGTTGTCAACGGTCCCGTTACCGGCGAGGACCGTTGGGAGGAAGACGGCGGCTTTTCTCCCTTCACCTTGGCGGTTGAGATCGCCGCATTGCTGGCGGCCGCCGATATTCTGGAGATTGCAGGGCAATCGCATAATGCGGATTACTTGCGGCAGACCGCGGATGCCTGGAACGACCAGATCGAGCGCTGGACCTATGTCAGCAACGATCCGGACAGCTCCGGCCTTGGGGTCAGGGGCTATTACGTCCGCATCGCGCCGCCTGACATCGCCGATGGAAGCTCGCCTGCCGATGGTTTCGTGCCGATCAAGAACAGGCCACCCGCCGAATCGCTGCTGCCGACCGCTCGCGTCGTCAGTCCTGATGCCCTGGCGCTGGTACGGTTCGGATTGCGGGCCGCCGATGATCCGCGCATCGTCGACACTGTCAGGGTCATCGACGCGCAACTGAAATGCGACCTGCCTCAGGGGCGGGTATGGTATCGCTATACAGGTGACGGCTATGGCGAGCACGAAGACGGCGGCCCGTTCGACGGCACGGGCATCGGGCGTCCATGGCCGCTGCTTGCCGGCGAGCGTGCCCATTACGAGCTTGCGGCCGGTCGACGCGAAGCTGCCTTCGAGCTGCTGAGAACGCTCGAACAGTCCGCGGGGCAGGGTGGTCTGTTTCCCGAGCAAGTGTGGGATCGCCCCGACATTCCGGAGTTGGGCCTTGTCTTCGGTGGACCCTCCGGTAGCGCCATGCCGCTTGTCTGGGCCCACGCCGAACATATCAAGCTCTTGCGCTCGCTGAGAGATGACGCCGTTTTCGACATGCCGCCGCAGGGTGTCGAACGGTATGTGAAAAACAGGGTTACGGCACCCTTCGTGCTATGGCGTTTCAATAATAAGTTGTCGCAGCTTGCCGTCGGCAAGCGCTTGAGGATCGAGGTCATGGCGCGGGCTGCCGTGCGCTGGAGCCTTGATGGTTGGGCGAGCGTCAACGATACCGAAACCCGTCAAAATGCCTTCGGCATCCATGTTGCCGAGCTTTCATGCGAACACCTATCCAAGGGGGCTGTGATCAGTTTCACGTTTTACTGGCCAGATACCGACCATTGGGAAGGAGAGGATTTCTCTGTCGCGGTCATTGATGCGGCATAGAACGAAGGATGCCCCACGAATAGAAGGTGCCGATGAAGATGAGCCAGGTGAAAGAAGGACGCAAAGCGAAGGTGGAACCCAAGGAAGAGAGTGCTAAGGCGGCGGCGAAGGATCCTGTCGTGCTGGCAATCGACCTTGGCGGTTCGCATGTGAAAATGCGCGTAAGCTCCGGCGGCGATCGCCGCGCGGCGGTGTCCGGCCCGACAATGTCGGCAAAGGAGATGGTCAAGGCCGTCAAGGACCTTACTCAGGATTGGCAATACGACGTTATCGGCATGGGATACCCAGGCCCGGTTCGAGATAACAAGCCGGCTGTCGAACCGCACAATCTCGGCCCCGGTTGGCAGGATTTCGATTTTTCCGCCGCTTTCGGCAAGCCGGTCAAGCTTGTCAACGATGCCGTGATGCAGGCGATCGGCAACTACAAGACCGGTAATATGCTGTTTCTCGGCCTCGGCACGGGATTGGGGTCGGCGATGATCGTCAATCACGTCTGCCTTCCCATGGAACTTGCCCACCTGCCCTACAAGAAGCGCGGCACCTTCGAAGATTTTATCGGCGAACGCGGCCTTGAGAAATACGGCAAGAAGAAATGGCGGGAGTCGGTTGAAGAGATTGTCGAGAGATTGCGGGCCGCGTTGCTGCCGCATGACATTGTCATTGGCGGAGGCAATGCCGAAAAGCTCAAGGAATTGCCGCCGGGCTGCCGCGTCGGCGAGAACGAAAATGCGTTTCTTGGAGGATTTCGCTTGTGGACGGATACCACGCTGAGCTTCTAACCTACGCGCGCTATCCTACCTGATGAGGCGAGGGGATAGGCGTCGTCAGAGCTTTTTGTCTCGAATGGTCACCACCCCGAACGGATTGAATTTATATTCATCTTCGTCATAGCGGCTGTCGTCGGATAGGGCCGCGCGACGAGCCGCCAATGTTGCGTCAACGCCGTCCCGTGCCATCTGGTCGCCGATGTCGTCAATCAGGGCAGCGATTTCAAGCTGTTCGGCATTGGTCGACGGTTGCTGATCGTCTTTTCGGATAAAGGTAACGTGCACATCGGGCAAGCCGACCAGATGATTGCCGACGCTGGCCATTCCCTCGGTATCGTCGCCAATCGGCCGGCGGGCAAAGGCGAGGCGGCAGGTCTTGGCAAGTGTCAGCAGGTCTTGAGAATCGGCTGCGCGGCGCGCCTGTCCGGAAAGCTCTTTCCATCGCCGTATACCGTGGGCTACCCCCGCAGTCTCACCCTTTACCGCGATCGCACCGTGATCGAGCATGTATTGCACGAACACCAGGGCCCTTGCGGATGTCGCGACAGCGACCTCGGCCGACATCGGCGGTCCGAGGACGTAAAGAACAGACCCGTGAGTGGCGACGGCGTCTTCGTCGGCCTCTTCATAGGCGTCAGGGTCCACGCGGTCCCAGCAGATATTGAATGAACGGACCATCCGGTCGTCGGGCTCGTCCTGCGAACCATCTTCATCGGCGGTGAAATCATCACCGAAGTTGGCGATAGCAGCGCGGGCACTCTGCAGGAGCGCGGCAAGACCATCTTCCCTGCCGAGAAAGCAAAGCACATGACGTGGTTTGTAGCTGGACCGGGACACGGCATACGCCGAGGACTTGCTGGACGCCCGACCGAGAGACGGCCTACCCAGGATAAGGCCGCCCAGGAATGCGAGAACGCTGCGCCGCATCCAATTCATTCCCGTGTCCCATGGTTTAAATCGATAGAGCAATATACGCTATATCGCGTTGGTTCCATTTTCATCGCAACTCATTTCACGTCCGTTCGATCAGTGCTTGTCGACAAATTGGATAGCCGGCTCACTGCCCGTATTTCAACGAGGCTTTCTCCTGATGGACAATATCGGCAAACAGCCGCAATGCGCCGCTTGGTTGCTCATCTCGGCGCGCGAGATGAAGCGGCGCGATGAGATTGGCGCGAGGATCGAGCCTTAGATATGCAATCCCGTTCGTCTCCAGCCGGGCCATCGACGCCGGGATGATTGACATCCCGAGCCCGGCGGCGACAAGGCTGAGCGTCGATAGCAATCGCGGGGCCTCATGCCGTATTTTCGGGCTAAAACCTGCGGCAAGGCAGGCCGCTATGATGCCGTCGTATAATCCGGGGCCTGATGGGCGCCGATATAGTATGAAGGCTTCGTTTGCGAGTTCCTGCAATTGGAGGGGCTCAGGCCTTTCGCCCTTCGCGATCGCAAGCGGATGACGATCGGGAAGGGCGATCAGCATTTCCTCGTCGAGTATGCGCGAAATCAAAAGGCCGCTCGACTGGGCGACGGGCGAGCGAACGAGCGCGACATCTAAGAGGCCGGAATGCAGCGCGGCGATGAGATCTGGCGTGCTGGCTTCCTCGAGCTTGAGGACGACGTCGGGTGACCTTTCACCGAGCGAGCGGACGGCCGAGGTGAGAAGGGGATGAAATGCCGCCGAACTGGTAAAGCCGATGGCGAGGCTTCCCTCCTCTCCGCGGACATTGCGTCTTGTCGCCTCGATCGCCAGATCGACGTCGTGCAGGACGGCCCTCGCCCGCTCCACGAAAGTACGGCCAGCGTCCGTCAGTTCGACGCCTCTCGGCAGGCGCCTGAAGAGCGGCGCGCCGACGATCGCCTCCAGCTTGGCGATCTGCTGGCTGAGCGGCGGCTGCTGGATGCCGAGCCGTTCGGCGGCACGGGTCATGTGCCCCTCATCGGCAACGGTAACGGCATAGCGCAGGTGTCGAAGCTCGATCATGGCATATCTCATAGATATGGATAATGCATAATCCATATATTGGACGCACAGCCGGTAAAAGCCTATTTTGTCGTCTTGTTTGACATGAAGCACGCAGGCCAGGATATGGACGCCATTTCTCCCCACGCCGTCGCGCAACGCGAAGGGCCAACCGTCGCCGAACTCTTCTTCGGCTTTTTCAAACTCGGTCTTATCGGCTTCGGCGGGGTCTTGCCACTTGCGCGCCGCATGGTGGTCGAGGATCGCAAGTGGCTGACCGGCGAGGAGTTCACCGAGTTGCTCGGGCTCTGTCAGTTCCTGCCCGGCGGCAATATCATCAACATGTCGGTTGCGATCGGCTCGAAGTTCCAAGGCGTTGCGGGAGCATTTTCGGCTCTTCTCGGCTTGATTGTTGCGCCGACGGCGATCGTGATCGGTCTCGGCGTCATCTACGATCAGTTCAACGGCGATCCGCGCATCCAGCATATGTTTGCGGGTCTTGCCGCGGCGGCGGCAGGCCTGCTGATCTCGATGGCGGTCAAGATCGTCCTGCCGCTGCGCCGCAGACCTGTCGCGTTGGTCGTTGCCGCCATTTGCTTTGTCGCCATCGCCATCGCCGGGCTACCGTTGCTCTCGACCATGCTGCTTCTCGCGCCTATCAGCATTATCGCCACCTGGAAGCTTGAATCATGACCACGACCTTGCTTACGCTTGCTCTCATCTTCACGCAGCTTTCCTTGCTGGCCTTTGGCGGCGGCAATTCCATTTTGCCGGAAATGCATCGGCAGATCGTCGACGTCCAGCATTGGATGACGGCACAGGAATTCGGTGCGCTCTTCGCATTGGCGCAGGCCGCTCCCGGCCCGAACCTGATGGTCGTGCCCCTGGTCGGCTGGCATGTCGCCGGATGGGCGGGCGTTCTGGTGACGTCGGCGGCAAAGTTCGGCCCCTCCTCGGTTTTGACCTATTTCGTGCTCCACCTCTGGAACCGTTTCAAGGACAGGCCGTGGCGCAGGATCGTGCAGGCCGGGCTGGTGCCGATGACTGCCGGGCTCGTCACGGCAAGCGCGGCCGTCATCACCGAGGCATCGACGCAGGGCTGGATTCTGGCTGTAATAGCCGCGCTCGGCGCAGTTGTTCTCTCGACAACGCGCGTCCATCCGCTTGTCGTCCTCGGCATTGGCGCATTGGTTGGCTTGAGCGGCATAGGCCAGGTATAGCGGAGAATCGGCCGGCGCCGGATGTCTCAGGACGATGGTGCCGGGGCCCATCTTCGTGATTGTCGAGTCGGCGGTGGTCGATAACGCGGTGTTAATCCGCAGCTCTTGCTTGCTCTAAGCATCCAGAAATACGTCCTTCGCTTGAGATCGTGCCGACTTCGGAGGCTTGGTTTCAAAAGAGAGCTGTTGATATCGGTGAGAATCGCGGCGTTCGGGCTTTTGGAAACCAAAATGCAAACAATCCATGCAATCCTCTACTCCGAAAAGATTGTCGGCAATGAAGCCGGCGATAATCTTTTGATCAGCGGGTGAGGGCTTCCAGTGTCTTGCGATGGAAATGGAATACTCGATCCACAGGCAATGGGTTCCCGCCAATTCCTGCATTTGCGGGAATTGTTCGATCGATCGTTCAAGGCTGCCCGTATCGGGGTGTGGGAATGCAGCCTACCCGATCAGACGCTTAGCTGGACAGATACGGTCTATGAGCTTTTTGATCTTGCTCCGCAAACGCCGCTGACGCGGAACCAAATCCTTAGGCTCTATACTCCGGAAACCCGCAGGCGCCTCGACGAGGTCCGCGAGAAGGCAATTCGTACCGGCGAGGGCTTTAGCCTGGACGTCGAGATCATTACCGCGAGTGGCAACCGCCGTTGGATAAGGATAACCGCTTGCGTCGAGGTCGCGGATGGGACCGCGACCCGAATTTTCGGGATGAAGCAGGATGTCACCGCCGAGAAGACGATGGTCGAGCAACTCAGGCAATTGGCCGAGCATGACATTCTCACCGGGCTGACGTCGCGCACCAGATTTGAGACATTTTTCAACGAAATCTGCGCCACCGAGGGCCGAACCGGCCGGGCGCTTCTTCTGGTCGATCTCGACGGCTTCAAGTCCGTGAATGACACTCTTGGCCATCAGGCCGGAGATGACTGCCTCAAAGCGGCGGGGCATCGGCTTTCGCGCGCGGTTCCCAAGGCCAATATGGTGGCGCGGATCGGTGGCGACGAATTTGCCGTTATTCATGAATGCGTCTCGACTGAGCATCTTGCAAAGATTGCCGACCGGGTCGTTAAAGGGCTGAACTGGACCGTCTCGACGCCGGCAAAGTCGATTCGCATTGCAACCTCGGTTGGTGCCGCCATCATCGTCCCCGGCCATTCATCCAAGGACATATTCGCGGAAGCGGATCGCGGGCTTTACGAGGCGAAACTGTCCGGGAAAAACGGCTTCCGCATCGTGCCGCCGACATGGTCCGCTTACGACGCGGCCCTCTAGGCTGAGCCGGGCAGTTGTCCGTGCCGGCGTCTGGGCCGCGCCGGATTGCGGTGGAAGCCAACGGCAGATTGGCACCTTACCGATCACATGCGGATATTCGTCTGGGCCGCAAGCCGTCCGCCGCAATACAGACCCATCCTCGGCTCCTTGCCGTCGATCGCCAACCACAAGCATCGAATAGCGAATTGTCGGCAAGCGATGGGAAAAATATTTCCCTATACAGTATATAGACATTATCTGATTACTTTCCGGAAAACACTGCCACAAATAGCTTGGTCGCCAGTGCAATTCGCCCGGAGCCGGCATGACAAGGCATATTCGATTCAACGCGTTCGACATGAACTGTGTCGCCCATCAATCCCCCGGCCTCTGGAGACATCCACGCGACAAGTCGTGGAAATACAAGGATCTGGACTATTGGCAGGATCTGGCCCGGACGCTGGAACGCGGCATTTTCGACGGCATATTCATCGCTGACGTCATCGGTTATTATGATGTCTACAAAGGGTCGAACTATCATGCGATCGAGCAGGCCGCGCAAATACCGGTCAACGATCCGATCCAGCTTGCGGCGCCAATCGCCCTTGCGACTGAGCATCTCGGCATAGGAATTACGGCCTCCACCTCGTTCGAACACCCATATACGTTTGCCCGACGGCTCGCGACCGCCGATCACCACACGAAGGGGCGCGTCGGCTGGAACATCGTGACCTCCTATCTCGAAAGCGGTGCCAAGAACATCGGTCAAGGCGGTTTGAAGACCCATGACAACCGCTACGAGATCGCCTCCGAGTATGTGGAGGTTCTCTACAAGCTGTTCGAAGGTAGTTGGGAAGAGGGTGCAGTGCTGCGTGACGCCGAACGCGGCGTCTTCACCGATCCCGCCAAGGTCCATGAAATCGGTCACAAGGGCAAGTACTTCGACGTTCCCGGTTATCATCTCTGCGAGCCGTCGCCACAGCGGACGCCCGTACTTTATCAGGCGGGTGCGTCTGGACCCGGCAAGGCCTTCGCAGCCGGTCATGCCGAATGCGTCTTCGTTGCTGCTCCGACCAAGACTTTGCTGCGCGCCTATGTTGCCGATATCAGGCAGAGGGCCGCGGCTGCTGGCCGCGATCCAAGGAAGGTGCTGATCTATAACCTCACGACGTTGATTATTGCGGAAACCGATGCGAAGGCGCAGCGCCTGTTCGAGGAATATCAGAGCTACGCCTCCTACGATGGCTCGCTCGTCTTCATGTCCGGCTGGAGCGGCATCGACTTTGGCCAATATGCGCCGACCGACGAGTTGAAGAAGGTGGAAACCAACGCCATCGTCTCGATGATCGAGCATTTCGGCGGCAAGGACCGGGTTTGGACAGTCGAGGAGCTCGCTAAATGGGGCGGGATCGGTGGAACCGGGCCGGTCTTCGTAGGCTCTCCCTCGACCGTCGCCGATATCTTGCAGGAATGGGTAGAAGAGACCGACGTCGACGGCTTCAACCTCGCTTATGCCGTGACGCCAGACAGCTTCGAGGCGGCCGTCGATTTGCTCGTTCCCGAACTGCAGAAGCGTGACGCTTATGCGACCGCCTATCGCCCGGGCACGCTGCGCGAAAAGCTGTTCGGCGATGGGCCTTACCTGCCGGCAACCCACCCGGCCAATGCCTATCGCGACATTCAGGCAGTCAAGCGTCGGGATGCGGAACTTGCCGCGCCGCTGCGCAAGTCGGCAGGCGTCTAGGCTTTGCCATATCACCGATTTGGTTGACGTATGCGCATATTCGGCTCGTCTTTGATGATGCTCTCAGGGCTGACGGGCCGGATTGATCTCGGCGATATCTCGCGCAATCGGCTATTTAGGGTAGCAACGCGTTAACGCTCTGTTCACCTTAAGATTACTAAGGTTTCCTGATCAAAAGGAAGGAAGCCCAATGAAGAAGATCTTTATTCTCGCCATGGCCGCGGTAACGCTGGCAGCACCCTTTGCCAACGCACAGGAATGGCCCCGTCATCATCGCGATCGTCCCGACGAAGTTCATCGCAAGATGCCGCCGCGGGGACCGGGGCGCCCAGGATGGGGACCATATCGGGGTAAGGACCGTTCGGGTTACTATCACGGTTACAGAGGTTACCACGACCGCCGCCCGGGCTATCGTCGTCACAGCGATGGCCTTTGGTATCCAGCCGCTGCCTTCGCACTCGGCGCCATTATCGGCGGCGCTTTGAACAACTAGAGCTCTTCTGCCTTTAATTGTCATTAAACTGCTTTTGGGGAATGCGATTCCTCGTTTCCCCAAATGCGCAAGCGGATCAAGGCGCTTCACGTTCTCCGCGAGCCAGAACAACGAGCCAATTTTCAGATCTCTCGACTACTGCGCATAAAGGATGAAGACGCTGATCCTCTTTTCGTTTAGCTCAGTTCCGGGCTTGGTTGCGTCGGCGACCTCAAGCTCGCCGGCTTTCTCATGACAGACCATCAGGTCCAATCGTCCGTTTTCAGAGGCGCTGAAATCCGGGTGAATGCCTTGTCCCGTGTAACGAGAACTGCATCGACCGCGACGGCATGCGCCGCAATCATCATATCCAGCGATGCAAGCGGCGTGCCTCTGGCTTCGCAAGCCGCGCGCAGGTCGCCATAGGTCTGCGTCACGTCATGATCCCACTGCAGTACGTCGACGCGAAGAAGGAATTGCCTGATCCTTTCCGATAGCGCCTTTGGATAGCCGCGCTTGGCAAGGCCATATAGCAACTCTCCTTCCGTGACGGACGAAATGACGATGTCAGCCATAGGAAGTGCTGCAAGCTGACTGACGATTTCGGGGCGATCGCCTTTGATGACATGGCTGGCGATATTGGTATCGAGCATCCACATCGTCATTCCGGCCAGCCTTCAAACGGATCGCGGTCCTGCGAATTCTGCTTGCGGTCATCCCTGTCCATGAAATCGTCCGGTACGGGTTCTTTACGATAGAGCGCGAAAAGACCGTCCCAGGAATCCGGTTTGCGTGATAGAATGACGTCGCCAGTTGTAGGGTCACGACGCACGAAGACCTCTTTTCCTTCGAAACGAAATTCGGCAGGAAGTCTGATTGCCTGGCTGCGGCCGGTGGTAAAAATCTTCGCTGTTCTTGCCGGCATAGCGACCCTCCTCATTCTTTGGATAGCTATCCTGATATAGTCCGTCGATTGATATCTATCAAGAGAGATATCATGTGAATCAGCTGCTGCTTTGAGGAGTGGTTGCGGAAACTGGGGCTTCAAGGAAGCCAATCGCGTCGCTTACTTCCGAAAGCCATTAGTTTGAACTCACCCCGCCGCTTAGGGTGGAAATTTCAGTCCCAAACAGCCTATTTCAACGGGAGCACGTTACAAAGCAACATCGCAAAAATTGATCCAGTTTGAAGGGTTCAGATCAGTGGCGACATCCTCGTCCTTCAGCAAGGTGGCCAGCTGATCGCGGCGGTCAAGTGGCAGGATGGTGTCGAGTGCATCCAGTTCTTCGGCGCGCCGTGCAACCTCCGTCGTTTCAGATTTCGAACTTTTAGCCACGCCGCTAGCCACGGTTCCATGGATTTACAAGATGCAGGCCGATCGCTTCGAAGTCAGGGATATTGCGTGTCGCCAGTGACGCCCCGCGAGACAACGTAATTGCAGCGATTTGCGCGTCGAACTGGTTGATCGGCCGCTCGGCTCGGCGACTGTCGGTGGCGATTGTCGCATAGAAGTCGGCGGCGTCGCGATCTAACGGCAGCACGCGTCCGGAAAAATCGTCGATAAATTCGGAAGAATGGCGGTCTCAAGCGCGCGACGACGGCGACCCTCCGGAAGCAGCCGCAAACCGTAGAGAATCTCGGCTTCGGTGATGGTTGTTGTAAACATCGAAAGTGGTGGTTGCTCAGCTGAAACGACAATTCCACGCTCCAGCAGCTTTCCTTGACGAGATGCAGGCTCAGCGGAGACCTGAAATACAGCCAGACTGCATTCGAGATGATTTGTTGCGGGTAATGGTGGCGCTTGTGGCTGACGGCAGAACTCTTCATGCCACCGTCTCCAGGCCAAATTCACTGATGCCGCGTTTATGTGACAACACCAAGGTCTGGTCTAAAATCGCTGCATCTCGCGATCGACCCGCGCCAGAAACTGGCTGCGCGAAGTCTCTGTCGAGCGGTTCATGTCGTAATGCGCCAGGAAGACCACGGGCGCAAAAGGCTTTATCTGGGCGCGCAGCACGCGCTTGACGATCTTCTTCGGCGGGTTGCCGGCAATAAAGGCTCGGAACGGATCGGCGCCATAGGTCAAGACAGCACCGAGCTTGCGGATATGCTGCAGTTTGGAGCGCACCTTGCCGTCGACGAGTTCGAAGGAAACGCCTGGAAGCCAGACCCGGTCGAAATAGCCCTTGAGGATGGCCGGAAAACCGAAGTTCCAGACCGGGGTGACGATCACGAGGGCTTCGGTGCGCTCCAGCCGCTCGACATAAGGTTTCAGAGCTTCGGTATTTTCGGGATAGTCATGGTAGATCAACCGGTCATGGCGTGACAGGACAGGGTCAAAGCCCTCCGCATAGAGGTTGCAGTCGTCGACCTCATGTCCCCTGCGTTTCAGGCTCTCTATGGTTTGCCGGTGCAACGCGCCGCCATAGCTTTCCTCGACCGGATGGGAATGAAGGACGAGAACCTTCATGAGGCCTCCATCAGATCGGCAAGACCGGGAAAGAGGTAGTTCTTGCCTGATTTGAAGTCGAAATTCGGATCGTCCCAGGCGATCATCTTGCCGGGATTGAGCAGGCCCTTCGGATCGGTTTCCTTCTTGAAAGCGAGCTGAACGACGTCCGTCTGTTTCATGCCGCCTTCTTCGAGCGTATAGCGGTGCGGATTGAAGATCGGGCAGCCGTGGTCCTGGTGAATCCTAATGATCTCCTCAAGCCGCTCCTCGGATGTGTAGCGTACCAGCGGCAGGCCAGCGCACTGGATCTGCCCGTCGAAGCGGATGAACTCGAGATGACCGGGCACCTCGTCCCCGAAGATTTCTACCATCTTCTGCACCTTGGCGACGTGATCCGGCCCTGGATACTGCACCTGCAGGTAGGTGATCGACGGATCGACCTTGAGGGCGCGCAGCGTCGTGTGGTTCCAGGCGAGTTCGTACGCATGGGGGATGCCCTTCATACTCTCCACCTTGTCGGAGCGGAAGGTGATCTCGCCCTTCTGCTGCCGGGTAAAGGCGATGAAGGGGTCCATCGCATGTGGTGCGATCATCAGTGCGACGATCGATTGCCCTTGACGGATATAGGGCTTGTGGCGTGCAAAATACTCATACGGAATGGGCGCGGCGATCGGGGCGATCTCCTTGACCAGAATGCCGTTGCATTTGGCGAGCGCATCGGAAAAGCGCACGGCATCCATGAAATCGTCGTATCCGACCAGCACATCGACCCAATCATAGGCAGGCGCCAGCGGCATTTCGATCTCGGTGATGATGCCGTTGGTGCCATAGGCATGGCTGACCTTGGTCAGATCCCAGCCGGTCAAATCGAGAACACGGGGTTCTGCTTCCATCGTCACGACGCGCAGCCGCAGGATATTGCCGAGATCGCGCAGGCCGCCCCAGGTAATCGAGCCGACACCGCCCGAGCCGCCGGCGATGAAGCCGCCGATTGTTGCGGTCTGCGCGGTCGAGGGATGGAACCGCAGCTCCTGGCCCGAATGAGCCTTGGTCTGGCGGTCGAGTTCGGCAATGACGATGCCGGGCTCGCAGATGACGCGGCCGGGATGGATTTCCTTGATGCTGTTCATGGTGGCGAGGTTAAGCACGATGCCGCCGGAGAGCGGCATGGCCTGGCCGTAATTGCCGGTGCCGGCGCCGCGCGGCGTAACGGGCACGTCATGCGCGTAGGCGACCTTTAGCGTGCGGATCACCTCTTCCTCGGTCTTCGGCGTTACCACGAGATCGGCCGTGACATTGTCGAGCTGGGCTTTCAGGATCGGCGAATACCAATAGAAGTCGCGGCTCTTCTGGCGCACGAGCGCCGGATTGTCTTCGACGGCGATACCTTCGAGTTCTTTCTTGATGCGCTGATAATCCGGCATGTCAGGCTCCAATGACGCTGTCGAGTTCACGATAGTCGGGCAGGCTGCGGTCGATCACCTTGCCCTTGCGAAGGACGACGCGATCGGACTGCGGACGGGACAGGAATTCGCTCCAGCGTCGGGCGCTGAAAAGCACGAGATCGGCGGGGCTGCCGACGGCGATCCGCCCGAGATCCGGGCGACCGAGAATGGCTGATGGAGAGGTGGTGATAACCCTCGCCGCCGTATCTAGCGGATGGTCGAGATGCAGGATGCGAACGCTTTCCCTGAAGACTTCGACCGGATCGAGATCGCCATAGGCATAGAAGGGGTCGCGCGTATTGTCAGAAGCAACGGCGGTCGGCACGCCGGCCTTGGTAAGTTCGTGCAAAAGCGTGACGCCGCGCCAGCGCGGCGTGCGGCCCGCATGGCGATCCTGCAGATACATGTTGCACATCGGCAGCGAGACGATGGAAATCCCGGCCTTTGCGACGAGATCGATGGTCGCGCGGGCGACATCTTCGTCCTGCCTGGCAAGCGAGCAGCAATGGCCGGCCGTCACCTTGCCGGTGAAGCCGTTGCGAAGCACGGCTTCGGCGAGTGCCTTCAGCGTCAGCACCTGCTTGTCTTCGGTTTCGTCGACATGCAGATCGATATCGAGACCGTTGTCGGCGGCAGCGCGGATCAGTTTGTCGAGCTGTGCATCAATGTCCGGGTTCATCTGTGTGACGCCGCCCATCAAGCCGCCGGCACTGCGCACGACGCGGAGCAGGTCGGCGAAAAAGGCATCGTCAACCATGCTGTCGAGCGGGAAGAGAGCGACGGCCTGCAGTGCGATCTTGTCCTTCCAGGCCTCGCGAATCGAGGCGAAAACCTCGAAGGAAATCCGATGCTGCGGCGCCAGCGAATCCAGATGAGTACGGATCAGGCCGGTGCCATGGGCATAAGCCGAGCGCAGCGAGAATTCCATGCGCTTGCGCACATCTTCCGCCGACCAATTGGCCTCGCGGTCAGTGCGCACGGCATCGAGCGCCCCCATGAAGCTGCCATCCGGATTGGACCGCCGTTCCCAAATATGCCCCTTGTCGAGATGGGTGTGCATGTCGGCGAAAGTCGGCCAGACCATGCCGTCCCGCATGTCGACCTTGGCATATTCGACCGGTGCTGTGCCCGGCACGAGGATGTTGCTGATGAGGCCGTCGGCGACGACGATATCGGCCCTGACGAGACCGTCGCTCGAAGGCGCCTTGAAGCCGGAGAGCGTCACGGCGGGAACGGTGGCATTGCAAAGCACGAAGCGGGCGGCGTTCGGCGGCGACATGAAGGCGTGTGACATCAGTTCTCCCGCTTGAGGCTGCTCTCATGCCAGCGATGCAGGCTCAGCCATGAGATGAAGGAGGTAAAGGCGAAGATGGCGACGCCGAGCGCCGAGAGAAGCAGGAGTGCCGCAAAGAGGCGCGGCATGTTCTGACGGTATTGCGCTTCGAGCAGGCGGAATGCCAGACCTGAGTTCGGGCCGCCGGAGCCGGCGGCAAATTCGGCAACAACCGAGGCGATCAGCGACAGGCCGCCGCCGATTCTCAAACCAGTCATGAAATAGGGTTGGGCGGCCGGCAGCTTTAGATGCAGCAATGCCTGCCAGCGCGAGGCGCCGTACAGATCGAAGAGATTGAGCAGGTTGTGATCGACGCTCTTCAAGCCCTGAACCATGTTCGAAAGGATCGGAAAGAAGGCGACGAGGAAGCCGCAGATCAACAGTGCAGCCTCGCGCGTCGGCGCATAGATCAGGATCAGCGGCGCGATCGCGACGATCGGCGTTACCTGAAGGATGACGGCCAGAGGATAGAAGGCAAGCTCGATCCAGCGCGACTGCACCAGGAAGATCGCAAAGCCCACACCGCCGATCAGCGCCAGGATCAGCGATATGAACGTGATCTCCGTCGTCACCCATAGGGCCGGCCAGAGGATGCCCCAGTCGGAATACAATGCCTTGGCGACTGCGGTCGGACTGGGCAGGATATATTGCGGGATGTCGGCGCAGACGACCAGAAGCTGCCAGAGAACGAGAAGCACGAGAACGGTCAGGACCGGCACAAAGACGCCGAGCAGACGTTCCAGATTGCGTTTTTCGATCATTTTGGCAGAGGGCGTGTCGCTGGATTCAATGGAAAGATTGGCGGTCAGGCCAGTGCTGTCGCTCATCAATGGACCTCCTGCCTGCCCATGGCCTCGATCAGGGAGCGAGATACCTTTTCGCAGACCTCTCGGTATTCTTCCGACGACCGATAGAGGGGATCGCGCTCGCCGCTGGTCTCTAATGGAAAATCGGTATGGACGCGGCCGGGGCGCGCCTTCATGACGACGATGCGGTTGGAGAGATAGGCGGACTCGTAGACGGAATGCGTGACGAAGATGACGGTGATCCCCGTTGTTTGCCAGAGACGCAAAACATCGTCGTTGAGCTTCTGACGGGTAATCTCGTCTAGTGCCGCAAAGGGCTCATCCATCAAAAGCAGCTTCGGCCTCGTCACCAGCGCCCGGGCGATCGAAACCCGCATTTTCATGCCGCCGGACAGTTCGCGGGGATAGGCTTCGGCGAAATCCTTGAGGCCGACCGTTGCCAATGTCTCCATGATCTGCTCGTGCGCAACCGCCTTCGAGATCCCCTGCAGTTTCAGTGGTAGATACACGTTGCCGAATACTGTCTTCCAGGGCAGCAGTGTCGGCTCTTGGAAAACGAAGCTGATATCGCCTTCCGGCAGTCCCTTGGCGTTGATGCGCGAACTTGGCCAATCGATCCTGCCGCTGGAAGCGCCACCAAGTCCGGCGATGATGCGTAAGGCCGTCGACTTGCCGCAACCGGAAGGGCCGAGCAGGCTGATGAACTCGCCGCTCTCCACATTGAGCGACATGCCCGATAGCGCCAGCGTACCGTTGGAGAAGACCTTGGAGACCTGCTCCATGGCGACAAGCGGCCGCTTGCGCATTTCCGTTTGGGTGAATTTGGTAGCCTCAGACACTGTCATGGTTTGGCTCCTTGTCGATTCCATCCTCCCCGAGGGGGAGGGTTGCCAAGCCCTACTTCTTTAGCGACATGCCTACGCCCTTGCAGGCGAACTGCGTGTCGAAGGCCTTCTTGTAGTCCGTGTCGGCATCGAAGAGCTTGATCTGCACCATCTCATCGAAGAATTTCTTGTAATGAGCATCGGTGATGCAGCCGATACCCTTGTCGAGGGCGTCGCCGGATTCGATGATCCCATGTTCCTTTATCTGGGCGATGGAATAGGCGATCTGGCCATCCGTCATATCCGGATTGTCCTTTTTGATCAGTTCGTTGGCCGCCTTGTTGTCGCCGTAGAGATAATTGTACCACCCTTCGATCGAAGCGTTGACGAAGCGTTGCACGAGATCCGGGTTCTTGTCGACGAGCGATTTCTGGGTTGTGATCATCGTCGAATAGGGCGAATAACCGGCATCGGCGATCAGAAAGACCTTCGGTTTCCAGCCGGCCTGCTTCTCGATCTCATAGGGTTCCGAGGTTACGTAACCCTGCTGTGCGGATTGTTTGTCGGCAAGGAAGGGAGTCGGGCTGAAATTATAAGGTTTGAATTGTTCGTCCTTGAAGCCCGGAAAGTTCGCCTTCATCCATTCGAAATAGGTGACGTAGCCGTCTTTGCTCAGAAAGAGCGTCGGCAGTTTGGCGAGATCCTCGAATTTCTCGACGCCGGCGTCCGGATGGGCGATCAGCACCTGCGGGTCCTTCTGGAAGATCGCTGCGACATCGACGATCGGAATACCCTGCTTGACCGCATCGATTTCCTGCTGCGGACTGCCCATGTAGAAATCCAGCTTGCCTGAGATAAGCAATGCCTGGTTGGCGGCGTTGGGACCACCCTGAACGATTGTGACGTCGAGGCCGTATTTTTTGTAGGTGCCGTCGGCAATAGCCTGATAGAAGCCGCCGTGCTCCGCCTGGGCGAGCCAGTTCGTGCCGTAAGTGACTTTGTCGAGCGCACTTGCAGGCTCGGTCGAAATGATCGTGGCGGCGAGACCTATGGCGGCAAAGAATGTTTTTGTCTTCAAGGCTTTATACATGGCTGACTGTTCCCTTTATCTGCCATGGGACGTCGTTGTTGGCGCCCATTTCCTGCATTTGAGCGGTTGCCTTGCGCTTTGAAAAGCATCAAAATTCGTGCGCATTGATGCCTTTTCGGCATCTGTTCCTGGGTCTGTGCCTAAATTGTGCGGCCTGGGCAAAAAATAAGCAATGGGAACGCGCATGCTGCATTCAAGACGGCTTCTCTACATCCATGAAATCGCTCGCTGCGGCTCGATCCGCAAGGCGGCGGCACGGCTCAATGTGGCCTCGTCGGCGATCAACCGACAGATCCTCGCGCTGGAAGAGGAAATGGGTGCGCCGCTCTTCGAGCGCCTGCCGCGCGGGTTGCGACTGACGGCGGCGGGAGAGCTCTGCATCGAGCACATTCGCGAAGTTCTCAAAAATTACGAGCGGCTGGAGGGCCGCATTCGCAGCCTCAAGATGCAGCAGGCCGGTAAGGTCAGGATGGTTGCGACGGTCGGGCTTACTGGCGGTCCCTTGCCCGAGATCATCGCGCGCTTTCTCTCCGAACATCCAAGGGTCTTCATCCAGCTGCGCAACGATGCCGGCTCGACGACCATTGCGCCGGTGGTGTCGGGCGAAGTCGATATCGGACTTGGTTTCAACATACCCGCGACACCTGGTATCCGTTCCCTCGGCAATTTCGATATACCAATCGGCGTCGTGCTGCCGCCCGGCCACCCTCTAATCGGACCGGGGCCGATCAACCTTGCGGATGTGGTCGAGGAGCGGCTGCTGCTGGCGCAGCCCGGCACCAGCCTTAGGGACGTCATCAATCTGACGCTGGCACGTCTTTCGGTCCAGGTCGAGCCTGTGCTGGAGAGCAATGCGTCGGAAATGCTGAAGCAGATGGTCAAATGCGGCGCCGGGCTGACGCTGCTCAATCCGCTTGACGTCATTACGGAATGTCGGCGTGGCGAGCTGGTGTTCCGGCCGATCGCCGAGCCGCATTCACGGCCTCAGCCGATGAAGCTCTTTGCCCGCACGCGCGCACCGCTCGATGCTGCCACCAGCCTCTTTGTCGAATACCTGCTCGCGGAATTGGCCGGGATCGTCGAGGAACTGCAGGGGAAGGGGCATATCATCCCGTTCTCCGAGCGACGACGCGCGGACGCCTATTTCGAATAGAGGTTGGCAAGCGGATAGTCGCGCAGATCGCGCAGCATCTCGATGAAGCCTGCGACCTCGTGGCGGCAGATGAGCGCGCCCTTCTCCGCTGTGCCGTTGGCGGCATTGCCGACGACGCCGTTAGGATTGAGGTCGTGCGCGATCCAGGCAAGCGAATGCGGCGGCAAGGGCTGGAGATATTTCGAATGCTCCTTCATCCACTCGGCCTTGGATGAAAAATTCTGAGCCTTGTCCATTCGTACGAGCTCGGGGCGGAAATGCAGCATCAGCGAGGTTTCGACGTCACCGCCATGGATGCCGAAGCGCTGCTCGTGCTCGTCGATCATGCCGTCGGGAGTGCCGAAGCGGGTCCATTGCGTCGCGACCACGGCCATCTGATGGCGCACACGAAGCTCGCGCGCGACAATGCCCATGATATCGAGATTGCCGCCATGGGAGTTGACGATCACCATCTTGCGGATACCGGCCTCGGCGACTTTCGCGCCGATGGCGGTCCAGACCGGGATCAGCAGCTCCGCACCCAGCGAGAGCGTGCCCGGGCCGTAGACATGTTCATTGGCCTTGCCGATCTCCTGCAGCGGCAGCACGAGGAAATCGAGATCATCCGGGCGCTGGACCTTAAGTTCCGCCAGCATCCCCTCAGCGATCGCGACATCGGTGGCGATCGGCAGGTGCGGACCGTGTTGTTCCGTCGAGGCGATCGGCAGGATCGCAATCGTGGTGTCGGGCGAGAGCTCGGCGAAATCATAGGTGTTGAGTTCATTCCAGTAGAAGGGCTTCGCCATTACCATATCCTCTCGTCTGCATCTCGCTTGTCAACGGATACGGCAAGGATGCTGGCGGTGGAAAGCATCAATTTGCGGTCGTGCCGCTGCCTTTTTGCGTACGCAGAACATGACAGCGACGATTGCCTGGCGAGGGTGTGTTGGCTTGAAAACCTCAATGGGCTCTATCGCAGTTCCGTCGCTGGGAAACTCCGTCCGTTCTGCTGGATGAGATTTGGCTTCAGGGCCGATGCAAAACATGAGCGGCCTTGACCGCAGCGGATGCACGGTTCTCGACGCCGAGCTTCACATAGATCTGTTCCAGATGCTTGTTCACCGTGCGGGCAGAAAGACCCAGGATTTCCCCAATATCGCGGTTCGATTTGCCCTTGGCCAGCCAGAGGAGCACCTCGGATTCGCGTTGTGTCAACGAAAAGCTCTGGCGCAGGGTCTCATCGTCGGCGTTCTGGTTACTGGCCGTCAGGCGGAAGAGATATTCGTCGGCCCCGATGGCGCCGAGGAAGGTGAATTGCAGCGCGGTCTGGCCGCCATTGCCGATGGGAAGAAGATTGTCGCGCGCCGGGCCAAGCCGTTCGCGTTCCAGCATGAAGGTTGCGATATGCCTTGAGGCGATCTCAAGGCCGTCGTCGCTGCCGGTTGCCGCATTGATGAGGCGAGTTGCCTGCGGCGTAGACCAATGGATCGCGCCACTGCCCTTGACCGCCAGCAGGTGACGGCCCGCGGCGTCGAGCGCCACCCTGGCGCTTTGAGCGGAGCGGGCGTTGCGTAGATGAACGCGAATGCGGGCGCGCAGTTCGTCGATATTGATCGGCTTGGTCAGATAGTCGACGCCACCCGATTCCAGCGCATGCACCACATGTTCGGTCTCGGTGAGCCCGGTCATGAAGACGACCGGGATCTGGGCAATGCCGGCATTGGCCTTGAGCCGACGGCAGGTCTCGAAACCATCCATGACAGGCATGACGGCATCAAGCAGGATGAGATCGGGCGTGATGCGCTCGACGATATTGAGCGCCGCCGACCCGGATGTGGCGATCAGCACGGAGAAGCCGGATTGCTCGAGCGCGTCGGTCAGGAAACCAAGCGCCTCTGGCGAATCGTCCACCAGCAGGACTATGTCGCGGGGATGGGTGGGCTCGGCCAATCTATTCTACCTTCTCAGTGTCGAAGCTGCGCAACATGTTTAGAAATCCCTCGAGATCGAAGGCTTGGACATGGCTGCGCAAGGCATCGGTAAAGGGTCTGTTTTCGTCAAGCTTGGCGAGATCCGCAAGCTTCGCCTCGATCCCCCTGATATAGCCGATCTCGCCGAGGCGCATCAGCTCGCACACATGCTCGATCCCAGGGCTCTTCAGGGGTGACGGCGGTTTCGTAGCGGGCGGAGCAGCCGAATCGGCATAGAGCCATTTCAATCCGAGATGCAGCGCAAGCTTGTCACGGAGCTGGCGGATGTCGACGGGCTTGGAGATGGCGTCGCTATGGCTATCGTCGCTGTCAGTGGCCGCCGCCGCATCGCCGATATTGGCCGACAGCATCAGGATCGGCGCCGCCTGGCCGTTTTCCCTGAGCCGGGAGACAAGCTGCCAGCCGTTCATGCCGGGCATGGAGATGTCGACCAGGAACAGATCGGGCTTGATGCCTTCAATCAGCGTCAGGCAGTCCGGCCCGCCGGCGGCGGTGAGGACGATAAAATCGAGTGGCGATAGGATTTCGCGCATCATTTCGCGGTGATCCTCGTTGTCGTCGACGACGACGACGGTGCGGCGCGGCCCTTCATAGCCGACGATACGTTGTTCCTGCGCCGGCGGCTTCATCGGCCGGATCACGGCAGATAACATCAGGCGCACCTTGAACGTCGAGCCGACATCCTTCTCGCTTGAGACGGAAATCTCGCCGCCGAGCGTATTGGTCAGCAGCTGTGTGATGGTAAGGCCGAGACCCAGGCCGGGCGTCGGCCTGATGCTGTCGGCCTCGCCGCGCTGGAAGGGCTCGTAAATGCGGGTAAGGTCCTCTGCGGCGATGCCGCGGCCAGTGTCCGAAACCGTGAATGTGGCGACCTGATTGCGATAGCCTACCTCGAAGCAGACGGTTCCGGCATCGGTAAACTTGATGGCGTTGGAGAGCAGGTTGACGAGAATCTGCCGCAGCCGCTTCTCGTCGGTGCGGACATAGTCGGGCAGGGCGGACGAGCGCTCGTGGATGAAACTCAAGCCTTTGGCCTGTGCCTGCGGGTGAAACATGTCGACGATCTGGTCGAGAAAATCCTGGATGTTGATCTCGTTGGAATAGACTTGCAGGCGGCCGGCCTCGATCTTCGAAATATCGAGCAGCCCGTCGATCAGACCCGACAGATGCTCGGCACTGCGGCGGATGACCTTAAGCGAGGATTGCCTAGGTGCCGGAATGGTCTCGTCGCGCTCGAGGATTTGCGCATAGCCGAGCACGGCATTGAGCGGCGTGCGCAATTCATGGCTCAAGCCCACGACATAGCGGCTTTTGGCGCGGTTTGCCGCTTCGGCCGCCTCCTTGGCGCCCTGCAGGGCGGCGTCCGTCTTCTTGTGCGCCGCGATCTCCTTGAGGAGCAGCGTATTCTGGCGCGAGGACTCCTCCTCCGCAACCACGCGGCTGTCATGGGCAAGAACATAGAACCAGCAGGCGACACCGGCGATCACGGCAAAGACGAAGAAGACGATCAGGATCGTTCGATCGACGACACTTGCCGTTTCGGGAGAGGCGGCGCCGACCTGATGCGCGATCATTGCGAGGATCGCGCCCATGGCGGTCAGCGCCACCGCAACGGCAATACCGTAGCGGCCGAGGCGCGTGGCGAGCTTGGCGACGATGCTTTCCGGCAGCAGGGTCTTTGCGACTGTCCCGACCTGTGTGTTGAGCCGTGCCTTCGGCTTGCACATGTCATGGCAGCGGCTGTCGAGCGAACAGCAGAGCGAGCAGATCGGCGCGGCATAGGCCGGGCACCAGGCCATATCCTCCGGCTCGAACGGATGCTCGCAGATCGAGCAGGTGATGGTGTTGAGGTTCTTCCAGCTCTGTCGCGGCTTGCGGGCGAGATAATACTTGCCCTTGGTGGTCCAGGCGATGGCCGGCGAGGCGACGAATGCCACGATCAGGGTAATATAGGGCGCAAGCGATGCCGCGATCGAGCCGAAAGCGCCGAAATGCGCCATGAGGGCAATGGTTGCCGAAAGTGCCATCGCGCCCAGACCGACCGGATTGATATCGTAGAGATGCGCGCGCTTGAATTCGATGCCGGGTGGAGCGAGCCCCAGCGGCTTGTTGATGAAGAGATCGGCGGAGACGGTACAGAGCCAGGCCATGGCGATGATCGAGAAGATGCCGAGCGTTTCTTCGAGCAGCCGGTAGATGCCGAGCTCCATCAAAAGCAGCGCAATCGCGACATTGAAGACCAGCCAGATCACGCGCCCGGGATGGCTGTGCGTCAGCCGCGAAAAGAAGTTCGACCAGGCGAGCGAGCCGGCATAGGCGTTCATGACGTTGATCTTCAGCTGCGAGATCATCACGAAGGCGGCCATGAGGAGTAGCGCGGCATTGTGCCAAGGGATCATGTAGCCGAAGGCAGTCAGATACATCTGGGCGGGATCGGCGGCGCGATCGGCCGGCACGCCCGAGGTCAGCGTCAAGACGACGAGGAAGGAGCCAGCGAGCAGCTTCGGTGCGCCGATGATGACCCATCCTGGGCCGGCCAGAAAGACGGCCAGGCGATGACGCCATTTGCGATGGCCGTCAGGCGGCAGGAAGCGCAGGAAATCGGCCTGTTCGCCGATCTGTGACATCAGCGCCAGGATGACGGCGGAAGCCGCGCCGAATTCGATCAGACCGAAGGGAGCGGCGGTGCCCGATGGGCTGGCTGCGTGATGCAGGCCGGCAAAGGCCCGCCAGAGATCGAACTTCCCCCAGTCGGCAAAGGCGATGAAGACGAAAGGGAGGACGTTGAGCACGATCCAGAAGGGCTGCGTCAGCAACTGGAATCGGCTGATGAGACGAACGCCATGCGTAACGAGCGGGATCACCATGACGGCGCTGATGATGTAGCCGATCCACACCGGTATGCCGAGCGTCAGCTCCAGCGCTCCCGACATGATAGACGCCTCGATCGCAAACAGCATGAAGGTGAAGCTGGCATAGATCAGCGAGGTGATGGTCGATCCGATATAGCCGAAGCTTGCGCCGCGCGTCAGGAGATCGATATCGACGCCGTGGCGGATGGCATAGCGGCTGATCGGCAGGCCAACCGTCAGCATGACGAGGCTGGCGACGATGATGGCATAGAAGGCGTTCGTCGTGCCGTAGGAAAGCGTGATCGTGCCGCCGATCGCCTCTAGCGCCAGGAAGGATATGGCGCCGATCGCCGTTTGCGAGATGCGCTGCGAAGAAAATTGCCGCGCGCTCTTGGCGGTGAAGCGCAGGGCGTAGTCTTCCAGCGTCTGGTTCGCGACCCAGCGATTATACTCGCGTCTTACCGGAATGATGCGTTGCCGCGCAGCCATGCTTGCCCTTCGTCCGTCCAGCTATAGTCACGCTGGCAGTCCAAGGATGTCGTAACATGGATCGATACGGTGCTTAAGGGCATCAGCGTGTCCAAAGCTGCACATTTCGCCCCGGCACCTACGTCATTTTACGTATGTGGTTTCCCAAGAGGCGGCCGGATAGTCGCAAAAGGCAACGGTTAATACTTGTTTACCGGCCGTTGCGGCAGACAAAAAAGAGGGGAACCACGGATGAAATTCAGATCTCTCGTCTCCGGCGCGCTGCTTGGCGCCATCATGTCCACCACCGCATTTCACGGCGCCTTCGCAGCCGACGATACCATCAAGGTCGGCGTCCTGCATTCGCTGTCCGGCACCATGGCGATCTCGGAAACGACGCTGAAGGATGCCATGCTGATGCTCATCGACGAGCAGAACAAGAAGGGCGGCGTTCTCGGCAAGAAGCTCGAGCCCGTCGTCGTCGATCCGGCCTCCGACTGGCCGCTCTTTGCCGAAAAGGCACGTGAGCTGATCCAGAAGGACAAGGTCGCTGCTGTCTTCGGCTGCTGGACCTCGGTGTCGCGCAAGTCCGTCCTGCCCGTCTTCAAGGAACTGGATTCGATCCTGTTCTATCCGGTGCAGTTTGAAGGCGAAGAGTCCGAGCGCAACGTCTTTTATACGGGTGCTGCTCCGAACCAGCAGGCGATCCCGGCCGTCGACTATCTGATGAAGAATGAAGGCGTGCAGCGCTGGGTGCTCGAAGGCACCGACTATGTGTATCCGCGCACGACCAATAAGATCCTCGAAGCCTATCTGAAGTCCAGGGGCGTTAAGGACGAGGACATCATCATCAACTACACGCCGTTCGGCTTCTCCGACTGGCAGACGGAAGTCTCCAAGATCAAGACCTTCGGTTCGGCCGGCAAGAAGACGGCTGTCGTCTCGACCATCAACGGCGACGCCAATGTTCCCTTCTACAAGGAACTGGGCAACCAGGGCGTCAAGGCCGAGGACATTCCGGTCGTCGCCTTCTCGGTTGGCGAAGAGGAACTCGCCGGCGTCGACACCAAGCCGCTTGTGGGCCATCTCGCCGCCTGGAACTATTTCCAGTCCGTCGACACGCCGGCCAATGCCGCCTTCATCAAGGAATGGCACGCCTACACCAAGAACGACAAGCGCGTGACCAACGACCCGATGGAAGCCGCCTATATCGGCTTCAACATGTGGGTGAAGGCCGTCGAAAAGGCCGGCACCACCGATCCGGACAAGGTGATCGACGCGCTCGTCGGCGTGACCGTTCCGAACCTTACCGGCGGCTATGCCACCATGATGCCGAACCACTACATCACCAAGCCGGTCCTGATCGGCGAAGTGCAGGAAAACGGCCAGTTCGATGTCGTTTCGCAAACCCCTGCCGTGGTCGGCAAGGAATGGTCGGACTACCTTCCAGATAGCAAGGACCTGATCTCGGATTGGCGGATGCCGATGAACTGCGGCAACTTCAACGTCACCACCGGCAAGTGCGGCGGCAAGGGCTCCTGATTTCAGCTGTCGTGATGCAAGGGCGCCGCGGACAGGCTCTTCTGCCCGCGGCAACCTGAGGGGACTAGCACAATGTTCGACAAATTCGTTTACCGTATGGCCTTGGCGATGATCGCCGGCTTCTGCCTCGTCTTGACGCTGACGGCGACGAGCCTGCGCGCCCAGGAAGATGCCCACGGCCTGATCAATTCCCTCGGCCAGGCCAATTTCCAGAAGGCCGGCGAGATCGTCCAAGCTCTTGCGAAGACAGGCGATCCCAAGGTCGTGCCGGCATTGCAGGCCTTTTCCGACGGTGATCTCTACGTCAGAAAATCCGACAATCAGGTATTCATTGCAAAATCCTCTGGCGACATCATGGATCTGGTCGACGCACTCACTGGGCAAAGCGCTGGCCAGGTAGCCAAGGACAATCTCAGCAAGATCAAGATCAACAACAATCTGCGCCGTGCGGTTCGCGCGGCTCTCGGCGGTCTGACGCTGATGAGCCCGGATCGCGCAACGCGGCTCGAAGCGGCGCAATCCATTTTGAAGGCGCCGGGCGCCGATTCGCTGGAAGCCGTCGAGACCGCGCTTCAGAGTGAGAAGGATGCGGAAGTTCGCGGCGTTCTCGAAAGAGCAAGGGCCGTTGCGATCCTTGGTTCTGACCGACGCACAGAAGACAAGAAAGCGGCGATAGAGACGATCAAGAATGAAGGCGGGCGCGATGCCATCGGCATTTTATCTTCGGTTTCAGTCGATGACAGCCTTAAGCCCGATGTTACAGCCGCCATTGCCGGCATTCAGGAACAATTGAAGTTCTGGGATGCGGTGCAGAACGTCTGGTACGGCCTGTCGCTCGGCTCCGTCCTGCTGCTTGCCGCCATCGGCCTTGCCATCACTTTCGGCGTCATGGGCATCATCAACATGGCGCATGGCGAGATGGTGATGCTCGGCGCCTATTCGACCTTCGTCGTTCAGAGCATAATCCGCGCGTCCCACCCGGAGCTGTTCGACTGGTCGCTGGCGATCGCCCTGCCGGTCGCCTTTATCGTCACCGGCGCTGTCGGCCTCGTCATCGAACGCTGCGCCATCCGCTTTCTCTATGGCCGGCCGCTGGAAACGCTACTCGCCACCTGGGGCATTTCGCTGATCCTGCAGCAGGCGGTGCGCTCGATCTTCGGGCCGACCAATCAGGAAGTCGGCAACCCCTCGTGGATGTCGGGTTCCTTCGATCTTGGCTATCTCTCCATCACCTGGAACCGGCTCTGGATCATCGTCTTTTCGCTCGGCGTGTTCGTGGCGCTCCTGCTTCTTTTGAAGCGCTCGGCTTTCGGCCTGCAGATGCGGGCGGTGACGCAGAACCGGCGCATGGCCTCCTCGATGGGGATACGCACGTCCTGGGTTGACGCATTTACTTTTGCGCTGGGGTCTGGCATCGCCGGCATGGCGGGTGTCGCGCTCTCGCAGATCGACAACGTTTCGCCGAACCTCGGTCAGGGCTACATCATCGACAGTTTCATGGTCGTGGTGTTCGGCGGCGTCGGCAATTTGTGGGGAACGCTTGTGGGCGCCTTCTCGCTCGGTATCCTCAACAAGTTCCTCGAGCCCTATGCGGGGGCAGTACTCGGCAAGATCCTTGTTCTCGTCCTCATCATCCTCTTCATCCAGAAACGCCCGCGCGGCCTCTTCGCGCTGAAGGGAAGGGCGGTGGAAGCATGATCACGGCGTTCATTCTGCGCTCGCTCGACCGCCGCATAAGCATCGCCATTGCGATCCTGCTTGCCGTCGCGGTGCTCGTGCCGCTGTCAAACTTGGCTCTGCCCGAAACCAGCACGCTGCATGTGCCAACCTATCTTATGTCGCTGTTTGGCAAGTATCTGACCTATGCGCTTCTGGCTTTGGCGCTCGATCTCGTCTGGGGCTATTGCGGCATTCTCTCGCTCGGCCATGGCGCCTTCTTCGCGCTTGGCGGCTACGCGATGGGCATGTATCTGATGCGGCAAATCGGCTCGCGCGGCACCTACGGCAACCCGATCCTGCCCGACTTCATGGTCTTCCTGAACTGGAAGGAACTGCCCTGGTTCTGGTACGGCTTCGATCAGTTCTGGTTCGCGATGCTGATGGTCCTCGTCGCACCCGGCCTGCTGGCCTTCGTCTTCGGCTGGTTTGCCTTTCGTTCCCGGGTTAACGGCGTCTATCTGTCGATCATCACGCAGGCGATGACCTATGCGCTGCTGCTGGCTTTCTTCCGCAATGACATGGGCTTCGGCGGCAATAACGGCCTGACTGATTTCAAGGACATTCTCGGCTTCAACATCCAGGCCGATGGTACCCGCGCCGTGCTCTTTGCGCTAACGGCGGTGGTCCTGGCGCTGGCGCTGATGCTGTCCTCGGCTATCGTGCGTTCGAAGTTCGGCAAGGTGCTTGTGGGCGTACGCGACGCTGAAAGCCGCGCGCGCTTTCTCGGCTATCGCGTCGAGCACATGAAGCTTTTCGTCTTCGTCGTCTCGGCCATGATGGCTGGCGTTGCCGGCGCGCTCTATGTGCCGCAGATCGGCATCATCAATCCCGGCGAATTCGCGCCGGCCAATTCGATCGAAGTCGTCATCTGGACGGCCGTTGGTGGTCGCGCCACCCTGATCGGCCCGATCGTCGGCGCCATCCTCGTCAATGGCGGCAAGACCGTCTTTACCGGTCTGTTTCCCGATTTCTGGCTGTTTGCACTTGGGGGTCTGTTCGTCGCGGTGACGCTATTCCTGCCGAGGGGTATCGTCGGTACCGTCGCGCAATATCTCGGCAAGAAAAGCAAGCCGGCAAGCCCACCACCGAAAGCCGAAAAGGATGAAGCCCAGCAATCCGTGCAGGCTGCGGAGTAGAACCATGATCCCGGACATCAAACCCAACAGCATGCTCTATCTCAACAATGTCTCCGTCTCCTTCGATGGCTTCAAGGCTTTGAACTCGCTGTCGATCGTCATCGAGCCGGGTGAGCTTCGTGCCATTATCGGCCCGAACGGCGCGGGCAAGACGACGATGATGGACATCATCACCGGCAAGACGCGGCCCGACGAGGGCGAGGTGTTCTTCAACGGCCAGATCGACCTGACGAAGAAGGACGAGGCCGATATCGCCCAGCTCGGCATCGGGAGGAAATTCCAGAAGCCGACCGTCTTCGAAAGCCATACCGTCTGGGACAATCTTGAATTGGCGCTCAACCGCAATCGTGGCGTCTTCGCGACGCTCTTCTATCGTCTGACGCCTGTAGATCGCGGTCGCATCGAGGAGATTCTTGAGACGGTGCGGCTATCGCATCGGCGTGACGAACTGGCGGCCAATCTTTCACACGGCCAAAAGCAGTGGCTGGAGATCGGCATGCTGCTCGCCCAGGAGCCGAAGCTGCTTTTGGTCGACGAGCCGGTGGCAGGCATGACGGATGCAGAGACAGCCGAAACAGCTGTACTGCTGAAGGAAATTGCCAAGACGCGCTCGGTCGTGGTGGTCGAGCACGACATGGGCTTCATCCGCGATCTCGGCGTCAAGGTCACGTGTCTTGCCGAAGGATCGGTTCTGGCGGAAGGGTCCATCGATTTCGTCAGCAGCGATCCGAAGGTGATCGAGAATTATCTGGGGCGGTGAGATGCTGACAGTCGAAAACGCAAACCTGCATTACGGCGCCGCCCAGGCGCTGCGCGGCATCTCGATCAAGGCGGAGATGGGCAAGATCACCTGCGTGCTTGGGCGCAATGGCGTCGGCAAGAGCTCGCTCTTGCGCGCCGTGACCGGACAGCATGCGCTGTCGTCGGGCACGGTTGCCTTCGACGGTGTGACGTTGAACGGCATGGCGCCGTCCGCGCGCGCCAAGCAGGGGATTGGCTATGTGCCGCAAGGTCGCGAGATCTTTCCGCTGCTCACTGTCAAGGAGAATCTCGAAACCGGCTACGCACCGCTTGCCCGCCGCGACCGCAGCATTCCCGATGACATCTACAGCTTGTTTCCGGTGCTGAAATCGATGCTGTCGCGCCGCGGCGGTGATCTCTCCGGCGGACAGCAACAGCAGCTGGCGATCGGCCGGGCGATGGTGACGCGGCCGAAGATTCTGGTCCTGGACGAGCCGACCGAGGGCATCCAACCGTCGATCATCAAGGATATCGGCCGGGCCATCCGCTATCTCCGGGATTCGACCGGCATGGCGATCCTGCTCGTCGAGCAGTATCTCGATTTCTGCCGTGAGCTCGCCGATTACGTCTACATCATGGATCGCGGCGAGATCGTGCATGAAGGGTTGGCGGAGACACTCGATACGCCGGAAGCCCGTCGGCACCTGACTGTTTGAGCAGACAATATTGCCTGCTGCCTGAGCTCTGGAAATACGAGCGGCTATGACGGCGGCTTGGGGCATCGAGGAACCTGCTGGACGCCTTTGCTCGCCGACAACTTGGCGGTGGAGCCGCATGGAATATTTCCGCATGGCGATGGCCGCTTCCATGAGCAGATCCTCACGCTTTTGTGACAGTTTCCCGAATTCCTGGGATATCTTTGCGACAAATCGCGACTAAAGTGTCGGCAGTCATTTCATCTCTTGAAGGCGCCCCGACTTTTGAAAGAGAACCCTATGCAGCAACGTAAAAGCGTGTCGGTCGAAGAACTCCCGGAAAATACAGCGCTTGCTATATATGAGCTAATTGGCGGCACGTTCCGCAACTATTCCGAGATCCTTTATATTCGCGTGCCAGATGTGACCGACGATGGCAAGTCCATGGGTGGTATCGAAATTACCATCCGCAAGACGACTTCTGGTGCATCGCTGCAATGAGCGCGGCTGAACGCGCATAGCAATCCATCTTCTTAAAATCAATCCAGGCTGCGGTCAGCGGTTGTGCAATCGCCATGTCAAGTCGATTGATAAACATATCGTGGGTATACACCAATCAACGATTGGTGTGACCATTTGCTTAGGATTAGCGCATCAGCAAGCATGTGCTTCTTGCGATAGAAGGTATGATCAGGGTTGCGCAGTCGAGCGACATGCAGAACTCCATATCGCAAACACGGCTTCGTAAGCAAATATGCTGAGATCAATTGACACACTTTGCCCACTTTTCGGCAAAACTGCGCAACAAAACCAGAATAACCTTAGTGTTGGCGCACATTGAATAAGGTTTAAAACGGTGAATATCAGCTTGGTATCAAGTCGAAAGATATGCAGGAAACAATGCCGAGATAGTGATGATGGTAACTCGACATCCGTCCTTTATATGTCGGTTTCAAATGATGCCCATACGGAAATAGAAGTCGGGAGCGACGATCCAAACCCTAAGACGCTTATTCGTCTTTCAAATTCAACCATCGATTCTTGCACCGAACGCTCCGCCCTTCGTGGAAACGCATTTGCACAACGGGAGCGGTGAAATCGTGAATCACAACCGATCGGCGGCTTGCGTCGCAACTGCCAATGGATTGAGCGCGCGGAGTTCTGGGGCCGAGGCCGCTGATGGCATCCACAGCCTCGGCGGAGCTCGGATGGTCGGCCATGCGATCGTGCTCGATGTGCCGCCGCATGGTCGATCCGAACAGACCTGACGATGATTTCCGGAGCTGACGGCGTTGCGGAGAGTTCGCGCACAACTGCGCCGTTGAGGAGGCAGTCCTGCTCCGTCTTGGATTTAGATCCTTACACAATGAGGAATATATGAAACGATACTTAATGCGAGCCGTGGCTTCGGGATTTGCAGTCACACTACTGGCCGGGTGCAACGAGCAGCAGGCGGCGCAGAACAGGGGTGGAACTGTAAAACCCGAGATCAGCGCGATGTCCCTGCATCCGCAATCGGTAGCCATCACCGCCGACCTGCCGGGGCGTGTCAGCGCCAACCTTGTTGCCGAAGTGCGACCGCAGGTTGGCGGCATTATCCGCAGCCGCAATTTCAAGGAAGGCAGTGAGGTCCGAGAGGGCGACGTGCTCTACGAAATCGATCCGGCCCCCTACCAGGCATCCTATGATAGCGCGGCGGCCGCCCTGCAGAAGGCCGAAGGTGCTGTGCCCAATGCTCAGGCCCGGCTGGATCGCTACAAGGGTCTCAGCGCGCAGAACGCAGTCAGCCAGCAGAATGCCGATGATGCGCAGTCGACGCTCGTTCAGGCGAGGGCTGACGTGGCTTCCGCCAAGGCGGCTCTGGAGACGGCGCGGATCAATCTCGATTACACGAAGATCCGCGCCCCGATCTCCGGTCGCGTCGATGCATCGACTGTCACGGTCGGCGCACTGGTCACGGCCGAGCAGACGACGGCACTCACTACCATCCGCCAGCTTGATCCGATCAATGTCGACGTGACCCAATCGAGCACCAACCTCCTGAAATTCCGCCGGGCGGCGGAGGAGGGGCGGCTGAAGACAAGTGGCGACAATGTTGCCGTCCGTCTGATGCTTGAGGATGGGAGCCAGTACAAGGAAACCGGCAGCTTGGCATTTGCCGAGGCTGCGGTCGCCAAGACGGTGGGAACGCTCAATGTCCGCGCCGTCTTCCCCAATCCGGATCGCACTCTGCTGCCGGGCATGTATGTACGCGCTACGCTTCAGGAGGGTATTGCCGAAAACAGCTTCCTGGTGCCGCAACGTGCCGTGACGCGCAACACCAAGGGCGAACCGATCGCCATGTTCGTGACCGCCGACGGCAAGGTGCAGCAGCGGGTCTTGAAGGTCGAACGCAGCATCGGCAACAGTTGGCTCGTCAATCAGGGCGTCACCGACGGCGATCGTGTGATCGTCGAAGGCGTCCAGCGCGTCCGTGACGGCCAAGACGTGAACGTAGCGCTGGTGACCGTTGATGATGCCAGCGGCAATCTTGAGCAGGCGTCTGCGGCCGACGCACCTCAATCCGGGCAAAGGAGCAAGGCTGACGGCACAGACGAGGCCGCGGTCACCGGCTCGACGAATTGAGGGTAAGAAATGTCTCGCTTCTTTATTGACCGACCCGTCTTTGCCTGGGTGATCGCCATCGTCATCATGCTGGCCGGCGGCCTATCCATCCTGACCTTGTCGGTTGCGCAATATCCGCAGATCGCGCCGACGACGGTGCGCATCACCGCCACCTATTCAGGGGCCGACGCCGCAACCGTTGAAAACTCGGTGACCAAGGTCATCGAGCAGGGCATGACCGGCATCGACAATCTCGACTATATGGCGTCGACCTCGACGGCGACTGGGCAAGCCTCGATCTCGCTCACTTTCACCAACAAGGCCGATCCTGACGTCGCGCAGATGCAGGTGCAGAACAAGCTGCAGCTCGTCACCGCCCAGTTGCCGCAGGTCGTGCAGAACACCGGTATCACCGTCTCGAAATCGACAAGCAGCTTCTTCCTGGTTGCTGCTTTCGTTTCGACGGATCGCAAGCTGTCGCCAACCGATCTTGCCGACTATATCGACAGCACGCTCAACGATACGCTGAAGCGAGTTCCGGGTGTCGGCGATACTACGCTTTTCGGTGCGCGCTATGCCATGCGCATCTGGGTCGATCCGGATAAGCTCGTCAAATATCAGCTGATGACCTCGGACGTCGTTTCCGCGATCGAGGCGCAAAACGTGCAGGTCTCATCCGGCCAATTGGGTGGACTGCCGCAGCTTGGCGGCCAGCAGCTCAATGCGACTGTCACGGCCGGCAGTCGCTTCCAGACGCCGGAGGAGTTCGAAAACATCATCCTCAAGAGCCAGCCTGATGGCTCCCTGGTGCGCGTCAATGACGTCGCCACCGTGCAATTGGGTGCCGACAGCTACATCACATCAGGCGTGTACAACGGCATGCCGGCGGCCGGTCTTGGCATCAGCCTCGCGACCGATGCAAATGCCATCGACACGGCGGCCAGAGTTCAGTCGACGATCGACGGCCTGCGCAGCACCCTGCCGCCGAACGTCGAGATCGTCTATCCCTATGACACGACGCCGTTCGTGAAGCTGTCGATCGAGGACGTGGTCAAGACGCTATTCGAAGC
>NZ_RAIN01000019.1:0-110377 GCF_003610155.1 Rhizobium sp. WW_1
GGTTCAAATCCTGCCCCCGCAACCAAGTCTACCTCCCATAAATACAGCCTGATCGCCCGCGCGAAAACTTCATCCTCGATCGCGATGATAGCTCAATAATCCCAAAGCCCAAGACTCCCGCCTATGGACAACCATCCATGGTAACAAAACACCCATCCGAGCCGCAGCTTACGTGTGTTTGGTTCGGAGACTTTGGCGTTTCCTGCCCCGCGGTCATCGTGGGCTGTCCGCATCACGCGCTTCCCTGAAATAACGCAATGCTCCCGCAATCCACTCTGTCGACCATCCGGGCCATCTCGGAAACCAAAGGCGGATGGTTATGCAGTTTTCCTTTCTCGTGGCCTGCATCATGGCGGCCGGCGGCGCTTGTCTTTCCACGGCCGAACTCGGCCCGGAGCGGGACAATCGGCACGCCATTCTTGTTCAAGACAGATATGACCCATGCACCGACGGTCGCGTCAGTGATGGCCGCCCGCGAAGTTGCGAGGAACTGCGGCGAGCCTTGCGGCATGATCGCTGGCGCGGCTGGCCGAATGAGGAATACAGCCACGCCCGGCGACCCTCTATCAATCCGTGCACGGACGGTCGTTTCAGCGATGGCCGGCCTCGGTCTTGCCGGGAGCTCTTGGACTGGCTGGACTCGCAATGAAGACGATCCTCTCGCTGTCGTCCTGGCCTCTTATATTCTTCTCGGGCCTGCTTCTCACTTGCTTCGCCTTCGCGAGCGAACGGCCCATGCTCGGCTTCGCGCTCGTCTATGCTGGCGAGGTGTTGCTGCTGTTGCTGCTCGAGCGCCATATTCCCTATGAGCGGCGCTGGCTGCTCCCCGATGGCGAGACGGCAAACAGTATCGCCCATACGCTGCTGACCAAGGGGCTGGTGCAGCTGCTTGCGCTGCTCGGAGCGATTTTCCCGATGCTGGCGGCGATGGTGCTGCAGCCGCTTGCCGGCGCCCGGTTCGATCTGTGGCCGGCGGCATTGCCCATGTTCTTGCAGGTGGCGATGGCCGTGGTCATCGCGGAACTCGGTCTCTACTGGTCGCACCGGATCGCGCACGAGCGGCTGTTCTTCTGGCGCTTCCACGCGCTGCATCACAGCGTCGTCAGGCTCTGGGTCATCAACACGGGCCGGTTCCATATTGCCGATTCGCTGTTCAAGGTGGCACTCAGCCAGATCCCGCTTTATCTCATGGGCGCGCCACTACAGGTTTTCTGGTGGCTTGGCGCCGTCACGGCATTCATGGGCATCCTCACCCATTGCAACGTCGATATGCGAACCGGCGTCTTCGACTACATCTTCAGCACGCCGCGCCTGCATCGCTGGCATCACTCCAAGGATATTCGCGAGGGCAATACGAACTACGGCGAGAACGTCGTGGTCTTCGACCTGCTATTCGGCACCTACTTCAATCCAGACCGGCCGTCCTCGACCGATATCGGCATTCGCGGTGAGATCGCCAAGGGGTTTCTCGGGCAGTTGGCGCAGCCTTTCAGCAAGGAAGGCGTCCGCCAAATCCTTGGCCGTTCAACAAAAAATGGCTGATGCCGCAAAGCGCAATGCTGCCGTAATCCATGAAACGTACCTCTGCCTGCGATCTTCCTCCAGTTGCAAAGGACGCGCCTGATGTCAGCCACCCGCATGAAGCGGCTCCCTGTCGGGATTGCCGTGCTCACAGTCCTGTTGATCCTGTCGGCCTGCGCCTCGCAGATCATGAAGAGCTATATTGGAGCGCCGATCAGCAGCGTGATGCTCGATTACGGTCCGCCTGATAATGTCTATGACCTGCGCCCGGGCGAGCGCGCCTATCAATGGCGCAAGCAGAAAACGCAAGTTGTGCCTGGCCAATCCAGCGGCGAGATCAAGGAAACGCGCCGCGGCAAGCGCTACGAGGTCACGGAGACGCCCGGCTATGTCGAACACACGGAATGCTTCTACACCTTCTATACCAGAAGCTCCGGTTCCGATTGGTTCGTGACCAGCTTCCGCCAGCCCTCGCTCGAATGCGAATGATCTCTCCAATTGTGGGATTCCAGCCGATGAAACGCAGTCTAATGATGATGATTGCAGCCGCAGGCCTGTCTTTCGCGGCGGCCATTCCCTCGCATGCCCAGGAGAAATTGGGCCAGGGCGCCGGCCTTATTCGTGTCGTTGGCGAGGGACAGACCATCCGCAGCCCGGATCTTGCCGTTGTGCGTCTGACTGTATTGCGTCAGGCAGCCGAGGCGAGCCCGGCGGTTTCGGCCTCCACCGAGGCGACCCGCAAGCTTATCGATGCGTTGGTTGCCATGGGGATCGACAGAGACGACATGCAAAGCGCGGATTTCCAGATTTCGCCCCGTTTCGACTACACGGCCAAGCCGGATGGCACGCCGCCATCCTCCACCATTATCGGCTATGATGCCCGGAACACGCTGATGGTGCGTGTCCGCAAGGTCGCCGAGGTCGGCAAGGTCCTCGACGTCGCCTTGAAGAATGGCGTCAACGAGGGCGGCTCCGTCGATTTCCTGGTGGAAGATGTTGCAGGTGCGGTCGATGAGGCGCGCAGGAATGCCATTGCGGCGGCGATGAAAAGCGCAAGCGCGGTTGCCGAAGCCTCCGGCCTGAAGCTTGGATCGATCGTCGCGGTCGAAGATCAGCCGGCGGCGACCGTCTTTCCCTATGCATCGACCGAGGCGAGATTGCGCGCTGCAAGTTCGGACGGCGGCGTGCCGATCGTGTCAGGCAAGAATGTCATCACGGCACGCGTTGCAGTGTCCTATCTGACCGTAAGATGAGGGGGAATCATGAGAAAGGCGAGCTTGCTTGCTGTTGCGGTCTTCGTTGCTGCTCCGGCTGCTGCGAATGCGGAGACGATCTGCACGATCGTGGAAGATGTAGAAAGCGGCAAGGCGCTCGTGAGGGAGGGCGATTGCGACCGCACGCTTTCTCCCGCCTCGACGTTCAAGCTCGCTCTCAGCCTCATGGGCTATGACGCGCACATACTGACCGATGAGGCCAAACCTGTCTGGCCCTATGTCAAAGGCTATTCGGATTGGTCGACGACATGGGAACATGAGGCGACGCCACGCCTCTGGATGGAGAAATCCATCGTCTGGTATTCCCAGCGTCTGACGGAAGCGCTCGGAGCCCAGAAATTTCAGGCCTATGTCCGGAAATTCGACTATGGCAATCGCGATGTGTCGGGCAATCCCGGCAAGCATGATGGCCTGACGCATGCCTGGCTCGGTTCGTCGTTAAAGATTTCGCCGGTCGAACAGCTCGTATTTCTCCGCAAGCTGGTCCGCCACGAGCTTGGCGTCAGCGCGCAGGCCTATGAGATGACGGCAAAGATAGCCGACTATGGAGCGCAGCCCTCGGGCTGGCATGTCTTCGGCAAGACCGGCGCCATGCCGGCGTCCAAAGCCGGAGCGCGACCAGACCGCAACCGAATGTATGGCTGGTTCGTCGGCTGGGCCGTCAAGGGAGATCGCAGGGTCGTTTTTGCGCGTCTCACCGGTGAAGAGCGGAGGATACCGGGCTCAGCCGGCGGAAGGACGCGCGACACCGTTTTCACGCATCTGTTTTCCAGACCGGGCAGTCTCTGATCGGTAGGGATACCTGGGCAGAAGCCCGAAGATCAATCCTCATCCCCGTCCTTGAACTCGCCCCATCGCCACCGCCATGGGGCGTTGCTTTTCCACCGGGCGACGAAAATCAGCACTGCGGTCGGGACGGCGATCGCCGCCACATAGGCAGCCGGATAGCTCCTTGCATAGGGCGTGGCAACGGAAATGGCGGCAGCCAGCACGAGCGCATAGATCGCGATCGCCACCCATCCCTGCCAGCGACATGGCAGGCCTGCGCCATAGCCATAGGCCTTCACGCGGAACCAGGGTATTTTCGTTCTCATTCGGCCGCATCCTTCATCCGCTCGGCTTCCGATCGACCCGCTTTCCTGTTCAACATTGTCCGGCAATTCTCGATCAGCGACAAGGCCACGGGCACGAAGATGAGCGTCAGCGCCGTCGATGAGACGAGGCCGCCGATCACGGCATGAGCCATCGACGCGCGCTCCTGGCCACCCTCGCCGAAGCCGAGCGCGAGCGGCATCATGCCGATGATCATCGCCGACGTGGTCATGATGATCGGCCGGAAGCGGACAATGCCGGCATCGATCAGGCTTTGCCGCATGCTCGCGCCGTCTCGCCGCCGCTTGTTGGCATGATCCACAAGCAGGATGGCATTTTTGGTGACGAGGCCCATCAGCATGATGAAGCCGATGACCGAGAAGATGTTGATCGTCGATCCCGTCACGAGAAGACCGACAAGCACGCCGCTGATGGAAAGCGGCAGGCTGGTCATGATCGCGACAGGCTGCACGAAGGAGCCGAATTGCGAGGCGAGGATGAGGTAGATGAACACGATCGCCAGTATCAGCGCCTGCAGCGCATAGCCGAAGCTTTCGGCCATGTCGTCGGCCTCGCCGCCGATTGTCATGCGATAGCCCGGCGGCACGGCCTCTGCGGCAATCAAGGTCCGGATATCGCTTACGACCTGGCCGAGAGGACGGCCGCTCAGGTTTGCGGAGAGACGAACCTCGCGGTCTCCGTCACGCCGGGTAATCGTCTTAGGCGCCAGGGTCTCCGTGATATCGGCCACCTGGGACAGCGGCACGGTGGCCGCGGGGCCGGTTGCGCCCTTGCGATCGACGGGGATCGGAATTTGCGCGAGGTCTTCGATCGTCCGGCGTCCGGTTTCCGGCAGCCGGATGGCGACGTAGCGCGATTCGTCGCCGCCATGGGCCCAGCTGGTCAGCTTCTCGCCGGCGACAAGCGGCCTGAGGTTGCGCTCGATGGTCGCCGTCGAGATGCCAAGGTCGGCCGCCTCGTCCGCACGCAATCGCACCATCAGCATCGGCCTCTTCTTGTCGGCGGAGGATTCGAGGTCGATGATCCCCGCGACCTTGCCGAGCTTGGCCATCATGTCGCGCGATATTTCCTCCAGCACGTTCAGATCCCCGCCGAGGATCGATATCTGGATTGTCTTGGCCTGAGCCCCGGAACCTTCGCCGGGCTGGCCGACCTCGATCCTTGTGCCGGCGACGGGGCTCAGCGCCTCCCGCAGCTTCGGCGCGATCGTCACCGAGCTCATCGTTCTCCGGTCTGCCGGCACCATCGAAGCGGCAATTCTCGCCTCGTTGGTGTTGGCGCTGTCGCCGCTGTTTACCGTGGAATAGAGATCCTCGATATCGGGATATTGCCGCAGGATTGTCTCGGCCTGCCGGATCTTGGCGGCGGTGTAGTCGACTGACGATCCTTCCGGCAGGGTGAGACCGACCGCAATCATGCCCTGATCGGACTTCGGCACGAATTCCATGCCGATCCGCGGAATGAGGCAGAGGCTCCCGATAAACAGGGCGACGACGCAGAAGGATGTTATGGCGCGATGACCAAGGCACCAGCCGACTAGGCTGCCATAGCGATGCGCGACCCGCTCGAAAGCCCTGTCGAACCGGTCGAGCAGGACTTGCAGCCGCCCCTTGCGTCGCTGGGTCGGCCGATCCGCCCAGACGCTCGAAAGCATCGGATCGAGCGTGAAGGATACGAAGAGCGAAATCAGGACGGCAACGGAGACGGTCACGCCGAACTGCAGGAAGAACCGGCCGATCACACCACCCATGAAGGCGACGGGAAGGAAGACCGCGACGATGGAAAAGGTAGTTGCCAGCACCGCAAGCCCGATTTCCGTGGTGCCATCAAGTGCGGCCTGCCGGCGATCCTTCCCCATGGCCGCGTGACGGCTGATGTTTTCGCGCACGACAATGGCGTCGTCGATCAGGATACCGATGCAGATCGACAGCGCCAGCATGGTCATCAGATTGAGGCTGAAGCCGAGGACGGCGATTGCGGCGAAAGTGCCGATCACTGCCACGGGCAGGGTCAGCGCCGTGATGATGGTCGAGCGCCAGGAATTGAGAAACAGCAGGACAATGACGATCGTCAGCGCGCCGCCTTCGACAATGGTGCGTTGCACATCGCCGATCTGGCCGACGATCGTGCGGGAACTGTCCTGTGAAACGACGATGCCGATATCCCGCAGCGCATCATCCTGCCGGAGCTTAGCCAGCTCTCGTTCGACGCCTTTGGCGACCTCGACCGTATTGGCGCCTTCCAGCTTGTTGATGTCGAGGCCGAGCGCAGGCTTGCCGTTGAACCATGCCCGGCTTTTCGGATCGGCGCCCGCTTGCGTCACATCGGCGACTTCCGAGAGGCGGATGGCGCGTCCGGCGCTATCCTGGGCGATGACGATGTCGGCGAATTCCCTGACGCTGCCCGGCTGAACGCTGACGGTGATGCTGCGCTCACGTGTCGGGGAGACGACGGAGCCGATGGCGCTGTCACGCGTTGCCCGTTGGATGGCCTCGATCAGGGTCGGTATCGGGATGCCGAAGGATTGCAGCTTCACCGGGTCGGGCTGGATGCGCACCTGTTCTTCGCTGTCGCCGACCAGCGTCACCTGCCCGACGCCGGGTACACGCCGCAGCCGCGGCACGATCGTCGTATCTGCAATCTGCGTCATCCGGCTGATGGAGATGTCGGCGGAGAAGGCGGCCAGTGACATGATCGGCGCGTCCTGCGGATTGAAGCGCGTCACCAGCGGCCGGTCCGCGCCATCGGGAAGCGCGTCCTGCAACCGCGAGATACGGTCGCGCACCTCGTCTGCTGCCGCTCTCGATGGAGTTTCGAGGGTAAACTCGGCTATGACGAGTGAATTTCCCGTCGAGGATTGCGAGGAGATCTTCTTGATGCCGGAGATCGCGCCGATGCTTTCCTCGATCGGGCGGCTGACCTGCTGCTCGACGGCGAGCGCCGAGGCGCCGTCGTAATTGGTCGAGACGACGACGGTCGGCAGATCCACCGAGGGCAGAAGGTCGACGGGCAGCCGCGACCAGGAAACGATTCCAAGCACGACGATTGCCACCATCATCATGGTGGCGAAAACTGGTTGCTGAATGGAAATGCGGGCAAGAAACATGTGGAACCCTCAGCGCCCGGCTATCTTGACCGGAGTGCCGGTTGCAACCTCCTTGAGGGGGACGGTGATGATGAGGTCGCCGTCGTTCAAGCCGCTGCGCACCTCGACGAGATCCTCTCCGATCCTGGCATTGCCGAGCACGATGGGCTGCCGGCGCACCGCGCCATCCGTGATGGTGCGGATGAAGCTGTCCTCGCCCTCCTTGCTGATGGCGGCCGTAGGAACGGCAAGGATGTTTTCGTGGTTTTCGATCTGGAGCGTGCCGTGGCCGAACATACCGCCGCGAAGGCCTGCTGCGGTCTGCTCGAGCCGCAGATAGACCTGCAGCGAGCGCGAGCCGTCTATGGTCGCGGGGCTGATCCGGTCGAGCCGGGCGGTGAAGGACTTTGCCGGCAGGCCCTCGATCTCGATATTGGCCACCTGTCCGATCGAGAGCCCGGCGCTCTCCTGCGGGGGCAGAAGGGTGACAAGATCCAGCCTGGATATATCGACGATCTCGAACAGTTCCGTGTTGATCGAGACGGCTTGGCCGGGATTGATCTTGCGGCTGTTGACGATGCCGTCGAACGGCGCAGTGACGACCGCGTCGTCGAGCGCGCGCTGTGCTTCGGCTTCCTGCGCCTGCAGCGCACGCAACTCCGCCTTCTGCACCGCAACGTCGGTCTCGACTTCGGTCAGCTTTGCCTGCGCGACCCCTCCGCTCGCCGCAAGGCTGCGCGTGCGCTCCAGATCCTTTTGCGCCCGCAGAAGCGTTGCGGCCTTGGCTTCGGTGGTTGCCACCAGCCTGTTGAGGGTCAGCGTCAGCGTTTCCGTATCGAAGCGCGCGATGACGTCGCCCGCGCGCACGGCGATCCCGACATCGGTCTCGACGGAGGCAACCGTCCCGGACAGTCTCGCGGTGAGGGTCACGCGTCGAGCCGGCTGGATGAAACCGTTGATGCGAATCTCCCGGCTGTAGCTGCGGCGGCGGACCGTCATCACCTCCAGAGGGGCGACTTCGACCGTCTTGATGCTGGCGGTCTGCCCAAGGGCGACCGGCGCATCGCGCGCGTCGTTGCGTGCATCGTTTCTGGCCGGAGCGATCACGACGCCTGCAACTCCCAGCGCGGCGAGCGCCAGGGCAATGGTTATTTTCGTGACAAAGCTCATCATGGCACCGGATATCAGCGTTCATTTCATGATAGAGAGCGACGAAAGGACTGGTTCGGGGTTGGATCAGCCATCCTCCGCCGCTCTCCTTCAGGCACGCCTTGGCTTGAACGGCGTGCCCGATCTGTGCAAATCGGCAATCAGAAGCGGTAGTTCAGGCCGGCCTTGATGACGTGGTCACGCAGATCGGTCTTTGACTTGCCGCTCGACGATGTCGTCGATACGTCGTTGGTCATGACGTAGTTGTATTCGATCTTGGCCGACAGCCCGCCGCCGAAGCCCTGTTCGACACCGCCGCCGACGAGATAGCCCTGCTTCCAGCCGCCCGAAGTGGAAACCCCCTTGCCGCCTTCGAACTTCGTCATCGTCAGACCCGCCGTGCCGTAGACGAGCGTACGGTCGAAGGTCAGGCCGGCCTTCGCCTTGGCGGCGCCGCGGAAGCGTTCTTCCACCTTGCCGTTCGGCACGCTGATCTCGTTGTTGCCGAGATAGGAACCTTCCAGTTCGGCACCGACGATGCCAGGCCCCACCTGGAAATTGTAGCCGGCTTGCACACCGCCGGTCAGACCCTTGCCGCTGGCGAAGGGGTTGAACTTCGGCGAGGCGATACCGCCATGGGCACCGAAATAGGCGCCGCTCCACTGAAAGGCCCGCGGGCTGTCATAAGCGGCATCCGGGGCCTGATAGGTCGTGAGGTCGGCGGCAGAGGCATTGGTCGCGGCCGTCATGGCCAGAGCCGCGAACAGGAAAGATTTTGCGCTGAGCGACATTGCTAACTCCATACGAAACCCATGCGCCATCCCTCGGCGCTCGCAAGGTCTCTGTTTGCGTTGGAGAACCGGACATCGGTTCCTGCTGCTCTCCGATGCCGTCCGTCTTGGGGAACGGATCGTCTTCAGGAGATGAGGTTATTTTGCCGGTGAGAATTGCGGGTACATTGCAGGATTTGAAAATATTGAAAAATTATCAAGTATTTTTATACAGTTGAGCGGAATTTTTTAACTATTTTTTAAGGATGGAGCGGCTGCCAGTCTTTGGGTTGGCAGTCAGCCCGGAAAGCACAAGCGGAAACACGCGCCGCCCTGCGGGTTGTCGGAGACGACGACGTGGCCGCCGTGCCTCTGCATGATCTCCTTCACGAGATTGAGCCCGAGGCCGGCTCCATGCTCGTGCGGATGAAGGCGATGGAAGGGTTCGAAGATCCGGTCGCGTTCGGCAGCCGGTATGCCCGGCCCTTCGTCCGTCACCTCGATAACGGCGCTTCGATCGATCCTGATCGTGATGTTTCCCTTGCCGCCCGCATGCTCGATCGCGTTCTGCACGATGTTGAAGACGACGCGCTGCAGTGCGCCAGCGTCTCCCTGTATGACCAGGTGATCGAGCCCTGTCTCCAAAGAGAGTTCATAACCCTGCGCGATCGCCAGTGGCGCCATGTCCGCGGCGACGTTGCGGCAGATTTCGACGAGATCGATGGATGCAAAGTGCGTATTGCCGACATCAAGGCGCTGCAGGTCGAGTAGTTGTTCGGCAAGCGCCGCGATGCGGCCCGCATCGGAGAGAAGACGGTTGCGGATCGGCCCATCCACAATCGTTTCGACGCGCGTCTGCAGGATGGCGACGGGGGTGCGCAGCTCGTGCGCCGCGTCGAGGATGAATCGCTGATGGCGTTCATGCCCTTCATCGAGGCGCTGCAGGGCACCGTTGATCGCGTTGACGAGTGGCATGACTTCTCGGGGAATGCCGACCTCCGGCAACCTGTAGCCGCGCCGATCGATATCGATGGCTTCCGCTTCCTTCGCGATCGTGGAGAGGCGGGAAAATGCTCTGCTGACGATCCATGGAATGACGATGATCGTGACGATGACCAAGAGGACAAGGATCGGCACCATCAACAGGTTCGAGAGAAGCAGGATGGCATATGTCATGCTGAATACGTCGCCCTTGCCAAGCACGACGAAATCGCCGGCGGGACCGGACGCACGACGAATGACGGCAAGATAGGTGAAGGGTGCCTGCGTATCCCGGATATCGGCATAGGTCAGCCGATCAAGGTACTGCCCCATATCCGCATAGACTGGAGGAACATTGCCGGTCTGAACGATCTCGCCCTTGTCGCTACGGGCGATGAACCAGAAGTCGGCGGAACGTTGCCTGAGTTTGGCGAGTTCATCCGTCTCGTCGAGAACGAGGTGGCCATCCGCCTTGCGCTCGATCGCACGCGCCGCGACATCCGCGAATTCTGGATCGGAAAGAACGATGCCGTCCCCCGCCTGTATCAGATAGGCAACGAAGGCGACGCTGAACAGGAAGAGAATGCCAACCTGGAAGAGTAGAAGCTGGGCAATCAGCCGGCGCTTCAGCGAACGGGATTTGAGACTTTTCATGCGATCGGCCTCAGGAGATAGCCAACGCCGCGAATGCCATGGATTTCGATACCGGCCCGAGCGTCGGCCAATTTCTTGCGAAGCCGCGATACGTGCGAATCGAGCGCATTGGACTGGATCTCGTCGTCGAAGGCGTAGACCGCTTCTTCCAGCGCCGCCCGCAGAACGGTTCTGCCCTGGCGGCGGATCAGCGTTTCCAGCACCAGGAGTTCGCGTCGCGGCAGATCGAGCACCTTGCCATCGACCCGCGCTTCCCTGTCGTCGAGGTTGAATTCCAGCCTGCCGAGCTTCGCAATCATCGAGGCAACGGTTGCCGGCCGGCGCATCAGCGCGCGGATGCGCGCCAGAAGCTCTTCCAGCGCGAATGGCTTGGCGAGATAGTCGTCGGCGCCGAAATCCAGCCCCTTGACGCGATCGGCAACGGAGCCGCGGGCGGTGAGCACGATGACGGGCGTCGTCGCGCCGATCGCGCGCAAATCGCGGATAAGCTCCAGCCCGTCGCCATCTGGCAGCTGTCGGTCGAGCACGATCATGTCATGCACTTGGTCGGCGATCGCGCCTCTCGCAAAGTCGAGGTTCCGGGCGTGATCGACGATGATGTCGTATTGATGCAGGGCGGTCGCAAGCACATCGGCCATCTGCGGCTCGTCCTCTACAAGCAAGAGGCGCATTTTCACCCTCCATGAAGCGAAATAGTGTTGTCCAGACATAGCGATGAACATTACGGCATCATTGCGCGTAATCAGGCGCATGCCGCATCATCGGCCTCTCGTGCGTTTTCGGTCAGTCGGTCCGGATGCATTCGAGCCAGGCCGCACTGACGGCTGCCGCCAGCGACAACAGGAAGATCAGCAGGATGCAAGTCGTCCGGAACGAGGTCAGACCGATCGCGGCGCCCGTCAGTATATATTCGATCGGCAGAAACAGCAGTACGACCGAATAGGAAAGACCCATCACAAAGGGCCGGCTGTCGCGCGGAGCCTTCATCTGCAGGATCGCGACAAAGGCGGGCGAGAGCCAGCCATTCGCCAATCCGGCGACGAGGCCGGCAATCATCATCGTCAGCGGCGAAATCTGCATCCACAAGATGCACATCGAGAGCGCCAGGCCAAGAAGGGCTCTGGAAACGATGATCGCCGGCGCTGGCATGGCGTGGCGGGACGCCAGGTGCAGGTTCATCATGACGGTACCTGTCGCGGACGCCGCAATGAAGAGCCCGAGCCACGCCACCGAAGCACCCTCGAGCCGCAAGGCGACCGGCACGAGGAAGACCTGCAGCACGATGAAGAAACCGAGTGCTGCGCTTGCCCAAAGCGTGAATGACAGCGACACGGCGGCAGCGCGGAGCCGCGCGCCGGCGTCGACGATATCGCCAAGTCTCGGCGCCGGACCCAGACGAAACCGCGGCAGGCTGAAAGACAGGAGTATCATTGCGGCGAAGTTGCCGACGACGATCCACCAGGCCGCGTCCTTCGGGCCTATGACGGCGATGATGAAGGCGCTGGCCGCCGATGCCGTCAGCAGCACAATCCCGTCGATTGCGTCATCGATGGAATTGGCCGCGGTCGAGGACAGTCTTGAAAGGCGGGCGATTTCCGGGGTCTTCGCTTCAGTGGCAACGGTCGCCGGCCCATCGAGGATGGAGCCGATGAAGCCGAGAAGGAGAAAGGTGCCCGGGCGCAGGAAATCCGCCATGTAAAGCACCGCAATCAGCAACGACGTCAGCATCCCGATCTTCGCGGAGATGAGCGCGGTGTAGCGTGTGCCGAGCATCTCGGCCACGTAGCCGCCGAAGATCATGCCGATCAAAATCACGATACCGTTGACGAAGGCCATCAGTGCCATGCAAATGACGCTGCCGGTGAGATCGTACATGATCCAGGGATAAAGCACAGTCGCGAAGGCATGGCTGCAGTTCAGGGCGAAATTGCTCAGTTGAAGGCCGACGAAAGGCCAGCGCGTGCTGCGTTGAAGATGTTGAAACACGGTTCTTTCCCGACGATCGTTTGTGTCGTCAGGTTCAGCGCTCTGCCTTGCGGTAACATTACGGGATCGAAAATTTCTGCAGGCGCCAGAGGCGGGAGCTTCATCAAGGCTGGGGACCAGCGTGGTCAAACTGCTTTGGCGACCGCAGCCAGTGAAGTATCCGTACGAAGATCTATGGTCAGGCGCGCGCCTCCCGTGCTGCCGGCATCGGCAGTTATGCGACCGCCATGCAGTTCCACGATCTGCCGGACGAGGTGCAGGCCGAGGCCTGTCCCGCGCGAACGCGGCCGCAGCCGGTAGAATGGCTCGAAGATCCGCTCGCGCTCTTCGGGTGGTATCCCCGGCCCCTCGTCGCTTATCTCCACCAGCCCCGGTGATATGCGGACACCGATCGTTCCCCGCCCGCCGCCGTGATCGATGGCGTTCTGGATGAGGCTCGTCACGGCGCGCTCCAGCGCCGCTTCATCGCCCTGAACGGGAATGTCGGGACCGGAATGGGTCAGATCGAGCTCGTAGCCGGCCGGAAAGGCAAGCGGCGCCATATCGCTGACAACGCGCCGGGCAAGCGTCAGCAGCGAGACCGGGCGGAACTCGACCTTGTCTCGTTGAAGCCGCTCTATATCCAGCAACTGTTCGGTCAGCGTCGTCAACCGCGCGACGTCGGCCACCAGCTGCACGCGTTCCGGCGTATGCGGCAGGGCGGCGACGCGGGTGCCGAGAATGGCGATGGGCGTCCTGAGTTCATGGGCGGCATCCGCCAGGAAACGCTGATGCCGCTCGTAGCCGTCGTCAAGCCGGCGAAGGGCTTCGTTGACGGCGCGAATGAGCGAGGCGATCTCGGGTGGCGTGCCCGCGGTTTCCAGTCGCACGCCCCGCTGGCCGATATCGATCAGGGCCGCCTGTTTTTCCGCCTTGGCAATGCCGGCGACCGCGCCGCGCACCACCAGCGGCGTTGCGAGCAGAATGCCCAGAGCGATGACGATCATGATCGGCAGCCCGACCTTGAGGAAGACCAGCAGCAATCCCAGCGCGACGATTGCCGGCGGCGCCCTGCTTTCGGTGCCTGTCATGACCTGCATTTCGCCCGCTGGTGTATAGACCGTGCGCATGCGCGCTTCCGGCCGATCCATCGCCAGGCCGTCGACCGTCGAGCCGAAGCGGGCCTGCCCGATGCCGAAAAGCGTCTCGCTGATACGGGTGAAGATCGCCGGCACCGGACCTTCCGAAATCTGCAATCCCTTGATATCGCGAATGATGAACCAGAGGCCTGGTTCGGCCGCTCGCAGCGATGTCAGCTCCGGCGTATCGCGCAGCTGCAATTGGCCGGTCGCGTCGCGCTGGATGGCATGCTGCAGCGCTTCGATGGTCCGATCCGTCGAGCGGAAGGCGAAGAGGTCGCCCTTGATAAACAAGATGCCGAGAACGAGGAGGAGTATCAGGCTCTGAAGGACGAGCAGCCGACGAATCAACTGCCATTTGAGTGAACGGCCGGCCGGCTCCTTCATACCCGCTCCATCAGCATGTAGCCGACCCCGCGCACGCCATTGATGGTGACGCCGGCATCCGCTTCGGCGAGCTTGCGGCGCAGTCTCGAGATATGGCTGTCGAGTGTGTTGGACTGAACCTCGTCGCTCATTGCGAAGACCGCTTCCATGAGGATTTCGCGCGGCACCATCCGGCCGGCGCGGCGCATCAGCGCCTCCAGTACCAACAGCTCGCGCCGCGGCAGATCGAAACGCATGCCCTCCACCCTCGCTTCGCGGTGATCGAGATCGAGCGTCATGCGGCCGAGCCGTACGGTCAACGGGCTCAAGTGATCGGGTCGCCGCATGACGGCGCGCAGACGCGCCAGAAGTTCCTCGAAGGCGAAGGGCTTCGCCAGGTAATCATCGGCGCCGCCATCCAGGCCGGCGACACGCTCGGCAAGCCGTCCGCGCGCCGTCAGCACGATCACCGGTATGCTCGATTTGTGCCGGCGTATCTGCGGAATGAGCGTGAGCCCGTCGCCCTCCGGAAGCCCGCGATCGAGGATGATCGCATCGTAGGTGCCCGCCACGATCATCTCCATGGCCGCCGCCATGCCATCGGCATGATCGGCGATCATGTCGTGCCGTCGCAGAGCCGACTGCAAGGCCAGCGCCATCTCCGGCTCGTCCTCTATTACCAGGAGCCGCATCGCTCGTTCCCCGTCATCCGTTGCCGACTGTCTCGTGCGCGCGCCACATTGCGGCAACATGACGTTTCCTGGCAATGCTGACGTCAAGCCATCCGATCAAACCCTTGCGGGAAACAAACAACCAAAAAGGGTAGATCGATACGATGAGAGACAGCCTGCTTTTTCTGCGCCATTGGGCAACCGCACCGCTTCGCACCGCAGCCCTTACGCCTTCTGGCGCGGCGCTGGCGAGGATCATGACGCAAGATATTACGCCGGCGACCGGCGCGGTCATCGAGCTTGGCCCCGGCACGGGAGTCTTCACCCACGCCCTGCGCAACCGTGGTGTCGCGGAGCCCGATATCACGCTGGTCGAGCTCAATCCGGATTTTGCGGCCCTGCTCAAGCGGCGATTTCCGCAGGCGCGCGTGTTGCAGATGAGCGCGGCCGATATTCCGGAGGTGCCGATGCTGCGCGAAGGGAGCGTCGGCGCGGTGCTGAGCGGACTTGGCCTTCCGTCGATGCCGACGCGGCGTGTGGTGAAGATCATGCAAGGCGCGTTTCGCTGTCTGGTACCGGAAGGCGGTTTCTACCAGTTCACCTACGGGCCGCGCTGCCCCGTGCCGGATGATGTCCTGAATTTTCTCGGCCTGCAGGCGGAGAGAATAGGCGGGACCGTTTTCAACCTGCCGCCGGCCTCCGTCTACCGGATCACCCGCGCACCCGTCTGGCCGAACGATATACTGGAGCGAAGGATGACTGGCGGCGCCGCGCGCCGCGTGTCCGGTGTTGTCAACGATTGATCCGGTGCTCCGGCCGTGCTGAAGCCTATTCGCAGCGCTTGCCGCTAGTACGATCGAAGAGGTGCAGCGCACTGGCGTCGAAACCGAGCTTCAAGGTCTGCCCCTCGGCGATCACGGTGCGCGGCGGCAGGCAGGCCATCAGCCGCTGCGAGCCAGCCTGTGCCGTCACGATCAGTTCGGGACCGGTCAGTTCCGCGACTTCGCAGACGGCCTCGAGCTTGCCGTCTTCATCGAGACGCAGCGTTTCAGGCCGGATGCCGACAACCAGCTCCTGTCCCTGTTTGATCTCGGTTTTCGTCGCCGGCATCGGCAGCGTGATCGATGTTCCATCGATGCGCAGCGAACCCTGATCGGCGGTTGCGTTCAGCAGGTTCATCGGCGGCGCGCCGACGAAGGTCGCGACATAGAGCGTTGCCGGATGATTGTAGATTTCGTCCGGCGTGCCGAGCTGCTCGATACGGCCGTCCCGCATCACGGCGATGCGGGTTGCGAGTGTCATCGCTTCGATCTGGTCATGCGTCACATAGACGACCGTGGTCTTAAGCATCTGGTGCAGGCGCTTCAGCTCGGTGCGCATCTCCATGCGCAGCTTGGCGTCGAGGTTGGAGAGCGGCTCGTCGAACAGGAAGACTTCCGGCTTGCGCACCAGGGCACGGCCGATCGCCACGCGCTGACGCTGGCCGCCGGAGAGCTGGCTCGGCTTGCGTTCCAGCAGCGGCTCGATCTGCAAAAGCTTTGCCGCCTCGCGTACCGCCTTGTCGCGCTCGGCGGCGGGCACCTTGCGCATTTCCAGGCCGAAGCCGATGTTGCGGTGGACCGACAGATTTGGATAGAGCGCATAGGACTGGAACACCATGGCGATGTCCCGGTCCTTCGGATGCACGCCAAGCACGGAGCGATCGCCAATACGGATATCCCCGCTCGTCGCCTCGGCAAGCCCGGCGATGATGTTCAGAAGCGTGGACTTGCCGCAGCCCGAGGAGCCGAGCAGCACCAGGAATTCGCCGCTTTCAAGGGAAATATCGATGCCTTTCAGCGTCTCTACTTCGCCGTAGCTCTTGCGGATGTTCTGGATTTCGAGCGCGCTCATTGAACGGCCTCCTCGGATGCTTGGGCCGGGCCGTAGCTGCGCGGCAGAGTGGAAATGGCGCGGGAGGCGACCGCGGTCCCCGCCGAAAGGCAGGCCACAGGCGGCTCGCCGCGGGCAAGGGCGGCCAGGAAGCCGGCATTGAAGACATCGCCAGCGCCGATCGTATCGACGACCGTGACACGCGGCGCCGCGGCCGAAACGAGATTGCCGTCGGCATCGATGGCAATCGCGCCGTCCGGGCCGCGTTTGACGACGAAGATGGCACCCTTTGGCATCAGCGCATGGAGCGCGCGTGCAGCCTCGGCCGGATCATCCATGCCGGCAAGCGTCGTGGTTTCGACCTCGTTCATCAGCGCCACGCCGCAGCGGGAAAGCCAGCCGCGGGTAGCGTAGCAGTTCGCGTCCGTCCAGCCATCGAGGGGCCAGCCGGTGTCGAGGGCAACCGTGATCCGGTGCTTCTCGGCCCAGTCGAACAGGGCGTCGTAGTCGCGGGCGAGATCTTCGGTCAGGAAGGCGCCGCAAAGGAGCGTGTAGCCACCGGCAAGCCTGTCACCGTCGAGAACCGTAAGCACGTCGTCGAGATTGAAACGCGGCAGGTGGCCGCGCGTCGTGAAGAAGGTTCGTTCGCCATCGGGATGGGTGATGCCGACCGAGAGCGTCGTGCCCTCCGGCCGTACGGGCCATTTGCTGCTGCGCGCGCCGAAGGCTTCACTGAGCCAACGCCCGAACTGGTCGTTGCCGACATTGGCCGAAATCTCGTACTCGACGCCGAGGCCTTCCCAGGCGAGCGCGCTATTGCCCGCCTGGCCGCCGACGCGCAGCTCGTCGTGATCGACGATGATCTCAGTGCCGGCCTTCGGCCATGGTGCTGCCGGCCCGAGGATCAGGTCGATATTGACGTTGCCGATGACTGCAAGCGGCTTCATTCACTCGCTCCGGGTGATCTTGGTGGTGCGCACCGGCGTGCCCGCATTCTCCACCCGCTCGTCGGCAAAGGCGATCATCAGCAACTGCGCCACGGGCAGCATCTGGAAAATGGCGGCAATGCCGGTTTCCGGCTTGAAGCGGAGCGTGACGCATCCAGGTACCGGCTCTTGCTCGGAGCCGTCGAAGACGATGACGGGCGCACCCGTCTCGACGGCGGAAACGGCCATGGCCGTTACCAGGCTCGCCGTCGCGTCGTTGCCACGGAATAGCACGACGCCGATCGAGGGCCCGAGCATTTCCATCGGGCCGTGGCGCAGTTGACCGCCTTCGAGCGAAAAGCAGGGACGGCGGGAAAGTTCGGTGAGACCGAGCGCGAGCGCCTCGGCGACACCCTGCAGGCGGCGGCCCGAAGTGACGACCGTCGCGACATTGGCGAGAGCCGAGAGCGCCGGCTTGATATCGGGCGCCTCAGGCGCCTGCAGCACGGCCAGAGCACGCGTCGGATCTTGCCCGAGGGCTGCGAAGATCGCCAGATGCAGCGCAAAGCTGACGGTGAGGCTGCGGGTTGCCGCAAAGGCAAGTTCGGTGCCGCCGGCACCGACGAGGGAAGGCGCGGTCTTCGCGAGGAAGGAAGTGCCCTCCAGCGTCAGGCCGAAGGTCTCGGCAGTGCCGCCCGTCTCGTTGAACCAGCGCACGACCTCGGCGCTTTCGCCGGATTGCGAGGTCATGAAGATCGTACGTCCATCCAGCGGCAGCGGCTGGCCGAGCTGTTCGGAGAGCGGCAATGCGATCGCATCGATGCCGGCTGCGCGATAGAGAGGCTCGACGGCGCGGTTGACGGCATGCGAGCCGCCCATGCCGAGCAGCAGCAGCCTGCCGGTACGCTTCAGCGAGGCGGCGGCCTTGGTGGCCATATCGGCTGATGCTTCGAAGGAGGCAAGCGCATCGCTATGCTGGCGAGCCATTTCGCGGTCGATGGCGGCAAGGCCTTCGGGGCGTGTTTTCTCTGTGGTCATGGTCATCCCTTGACGCCGCCATTGGTCAGGCCCGAGATCAGGGCGCGTTGCATGACAAGGCCGATCAGCACCGGGGGCAGGGCGGCCAGCACGCCGGCAGTCGCGATCAGTCCGTAATCCGAGACACGGCCGCCGGCGAGATCCGCGATGGCGACGGTGAGAGTCTTGGCGCGCTGGTCCGAGGTGAAAAGCAGCGCATAGAAGAATTCATCCCAGGCAAGCAGGAAGGCGAAGAGCGCCGAGGTCGCCATGACAGGCATGGCCAGCGGCAGCGTAATGATCTTCAAGGTCTGGAACAGCCCGGCGCCGTCGATCATCGCCGCGGCCTCGATCTCTTTCGGAATGGAATCGAAGCCGGATTTCATCAGCCAGGTCGTGAACGGTGCCAGGATTGTCAGATAGACGAGCGCCAGGCCGAAGACGTTGTTGAGCAGGCCGAGATAGGCAAGGCCCATATAGAGCGGCACGGCGAGCGCGACGGGCGGCAGCATGTAGGTGGCGATGACCATGGAGAGCGACCATCCGACAGACGGCGTCCGCGATACGGCCCAGCCGGCGGGAATGGCGAGCGCGATAGCGGCAATGGTCGCCATCCCAGCCACTTCGATGCTGTTGCGCAGCGATGAGGTGAAGGCGGCGCCCTCGCTGTTTTCCAGCGTGGACAGCAGAACCCTGTAGCGCGAGAAATCTGGTGTCTGCGGCCACCAGCGCAGCGGCTTGGCGGCGAGATCGGCAGCCGGCGAAATGCTCATGATGAAGAGCCACGCGATCGGCGCCAGGATGACGACGGCGAGCAGGATGGCGCAGACATAGATGAAGCAGGTAAAGAGCGGGCTCTTGCGTTCCATCAGGTGGCACTCCCTGCGGTTTTGCGGACAAGGGCGGCATAGGCGGCGGCAAGCACCGTCACCAGCAGTGTCACGATGAGGGCGAGCGACGCGCCCGACCCTGCCCGTTGGAAGGAGAAGGCCTCCTGATAGACAAGGATCGACAGCGTGCGCGTGCTGTTTGCCGGGCCGCCGCGCGTCATCACCCAGATGATATCGAAGACCTTGAAGGCTTCGATGGTGCGCAGCACCAGCGCCACCATCAGCGGCCCGACAAGATAGGGCATGATGACGAAGCGGAAGCGTTTGAAGGGTCCGGCGCCATCGACCAGCGAGGCGGCGGTGATGTCTCGCGGCACGGCCTGCAGGGCAGCGAGCGCAATCAGCGCCACCAGCGGGAAATTCTTCCAGCAGTCGGCAACGATAAGCGCCGTCAGCGCCGTGCCCGGTTCGCCGAGCCAGGAGCGGTAGGCATCGAGCAGGCCGAGTTGGGTAAGGGCCGCGTTCAACGCGCCGTATTCGGGATTGTAGATCAGGCGCCACAGCGTCGCGTTGACGACTGTTGGTAGCGCCCAGGGCAGGATCATCAGTGCGCGCAGCACGCCCCGGCCCTTGAAATCCTGGTTCAGCAGCAGCGCGGCCAGCACGCCGATCACCATTTCGGCGGCGACGGAGATGATCGCGAACCAAGCGGTGGTGATCAGCGTGCGCTGGAAATTGGAGTTCGCCAGCATCTTCGCGTAGTTGTCGATGCCGACGAAATTGCCGCCGGTTCCTACAAGCTTCGCATCGGTGAAAGAAAGGCCGACCGTGTCGACGAGAGGCCAGCCGATGACCGCGATCATCACCACAAGCAGCGGCAGCATCAAGAGCCAGGCGCGAGTTGTCATAGAGGTGCCGGACATGACGGGCCCCTTCTTTCATTCTTCATGGAGGATAGGAGGCGGGCGGCGCTTTAGCGCCGCCCGGTAAGACTATCAGAGACCGCTATTCTGGGCAGCAGACTTCAGCGCGTCTTCCGGAGAAGACTGGCCGAGCAGCGATTCCTGGATCGCTTGCTGAAGTGCCGTCGACAGTTCCTGATACTTCGGCGTCGTCGGACGCGGATACATGGCAGCGAGGCCGACCTTTGCTGCCGCGATCAGTTCTTCCTGGCCCTTGGTCACGGCCGGATCGCTATAGGACGATGCCCAGATCGGCAGGCTGAGCTTGGCATACTGGTTCTGCGTCGCCTGCGAGGTCATGAAGGTGATGTATTTCCAGGCTTCGTCCTGATGCTTGCTGGCAGAGGTGATGCCGAGGCCCATCGAGCCGTTGACGGCCGAAGCCTCGCTCTTGCCGGCAACGCCCGGTGCCGGAACGACGCCGACCTTGCCCGCGACCTTGCTGTCCTTCGGGTCGTTGGCCATGTTGTACATGTAGGTCCAGTTCAGCGCGAAGGCGGCATCACCGTTTTCGAAGACCTTGCGGACATCCTCTTCGAGGAATTCCTTGGAGTTCGGGTTGGTGAGGCCGGACTTGTAGCTGGTGACCATGTACTTCAGGGCATCGAGGCCACCGCCGGTCTGGAAGTCCGGCTTGCCGTCCTTGATGAAGTCGCCCTTATAGGCGCTGACGAGCGTGGCGTAATCGCAGATCGCGGCTTCGGCCTGCGACCAGCTCCAGGCGATCGGAGTGGCGAGAAGACCCTTGTCCTTGATGATCTTCGCCTGTTCGTTCAGCTCGTCCCAGGTCTTCGGCGGCGTCTTGATGCCGGCCTTTTCCAGGATTTCCTTGTTGTAGAACAGGTACTTGGTATCGAGAATCCAGGGCATGCCATAGTATTTGCCGTCATACTGGACCGTCGTCCAGGCGCCCGGCAGGACGCTCTTCTTCGTGTCGTCGGAGATGCGCGAGGATACGTCGACCAGAACCTTGTTGGTCGCGTATTCGGCGGGCCAGATCACGTCGAAGAGCACGACGTCGTAGCCGCCGCCGGACCCTTGAGCGAGCACGGTCTTGTCGTGCAGGCCCTCGTAGGGAACGAATTCGAGATTGACCTTGATGTCCGGATTGGCCTTGGAGAAGGCATCCGTCATGGCGCGCACATCGGCTTCGCTATAGGCGGCCTGCGCCATGAAAAGGGCATTGATCGTCGTTTCGGCAAAGGCATGCGAGGCGAAGGACGCGCTGATCAGCGCTGCGCCGAGCAATGTCTTGTTCAATGATTTCAACATTCCATCCTCCAGTTTTTGACAGTCACGCGATTTTTCCGACGGCGGCTGACGTCGCCATCGGTTGTCGAGCAGGCAATTGGCCGGGTCGGCTGCCGAACATCGATCGGCGCGTCTCTGGAGCCCGAGGGCTCGCTCAAGTTCCCTGATGAAACTCTGTGGTTTCTTTTAAGTCAATTGTCTTGACTAATTTGTTCTTCAATATTCTATTGGTGTCAAGAGGCAAAAACAGATGAACGAGAATCGCCCGATCAGGGCTACGAGCGGAACGAACCACGAAGGCACCAGCGCCCATAACCGGCGGGTGATCATCGATGCCCTCAGGCTGAACGGCGCGCTCTCCCGCGCCGATCTTGCGCGCGCCACACGCCTGACGAAGCAGACGGTCTCCAACATCATGGAGGAGCTGGAAAGCGACGGGCTCGTCACGTCCCAGGAAACGGTGCGCCGCGGCCGCGGGCAACCGTCGACCCCCTATGGCCTCGTGCCGGAGGGCGCTTTCGCCATCGGCCTGCAGATCGATCGTCACATCACCCGCGCTATCGCCGTCGATCTCGTCGGCAATGTGCTGATCCGCAAGGAAGCGAACCTGCCGGCCGGCGGCCCGACGACAGGCACGCCCGTCGTCCTGCAATTGGTGGAAGACGTACGCAACGAACTGAAACAGCGCGTGGCACAGGCGGAAAAGCGCCTTGTCGGTCTCGGCGCAGCGATGCCGGGACCCTTCGGCATCGAACAGGATGATACAGACAATCCCTGGATGATGGGCCCCTGGCAGCGCTTCCCGCTGCTGGAGACCCTATCGGCCGGCACCGGCCTCAATGTCACCCTGCAGAACGACGCCGCCGCCTGCGCGACCGCCGAACGCATGGTCGGCGCCGCCCATGGCCTCGATCATGCAGTCTGTCTTTATGTCGGTTACGGTATCGGCGCGGGGCTCATCCTCGGAGGCGAGCTTTATAGCGGCGCTCATGGCAACGCCGGCGAAATCGGTATGGCGCTGCTGACGGCGGGCGGACGGCTCACGCAGCTGGAGCATCGTGCGTCGCTGGCTTCGCTCTATGATCATCTCGGTGTCGATCCGATGGCGCCGGACCTCTATTCGCTGATAGACAAGCGCGCTGCGGCAGACGATCCGGATATTCTCGCCTGGATCGAAAGAGCGGCGATCGACCTGCGTTGGAGCGTGCAGCTCATCGAAACCATCTTCGATCCGCAGACGGTGATTCTGTGCGGCGGTGCGCCGGCTGCGCTGGCGACGCGGCTGATCGCCGCCATGCAGCCGCTCTTGCCTTCCAATGCCGATCGTCCCGACCGGTTGCTGCCCCGCCTGCAGCTCGGCATGACCGATCCCTGGGCCGTGGCGCGGGGCGCGGCGGCAGAGCCGATCGGCCACGCCTTCGATCCGCGCTTCCAGGCGATCCTGAAATCTTAAATCGAGGGATGCCGCGGGCTGGCGCCGAGCCGCGCAAGCACCTTGTTCGGAATGCCGTAGCGCTGGATGACGTCGCGGCCATTGCGCAGGCCGCAGATCTCGCGGTGGATGAACATTCCCCAGACGGCCTCGGCGGCGATATCGACCAGCCGCTCGTGCTCGACGCCTTCCTTGCCCTTAGTTTCACCTTCCTGCAACGCAGCGAGCGCCGCCTCGACCTTCATGCCGTGATGGCCGAGCGTGCTGGCCCGTTCCGACATGACCTCATATTCGAGGATGCCGAGGCCGGTCTCGCTCATATGCGATGGATTGAAATTGCGCGGCGGGCGAACTGACATATCGGGCTCCGCATGCTCTCATGATTTGCCTCTCTTCGCTTTTTACACAATCCCGACCCATTTCCCAAGCGCGACCGGGCCGGCTGCGTCATCTTGAGGCTGCCCGTGTGAATCCGGAAATGTTGGGATTTCGCCGCCTGTCGTCTCTTTTCGGGTGGTTGGGAATCGTCATTTGAGGTCCAATGCGGACATCAGCGCTTCATCAGAGGCAATCTCGCCCGATGTCATGAGCGCAATCCAAAGAAAGGATATCGGCATGACCAAACTTCCGAAAAATGCACAGAAGCAATATGTCTATCGGATCGTGAATTCGCCCGTTGGCGCCTTGAAGCTCGTCGGCAGCGATGATGGGCTTGCCGCGATCCTCTGGGACAATGATCGGCCGGGCCGCGTGCCCTTGCTCATCGTGGCGGAAGATGAGAGCCATCCCGTGCTTTTGGAAACCGAGCGGCAGCTCCGCGAATATTTCGCCGGCGAACGACAGGCTTTCGATCTGCCGCTCGATTTTGCCGGAACGGAATTCCAGCAGAAGGTCTGGCAGGCTCTGCTTGCCATCCCCTTCGGCGAAACGCGCAGCTACCGCCAGATCGCAACGGAAATCGGCTCGGCCAAGGCGATCCGCGCCGTTGGCGCCGCCAATGGCCGCAACCCGATCTCGATCATTGCCCCCTGCCACCGCGTGGTGGGATCGGCCGGCGATCTCCGTGGATTTGCCGGCGGCCTCGAGCGCAAGGCCTATCTGCTGCGGCTCGAAGGGGCGGATACGAAGACATTCGATTTCGCCGCCTGACGTCTCGGCGTTCATTCACGCGCATGAGAAAGCCCATCCGGGAAACCGGATGGGCTTCTTGTTTCGATGCCACCTCTCAAGGTGGGCGCCTATCTTAGCCTTCGAGCCACTTCACCTGTTCCGGTGTCAGCTTGATGTCGAGCGCCGAAAGGCTGTCTTCCAGCTCGGCGATCGTGCGCGGGCCGATCAGCGGTATTACAGGGAAGGGCTGGGCGACCACATAGGCGAGCGCGATATGGATCGGGCTGCGACCGAGCTTCTGCGCCAGCTCGATCGCCCTGTCGCGGCGGCCGAAGTTGCGGTCGGAATACCAGACGCGAACCAATTCCTCGTCGTCGCGCTTGTCGCGGCCGGCGCGGTCGGTGAAGAAGCCGCGGCCCTGGCTCGACCAGGCGAAGTTCGGGATCTGCTTCGCATTCAGCCAGGCTTTCCATTCGTCGTCCGAGGCGGCGATGCAGCCGGCCCAGATCGGATCGAGCATTTCCGCCAAAGAGAAGTTGTTGGAAAGCGCAGCCGGTGCCGTCTTGCCGTTCTTCTCGGCATAGGCGATCGCCTCGTCGAAGCGGGCGCGCGTCCAGTTCGAGCCACCGAAGATGCCGCGAATGCGGCCGGCCTTCACCTCGGCATCCATGGCATCGACGAACTCGCCGACCGGAACGTCGGTGTTGTCGCGGTGCATGAAATAGATGTCGACATAGTCGGTCTTCAGGCGGTTGAGGGACTGGTCGAGTTGCTTGGCGATCATGTCGGGGTAGCAAAGTGGCGAATGGGCGCCCTTGCCGATGAGCACGATCTCCTCGCGCGGAACGTTGCGGCTGGTGTGCCAGTCGCCAAAAATGCTTTCCGTCTTGCCGCCGCCATAGACATAGGCCGTGTCGAAGGCATTGCCGCCGGCTTCATAGAAGGCGTCGAGCGTCAGTGAGGCGGCCGCGAAATTCGGGAAGAATTCGAAGCCGAGCGTGACGAGCGATGCGGGCTTGGAGATGCCGGGAATGTTGCGCTTCGGAATGCTGTTGCCCTTGGTGACAACAGCACCAGCAATGTTCTTCGTCCGCTTTGTTGCCTTCTCGACGCTGTACTCGAGACCGATCGAGGCGCGCCACTGGTCGAGAACCCGGAGATTGCCGATCGAATCCGCCCAGCCGATGCCGGGATAGGCGAATTCCTTTTGTCCGGCGCGGATGGCATCGCCAGCCGCATCGACTTCGAAGGAATAGAGCCAGCGGTCTTCCTTGACTTCGATCGTCTGGGTCTCGCCGCCCTTGATGACGTCGATCTTGCCGACGCCGCCCTTGTGGCCGGAGGCGAACCAGAAGTCGGCCACTTCGATACGGCCTTCGGAGCCGATGATGCGCAACGTGTTGTCCTGATTTGCCATGATCGAGCAGGACGCTTCGGCGATGACGTTGTTCGGGAACTTCAGGACGGCGGAAGCCCATTCGTCGACGCCGGTCTGGCCGAGATGGCCGACGCCCGAGACCTTGTCGGGATCGAGGAACGGCTTGCCATCGACTGCGCCGGCGATCAGGCGCGCCATCGAAACCGGATAGCCGCCGACGTCGAGAATGCCGCCGCCGGCCATATCATTGGCAAACAACCGGTGTTCCGGATTGACCTTGCCCATGTTGAAGCCGAAGGAGGTGCGGATGATACGCAGATCGCCGATCACGCCGCTCTTGATAAGCTCGATCAGCTTCGCCGTCTGTGGGTGGACGCGATACATGAAGGCTTCGCCGGCAAAAACGCCCGCCTTCCTGGCTTCGTAATAGATGGCTTCTGCATCGAAGGCGGAAAGCGCGATCGGCTTTTCGACGAGCACATGCTTGCCGGCACGGATGGCCTTGATCGCCCATTCGGCATGGCCGGTGTGCGGCGTGGCGATATAGACAGCGTCGATGTCCTTGTCGGCGAGCAGGGTCTCATAGCCATTGACGATGCGTGCGCCGGGGAACTGGTCGCCGAGACCCGGCTTGTCCGGGTTGCGGCTGGCAATCGCCACCAGCTTGCCGCTGCGCGAATGGGCGACGCCATCGGCAAAAGTCTGTGCGATCCGGCCGGGGCCGATGATGCCCCAGCGGATTGGTGTCTCAGTAGTCATGGAACGATCCTTTCCTAAATCTGCATGCTGTCTTGGGAGGGATGAAGGGCAGCGCCTACCGCAATCGGTTGCCGGCGCTGTCGAACAGGAATGTCTTGGCCGCCGATAGCGCCACGGTGAGCTTGTCGCGATTGCCCGTGCTGCGGGATTCCTCGCGCTCGATGACGATCTGCTCGCCGCTTTCGATATTGGCGTAGATGTAGCTGGTATTGCCGAGATGCTCTGCGACATCGACGTCGACGGTCATATCTACGTCGCCGCGGCCGGCATCGAGGAAATGTTCCGGACGGATGCTGACTGTCACCGGCTGGCCGACCTCTACCTTGGCCGAGGTGATGGGCAATGTCAGGCGCACATTGCGCTGGCCCTTCAGCACGACGGCGACGCGGCCTTGCTGGTTGTCCGTAACCTCGGCCTGCAGGAAATTCATCTTCGGCGAACCGACGAATCCGGCTACGAACTGGTTTGCCGGGTCGTCATAAAGGTCGAGCGGCGCACCGACCTGCTCGATATTGCCGCTGCGCAACACCACGATCTTGTCGGCCAGCGTCATCGCTTCCGTCTGGTCGTGCGTGACATAGATCATCGTCGTGCCGAGCTTCTTGTGAAGTCGGGAGATTTCGACGCGCATCTGCACGCGCAGCTCAGCGTCGAGGTTGGAGAGCGGCTCGTCGAACAGGAAGATCTGCGGCTCGCGCACGATGGCGCGGCCGATAGCGACACGCTGGCGCTGTCCGCCGGAGAGCTGCTTCGGCCGGCGCTGCATCAGCTCGGTGATTTGCAGGATCTCGGCCGCCTGCTTGACACGGCGATCGGTGTCGGCCTTCGGATTGCCGTTCATGCGCAGCCCGAAATTGAGGTTCTGTTCGACGGTCAGGTGCGGGTAGAGGGCGTAGGACTGGAAGACCATGGCGATGCCGCGATCGGCCGGTTCCATATCGTTGACCAGCCGGCCGCCGATTTTCAGTTCACCGCCGGAAATATCCTCCAGCCCGGCGATCATGCGCAAGAGCGTGGACTTGCCGCATCCCGAGGGGCCGACGAAGACGACGAATTCGCCGTCCTTCACGTCGAGATTGGCGCCGTGGATGATTTCCAGTGCACCGTAGCGCTTGACGATATTGGTAAGAGACAGTTCAGCCATGCATGGTCCCCGGAATTATTTGACTGCGCCGGCGGCGATGCCGGCGATGAAGTGGCGCTGCAGCAGAACGAAGATGACGAGGATCGGTGCCGTCAGCATGACCGCACCGGCCATGATGCCGCCCCAAGAGACCCTGGTGAGGCCGATCAGCGTTCCGAGCGCCACAGGCGCGGTCATCATTCCCGGTCGGGAGTTGATAAGCAGCGGCCAGAGGTAGTTGTTCCAGGAGGCCAGGAACAGGATGATGGCGAGCGCCGCCATGGTCGGCCGCGCCAGCGGCAGGGCGATGCGCAGGAAGATCTGCCATTCCTTGACGCCTTCGACGCGGGCGGCGTCAAAGAGCTCGCCCGGCATCATCGAGAAGGCCTGGCGCATGAAAAGTACGCCGAGCGAATTGAAGAGCGGCGGTACGATCAGCGCAACCCATGTGTTGGCTAGCCCGAAATCGCGAGCCACCATGATGAATTGCGGGATAATGACGACGGAGTAGGGCAGCGTGATCGTGCCGAGGATGATGCCGATGACACCGGATCGTCCGGCGAACCGGTAGCGCGCCAGCGCCCATCCGGCCATCGAGGTCAGCATGACCGAAAGGAAGGTGTAGACGACGGCGACGACGATGGAGATCGTCATGGCGCCGATGAAGTTGGTGTCTGCCTGCAGGTTCCGAACGTTGTCCATGAAACCTGTCGACGGCGCCAGGATGATGCCGGGGCTGAAAATGCCGTAGTCGGGCATGGTCGAGAAGACGAACATCATCCAGAGCGGAAACAGCCAGATGATGGCGAGCGGGATCAGCAGGCCGTGCAAGGCGAGGGAGCGGATCAGATTGGATTTGGACTTCGATTTCATTTCGGTTCGCGCCCCACCCAGAGATTGAGAAGAGAAATGGCTACCGCAAGCGCCGCCATCGTGTAGGCGATCGCCGAGGCATAGCCGAAGTTGGTCGACTGGAAGGCCTGGCGATAGAGCAGCAGGCCGAGCGTCTCCGTTCCACCGCCGGGGCCACCTCTGTTGGTGATCAGATATGGTTCGGTGAAGAGCTGCATGGTGCCGATGACGGAAAGGACCACACAGAACAGAATGATCGGCTTCAGGAGAGGCAACGTAATGTGAATGAACTGCTGGAAGCGGCTGACGCGGTCGAGGGTCGCAGCCTCATAGACATCCTCGGGGATCGATTGCAGCCCGGACAGGATGATGATGGCGTTATAACCCGCCCAGCGCCAGGTAACGGCGATGATGATGAGCACCATTGCGGCATGCGATTCTGCAAACCACGACACTGGTGCAAAGCCGATCGTGCCGAGCAGCTTGTTGATGATGCCGAAATCGACGTTGAACATCAGGCGGAAGACGGCGGCATAGGCGACCTCTCCGACGACGACGGGTGCGAAGAACGCGAAGCGAAAGATGCCGCGGGCCTTCAACAGCGGTGAATTCAGCAGCACCGCCATGACCGTCGCGAGCGTGATCATGACGGGCACCTGGACGATCAGGATGATCAGCGTGTTTTGAAGCGCGTTGTAGAAGGCCGGGTCGCCGAACAGGCGCCCCCAATTCAGCGACAGATTGAAGGTCCACGGATTAACCCGGGTGTTCTGGAACGAAATCAGGAACGAATCGATGATCGGCCAGACCCAGAAAGCGGCGAACACCAGAAGATAGGGTGCAAGGAACGCATAGGCGCTCCGGTTTCGCAACCGCATGAAAGCCTTCTCCTTTATGCGCAGGGAAATGATGCGTGACGTCGCATCCCCGCCGCCCTAGAGCGTGACGCCGAAAAGTGTAGGCAGTTTTCGGACGACGTCACGCTCTACTTCTTTGATTCTAGAGCGGCGGAGATGCCGGGCGCGGCTTGGGAAGCACGCCCGGCAGTATCACTCATTTCGCAAGCGGCAGACCCGTCGCGGACGCGATCTGCTGGGCTGCATCGTCGAGCGCAGCCTTGCCGTTTGGATAGCCGCCGGCGAGGTATTTCGTCTGCACCGCCTTGATGATCTCGTCGGCATCGCTGAAATACTGGGTGCCGGGGTTCGGGCGGATCTTCGGCAGGGTGGCGAGGATATCGGTCCAGATTTTCTGGCCGCCCCAATAAGGCTGCGGCTGGTTGACGAAGGGATCCTGAACTGCGGTCAGCAGCGACGGCACGAGCCCGAACGACTTCAGCATCGTCACCTGGCCCTCATTGGTGCCAAGTGTGTATTCGAGGAATTTCCAGGCGGCTTCCTTGTTCTTGGAGCCGTTGGCGATTGCCAGAGACGAACCGCCGAGATTGGCTGCATGCGGGCCGTCGGCCGTCATGCTCGGCATCGGATAGACGCCCCATTTGCCGGCCAGATCCGGCGAGGTGGAGCGGACGGTGCCTTCATACCAGCCGCCATAGAGCTGCGATGCTACCTTGCTGGCGGTGTTTGCCTGGATTTTCTCGTTCCAGTTCGCCGCGCTCATCAAGCCCGCATCCTTGATCTCCTTCACCTTGTCCAGCGCCTTGACGCAGGCCGGCTGGTTGACGGTGATGCTCTGGCTGTCATACGAGAAATAGCCGCAGCCCTGTTCATTGGCGAGCATACGGAACCACTCGGTATCGCCGTTGAGATCGGCCTGTGTCATGATCACGCCGGGATTGGCGGCGGAGATCTTCTTGCCGGCGGCGATGAAATCGTCCCAGGTCTTGATCGTTGCCGGATCGACGCCTGCCTTTTCATACATGTCGCGACGGTAGAACATGGTGACCGGGCCGGAATCCCAAGGCATCGCGTAGGCGGCATCGCCGACTTCAAGCTCGGCGCGCTTGAAATCCGGGAACTGCTTCTTCAGGTCGTCTTTGTAGCCGAGCTTCGTCAGATCGGTCAGGCAGTCCGGAAAGCGGTTCCAGAAGATCGAGGCTTTGTGGTTTTCGATCGACATGACGTCGGGCAGACCGTCGCCGCCGGCGGCGCAGGCGGCCAGCATCTTGTCGAAGACCTGTGGGTTGCCGATGTCCTGCACATCGACCTTGATATCCGGATATTTCTTATTGAACCCCTCGAGCGTGGATTTCAACGCCGACGCGGCGATGTTCCAGCTCCAGACTGTGATGGTGGTTTGCTCTGCAAAGGCAGAACCGGAAGCGAGCAGGACAGCAAGTGCCGTCGCTCCAGCAAGTTTTAAACGCATTGAAAATCCTCCCTTTTCAATTGCCGTCCTCAAGAGAACACGCTTAAACTAGCTGTCGGTACGCTTCTGTCTCCTAAAAAAGGAACATCGACTTGGCGAAAAGTAAGGTAGGTCAACGGGCGGTTTATCAGCCGGGTGCGAGCAGCGTCGAAGGGCTCCCGAATGTCCTGCAGATGTTCCATAACCACCCGCTGCCGATGGCGAAGCCGCATTGGCACGCGCAGGTGGAAGTCAATTACATCGTCCGCGGCACCGTGCATTACCGCATAGGCGATCACGAGCTTACTTTGAGAGCGGGCGAGATCTGCCTTTTCTGGGGCGGCCAGCCGCATCTGTTGGATGAGCTGTCGGAGGATGCGATCTATGCGGGCGCGCATCTGCCGTTGGTGCATTTCTTCCGCCTGCGGCTGCCGCTCGATATCTCAGGCCGCCTCATTCGCGGGCAGACCCTGATAAGCTCGGCGACCGATGCCGCAGACGACGAGAATTTCGCCCGATGGCACCGTTACGTCATGTCCGACGACGGCGCCAAGGCGGAACATGCCGTTGCGGAGCTTCTTCTGCGCCTGGAACGCATCGCCTTCGAGCCCTATCGCATGGTGCCGGAAAAGCAGGAGAGCCTGGCCAACGACCAGGCGCATCCGCAGTCGTCGCGCAGCCTGGCGCGCATGTGCGATTTCATCGCCGAGAACTTCCTGCACGACATCGATACGGTCGATATCGCCAAGGCGGCACATCTCCATCCGAAATACGCGATGAACCTCTTCAAGAAATCCACCGGCATGACGCTGGCGAAATATGTGAGCCTGCTGCGCCTTTCGCGCGCCCAGGCGATGCTGATGCGCGACGGCGCCAACGTGCTGCAGGTGGCGATGGACAGCGGCTTCGGCTCGATCAGCGCCTTCAACAAATCCTTCCGCCATATCGCCGGCATGACGCCCTCCGATTTCCGTCGCGACATGCGCGTCCTTTCCGCGATGAACGTCGAGGCCATCAAGCCCTCGATGCCGCGCCTGCCCCAGCAATATCATCGCTAGGGAGACTTGCAGTTACGGGCGATCTCGCGCATTGCTCCTCACCGGTTGAGGGAGGAGAATCTCATGCGGCAGTTTTCGGCTTGTATCGAATGGTTGTTTGCGCGCGACGGCGACGTCTTCGCCGATCGTATCCGGCTGGCGCACGAGGCGGGGCTGGATGCGGTCGAGTTCTGGCACTGGACGGACAAGGATCTCGATGCGATCGCCGCCGCCGTTGCGGAGACCGGCATTGCGGTTTCCGGCATGGTCGCGGAACCGATGATCGCGCTGACGAATCCGGCAAACAGGGAGGCATGGCTGCGGGGTCTGCGAGAGTCCGTCGCCGTGGCGAAACGCCTCGGCGCTACGGTCCTGATCGCGCAGGCTGGCGACGACCTGCCGGAGTTTTCACGTGGCGAGCAGCGGTCAGCCATCGTCGCTGCTCTCAGCGCGGGTGCCGAGATTCTTGCAGGTTCCGGTGTCCGGCTCGGCCTCGAGCCGTTGAACACGACGATCGATCATGTCGGCTATTATCTGTCTTCGACGGTGGAAGGCCTCGATATCGTCGACGAAGTCGGCCGTCCGGAAATCGGCATCGTCTACGATGTCTATCACTCCGCCGTCATGGGTGAGGACACGCGTGCGGTGGTCGGCGATCGGATCGACCGGATCGTGCATCTCCATGTCGCCGATCATCCCGGCCGCAATGATCCCGGCACTGGCCATGTCGATCTGAAGGAACGGCTCGATTGGCTCTTCGCCCAAGGCTATCGCGGCAGGGTCGGCCTGGAATACAAGCCTGCGACAGGCGATGCCGCCGCCGTTCGCGCGGTCGTGAAGTCGCTCGGCGGCTAAGGATGCCTTGGAGCATACAGCGAGAGCGGTTCAATTTTCCGCGGAATCTCTGAACCGTTCCATCCCTTTATCTCCTCGCAATTCCCGACGGAAAGTCGCCGTGCGCTTTCATGAAATTGTTCAGACCGGCTCCATCATCCCGAAGAAGGCGACGAGCCCGATGACGACAATGCCGATGACGATCTCGGCGATGCTTCCGAGCCGAAGGGCCAGCAGCGCGCGGGCCGGCTTGCGGCCGATCCAGGGAACGAAGACATAGCGATTGACGATGGCCAGCACGGCCATGATGGCGACGAGCGCGATCTTGATGGCAAGCAGCATCTGATAGGGCGAAGACCAGTCGGTCGGCAGGCGCTTCAGGATCAGCAGCGTATTGATGACGCCGGAGAGAATGACGAGCGCGACTGCAACGTGTCCGGCATTGGAGAAGCGGCGCAGGGCGATCTGCGCTTCCGCCCTGTATTCCGGTCGGCCGAGAAGCCTGAGAATCGGAAGCAGCGGCACCAGCGCCCCCAGCCAGCCGCCGCCGGTCAGGACGTGCAGGATATCGTTGGCCCGATGGGCCTGCTTGAGCCAGCCTTCCAGCATCGAGGCGTGTCCGGTCAATGAAAGGGAGGCGAGCCCGAGGCCGGCACCCAGGGCCAGGCCATGGCGCCGCCAGCTCTCCGGCAGCAGCAAGGCGCCGATCATCACCAGCGCCGCCAGAGCCTGTGCCTGCCAGGCGGTACCGACAGTCGTCTCGAAAAGCACGTCGTGGACCATCCCGGCATCGAGTGCATCGCTCCATCCGTTGCCGATACTTGCGGTTGTTACCGGCAGCGCAGCCAGCATCGTCAGGACGGCAATTGCGGTAATCAGGAAGAACGATCTTGCAATCATGCGCCAGACGGCGTCGGCGAGCGTCTTTGGCACGAACATAGAAAGATAGGCACAGGCGCCCCATAGAAGCATGAGGGATGAATCATGCAGGAAGCGGCAGAGTTGGAGCGCTGTCGTTGTATCCATCAGGACTTCACGATAAATTTACAGGCAGCATGGATGTAACGTTCCAGTTTGGGGCGCTGTCGGTTTGGCCGGCAATCCGGCGGCCGCCACGCCGAAACAGCCCGGCATCGCGCTTTGCCGGGATATTGCGTATTGCCGGGTGGCGGGAGTTTCTCGCGCCAGCTTGGCTAGCGCGATATGATTGCGGATACGCACTGTCAACTTTCTCCATGCATAAAGGCGCCGTTCGGGACGCTTTGCCGCAAGGCGAGCCGGTGCCGCAGGCCTAGACCCTCTGCCGGAACCGTCACCGGCGATGATTTCCGCCTCTCTGGCAAAGAATCGTCGTTTTTGAGTCCTTTTTGCAGACACGGTTAAGGCGTTCAGGGGTGTGCGCTCGAAAGGCAGTTTCATGGCGGCATCTAGGATACGCGAAAAAATGGCCAATGGCTTCGGCCATCGTCGGCGCCGGGAGCGCCTCGAACGTCTCGACATGCCGACCTATGTCATCGGCGATGTTCATGGCCGCTACGATCTCCTAAGCGCGCTGGAACGCAAGATCGTTGCCGACGCGGCGGGGCTTCCCGGCCGCAAGCTCATCATCATGCTGGGAGACTACATCGATCGCGGCCCCGCCTCGGCGCAAGTCATCGGTCGGTTGATGGCGCCGCCACCGAACGGTTTCGATCGCATCTGCCTGACGGGGAATCATGAAATGGAGATGCTGGCCTATCTCGATGGCGGCATATCGCTGGATGACTGGGTGACGCTCGGAGGCGACGCCACGCTTGCGTCCTATGGCGCGGATATCCAGACGCTGCGTCAGCAATATCCCAGCCAGAAAAAGCTCGATACCTTCCTGCGAACCTGGCTTCCGGACGATCACATCAATTTCCTGCGCCGCTTGCCAATCCTGCTGGATACACCACAGGCCCTATTCGTTCATGCGGGCATCGATCCCGACCGATCGATTGCGGATCAGCAGGATCACGACCTCGTCTTCATCCGCTCGCATTTTTATGACAGCGCACAGCCGCTGCCGAAGCTGATCGTTCACGGTCACACGCCGATCCGGCAGGCCGAAGTCAATGGTCTCAGGCTCAATCTCGATACCGGCGCCTTTCATACTGGCCGGTTGAGCGCGGCCCGGCTATGGCGGGGCCGCGTTCACATTACGTCAACCTGATAGTCGGCTATACATTGCCGATGCAGAGATACTTCATTTCCAGATAGTCGTCGGCACCGTGGCGCGAGCCCTCGCGGCCGAGGCCGGATTGCTTGATGCCGCCGAAGGGCGCCGTCTCCGACGACATGATGCCGGTATTGATGCCGACCATGCCATATTCCAGTGCTTCCGCCACCCGCCAGACTTTCTTCAAGTCACCGGCGAAGAAATAGGCGGCAAGGCCGAATTCCGTGTCGTTCGCCTGGGCAATGACGTCCTCGACGGTTTCGAAGCGGAAGAGCGGCGCCACCGGGCCGAAGGTCTCCTCGCGCGCGACCTTCATACTCCGGTCGACGCCGGTCAGGATGGTCGGCGCGAAGAAGGTGCCGGCACCTTCGATGCGCTGGCCGCCAAGCGCAACCCTGGCGCCCTTTGCGACGGCATCCCGTACATGGTCCTCGGCCTTGGCAACGCCCTGTTCGTCGATCAGCGGGCCGACAGTCACGCCTGGCTTGAAACCGTCTCCGACCGAAAGCGCCGAGACCTTGGCCGCAAGCTTGGCTGCAAAGGCATCATAGACATTCGACTGGACATAGATGCGGTTGGCACAGACGCAGGTCTGGCCGGCATTGCGGTATTTCGAAGCCATGGCGCCTTCGACGGCGGCATCGAGGTCGGCGTCGTCGAAAACGATGAAGGGCGCGTTGCCGCCGAGTTCGAGGCTGACCTTCTTGATCTGGTCGGCGCACTGGCGCATCAGGATGCGGCCGACTTCGGTCGAGCCGGTGAAGCTGATCTTGCGCACCTTCGCATTGCCGCAAAGCTCGCGGCCGATCGCCGGGCCATCCGTGCCGACGATGACGTTGAGCACGCCGGCTGGAATGCCTGCCTCCTCGGCAAGCACGGCAAGCGCGATCGCCGTCAGCGGCGTCTGCTCCGCAGGCTTCGAGACGACCGTGCAGCCGACGGCAAGCGCCGGTGCGATCTTGCGGGCGATCATCGCGGCGGGGAAGTTCCAGGGCGTGATCGTGCCGACGACGCCGACCGGCTGCTTGATGACGACCATGCGCTTGTCGTTGGAGGGTGCGGGGATGGTTTCGCCGTAGATGCGCTTGGCCTCTTCCGCATACCATTCGACATAGGAGGCAGCGTAGAGGATCTCGCCTCTTGCTTCCGGCAGCGGCTTGCCCATTTCAGCGGTCAGGATCGCCGCCAACTCATCGGCATTGGCGACCATGAGATCGAACCATTTGCGTAAGGTTGCGGCACGCTCCTTTGCCGGGCGGGCGGCCCAGGCGGGCTGTGCGGCATAGGCTGCGTCGATGGCAGCCGTCGTCTCGGCAACTCCCATTTCGGGCAGCGACGCAAGCACTTCGCCGGTGGCGGGGTTGATGACATCAAACGTCTTCGTAGCACCACCCGCCGTCCAGGCGCCGTTGATATAGCCGGCGGCGCGCAGGAAACGCGAGGAGAAGGGAACATGCTTGGTCATGGCTGTTGTAAAGGACATGCTATGCACTCCGGCAGGTTTTCGCCCGGCAGCTTGCGCGGGCGGATAATGGGAAAATCGTCAATGGCGCGCGTCAATGGGAGGCGCTTGCGTCCAGCAGCGACGCCTCGAGAATGTCGAGCGCCTCGCTGAACACGCCGTCCTGAATGGTGATAGGCGACAGGAAGCGGATGACGTTGCCATGGACGCCGCAGGTCAAAAGGATCAGCCCCTTGTCGAGTGCGGTCAGCCGAACCTTGTTGGCAAAATCCGCACTCGGCAGCTTGGTGGTGGCATCGTTGAACTCGACAGCATTCATGAAGCCGGGGCCGCGGATGTCGGCGATCTCGGGCACTTTGTCGCGCAGCGATTCCAGTCGCTGCTTCAGGCGTGCGCCGAGTTGGTTGGCGCGGTCGCAAAGCCCCTCGTCGGCGATGACGTCGAGAACCGCATGGGCAGCGGCGATCCCAAGCGGATTGCCGCCATAGGTGCCGCCGAGGCCGCCCGGTCCTGGCGCATCCATGATTTCGGCGCGGCCGGTGACGGCGGCGAGCGGGAAGCCGCCGGCAAGGCTCTTCGCCATGGTGACGAGATCGGCCGCCACCTCATGGTGATCCATCGCAAACATCTTGCCGGTGCGCGCAAAGCCGGTCTGCACCTCGTCGGCAATCAGGAGAATGCCGTGCTGGTCGCAGATCTCGCGCAGAGCCTTCATGAAGGCCGCAGGCGCGGGGTAGAAGCCGCCTTCGCCCTGCACGGGTTCCAGAATGATGGCAGCGACGCGCTGCGGATCGACATCGGCGGCAAAGAGTTTCTTCAGCGTGGCCAGCGACTGCTCGACGCTGACGCCATGCAGCGGCACGGGGAAGGGCGCATGGAAGACATCGCCCGGCATGGGGCCGAAGCCGATCTTGTAGGGCGCGACCTTGCCAGTCAGCGCCATGCCCATGAAGGTGCGGCCGTGGAAGCCGCCGCCGAAGGCGATGATGGCGGAGCGGCCCGTGGCGGCCCGCGCGATCTTGACGGCATTTTCGACGGCTTCGGCGCCGGTCGTCACGAAGATCGTCTTCTTGGCGAAGTCGCCGGGAACGATCGCGTTCAGCCGTTCGGCCAGATGCACATAGCTCTCATAGGGCACGACCTGGTGGCAGGTATGGGTGAAACGGTCGAGCTGCTCCTTGACGGCGGCAATGACGCGGGGATGGCGGTGGCCGGTATTCACCACGGCGATGCCGGAGGCAAAATCGATATAACGATGCCCTTCCTTGTCCCAGATCTCGGAATTTTCCGCGCGATCGGCATAGATCTGCGTCGTCATTCCGACGCCGCGGGAAATCGCGGCATTCTTCCGCTCGGTCAGGGTCATGGCAGTGGCTCCCAGAAAGTCGTTTGGAATTATCTTGCAGAAGTTCTGCAAGTTATTTATGAAAACTCCTACATTTTTCCTGCAAGATTTCAAGCGAGATTTTGTGAGGGTGACAAGAATGCGTTGGGGGCTCCGTGCGAGGGCGGCGTGCGGTGTTTAAGGCGCGCTAAGTCGCTTCATCCATGCTAAACGGTTCAAAAGACAAAAGATCAGGGATATTGGCAAATGAGCAGCATCGAACCGGAGCGCTACCCTGTGCGCTACAAGGTGGCGGAAGCGGCGCGTCTTGCCGGCGTATCGGCCTCGACGCTTCGCCTGTGGGAAAGCCAGGGGCTTGTCGTTCCCTCCCGCTCTGAGACCGGACACCGTCAATACAGTGCCGAGGACGTGGCGCGGCTGAAGCGTATCTCCTGGTTTCGGGCCGAGCGCGGCCTCAATCCGGCGGCGATTCGCGAAGCGCTTGAGACGGAGGAGGGGAGTACTGCCGGCACGGAGAATGGCGAACAATCGATATTCTCCGACATCGGCCGCAGACTCCGCTCGCTGCGCCATGCCGCCGGCAAGACGCTGGAACAGGTTGCCGCCGACATGGGCATGACGTCCTCGACGCTGTCCACCCTGGAGCGAACCTCTCAAGGTGTCAGCTTCAAGACCCTTCACGACATCGCGGATTACTATGGCACGACCGTTTCGCGCTTGTCCGGCGAGGAGAGGGAGGACGTGCCCGCCCTCATCCGATCCGGCGAATGGCGCGCCTGGCCGGCAACGACGCCTGGCGTCACTGTCCAGCTTCTCGCCGAAGGGCAGACGATGATGGACTGCCATCGCTTCGTTCTCGCGCCCGGTGCCGAGAGCGAGGGCGCCTACCGTCATGAAGGCGAGGAGTTCATTCATGTTCTTGCCGGGCGACTGGAGCTGGTGCTCGACAGCGATCAGTTCTTCGATCTCCTGCCCGGCGATTCCCTTTACTTCGAGAGCCGCCGCTATCATTCCTGGCGCAACCGGCACGATGGCGAGACCATATTGCTCTGGATCAACACGCCGCCGACATTTTGAACGGCGGCGGTATGGTTCTCAGCCCGTCTGTTCTATAGAACGGACGAAAAGCGAATTCTGAAGACAGGCCGGGAGAATCTCATGGCTGCCACCATCCGTTATCACGAAGGCGATATTTCCACTGAGGATGCCGCCCGCTATACCGGCGCCATAGCCATCGACACCGAAACCCTTGGTCTCGTTCCGCGCCGCGACCGGCTTTGCCTGGTGCAGCTTTCGCCGGGCGATGGCAGCGCCGACGTCATCCGCATTGCCGCCGGTCAGAAGCAGGCGCCCAATCTCGTCGCCATGCTCGCCGACCCCACGCACCAGAAGATCTTTCATTACGGCCGTTTCGATATCGCGGTTCTCTTCCATACCTTCGGCGTCACCACGACGCCTGTTTTCTGCACCAAGATAGCGTCGCGCCTCTGCCGCACCTATACCGACCGCCACGGCCTGAAGGACAATCTCAAGGAGATGCTCGAGGTCGATATTTCCAAAGCCCAGCAATCGTCCGACTGGGCTGCGGAAAAATTGTCGCCCGCGCAGCTCGAATATGCTGCCTCTGACGTCCTTTATCTGCATGCGCTGCGCGAAAAGCTGACCGAGCGTCTCCTGCGCGACGGCCGCATGGATTATGCGGATGATTGCTTCGCTTTCCTGCCGACCCGCGCCAAGCTCGATCTTCTCGGTTGGGAAGAGGCGGATATTTTCGCGCATAGCTGAGGGTTTTGCCGCAGGAGCCAAATCGAAGGGCCGGTGTCGCGAAAATGGCGCCGGCCTTTTCATTTAGGGATCTGTTAAGGACTAGACTGTTATTTTGCGGATGATTTCCAGTTGCGCGCATTCGTGCCTCGCCACGTCGGCCATCCGGCGCTAGGAAATCCACCGGCCGCATGAGCGGACCTGGATTGAACCTGCCCTCCCGCTTCCATCGTCGCCTTGCCAGACAAAGGAGCATGTCATGTTGCTTCCCGTTGGTGCCGTGTCCGCTGTGGGTGTGTCCATAGATAAGCCGATTGCCGCAACCGCTGAAACCTCCGGGCTTCAGACGACGGCAACGCCGATTGCCGTTCTGTCCAGCGCCGTCAACACCAGTGTCGAAGGCAAACTGAACATGCTGCTGGTTGCAGCCCGCGAGCGCATGCTGGACAGCCTGCTCTCCGCCATCGATGCCGCCAGCAAGGCAGTGAATGTCTCCCGCGAACCGGGCGAGAGCAATACCGCCTATGCGCAGCGTGTCGCCGCCGCAATCCGCAGCCTGCCGCCGCCGCAGCTTGCCGCCGCGCAGCAGCAGATGGATGCGCAGATGACGACGCGGGTGCCGTTGCCGCTTCTCGCTGCGGCATTGGAGAATCCGGAAAGCCCTCAGGCGATTCAGCTCGCTCTCAGTCTTGAGCAGGCGTCGGCTGGCGAGCCGGATGCTGCGCTGAAGGCGGTTGTCAATTCCTATGGACAGAATGCCGGCAATTTGGAAACGCCGGCCCGGCAGGCGTCGGCGTCGGCCACGCTGCAAAAAGCTGCCGATATGGCCGCGCTGGCAACGACACTTGCCGCTGCCGCAGAGGAGCCGGCGCCCGCCATGCCCGCGCCCGCGACGACCACGCCAGCGACGGCTCAGCCCGCTGCACAACCCACGCCCGCAGGACAGCAGACCCCGCAGCCGGGGATGCCCGCTCAACCCGCGTCGGCTGCCGGCCAGACAACCCAAGCGCAGACAGCCGCACAAAACGGAACCGCCGTACCCCCGCAAGCCGCGTCTGCCGGCAACGTTGCCGCCGTGGCCTCCCCGGTTTCGCCTTCCGTGCTCGCGTCTCTCGTCGATGATCTGACTGCGGGTGTGCTGCTGACGGCGATCGCCGCCGAAGCCAAACTCCCGACCGAGGTCGCATTGATCCGGTCGCCATTGACGCCGCCGCCCGTGCCGCGGGATATCCAGCAGATCGAAGCCGATATCAAACAGGGCCTGCAGATTGTCATCAGCCCGCCCATCATGGCGACCGATGCCGATCTTCTTCAGATTATCAACAATCCCTCTTCCTCTGTTGAGAAGATCATCGCGCAGGCACTGACCGGCAATGCGGCGACGCAGGCCCAATCCGCAACGCCGCCGACCGTCAATGAAGGCCCCAAGAGCGTGGTTCCGGCAACGGCCATGCCGGTGACATTGATGGAGGAACCTGAAGCGCCCGTCGCCGCTGCGCTCTCTGCCGGCAAGACACCGCCGCAAATGTCGTCTGCGGCGCCGATGGCGATGTATGAGGCTGCGGAGCAGGCGGGAATGTCGGCGCCTCTGCCGCTCGGCGTTCCCTTCGTCGTCGCGAACTATCTGCCGGCCGATGCGCCCGTCAAAAATGACAAATCGAAGCTGCTCGATCGAGTCGATCCCGTTGGCGATGAGGAGGGCGGGCAAGCTCAGGACGAAGAGACCCCGCAGGATCAGGATGAGAACGAAGCGCATGCCGAAGAGCGGCCAGCACAGGCGATAGAAGAGGCATCCGACGAAGCCGAGGAAGGATTGGCCTCACGGCGGGGCGATAGCATCAAGCCGGAACTCGCTGCCTTGCCGCAGCCTCTGCGTGATCCCCTGCACGATCACGCCTTCGATTTCTATCGGCGCATGGTGGCCTGGGAATAGGCGGCCTCGCAACGGATGGGCGGCAGGATCGCTGCAATACAAACATAAGAAAAACCCGCCGGAGCGATCCGGCGGGTCTTTTGTTTCCAGGCTTCTACCGAAGATTATTCGGCGTTGCGGTTCTTCAGAGCCGCACCCAGGATGTCGCCGAGCGAAGCGCCCGAGTCGGACGAACCGAACTGAGCAACGGCTTCCTTCTCTTCTGCGATTTCCAGAGCCTTGATCGACAGCATGATCTTGCGGTCCTTCTTGGAGAAGTTGGTGACGCGAGCGTCGACAACCTGACCAACCGAGAAACGCTCCGGACGCTGTTCGTCACGGTCACGCGACAGATCGGCGCGGCGGATGAACGAGGTGATGTCTTCGTGGTTGACGAGCTTCACTTCGATGCCGCCGTCGTTGACTGCGATGACTTCGCAGGAAACGACTGCATTCTTGCGCAGGTCGCCGGAAGCTGCTGCTTCGCCGACTGCGTCTTTGCCGAGCTGCTTGATGCCGAGCGAGATGCGTTCCTTCTCGACGTCGACGTCGAGAACGACAGCCTTGACGACGTCACCCTTGTTGTACTCTTCGATGACCTGCTCGCCCGGACGGTTCCAGTCGAGGTCGGAGAGGTGAACCATGCCGTCCACATCGCCGTCGAGGCCGATGAACAGGCCGAACTCGGTCTTGTTCTTGACTTCGCCTTCGACTTCGGTGCCAGCCGGATGGTTGCGGGCGAATGCTGCCCACGGGTTTTCGAGAGTCTGCTTCAGGCCGAGCGAGATACGACGCTTGGTCGGATCGACTTCGAGAACGACGACTTCGACTTCCTGGCTCGTGGACAGGATCTTGCCGGGGTGAACGTTCTTCTTGGTCCAGGACATTTCCGAGATGTGGATCAGGCCTTCGATGCCCGGCTCCAGCTCGACGAACGCACCGTAGTCGGTGATGTTCGTAACGGTACCGGAAATCTTTTTGCCTTCCGGATACTTGGCCTGGATGCCATCCCACGGATCGCTCTCGAGCTGCTTCATGCCGAGCGAGATACGGTGGGTTTCCTGGTTGATGCGGATGATCTGTACCTTGACCTGCTGGCCGATGGACAGGATTTCCGACGGATGGTTCACACGGCGCCATGCCATGTCCGTGACGTGCAGCAGGCCGTCGATGCCGCCGAGGTCAACGAACGCACCGTAATCGGTGATGTTCTTGACGACGCCGTCAACAACCTGGCCTTCTTCGAGGTTCTGAACGATTTCAGAACGCTGCTCGGCACGGGACTCTTCGAGAACCGTACGACGCGAAACGACGATGTTGCCGCGGCGCTTGTCCATCTTGAGGATTTCGAAGGGCTGCGGGTTGTGCATCAGCGGGGTAACGTCGCGGATCGGACGGATGTCGACCTGCGAACGCGGCAGGAAGGCGATAGCGCCGTCGAGATCGACGGTGAAGCCACCCTTGACCTGGTTGAAGATGACGCCTTCAACGCGCTCGCCAGCTTCGAACTTGGCTTCGAGCTTGATCCAGCTTTCCTCGCGGCGAGCCTTTTCGCGCGACAGAACGGCTTCGCCGAGTGCGTTTTCGATGCGCTCGACGTAGACTTCGACTTCATCGCCAACCTTGAGCGTGCCGTCCTTGGCGCGTGCACCGAATTCCTTCAGCGCGATGCGGCCTTCGACCTTGAGACCGACGTCGACAACGGCAACGTCCTTCTCGATGGCAGTGACGATACCCTTGGTGACATAGCCTTCAGCCAGGTCGTTCTTGGCAAAGGATTCTTCGAGAAGAGCTGCGAAATCTTCGCGAGAGGGGGAAGTTACAGACATAAAATCTCCTGGCGTGTCCCGATCATGCGATCTGGACACTGACGCGCCGGTGGTTCGCGTTAAACGGGCCTGACCCCAGTCCGCCTCCCTTTCGGGAAACTATCCGGCGCTTGGACGGAATGTCAGGCTATTTTGAAATCGGCGGTTTCCGGCGCGGGGCGCGCGAAAGCCGCTCATATTTTCAGGCATTTCGGCTCAGAGCGGCATCGACGATCGATTTAGCCTTCTGAAACGCCGCTTCTATACTCATTTCTGAGGTATCTAGCAAGTATGCGTCTTCAGCTGGTTTCAAAGGGCTGTCGGTGCGGCCCATGTCGCGCTCGTCGCGCCGTTTTACATCCTCGAAAATGGCGTCGTAATCGGCGCTGCCGCCGGCTTCGATGATTTCATCGTAACGCCGCTTCGCCCGGACCTCGGCCGAGGCCGTCACGTAGAATTTCACCGGTGCTTCCGGGCAGACGACGGTGCCGATATCACGACCGTCAAGCACTGCGCCCGGCTCCCTGCGCGCGAATTCTTGCTGCATTTCGCGCAATGCCGAGCGCACGGACGGCATGACGGCGATTTTCGATGCGGCTTCGCCGATTTCATGCCGGGACAGAACGGTCCTGTCGAGCCCGGCCAGATCGACCTTGCGCGCCATCGCTTCGGCGATGGCTTCGTTGTCGAGCGGCAATCCGGCATCGAGCAGGGCTTTCGCGGTAGCGCGGTAGGTGAGGCCGGTATCGAGATGATGATAGCCATAGGTTTCGGCGATCCGGCGTGCCAGAGTTCCCTTGCCGGCAGCCGCTGGTCCGTCGATGGCGATGATCATGTCTTGTCTGTCCCTGCCCGGTCTTTCGTTATTTGCTGTAGCGACGCACCAGATCGGCCATTTCCGCTGCCTCCGTGCGATCGATCGCCGAAAGGCCTTCGGCGACGCCCTGTCGGTCAGCCAGCGGCCGGTTCTGGCTTACCTTCCATTTGCCGTCAATCGTCTCGATGTCGATTTCGATGCCGATGATGCCTTTCATCTGGGCGGCGATGAATTCCGGCGGTGCATCCTCTACTGTCCAGGGCTGCGCGCGGTCGCTCTCGTTTTCGCCCGTCAGCGCGCCGATCTGCGTGCGGAGCCATAAAGGGTCCTCGATGGTCCGGGCCGGGCCGCGCACCTGCACGATCGCATAGTTCCAGGTCGGCACCACCTTGCCGGTTTCCCGCTTCGTCGCATACCAGGAGGGCGTGATGTAGGTATCGGCGCCCTGGAAGACGACGAGAACAGGCGCACCGGCCGCAATTTCCTTCCACTGGCCGTTTGCCCTCGCCAGATGGGCCTGCAGCGTACCCTTCGGCGACAGTTCCGTATTCAAATGAAACGGCAGGGCATTGGCGATCAGCCCGCCATCACCAGCCGTAATGAGCAGTCCCAGCGGATGGGCGCGGATCAGCTGGTGCTGCGTGGCAAGATCGTCTTCGCGATGATGGGGAGGCTGATACATGGCTTCGATCCGTTTGCTGCGCCATTTCCAGGAATCCCCGCAAGGCAAGGCTCCGAATGGCCAATGGCGCGGTCTATCAGTCTCTGGCTTCGATCGTCGCGCCCAATCTTGTCATCATAGCAAAAAATTCCGGAAAACTGGTGGCGATCATGGCGGAATCGTCGACCGTGACAGGGTGCTCGCTGGCAAGCCCCATGACAAGGAAACTCATGGCGATGCGGTGATCGAGGTGGGTCTTGACCTCCCCGCCGCCGGCATTGCCCAGACCCTTGCCGTCCGGCCTACCGCGGACCGCCAGCGTATCCTGGCCCTCTGCGCAGTCGACGCCGTTGAGCTTCAATCCCTCGGCGACGGCGGAGAGCCTGTCGGATTCCTTCACCCGCAGCTCCTCCAGCCGACGGTCGTACCTTCGGCAAGGGCGGCGGCGACCGCGAGCACGGGATATTCGTCGATCATCGACGGCGCGCGCTCGGCCGGCACGGTCACGCCTTTCAGCGTCGAGGACCGCACATGTAAATCCGCGACATCCTCGCCGCCCGTGACGCGCCGGTCGAGGATCTCGATATCCGCGCCCATTTCCTGCAGCGTCAGGATCAGGCCGGTGCGCGTCGGGTTCATCAGCACGTTGCGGATGGTGATGTCGGAGCCGGGCACGATCAGGGCCGCCACAATCGGGAAGGCGGCGGACGAGGGGTCGCCCGGAACGTCGATCATCTGGCCTGTGAGCTTGCCTTGACCCTCGAGGCGGATGGTGCGAGCGCCCGCGGCATCGGTCTCGACTGAAAGTGCCGCGCCGAAGCCGGCGAGCATTCTTTCCGTGTGATCGCGCGTTATGACGGGTTCGATGACCGTCGTTATGCCGGGCGCGTTAAGACCGGCGAGCAGCACCGCAGACTTGACCTGCGCCGAGGCCATCGGCACGCGATAGGTGAGCGGGCTTGCCACATGAGGTCCATGCAGCGTGACGGGCAGCCGGTCGCCATCGGCGGCGCGGACCTGCGTTCCCATCCGGCGCAGCGGATCGAGGATGCGCCCCATCGGCCGCTTCGAAAGCGAGCCGTCGCCGATGAGCGTAGTTTCGAAAGCGTAGGAGCCGACCAGGCCCATGGTCAGGCGGGAGCCCGTGCCGGCATTGCCGAAGTCGAGCGGTGCCGCAGGCGCCAGCAGCGCGCCATTGCCGGTGCCGCTGACGATCCATGCGTCGCCATCCCTGCGGATCGCAGCGCCCAGGGCCTGCATGGCTTTGCCTGTATTCAGCACATCCTCGCCTTCGAGCAGGCCCGTGATGCGGGTCTCGCCCGCAGCAAGGCCGCCGAACATCAGGGAACGATGGGAGATGGATTTGTCGCCGGGAATGCGGATCGTGCCGGAAAGGCCGGCCGAGCGGTGTGCCACGGCTGGTTTGGGAAAAGCAGTGTGCGGCATGGGCAATATCCTTTGCGATGCCGGTATTTCCGCCGCATTCTGTGCTGGCTGCTCTCGTCCTTGGCCAGATGTTCTGCGGTTCACACGGGCTGGTTAGCACAGGCCCGCTGCCCAGTCATCCCGCAACGCGCGAAAACCGGGTGCAAAGCGGCATGAAGTTTAGCTTTGACAGATACGGCCGCAACGATTAAGGGGACCGGCTGATATTTCCCTTAAAACGCCGGCTTCCCCGGCATTGCCGAATTTTCATTCGGCCATTCATGAGGCTTTGACAGTGGCGAAAGCGGAACTTGGAACAAAACGTACCGACCCCGATACCGGCAAGAAGTTCTATGACTTGAACCGGGACCCGGTGGTCTCGCCCTATACCGGCAAGTCCTGGCCCTTGTCCTTCTTCGAGGAAACCTCCGCTTCCAAGGAAGCTCCGGAAGAAGACGAAGTGGCTGAAGTCGATACCGAGAACACGGAAGTCGAACTGGTCTCGCTCGAGGATGCCGATGACGCTGCAAGCGGCGACGACATTCCGGACATGGGCGATGACGATGTCGAAATCGGCGACGATGACGACGACACCTTCCTCGAAGCCGATGAAGATGAAGATGATGACGACATGAGCGACATCATCGGCGTCACCGGCGACGAAGACGACGTCTGATCTGAAAGACAATCGGCTCGGGAACCAAGAAAATTTTCCCGGGCCGAATTTTTCGGCTTGCTATCTGTGAAAACCACAAGTAATAAGCCGCCACCCCGACGGGCGAAGCGCTCGGAAGGGACCCAGGGCCGGTAAAACGGCACCATCTTGATGGGGCTATAGCTCAGCTGGGAGAGCGCTTGCATGGCATGCAAGAGGTCAGCGGTTCGATCCCGCTTAGCTCCACCAGCCTTCGCTCTCCGAGCTTCGGTTCGGCAAGCCAGCAGACGAAGGCTGTCCCGCTGAAGTTGCGTAGCAACGAAAGCGGACTTTCTCTACTCGGTACAGATTAATCTTTCACGATCTCGCTTTTGTGTGCGGACTATTTGATCGAGCTTCCGCTTGGCAGGCGCTAAGGCCGGATGAGCTGAAGACTGTTCCGCAGTGATGGAAACGGACCTCTCCGAATCCCCGTCGGCAATTTCGTCTCGAAGTCATTGCTTGTACAGCTGGAAATAGCGCTCTGGTTGTGCTTTTGCGGCCGTACGCTATCATCTTGTGTATGAAATATGTTTATATCCTTCAAAGCTGTGAGTTTCCTGATCGTCACTATGTTGGTGTGACTGGAGATCTAAAAGCCCGCCTGGCGAAGCACAATGCCGGAGAAGTGCCTCACACATCGAAATATGCGCCGTGGTTGGTCAAAACCTACATCGGCTTTTCCGATGAGGCGCAGGCACAAGCGTTCGAAAAATATCTCAAATCCGGATCAGGACGCGCCTTTGCCAAGAAGAGATTATAAGCGCGCTTCGGCAAGATTCTTTGTGTCGAGCGAACGCCGCATCCTCCGCACCCCCAACTCCGTGCTAGCCTCCCATCCTCCTTAACCACACCCCGAATCGCCCATGACCAGACAGCGCCGCCGTCGTCTCATCAGAACCCGCCGCACCGTGACGGGGCTTTCGCTTGTTGCCTCGATCGCCTTTCTGGCCGGGATGACCGATGCCGTCGGGCTGATGCTGACGGGGAATTTCGTGTCCTTCATGACGGGCAATACGACGCGGGCGGCGATTGCTTTGGGAACGGGGGATTTCGGTCATGCGGCGGTGCTGTTTTCCGCCATTCTGACCTTCATTGCCGGCAATGCGCTTGGGATCGTCGTTGCCCATGCGGCGGATCGGCGGGCTTTCGTGGTGCTTGCCTGCGTCAGCATCCTTCTCGCGATGGCCGCCGGCTTTGGCGAGCCGTCGCTGGTTCTCGTGCAGTTCTATCTCGTCGTGCTCGCAATGGGGATGGTCAATGCCACGGTCGAGCATATCGAAGGCTTGCCGATCGGCCTGACCTATGTGACCGGCGCGCTCTCGCGCTTCGGTCGCGGCATCGGCCGCTTTCTGCTGGGCGATCGGGATTTTGCCTGGCGGGTGCAGATCGTACCTTGGAGCGGCATGATATCGGGCGCCATCATTGGCGCGCTTCTCGCCAATAGTCTCGGCGCCCGGGCGCTCTGGCTGGTTTCGATGGTCGCGCTCGCGCTGGCGTTATCGACGCTTTTCATTCCGCGCCGGCTGCAGCGCCGTTTCAACCAGCGGCTGATAATGGCGGCTCCCGCAGCGCCACGGGCGAAATAGCCACATTGCAGCGCACAAAATCTGCTAGGGAGGAAGTCGAATCGTTTTGCCGACAAGCGTAAGGATATGCCGTGTTCGTTTTTTCGAAACTTGTCTGGATCTTTGGTCAGCCGCTGTCGCTGGCCTTTCTCTTCGTCCTTCTGGCCTTTATCGCCGTTCTCTTGCGCTGGCGTGCCACCGCAATTGTCTCCTCGCTGCTGTCGGTGCTGATCCTGTTCGTCTCGCTCTATACGACGGCCGGCGCTTATGTCGTTCAGGGGCTGGAAGAGCGCTTTCCGCATCCCGCTGCCGATCCGGCCGATCTGAAGTGCATGATCGTGCTTGGCGGCGCGACGCAGAACGAGGTGACGACGGCGCGTGGCGGCTACGAGCTCGATTCGGCCGGCGACCGCCTCATCGAGGCACTGCGCCTGGCGCAAAGATACCCGCAGGCGCGCATCGTGATTTCGGGCGGTGATGGCTCGATCGGCGGGACGTATGAGGGCGATGCCGTCATTTCCGAGCGTTTCTTCACCGCGCTCGGCATCCCGACAAGCCGCATGGTCGAGGACAAGACCTCGCGCACTACCTTCGAGAATGCGGTCAACACCAAGGAGCTGCTCGCCCAGAACGGGCTTTCGGATTGCCTTTTGATTACCTCCGGCTTCCATATGCCGCGCTCGATGGGCATCTTCCGCAAGCAGGGCATTCCCGTCGTGCCGTGGCCGGTCGATTATCGCAGCACCGGCAAGGAAAGGCTCGGCTTCGATTTCACCCAGCCCTCGCGCAATGCGCAGCTGCTGGCGACGGGCCTGCGCGAATGGGTCGGCCTCGTCGGCTATTATTTCGTAGGTCGCACTTCGGCGCTTTATCCCGGACCGTGACGACGTGTCCCGGACCGTGACGACGTGTCCCGGACCGTAGCCACGTGTCCGGGCCGCAAGACGGTCCGCGCTGTAAATCCTATTTCTGGGAAATGGTGACGAACTTGGTGCCGCGGACCCGGACCGTGATTTCGCAGACGGCCTCGCCTTCCTTGCGGTCGCAGAAACGCGGATGCATCTTCATGACCAGCACCATGTTGCCGAAGCGCTGTATGAAATCATAGCCATAGATCTGCGCCGTGGCGATCAGCAGGTAGCCGCCCTCGGCCACCTGGACGTAGAAATTGTAAGGGCAACCCTCGTCGGTGCAGTAGGCCTGCTTTTCGCCCTTGCAGGTGATCTCGCCCTCGTTGATGACGATATCCATCAGCTTGTCGTTGTTGATGTCCTGCTGGGTGGCGAAATGATCGCCGAAGCTCACCTGGCCGTCGCAGCTCTTGGTGAAGTGATCCTTCTCGTAGGCCACGGGGTCCTGCAGGATCGATTGCTGCGCCTCGGCCACGACGGGCATGATCACGAGTGCGACGAGGTTGAGGATTACGATCAGCAGGGATTTCACGGGGGATTCCTTTCGAAGCGCCGTCGCGGCCGCGACAACAGCCGCAACCGCTGCGGCATCTTTGCATGTGCCTGCTTGCGCGGCCCTTGCCGTCGTGATTCATTTCGGAAAATCGCGGGCGTTCCGCTGGAGTTTTCGATGTCGCTTCTCTCGTTTCTTGATTATGTCGGCGTCGCCCTTTTTGCCGCAACCGGCGCGCTCGCGGCCTCGCGCAAGCAGCTCGACCTGATCGGCTTCATGTTCCTGGCGGCGGTTACCGGCATCGGCGGCGGCACGTTGCGTGATATCGTCCTTGGCCGGGTGCCGGTCTTCTGGGTGCTGAACCCGACCTATATCATCATCTGCGCGGTGGTCGGGGTGCTGTTCTTCTTCACCGCCCACCTGTTCGAATCGCGCTACCGGCTGCTTCTCTGGCTCGATGCCGTCGGCCTATCGGCCTATTGCGTGATGGGCGCGGCCAAGGGCATGGCGGCGACGGGCTCTCCCACCGTCGCGATCGTCACCGGCGCGCTGACGGCGACCTTCGGCGGCATCCTGCGCGATCTCTTGGCGAATGAACCCTCGGTTCTGCTGCGGCCGGAGATCTACGTGACGGCCGCCCTCGTCGGTGCTGGTGTCTTCACCGCCGCCAACGCGACGATGCTGCCGCTCTATGCGTCGGCCGGGCTAGGAGTTGCCGCGGCTTTCGCCGTGCGCGGCGGCGCGCTCTGGTTCGGCTGGACCTTCCCGACCTACCACCATAAGCCGGGCCGGCATCCGGACGATGTGATGTAATTCGCGAATAATGGGCGGCTTTGTTGGGAGCCGTGAGACAGTCCAGCCGTCGTTGTCTTTTACCGCTGCTTGCGGCGCAAGCGGATCACCACGTCGACATGGGCGATTTCCATGCCTTTCGGCGGCTCCGGCAGGTTGCCGATCGTCAGGTTGCTGATCGGAATATCCAGCACCTCGTTATGCCCTTCCACGAAGAAGTGATGGTGATCGGAGACGTTGGTGTCGAAATAGGTCTTGGCGCTCTCGACGGCGAGCACCCGGATCAGGCCGGCTTCGGTGAACTGATGCAGCGTATTATAGACCGTGGCCAGGGAGACGGGCACGCCGGCGGCAACGGCTTCCTCGTGAAGCTCTTCCACGGTCAGATGGCGGTTTCCCTTGGCGAAAAGAAGATCCCCCAGCGCGATCCGCTGCCTGGTCGGCCTGAGGCCTACGTTGCGCAGCCTGCTCTCGATCGCGATTTCGGCTTCTTCCGCCATTCAGGGACTCCGGATTCCTGATCTCTATAATTCTTTACTAAGCCATATAACTTTTGCCTTGATTGCTTTCAATAGTTTCAATGGGGTGGGAAGGTGCTCAAAAGCCGGAAAAATCGGGCTTTTGCCGCATTTGGCACTGGTAGCGGCTCTGGCGTTCCTGTATGCGACCACCACATAAGGGCTAGTGCGTTCGATCGGATAGGCGAATGAGAGTGTGATGGTTGCGCTTCATTTTCTGTCGATCTTGCACTAAAGCTTCACATCCATCGGCATTCATGCGGGGGAAACGGAATTTTTATGACGACGAGACAATCCAGCTTCAATTACGAGGAAATTCTGTCCTGCGGCCGCGGCGAGCTGTTCGGCCCGGGCAATGCACAGCTTCCCTTGCCGCCGATGCTGATGGTCCACCGCATTACTGAAATTTCCGAGACCGGCGGTGCCTTCGACAAGGGCTTCATCCGCGCCGAATATGACGTGCGTCCCGACGATTGGTATTTCCCGTGCCATTTTGCCGGCAATCCGATCATGCCGGGCTGCCTCGGCCTCGACGGCATGTGGCAGTTGACCGGCTTCTTCCTCGGCTGGCTCGGCGAGCCCGGTCGCGGCATGGCGCTTTCCACGGGCGAAGTGAAGTTCAAGGGCATGGTTCGCCCGGATACGAAGCTTCTCGAATATGGCATCGACTTCAAGCGCGTCATGCGCGGCCGTCTCGTCCTCGGCACCGCCGATGGCTGGCTGAAGGCCGATGGCGAAACCATCTATCAGGCGACGGACCTGCGTGTGGGCCTGTCGAAAGACAAGGTCGCCTGAACCGCGGCGCCGCCGCCTCCACAAAGACAGATGTTTTAGAAAAGGTCATCGACATGAGACGGGTAGTAGTTACGGGTCTGGGTATTGTCTCTTCGATTGGAAACAACGCTCAAGAAGTGACCGCCTCGCTGCGCGACGCCAAATCCGGCATTTCCTTCTCCCCCGATTTCGCCGAGCACGGCTTCAAGTGCCAGGTTTGGGGCGCGCCGAACATCGACACGACCGAACTGGTGGATCGCCGCGCCATGCGCTTCCTGTCGCAGGGCGGCGCCTGGAACCATGTGGCCATGAAGCAGGCGATCGCCGATAGCGGGCTTGAGGAAGGTGACATCACCAACGAGCGCACCGGCATCATCATGGGTTCCGGCGGCCCGTCGACCCGCACGCTGATCGAGGCGGCCGACATCACCCGCAAGAACAACAGCCCGAAGCGCATCGGCCCGTTTGCCGTGCCGAAGTCGATGTCGTCGACCGCCTCGGCAACGTTGGCTACCTGGTTCAAGATCCACGGCGTCAACTACTCCATCTCGTCCGCCTGCTCGACCTCGGCGCACTGCATCGGCAATGCCGCCGAAATGATCCAGTGGGGCAAGCAGGATGTGATGTTCGCCGGCGGCCACGAGGACCTCGACTGGACCATGTCGAACCTCTTCGACGCCATGGGCGCCATGTCCTCCGATTTCAACGAGAATCATCCGGAAACCGCTTCACGTGCCTATGACGCCAAGCGTGACGGTTTCGTCATCGCCGGCGGTGCCGGCGTGCTGGTTCTGGAAGAGCTTGAGCATGCCAAGGCACGCGGCGCCAAGATCTATGCCGAAATCGTCGGCTACGGCGCCACCTCGGACGGTTATGACATGGTCGCGCCGTCGGGCGAGGGTGCCGCGCGCTGCATGCGCCAGGCGCTCGCCACCGTGAAGGGCGATATCGACTACATCAATACCCACGGCACCTCGACGCCGGTGGGCGACAGCAAGGAAATCGGCGCGATCCGCGAAGTCTTTGGCGACAAGATCCCGCCGATCCAGTCGACCAAGTCGCTGACGGGCCATTCGCTCGGCGCAGCAGGCGTTCAGGAATCGATCTATTCGATCCTGATGATGCAGGAGCGTTTCATCGGGGAAAGCGCTCATATCACCGAACTCGATCCGGAATTCGAAGGCGTGCCGATCGTGCGCAAGCGCATCGACGATGCCAAGATCGACATCGCTCTTTCGAATTCTTTCGGCTTCGGCGGCACCAACGCCACGCTCGTATTCCAGCGCTACAACGGATAAGGCAATGACCGGAATCATGCAGGGTAAGCGCGGCCTCATCATGGGCGTCGCAAACAATCACTCGATTGCCTGGGGCATTTCAAAGGCGCTCGCGGCCGAAGGCGCCGAACTGGCTTTTACATTTCAGGGCGAAGCACTCGGCAAGCGCGTCAAGCCGCTCGCAGCCGAAGTCGGTTCGGATTTCCTGCTGCCTTGCGACGTCGAGGATCTGGCTTCGGTCGATTCCGTCTTCGACGCCATCAAGGAGCGCTGGGGCAAGCTGGACTTCATCGTCCACGCCATCGGCTTTTCCGACAAGAACGAGCTGAAGGGGCTCTATGCCAACACCACGCGGGAGAATTTCACCCGCACCATGGTGATATCCTGCTTCTCCTTCACCGAGATTGCCAAGCGCGCCGCCGACCTGATGACCGAAGGCGGCAGCATGCTGACGCTGACCTATAACGGCTCGACGCGCGTGATCCCGAACTACAACGTCATGGGCGTCGCCAAGGCCGCGCTCGAGGCGTCCGTTCGCTATCTCGCCGCCGATTACGGCCCGCGCGGCATTCGCGTCAACGCCGTCTCCGCCGGCCCGATCCGCACGCTGGCCGGCGCCGGCATTTCCGACGCCCGCGCCATCCTGTCGTGGAACCAGCGCAACGCGCCGCTGCGCAAGTCCGTCACGATCGACCAGGTCGGCTCGTCGTCGCTCTACCTCCTGTCGGATCTTTCGGCAGGCGTGACCGGCGAAATCCACTTCGTCGATGCCGGCTACAACATCACCTCGATGCCGACGCTGGAAACACTGTCGAGCGCGGATGCGGAATAAGCGCTGCGATTTGAATTATCCTTCCGGTCTTTGACCGGGAGGATCGAATTTCCGGATATCCTCCAAAGGATTCCCGATGACGTCCAGTGACGCAGAACCCTTTGCATCGACCGACCGTCTTATCCTTCGGGGATTTGTCCCGCAGGATTTCGAAGCCTACCGTGCCTATCGCTCCTTGCCGGAGATCTATCGCTATCTTTACAGCGACCCTCCATCGGAAGAGGAGCTCCGGGAGCGTTTCGACGCGAGTTTCAACACGCGTTTGTCTGATGATGGCGATATTCTCCGCTGCGCCGTTGTCCGACGTGAGGATGACGCCCTGCTCGGTCAGGTAAGCTTGAAGCTCACCAACAAGGCCGCTCTGCAGGCCGAGGTTGGCTATATCTTCAATCCGGCCTATGCCGGCAAGGGTTACGCCACCGAAGCAGTCGAAGCCGTCATCAGCCTTGGCTTCGAAAAATTCGGTTTTCATCGGATCTTTGCGCGGCTCGACGCGAAGAATGCCGGTTCCGTCGGCGTCGTCGAACGGCTCGGCCTGCGGCGTGAGGCGCATCTCGTCCAGAATGACCGTTTCAACGGTGTTTGGGGGGACGAATATGTTTATGCGGTTCTGCGCCAGGAGTGGTCCGAGAGAACCGCCAGATCGCGATAGGTGTTCGCTCGCCCTTGACGCGCTCGGGTCAGGCCGCTGAGGGCGCGAATCGATAATGCCCCGTCCGCTGATAGGCAAACAGCGTATCGTCCTCGCTTGCCCCGGCGCCGATGTTCTGGATGACCAGCGGACGTCCCGGCACTTCAGTCGATGTTTTTGATGAGACGATGACGATGTGGGTGAGATTGCCGGGAAGCATCTGTGTGACGAGGTCGCCGGGGCGATAGGCCGCGAAATCGTCTTGCAATGGCAATGCGGCCTTCCGCCTGACAAAATAGACGGCAAGATTAGGCACGCGGCGGTGATCGATATTGGGATCAGGCGCCTTCATGCCCCATGCCTTGGGGTAGGCGGAGAAATTGGCCTTCATGTCTTCGTGCAGCAGCTTTTGCAGATCGAGCCCGAAGGCGCGGCGATAGGCACGGATGACGACGTCGGTGCAAACGCCGCGATCTGGGGCCACATCGCCGCCCGGATAGGCCAGTTTGACATAGGTGGGGTCATAGCGCGTGGTCACGCCGATCTGCGCTCTTGCTGCTTCCACCAGAGATGACGGCCAGGTCGGAGCAACTGAGACTGCTCCGCTCACGGCCGGCAATGTTGAGGCAAGGGTCAGCAGGCCGCCTTGCAGCACCATGCGGCGCGTAACATCCATCGTCGGCTTCCCCCTCTTGCGAAAACCTTTGGCCATTCGAAAGAGGAACCTCTCTTCGAATAGAGGCGAATCTATGGATGGTTTCGCGCATGGGTGGAGCCTCGAATCGGCCCGTTAATATCCATTCGATAAGATTTTACGAAAATTTTAGGTTAATTCTATCTTGCCGGGGATGGCCCGTTACGGCTGGCCGGAATTCCGATACAAGGCAGGCAATCAACAGTATTTCCTGCATGTCCATCGGCGTTCATTGACCATTTACGGGAACCCCAGCCGTGAACACCATAACTGTTGCCAATTCCAAGCCGCTCGATCCGTTGGACGAGACGACGTCGCTAGAAACCGCTGCCACCTCGAGGGCATTGGGGCCGGATCTATTGCGGGCGGTCGCCATCCTGCTGGTCATGCTTGTGCATCTGCCCGCAGAGGCAACGCCGCTGCCGCTTGCCGGCATCCAGCCCTATGGCTGGATCGGCGTCGACATCTTCTTCGTGCTGAGTGGCTATCTCATCGGAAACCAGCTGATGGCAGAGGCCGCGCGCCGCAATGCCATCGATTTCAAGACCTTCTATATGCGCCGCGCGTTCCGCATATTGCCGGCCTTCCTGCTTGTGCTCGCAGTCTACACGCTCGTCCCGTCTCTCCGAGATGCGCCGACGATGCAATCCTTCTGGCGTTTCCTGACTTTCACGGTCAATTTCGGGCTCGATCCGCGCCTCGGCGGCGCGTTCACCGAGGCCTGGTCGCTGAGCGTCGAGGAGCATTTCTATCTTCTCCTGCCGCTTCTCGTCGTCTTGTTGAAGCGCCGCGCGACGATGGTCTCCGTCGCCCTTCTCGTTGCGACCATCGTTATTGCCGGCATGGGCTTGAGGCTAGCGCTATGGCAGAGCCAAGTCGGCCCGCTGGTTGAAATACAGGCTTACAGGGAGGCGCTCGCCGTCTATCTCAGGGATATCTATTACCCGACCTACAATCGGCTCGATGGGCTGACCTTCGGTGTCGTTCTCGCTGCGATCAGGCTGTTTAAGCCGCTGTTGTGGGCACGGTATATGCCGCCTTACATCGCGCTCGGCATCGGCGGCGTGGCAGTGACGGCGGCGCTCGTAATCTTTTCCGTTCGTGGCCCGTTTGCCGAAACCAGTCTGCCGCTGGTATTTCAGCCTCTGCTAGGCGCGGTCGTCGGCTTTCCGCTGCTCTCGGCGGGCACAGCGCTCATCCTTGGCGCATTACTGGACTTGCAGCGCAAGATCGGGCGCTGGCACCTGCCGGCCATATCAGGTATCGCAACGCTGTCCTACAGCCTCTATCTGACCCATAAGGGCATCTATCATATCGATCAGATGGTGTTCGGGCGGGACAATCTTCAGGGGCTGTCGGGCTTCATCATCTATCTCGCCACCTGCTTCCTTGCTGCCGCGACGCTCTGGTTTCTCGTTGAAAGAAACTTTCTGATCCTGCGGGATTACCTTGTGCCCCGGAAGCGTCGCGCCGAAGAGACCTGATCCATAAAGGAAAGGCGGCCGATCGGCCGCCTTCGTCGCTTACTTCTTTGCCCAGAGAACCTTGAAGCGGGCATTGCGGCAGGTTTCGCCGAACTCCTTGAAGTTTTCCGCCAGAACCGGCTCGTAGGGCAGGCCGCGATTGGCGACCAGCATGAGCCGTCCGCTGCCGCGCAGGGCCGACGCGGCGGTCTTGATCATCGCCTGGCCGAGCGAGGGCTCGGCGGCATGGCCCTCATGGAAGGGCGGGTTCATGATGATAAGGTCGTACTTGTCCTTGACCGGCTCGCTCGTGAGATCGTGCCAGAAGAAGCGCTGGGCGACCTTCGGGCAGTTTGCCAGCAGATTGGCGCGCGCGGCCTCCAGAGCGCCGTAGTGGGCCTCGTAGAGGTCGATACGCTCGATCCTCGGTGATTTCGTCGCGAGCTCGACGGAGAGGTAGCCCCAGCCGGCACCGAAATCGGCGGCGTCGCCGGCAAAGTCGGTCGGCAGACGCGAGGCGAGCAGTTCCGAGCCGGCATCGATCCGGTCATGGGAGAACATGCCTGGCGCCGTGGTGAAGCGGCCCTCGACACGTGTTGCCGGCTTCGCAAGCTGTGCCGTCGCCGCCTTGATGTCGGCAGGGCGTGCAAACCAGAAGGCAACGCCGTGATATTTCGGCATGTGCTCGATTGCGAGACCGAAGGCCTCGATGCGCTTGCGCAATGGCTGGATGCCGTCTTCCTTGCCGCCGGCAACGACGATGAGGCCGCCTTCCCTAACGCGAGCAAGCGCTTCGGCGATATGATCTTCATTCTCGCCCTTGTGTTTGCCGCAAAGCACCAGCGCGCCATCATAGCCGTCGCCTTCGATCTCCGGCGTCACATTGATGCGCTGCGCCTGCAGCTGGCGATAGAAGGGGCGGAAGCCCTGAACGGCGGACAACTCGGCGGCAAAGCCCCCCGGCAGCGAGAAACCCGCTTCGGCGCCGAGAAACAGGATGCGCTGACCCTCGCCGGGCGCGTCGACAGTGCCGGAGGCAAAGGGGTGAAACAGGGTCTTCAGGGCATCGCGGCTCATGGGCGTGGTCTCGTCTCGGGAATGGGTTTCGTCTGTCGGATATGCGCCGCTTACTTGAGCATGCTTGCCCCTCACCCTAACCCTCTCCCCGTTGAAACGGGGAGAGGGGACGACAGAGCAAGACGACATGCCTCCGGATGGGGAGGATAGTGATCGAGCACGGTCATGATCCCCTCTCCCCGCATGTGCGGGGAGAGGGCTAGGGTGAGGGGCCGGGAACACGGTTTCAACGAAAGCGGGCCAAGCCGGCGGCATTCAATACAAAAAGGGGCGCGGAAAAAATCCCGCGCCCCGGAACGTCGATGAAGGCGCGGGCTTATTCGGCCGCGTCGTCCTTCTTCTTGTCGGCGGCGATTTCCTGGCCGGTTGCCTGATCGACGACCTTCATGGACAGGCGAACCTTGCCGCGCTCGTCGAAGCCGAGCAGCTTGACCCAGACCTTGTCGCCTTCCTTGACGACGTCCTGCGTCTTGGCAACGCGCTCGGAAGCGAGCTGCGAGATGTGAACGAGGCCGTCACGGGCGCCGAAGAAGTTGACGAAGGCGCCGAAGTCGGCGGTCTTGACAACAGTGCCTTCGTAGATCTGGCCGACTTCCGGCTCGGCGACGATCGAGTGAATCCACTTGCGGGCCGCTTCGATTTCCTTGCCGGAAGACGAGGCGATCTTGACGGTGCCGTCGTCTTCGATGTTGATCTTCGCACCGGTCTTTTCGACGATTTCGCGGATGACCTTGCCGCCGGAGCCGATGACTTCGCGGATCTTGTCGACCGGAATGTTCATGACTTCGATGCGCGGTGCGAATTCGCCGAGCTGGCCGCGGCTTTCGGTGATGGCCTTGGCCATTTCGCCGAGGATGTGGGCGCGACCGCCCTGTGCCTGGCTGAGAGCGACCTTCATGATCTCTTCGGTGATGCCGGCGATCTTGATGTCCATCTGCAGCGAGGTGATGCCGTCGGCAGTGCCGGCGACCTTGAAGTCCATGTCGCCGAGGTGGTCTTCGTCGCCGAGAATGTCGGAAAGAACCGCGAAGCGTTCGCCTTCCAGGATCAGACCCATGGCAATACCGGCAACCGGCTTGGCCAGCGGAACGCCGGCGTCCATCAGAGCGAGCGAGGTGCCGCAAACTGTTGCCATCGAGGACGAGCCGTTCGACTCGGTGATCTCGGAGACGACGCGCAGCGTGTAGGGGAACTGCTCAGCCGACGGCAGCATCGGGCGGATAGCGCGCCATGCGAGCTTGCCGTGACCGATTTCGCGGCGGCCCGGGGAGCCCATGCGGCCGGTTTCGCCAACCGAGTAGGGAGGGAAGTTGTAATGGAGCAGGAAGCGCTCCTTGTACATGCCCGTCAGGCTGTCGACATACTGCTCGTCTTCGCCGGTGCCGAGCGTGGCGACGACGATTGCCTGCGTTTCACCGCGGGTGAAGAGAGCCGAGCCGTGCGTGCGCGGCAGCAGGCCGACTTCCGAGACGATCGGACGAACGGTCGACAGGTCGCGGCCGTCGATGCGGCTCGAGGTGTCGAGAATGTTCCAGCGAACGATCTTGGCCTGAAGGTGCTTGAAGATGGCGCCAACTTCTTCGGCCGTGTACTTGGCTTCGCCTTCCTCGGGAAGGAAGTGTGCCTTGACCTTCGCCTTGACGGCGTCGACGGCGGCGTAGCGATCGGCCTTCTGGGTGATTTTGTAGGCTTCGCGCAGTTCGCCTTCGGCAAGGCCGAGCATTTCGGTTTCGAGCGCGGAGAAATCCTCCGGCGTGAAATCGCGCGGTTCCTTGGCGGCGACTTCGGCGAGCTGGATGATCGCGTCGATCACAGGCTGGAAGCCGCGATGACCGAACATGACGGCGCCGAGCATGACGTCTTCAGGCAGTTCCTTGGCTTCGGACTCAACCATCAGAACGGCGTCCTGCGTACCGGCGACGACGAGGTCGAGGGTCGACTCGTCCATCTCGTCGAGATGCGGGTTCAGCACGTATTCGCCGTTGATGTAACCGACGCGGGCGCCGCCGATCGGGCCCATGAACGGAATGCCGGAGAGCGTCAGGGCTGCAGACGTCGCGACCATGGACAGGATGTCCGGATCGTTTTCGAGGTCATGCTGGATGACGGTGACGACAACCTGGGTGTCGTTCTTGTAGCCTTCCGGGAAGAGCGGGCGGATCGGGCGGTCGATCAGGCGGGAAACGAGCGTTTCGTTTTCGCTCGGACGTCCCTCGCGCTTGAAGTAGCCGCCGGGGATCTTGCCGGCGGCATAGGTCTTTTCCTGGTAGTTGACGGTGAGCGGGAAGAAGTCCTGGCCCGGCTTCGGCGACTTGGCGGAAACGACGGTCGCAAGCACTACGGTCTCGCCATAGGTGGCGACGACGGCGCCATCGGCCTGGCGGGCGATCTTGCCGGTTTCCAGCTTCAGCGGGCGGCCTGCCCACTCGATTTCTACGGTATGGATATCGAACATATCTTATCCTTGCACTATGCGGGAAAAGGCGCCGTGGCCGACGATTTCGGCAGGGCGCATCTTCAACCGCACGAAATGTGACGCATCACGGGCAAGACAACGAGAGGCTTTCGAAATCAGGCCGAAGCGCTAGGCTTCGGCTGAAAGCATCCAGCAATCCTGCCCCATGACAGGTCAACGGTTGTTTTTGGCAGGTCCGGCCCATCCGGCCCGCCGGCAGCTTCGCGTTGCGCCAATGTAAAGGCGCCAAGCGAAACAGTCTTGAGGGTTCATACCCCTCATAAGCATCCGGCGGGCGTTCAGCAGAACGCCCGCCGGAGATTCTATTAGCGGCGGATACCGAGGCTGGTGATCAGCTTGGTATAACGGCCTTCGTCCTTCTTCTTGAGGTAGTCAAGAAGCGAGCGGCGGCTGGAAACCATCGTCAGAAGGCCACGACGGGAGTGGTTGTCCTTCTTGTGGTCCTTGAAATGGTCCGTGAGGTTGTTGATGCGCTCGGTCAGGATCGCAACCTGGACTTCCGGAGAACCGGTGTCGCCTTCGACGGTAGCGTATTCCTTGATCAGCGCAGCCTTGCGCTCAGCAGTGATCGACATCGGATGATCCTTTCTATGAGAGGAGATTGAAGTCGCCAAACGCCGGGATGTCGTCCAGCATTGGCCGCGAATGCAATCAGGCATGCCTGATGCTGGCGCTGCCTATAAACCAAATGAGCGGCAATGGAAAGAGGCTTCTCCCCGGGGCGCTTTTCAGCGGCCCGCCATGGCATTCCGGATCATCGCATCGTAGCCTTCTGGGTCCTGCAGCATGGCGAAATGGCTGGCGTCCTTCAGGATGACGAGCTTGGCGCCTGGGATCTCCTTTGCCATCATCTGCGTATGGTCGAGCTTGACCGCCTCGTCATGGTCGCCGATCGCAAGCGTCACGGGCACCGTGATCTTGCCGAGGTCGGCTGCGGTCCATGCCGGCTGCGTCGCCCACATCTGCGAGATCTGGTTGACGAAGGCATCGTATTCGTTCGGCGTCGGCGACAGCTTCTTGTAGTAGTCGCCGGCGACATTAATGTAGTCGTTGAAGGTCTTGTTGCTCATGACGTCGGGCTTGACGCCGTCGGTGGTGACATTGGCCGCCTGGGCGATCACGCGCGTCAGCTTTTCGGGATGCTTCGTCGCCATGTCGATGCCGATGATGCCGCCGTCGGACCAGCCGACCAGCGTCACCTTGTCGATCTTCAGATAGTCGAGCAGCGCGACGTAGTCCGCGGTCATCAGGTCGTAGCCGAAGGGCTGCTGGCTGCGCGTCGAACGGCCGTGTCCGCGGCTGTCGGCAACGATGACGAGATGATCCTTGGAGAAGTCGGCAACCTGATGGCCCCAGATGTCAGCATTCCCGAGACCGCCGTGGATGAAGAGGATGGGGTCGCCGGCTCCGTATTCGGCGTAATACATCTTGATGTCGTTGACATCGGCCATGCCGCTCGTTTTCGGCTGCGGCATGGGCGGGAAAGCCGGCAGACTGGCCCAGCGCTCGGCGGAATTCGCACTCGCCATTGTGAGGAACAATGAAAGGACTGCCAGTATCCCGATGGTCATTCTGCGCATGTTCTCCCCCCTTGAACGGGCCGCCATGGCCCGTCGGGGAGCATATCGCATCGCCATTGTCTCGCAATAGCCGCCTGTGCCGGCTGGCCGAAGGTCAGCCGAAGACGCGCTTGGGGCGGAATTCGCCCTGGCCGATCTCGCCGATGGCGATCAGCTTGCCGCGCGCCGTGGCGTAGGCCTCGGTCTCGGCAACCGGCGCATCGCGGCCGCGCACCAGGATCGGGTTGCCCATCTTCAGGCGATGCGCCTGATCATCCGTGATGACGAGATGCGGCAGAGACGACAGGGCCTCCGCCGTGTCGATCAGCAGGGCATCGAGGGCTGCAAGCCGCTCGTCCGCATCCTCGATCGCTTCAAGCGCCACGAGATCGGCAAGCGGCACCATCGTCTCTTCGGCGAAGGGAGCGACGAAGCTGCGGCGCAGGCCGGAAATATGGCCATAGCAGCCGAGGTCGCGGCCGAAATCGCGGGCAAGCGCGCGTACATAGGTACCCTTGCCGCATTCGACTTCGAAATGCGCCGTGTTGGCATCGGGGCAGGCAAGCAGCGTCAGGCGGAAGATTTCGACCTCGCGCGAGGGGATCTCGACCGTCTCGCCCTCGCGAGCCAGATCGTATGCGCGTTCGCCTGCGATCTTGATGGCGGAAAACTGCGGCGGGATCTGCTGGATGACGCCGGTATAGTTCGGCAGCAGCGCGCGGATGTCCTCTTCGCCCGGACGCTTGTCCGATGTGGCGGTCACTTCGCCTTCGAGGTCGTCGGAAGCGCGTTCCTCACCCCAGGTCACGGTGAATTCATAGATCTTGCGGCCGTCCATGACGTAGGGAACCGTCTTGGTGGCGTCGCCGAGCGCGATCGGCAGCATGCCGGAGGCGAGCGGGTCGAGCGTGCCGGCATGGCCGGCCTTCTGGGCCTTGAACAGCCACTTGATCTTGGAAACAGCTTCAGTCGAGCCGAAATCGATCGGCTTGTCGAGGATGAGCCAGCCCGAAATCGGGCGGCCCTTGGGCTTGCGTGGCTTGGACATTCTCTGTCTCTGTTATTGATCTTGGTCGTTGTCGTCTTCGAGGTCGCGGCTGACCTCGGGCGAGCGCAGCAGCGCATCGATCTTCTTGTAATTGTCGAAGCTCGTATCGTCGCGGAAGCGGACTTCCGGCATGTACTTCATCTGGCGAAGCTGCGGGCCGAGACGGCCGCGGATATATTTCGCATGGCGGTTCAGCGCCTCGATGACGGCGTTGTGGTCGGAAACGCCGAGCGGGGTCACAAAGGCGGTGGCGATCTTCAGATCCGGTGACATGCGCACCTCGGAAATGGAGATCACGGTGCGCTCGATCAGGTCGTCGCGCACTTCGCCGCGCTGCAGAACCTGCGTGATCGCTGAGCGCACCTGCTCGCCGACGCGAAGCATGCGCTGCGAAGGCGCGGAAGAAGTTGGTCTGGTCATGGTTGTTCCGTTAGCAGCGTCCCTTGGACGCGATAAAGCGGGTCACATGACTCGATCCGGCGCAAAGGTCAAGGCTGGACCGGGTTTGCCGCCCGCCAGAAGCCGAGAATCCTTGCAAAAGCGGCGTCCTGTGCCGCCTGATCGGCAAAAGCGGACGTCGGGATATAGGTGACGAAGGATTCGGTGTCGAATTCGATGCGCCCGTTGCGACGCCCTATATTGCGGATCTCGCGCCAACCAAGCCAGATCGATGTCTGTGCCGAAGCCCACGTGCCGCCCTCAGATGTGATCGTCACGGTGATGGCGACGTCGGGCCGTATGCGCGATTGCATCGCGGCGAGACGCCGTCGCGTGAGCCAGCGCGAGTAGATCAGGATGAACGCATAGATGATCAGGGTGGGGATAAGCCAGATGATCGCCATGTCGCCGAGATCCATGGATCGCGACATTCCGAAGACAGGTACGAAGATATATGCGCGCAGCAAATGAAACAGCACCGGCAGACCCGCGCCGACACCGATTGCCGAGACGAAGAACCAGGCGGCCCGATTATGGGCGTTGGCAGGTCGGCGAAGGGCGAGGCGCCGCCCTGCCTGACGCATGACGTCAACATGCTCTGCCGGCTGGCGAACGAAGGAGACGGTGATGGAACGATCGTCTTCAGGCTCTATCGTCATGGCTGCAGCTCATTCTCGCCCGGTTTCGCCTAAGAAAAAACCGCCGGTTTTGGCCGGCGGTTTTGTATCTCGCAAATCGAAGGATCGATTACAGTGTGCGGGTGATGTGCTCGACGCGGAAGCACTCGATCGTATCGCCGACGCGGATGTCTTCGTAGTTTTCGAAGGCCATGCCGCATTCCTGGCCCATGTTGACCTCGGAGACTTCGTCCTTGAAGCGCTTGAGCGTCTTGAGCTTGCCTTCGTGGATGACGACGTTGTCGCGAACCAGGCGGACGCCGACGCCACGCTCGACCTTGCCTTCGGTGACGCGGCAACCCGCGACCTTGCCGACCTTCGTGATGTTGAACACCTCGAGGATCTCGGCATTGCCGAGGAAGGTTTCGCGGCGCTCCGGAGAGAGCAGGCCCGACATCGCCGCCTTCACGTCATCCACCAGGTCGTAGATGATGTTGTAGTAGCGGATTTCGATGCCTTCGCGCTCGGCGAACTGGCGTGCCTGGGCGTTGGCGCGAACGTTGAAGCCGATGATGGCCGCGTTCGAGGCTTCCGCCAGCGAAATATCCGATTCCGTGATGCCGCCTGCGCCCGAATGGACGATGCGGGCGCGGACCTCGTCGGTGCCGAGCTTGTCGAGCGCGCCGGCAATGGCTTCGATCGAGCCCTGCACGTCGCCCTTCACCACCAGCGGGAATTCCTTCACGCCGGCGCTCTGCAGCTGGGTCATCATCTGTTCGAGCGAACCGCGCTGACCGGACTGGCGTGCGGCCGCCTTGTCGCGGGCGAGACGCTGACGATATTCGGAAATCTCGCGGGCACGGCTTTCGTTTTCGACGACGGCGAACTTGTCGCCCGCAGCCGGCGTGCCCGAAAGGCCGAGAACCTCGACCGGGGTGGCCGGACCGGCTTCCTTCACATGCTCGCCCTTGTCGTTGACGAGTGCGCGCACACGCCCCCACTGGTCGCCGGCGACGACGATCTGGCCCGGACGCAGCGTGCCCTTCTGTACGAGGACGGTGGCGACGGAGCCGCGGCCGCGATCGAGTTGGGCTTCGATGACGGTGCCTTCCGCCGTGCGGTTCGGATTGGCCTTGAGATCAAGGATTTCCGACTGCAGCAGGATGGCTTCGAGCAGCTTGTCGAGGTTGGTGCGGTTCTTCGCAGAGACTTCCACGTCGAGCACTTCACCGCCCATGGATTCGACGAAGACTTCGTGCTGCAGCAGTTCCGTGCGGACCTTCTGCGGGTTGGCTTCGTGCTTGTCGATCTTGTTGATCGCCACGATGATCGGAACACCGGCCGCCTTGGCGTGGTTGATCGATTCGATCGTCTGCGGCATCACGCTGTCGTCTGCGGCAACCACCAGGATCGCGATGTCGGTCGCCTGGGCGCCACGGGCACGCATCGCCGTGAAGGCGGCGTGACCGGGCGTGTCGATGAAGGTGATCTTCTGACCGTTCTGCTCGACCTGATAGGCGCCGATATGCTGGGTGATGCCACCGGCTTCGCCGGCAACCACGTTCGCATGGCGGATGGCGTCGAGCAGCGAGGTCTTGCCGTGGTCGACGTGACCCATGATGGTCACGACCGGCGGACGGGAAACCAGTTCGCCTTCCTCGTCGGCAACGTTGAAGATGCCCTGTTCGACGTCGGATTCCGAAACGCGCTTGACCGTGTGGCCGAATTCGCCGGCGATGAGCTCGGCCAGATCGGCGTCGATGACGTCGCCCGGCTTCATCATCTGGCCTTCCTTCATCAGGTACTTGATGACGTCGACGGCGCGTTCGGACATGCGCTGCGACAGTTCCTGAATGGTGATGGTCTCGGGCAGCACGACTTCACGCGAGATCTTTTCGCGGGTCTCCTGCATCTGGCTGCGGCGGAACTTTTCCTGCCGGCGGCGCATGGCCGAAAGAGAACGACCGCGGGCGTTGCCGTCTTCGTCGACGTCAGCCGTGGTGACCGTCAGCTTGCCGCGGCGACGCTCTTCGTCGGTCTTCGGACGTGTGGTGACGGGCTTTGCCGGCTCGGGCCGGGTAACCTTGCCGCGGATCGGAGCACCGCGAGGCGGGCCACGGCTCTCCTCTTCCTCACCGCCCGGACGACGGCGATTGGCCGGCGCTTCCGTGGTTGCCGCGCCGGGGCGGGCAGACTGCGGGGCAGGGGCATCGGGGCGGCGTGCGACGGCCGGTGCCGGAGCGGGCTGCGTAGCCGGCTTCGGAGCTTCGACCTTGGCTTCGACCGGAGCGGCTGGGGCCTGTTCCGCGACCTTGGCGGCTGCTGCGGCCTGAGCAGCCTCTTCGGCAGCCCGGCGAGCGGCCTCGGCCTGTTCGGCGACGCGGCGTGCTTCTTCTTCTACGCGGCGGCGTGCTTCTTCCTCGGCGCGACGAACGGCATCGGCGGCGTCACGAGCCTGGGCGTCGGCGAGCGCGCGGCGGCGAGCGTCCATCTCGTCGGCCGACAGATGGTTCAGAACCACCGGACGCGACGAGCGCTCCTGCTGCGGGCGCTGCTGATAGCCCTGGTTGGATTGGGCCGGACGCTGCTGCTGGCCACCTGGCTGATGAATGCGCGGAGCCGGCTGCGGCGGACGCGGCGGCTGCGGCGTCGGCTCGGCAACGCGCGTCACCGAAGGTGCGGCTGTCGTCGTCGGCGTGATTGGCTTTTCGTCTTCAGGACGTAGCGGGCGGCGCTTACGGGTCTCAACCACGACCGCCTTGGTGCGACCGCGGCCCATGTCCTGGCGCACGGTGCCCTGGTTTACGCCTGAAGGCTTCAAGGTGAGGGTCTTCTTACCCGAAACACTCAGCGTCTTGTCGTCTTGATTGTCGGTCATTCCGTTCCTGTTCCTTCGGACAGGGCTCGGAAATGTCCGTCAGACCCTGTCGTTCAATGCATGTACCTTAATGAGGCGTCCGGCAGAGGCCGGTGACCGCGTCATTGTTTTCGCCGGCCAGCGCCGCCCGTTGCCCGGGACTGACCGCCGTTGCGGTACCGTTCGAGCAGGTTTGCGCGCTTCACTACACCCTCACCCGCCTGCCCTGCAAGCGCTGCGGCATGGATAAAAGCATTCTGGCCCATCAGTTCTTCCATTTCCGCCTCCGTAAAGACACGGAAGGACGGTATTTCCGCTTCGGTCTCCATGCCGAGATGCCAGGCCTTGCGCGCCTGGTCGATCTTGCGCACGCCATCGGCGGCAGCGCTGATCGCATGGAACACGGCAAGTGCCGAGCCGTTGCGAACGGCGCCATCCACCTTCGACGAGCCGGATACGAACTGGCCCGCCTTGCGAGCCATGTTCATCATCCCGGCCAGTTGCGCCGCAAGCAGGCGGTCGACGGTGGCACCGAGATCGCTCGGCACGGCCACCTCCGCCTTCAGGGCGCGGGAGAACAACTTCTTTGCCACTGCCTTGTCCACGAGCGCCCGGTCGACCTTGACCCAGCATCCGCGTCCCGGCAGCTGCCGCTTCAGATCCGGAACCACGGTTCCGTCCGGAGCGGCGACGAAGCGGATCAGCTCATCCGGCGATCCGCTTTCGCGTGTTACGATGCACATACGGCCATTTGTGCCGTCACCCGCAAGATCATCGTCTTCGGGTGGAGCCTTCGGCCCGTCTGCGCTCATCATGCTTCCTGCTCGGCCTCGCCTTCACCCTCCGATGCCTCTTCGGCTTCGGCGGCGAGATCGGCTTCGGTGATCCAGCCGGCCAGCAGGCGGGCCTGCACGACCATCTGTTCGGCTTCGACGCGCGAGACTTCGAGCTTGGAGAACAGACCTTCGAATTTCTTCGTCTCGCCGTTCTTGCGCTCGCTCCAGCCGACGAGGTCGTCAGCGGCGCAGCCGGCGAAGTCCTCGATCGTCTTGATGCCGTCTTCGCCGAGCGCGACCATCATCTGGGCGGTCATGCCGTTGATCTCGCGCAGTTCGTCGGAAACACCGAGCGCCTTGCGCTTCTCGTCCATCTCGGCTTCGAGCTTTTCGAGATATTCGCGGGCGCGGGTCTGGATTTCCTGCGCGGTGTCTTCGTCGAAGCCATCGATCGAGGAGATTTCGTCGAGATCGACATAGGCCAGTTCCTCGACGGCGGCAAAGCCTTCGGAAGCCAGAACCTGGCCGACCATTTCGTCAACGTCGAGTGCGTCCATGAAGAGATTGGTGCGCTCGTTGAATTCCTTCTGACGGCGCTCTGATTCCTCGGCTTCCGTCATGATGTCGATGTCCCAGCCGGTCAGCTGCGAGGCGAGACGGACGTTCTGACCGCGGCGGCCGATGGCCAGCGACAGCTGCTCGTCCGGCACCACGACTTCGATGCGTTCTGCATCTTCGTCGAGAACGACCTTGGCGACTTCGGCCGGCTGCAGCGCATTGACGACGAAGTTCGCCGGCTCGCTGGACCAGGGAATGATGTCGATCTTTTCGCCCTGCAGTTCGCCGACGACGGCCTGAACGCGCGAACCGCGCATACCGACGCAGGCGCCGACCGGATCGATCGACGAGTCGTTAGAGATGACGGCGATCTTGGCGCGCGAGCCCGGATCGCGGGCAACCGACTTCACCTGGATGATGCCGTCGTAGATTTCAGGCACTTCCATGGTGAAGAGTTTGACCATGAACTGCGGATGCGTGCGCGACAGGAAGATCTGCGGGCCGCGCTGTTCGCGACGGACGTCGTAGACATAGGCGCGGACGCGGTCGCCGTAGCGGAAGTTTTCGCGCGGGATCATCTCGTCGCGGCGGATGATGCCTTCGCCGCGGCCGAGATCGACGATGACGTTGCCATATTCGACGCGCTTGACGGTGCCGTTGACGATTTCGCCGACGCGATCCTTGAATTCGTCGAACTGGCGATCACGCTCGGCTTCGCGCACCTTCTGCACGATGACCTGCTTGGCCGACTGCGCGGCGATGCGGCCGAAATCCATCGGCGGCAACGGATCGGCGATGAAATCGCCGAGGGCTGCGTCCGGATTGCGGTCGCGGGCCAGTTCCAGCGGGATCTGCGTGGAATAATCTTCAGCCTTCTCGACCACTTCGAGCAGGCGCTGCAGGCGAATCTCGCCCGTCTTCGGGTTGATGTCGGCGCGGATGTTCGATTCCGTGCCGTAACGCGAGCGCGCCGCCTTCTGGATCGCATCCGCCATTGCGGCAAGCACGATCTCGCGGTCGATGACCTTTTCGCGCGCCACTGCATCTGCGATCTGCAGAAGTTCTAGCCGGTTCGCACTGACTGCCATTGTCTTAAGTCTCCGTCTTCCTGCCTTCAGGGTTCCCGTTCCGTCCGGCGGTTCGTTGATCGGTTATTCTTCGTCTTCGTCCGCTTCGTTCTGGTTCGCTGCCTGGGCTTTCGCCAGCTTGTCGGCGCGCAGAGCGTCGCGGATGAGATCGTCCGTCAGGATCAGCTTGGCATCGGCCAGCGTGCTGAACGGAATGGTCACCCTGAGCTCTTCGCCGCGGGTGGCCTCGTCGCGTTCGATCGTGAAGCTGTCATCGGTGACAGCGGCGATCTTGCCGCGGAAACGCTTGCGGCTTTCGACGAGGATCGACGTTTCGCATTTGACGATATGGCCGATCCAGCGCTGGAAATCCGATTTGCGCACCATCGGTCGGTCGATACCCGGCGAGGATACTTCCAGATGATACGCCTTATCGATCGGATCTTCCACATCCAGAACCGGCGAAATGGCCGTGGAGACCTCTTCGCAGTCCTCGACGGTCATGGTGCCGTCGTTGCGCTCGGTCATGATCTGAAGCGTCAGGCCGTTCAGATTGAGGAGGCGCACGCGCACGAGGCGAAAGCCCATGCCCACAAGGACGGGCTCGATGATGGCGGCGACGCGCTGATCAAGGCCGGTTTCGACGATCAGCCTGGGTTCGTTGGTATTGTCTGCGTTTGTCACGTCCGACAAGCATTCACTCCTGCATTGTGCATGCATTGGGAGATCGCGCTAATAAAAAAGAGCGGGTCCTTGCGGCCCACTCTTCATCACACGATCAAGAATTTGAAGCAGATATAAGCCCCTTTCCAGCAAATTGCAAGGCTTCCGCCAGATTCAGCTCGCGCATCCCGATCACAAGGAGGCAGAGGACTCTGCTTGACAGAGTAATGGAAGATATGCACTCTGTGTTACAGAGGGCAATGCTGGGCAAAGCAGGCTGCCTTCTCCACTTGGCAGGAGCATCGATCATGGAACTTTCTCCCTCAGAAGCCCGGCACGCATTGCGCGAGGTTGATGAGATAACCTTGCGCAGCAACCGCTTGCGAGGTTACCGAACCTCCTCTTCCTACCTGATCCTCTGGGGCATCATCTGGCTTGTCGGCTATTCGAGCATGTTCTTCTTGCCGACACTGTCGGCGAACCTGATCTGGCTCGTATTGGATGGCGTCGGCTTGGCAGGCAGCGTCCTGATCGGCATGCGGACATTTCGCGCCGGCGAGGATCTGAAGAAGGTCAACGTTAGAATATTGGCGGTCTTTGCGATCGTCACGCTTTTCATGCTTGCCACGCTCAAAGTGATGCAGCCGATGCACGCGGCCCAATATGAAGTCTACCCCGCGCTGGTTCTCGGCCTCACCTACGGATTGATTGGCGTGTTCTTCCTTCGCGGCTTCGTGTGGCTTGCCGCGGTCGTATCGCTCGGAAGCCTGCTGTCATTCTTCTTCTTGCAGCCCTGGCTGCCCCTCTGCATCGCCGTCTTCGGCGGCGGCAGTCTGCTGGTCGGCGGCGTGTGGATGAGGAGACTGTAATGGCCGCCCTCAATGAAGTGATTCACCAGTCCCTTCGCCTCAAGATCATGGCCGCTCTCCATGCCCATACCGCGAGCGAGGCATTGGAATTCATCGCGCTCAGGAAGATTACCGGTGCGACGGACGGCAATCTGGGCAGCCATCTGACGACGCTGGAGCAGGCGGGATACATAGAAACCGCAAAGGCCTTCGTCGACAAGAAGCCGCAGACCCGCATATCCCTGACGCGGGAAGGACGCCGCGCGTTTCGCGAGCATGTCGCCTATCTCAAGGAAATAGTCGAACTGGCGGAAGGCAGATAGGCCCCGTTTCCGCATAGTGCGATGGGCGGGTCGATACAGACCCGCTTCAGATTTCGCCGATCCGGATTGCAGCCCTATATTCGCCGGTCGGCGTATCCGCCATTTGCTTACTTCAGCGTGCCGAGCATGGAGCTATCGGGATAGCAGGTGGGTTTCATGCCGCCCTTTTCCTGCCATTGGCCGATCGACCGCCTGGTCTTGTAGCCCGGCAGCCCGTCCGTGCCGCCGACATCATAGCCCTTATGCTCCAGAACCTTCTGCATATTGGCGACATCGGAGCGCAGCATCTTGCCGACATCGCCCCATTTTTCCTCGAAGGCGCCGCTGCCATTGGCGATGCGATCGGCGAGATTGCCGATATAGAGGCCGTAAAGGTCGGAGTTATTGTATTCCTTGATGACGTAGAAGTTCGGCGTGACGATGAATTCCGGCCCGTCGCGGCCGGCCGGCACCAGCATCATGCCGCTGGCGCGCATTTCGTCCGACGGAAACGCCTTGCCGGAGACGCGGGCGATCCCGAGCGAGGCCCATTGCGAGATCGGCTTGGCGAGATCGGGCCCTTCCTGTGCGCAGGAAACATTTTGCGGGATCGTGACCTCGTAGCCCCAGCCTCGGCCGCGCTGCCAGCCCTTTTGAACCATATAGTTGGCTATGGAGGCCAGCGTGTCCGGCACGGAGGTCCAGATGTTGCGATGGCCGTCGCCATCGAAATCGACGGCATATTTCAGATAGTTGGTCGGCATGAACTGCGGCTGGCCGAGCGCACCGGCCCAGGAACCCTTGAACTGATCCGGCGTGACGTCGCCATGTTCGAGGATGCGCAGCGCCGCGATGAGTTCGGTGCGGAACATGTCCTTGCGGGTAGACATGAAGGCCTTGGTCGCCAGCACCTGGATCGCCGAATTCGGCAGCTTGGCGGCGCCGAAGCCGGTCTCGCGGCCCCAGATGGCGAGCAGGATCGGTCCCGGCACGCCATAGGTTTTCTCGATCCGCCGCAGCACCGGCGCATATTGCGAGGCAAGGCTCCGGCCAGTCGCCGCCAGCTTCTGCAGTCGCGCCTCGTTGAAATAGGGGGCGGGAGAGGAGAATTCCGCTTGCGTCTGCTTCTGCTCCTTCGGCTTCGGAAAGCCCGGCGGTACGAGGTCAGGCAGATCCCAGTTCAGCGTCACGCCGGCAAATGCGGCCTTGAAGGTCTTTTCGGAAATTCCGGCTTTCCGTGCCTCCGGCCAGAGATCTTTCTGAATCCAGACCTGAAACTGCGCTTCGACATCGGCCTTGGAGGCCGCGAGCGCTGGCAGGGGGAGGAGGGCGAGGAGGAGGATGCAAAGGAACGAGAGAAAATGCCCGACCGCCGATACCCCCCTCTGTCCCTTTCGGGACATCTCCCCCACAAGGGGGGAGATCGTTGGGAGTTCGCTGCTGCCTTTAACAATACGGCGCGCTTCAGTCTCTGTGGATACAGTGTTGATTTGAGTTAGGTCGGTGCGGCAGGCTACCAATCTCCCTCCTTGTGGGGGAGATGTCACGAAGTGACAGAGGGGGGTATGCACTCTCCTCATACGCAGTCCTTTATGTCTTCGCGAAAACAATCGCTTCAAATCGCCGTCCGAGCCCTGAGCGCTGCCGCCAGCGTGCCCTCGTCGAGATAATCGAGCTCGCCGCCAACGGGCACGCCATGGGCAAGACGGCTGATCTTGACCTCGAGCCCGTCGAGCTGGTCGGTTATATAGTGCGCTGTGGTTTGCCCTTCGACCGTCGCATTGACGGCAATGATGATCTCGCGGATGCCGCCTTCGCTGACACGCGCGATCAGCCCGCGAATGTTGAGATCATCAGGCCCGACGCCATCAAGCGGCGACAGCACGCCGCCGAGAACGTGATAGGCGGCATTCATCGCGCCTGATCGCTCCAGCGCCCAGAGATCGGAGACATCCTCGACGACAATGATGACGGACTGGTCGCGGCGATCGTCGGTGCAGACCGTGCAGGGGTCGACGGTATCGACATTGCCGCAGCGCGAGCAGATCTTCACCTTGTCATAGGCATCGCCCATGGCATGGGAGAGCGGCCCGAGCAGCTGGTCCTTCTTCTTGATCAGATGCAGTGCTGCGCGACGCGCTGAGCGCGGCCCGAGGCCTGGCACTTTCGCCAGAAGCTGGATGAGTTTTTCGATTTCGGGGCCGGTGACTCGCTTTGCCATGGGAGGCTTTTAGCTCATATGCTCACGGAACGGAATCACGGAAGGGACGGTTGAGCGATGAAAATTCTGGCCGTTTGCCTCGGTGCCCCCGAAACGCTCCCAGGCAGAAAAACGAAAACCGGCATCAACAAGCATGCCGTCGGCGGCGCCGTCATGATCGATGAACAGGGGCTGCTTGGCGACGCCATCTGCAATCGCGAGCATCATGGCGGCCGCGATCAGGCCGTTTATGTCGAGGGTTCGCTGACGCTGGATTGGTGGGCGAGCGAACTCGGGCAATCGTTGGAACCGGGTGCCTTCGGCGAGAATCTCGTCATAGACGGTCTGGACAATTGCCAGGTTGCCGTGGGTGACAAATTCATAGTAGGCGATCTTGTTTTGGAGGTGACCTCTGCGCGCATTCCCTGCTCTACCTTTGCGGCAAAGATGGGCGATCCGAAGTTCGTCAAGCGTTACACGCAAGCCGGGCGCCCCGGTATCTATTGCCGCGTTCTGTCGAGCGGCACGGTGAGCGTGGATATGCCGGTTTCCCATCTGCCTCATACGGGCGAGAGGGTGACGATGCCGGAAATGATGGCGACATTCGGCAGGCGCTTATCGCCGAAGGATCGGGCGCGTTATCTGGCGGTCCCCATTCATTACAAGCTGCGCGCCCTCATAGAAGGCGACGCAGCAGTCTAATATCACCGCATGGCAATCGCGACGGCCGCGCCGGCCATGGTACCGGCGCTGGCGCGATTGGCGATGCGCACCGCCCGGCGGCTCTTGAGGAAGGTTCTGGCCTTGGCGGCCAGCATCGCCCAGGAGAAATCGATGACGATAAGCACCGCAAACATCGTCGCCACCAGCTCGGCCCAGCCGGAAATCGTTACGCCGTGCAGGTCGATGATCGAAGGCAGCAGCGCCACGTAGAACACCATGATCTTCGGATTGCCCATGGTCACCGTGAAGCCGGCAAGGAAGAGCCGTGTGGCGGATTGCTCATCCGGCAACTCCTCCCCGGCTGTATCGGAAGACGCAAACCACATCTTCCAGGCAAGATAGAGCAGATAGGCGACGCCGACCCATTTGATCACGATGAAGGCGAGGTGGAAGGTTTCGGCAATGGTCGCAAGGCCCGCAACGGCGCAGGTCAGCCAGATCGCTTCGCCGAGCCACATGCCGGAGAGAAACGGCAGCACGTTGCGCGCGCCCTTTGTCAACACGCGCGCCACCAGCGCCGCAATGTTCGGCCCCGGCGAGCCCGCCGCAATGAACAGGGCACCGGCAAAAACAAGCAGCGTCGACAGGCTCATAACATTTCCTCCGATCGGGCAGGCCAGACGGTATCTGGAAAGAGACATCCAGAGATAGCACTCCGTCCCGTCATTTCCAAATGCCTGATTTACGTCCAGCTTAGCTGGGCGCGAAAGCGTTCGAAGATCGCCTTGCCTTCAACGAAGCCGCAAAAGGTGATCGGCCGCGAGTTGACCGTTGGGCGGGACTGCTGGTTGAACGAGGCGCTTCTCTCAGAACGGCAGCTTGAAGCCGGGCGGGATCGGCAGGCCGGCGGTCAATTCGCGGGTCTTTTCGGCCGCGATTGCCTCGGCCTTTTCCTGGGCATCCTTGTTGGCGGCGACGATCAGGTCCTCGAGGATCTCGACATCGTCTTCCTTGAAGAGCGAGGGATCGATCTTGAGGCCGAGCATCAGGCCCTTGCCATTGACGGTGACGGTGACGAGGCCGCCACCGGCCTTGCCTTCGACGCGAATGTCGGCGATTTCCGACTGCATCTTCTCCATCTTCGCCTGCATTTCCTTCACTTTGCCCATCATGCCCATGATGTCGCGCATCGTCTTTGGTCCTTCTTCTGCAAGTGTTTCTTTGATCAGCCAGGATGTCTCGCCAACGGCCTCAGGCCGATGCGGTTCCATTGGCATCCATTCTAGCGTTAGAATTCTATATCGTCGCCCGGCAGAATATCGCCATCGATGGATTCGGCGGCTGCCGGCGCAGCAGTCTGCTCTTCTTCCTCGATCTCCGGTGCCCGCACCCTGACGTCGATGATCTTTGCGCCGGGAAATTGCGCAAGAATCGCCGCGACATCGGGGTCCTGCCGCGCATCGGCGACCCGCTGCTTCTGGGCGTTCGCTTCGGCCTCGACCAGCGTCGGCTGGCCTTCCTCGCGGCTGAGGCTGACGATCCAGTGGATGCCGGTCCATTCCTTCAGCTTGACGGCGAGTTCGTTGAGCAGCGTGCCGGGAGCGCCGGAGGTCAGGCTGACATCGAGCCGGCCCGGCTCAAGCTTGACCGGGCGTACGAAGGTACGCACCAGCGCCTTCAGCTTCGGATCGCGCTTCTGGCTGGCAAGTTCGGCGATATCGGCCATGGAGTTGATCGGTACGAGCGGCTTCGGCGCTTCGGCCGGCTTCGGCTCGATGCGTCCGACAGGCTGCGAATCCGGCTGTGTATTCGGCACGGCGCGCAGCATGGCGACCGGTGCCGAAGGCGCGGGTCGTGGTGCCGTCGTTTCGACCGCACGCGCTATCGTATTGCCCTGATAAGACACTGCTCCGCCACCATTGCCGCCGCTCGGAGAGGGCGACGAGCGCGAACCGCCATTGCTGTCTGAAAATTCGGCAAGCCTGCGGGCGGCATCTTCCGGCGCCGGCAGATGCGCGGCATGTGCGAGCCGGATCAGCACCATTTCGGCAGCGCCGGCGGTGCGCGAGGCGTTCTCTGTCTCGGTGATGCCCTTAAGAAGCATCTGCCAGATGCGGGAAAGTGCTGTCACCGCGATACCTTGCGCGAATTCCGCCGCTTTCGTGCGCTCGATTTCGCTGAGCGACGGATCGTCGGCGGCATCGGGCACATATTTGAGGCGGGTCACGAGATGGGTGAAATCGGCAAGGTCGGTGAGCACGACGACGGGATTGGCGCCGGCCTCGTACTGGCTGTTGAATTCGGCAAGCGCTGCCGAAACATCGCCTTTGACGACATGGCCGAAGAGATCCACGATGCGGGCGCGGTCGGCAAGCCCGAGCATTGCGCGCACGGCATCGGCGGCAACGAAACCGCTGCCATGGGCGATTGCCTGGTCGAGCAGCGACAGGCCGTCGCGCGCCGAGCCTTCTGCTGCGCGGGCGATCATGGCGAGCGCTTCCGGCTCGGCCTCGATGCCTTCCTTGCCGGCAATGGTGGTAAAGAGGCCGACGAGATCCGACGCGCTGATGCGGCGCAGGTCGAATCGCTGGCAGCGCGACAGCACCGTGATCGGCACCTTGCGGATTTCAGTCGTCGCAAAGATGAACTTCACATGCTCGGGCGGCTCTTCGAGCGTCTTCAGCAAGCCGTTGAAGGCCGCCGTCGACAGCATGTGCACTTCGTCGATGATATAGACCTTGTAGCGGGCCGAGACCGGCCGGTAGCGCACCTGCTCGATGATTTCTCTGATATCGTCGATACCGGTGTGCGAGGCGGCGTCCATCTCGATCACGTCGACATGCCGGCCTTCCATGATCGCCTGGCAATGATCGCCGGGCTCACGCAGGTCGATGGTGGGGCGATCGACGTCAGCGGTCTTGTAGTTGAGGGCGCGGGCAAGGATGCGGGCGGTCGTGGTCTTGCCGACACCGCGCACGCCGGTCAGCATATAGGCCTGGGCGATACGGCCGGTTTCGAACGCGTTGGTCAGCGTGCGAACCATCGGTTCCTGGCCGACCATCAGGTCCGTAAAGTCCTTGGGTCTGTATTTGCGGGCCAGCACCCGGTAGCCGGTGCCGGTCGAAGCGGCATCTTTTGCTTGTCGCTCGGTGTCGCTCATCGCCCTGCTTGTTGCCCGGTGCCTAGCTTATTGCCCGGCGAAAGCCGGGTCTTGCTTTCGGAAAAGGGTGGGAGGCTGGCACGAATGACCCGTGCCGGGCTCGTTAGGGCTGCTTCCTTCCGGACCTGACCCGGTTGGCGAGTGGCTCGTCCACCACCAACCTCCCGGATGCACATATCGGCAATATCGCCATCAAAAGCAAGCCAAGGTCAAAAAAAACTGCTAAACATTTGATAAAACAATGGAGGATGCCCCCTTGAAGGAGTTTACGCTCGACGATCGTCTTGCGAATGACAGCGTTTCCGTCGCGATCACAGGCCTTTGCGACGTCAGGCTGATGAAGGATAGCCGTTGGCCATGGCTCGTGCTGATCCCCCGCAGGCCTGATAAATCGGAGGTTTTCGAGCTCACCCCGCTCGATCGGATCTTGCTGACCTTCGAAACGGATAAGGTTGCGAGCGCGTTGAAGACGGCGACGGGTGCAACAAAAATCAATGTCGGGGCACTTGGAAATATCGTCCGCCAGCTTCATGTTCATGTCATTGCGCGGTTCGAAGGTGATGCCAACTGGCCGGGCCCGGTCTGGGGCTACGGCAAGGCGGAACCCTATTCGGACGACGACATGAACAGCCTCATAGCCAAGTTGCGGGACACGCTTTCACAATGAGCCATTCCATCTTTTCCTCGGATGTGCCGCATCCGGAACCAAGCAGTCTCACCGCTTTTGCGGAAAACCAGCTCGACCGGGATGCCGAGCATCGCGACGAGGAATCGATCAAGCATGCGCTCGCCAAGGAAGGCACGCATATCCTCGCCTTCGCTCAGGAGCGGCTTGTCCTCAAGCATGACGGTCAGGTGCTCGATCCGCTGTTTGCCCGTTATGAGCTGAACGATCTCGATCCGAATTGGGAGGAGGCCGTTCTTCTCGGCTATCGCAAGACCGGCGAGCCCCGACTTGCCGTGCCGGTGCGCGTCAATGCCGACGAACTTGCCTGCCAGTACAAGCCGGCCGATATGCGTTCGCTCTGGCGCGATCTGCTGCTGGAAGGCGAAATCCTCGGCGAAGCCGCGCAAGGCATGAGCCTTATCCGCTGGAACAGCGACAACCGCTTCTGCGGCCGCTGCGGCTCGGTGATGGAGAGCCGAATCGGCGGCTACAAGCGGGTCTGCACGGCCTGCGAGCACACGATCTTCCCGCGCACCGATCCGGTCGTCATCATGCTTGGTATCGATGAGGAGAGAAATCGTTGCCTGCTCGGCCGCAGCCATCATTTCGCGCCGGGCATGTATTCCTGTCTCGCCGGTTTCGTCGAACCGGGCGAAACCATCGAGAATGCGGTGCGCCGCGAGACGCATGAGGAATCCGGCATCCAGATCGGCCGCGTGCGCTATCATGCCTCGCAGCCCTGGCCGATGCCGCATTCCCTCATGATCGGCTGCTATGCCGAGGCGAAGTCCCTCGAAATCCATATGGACGACGCCGAGCTTGAGGATTGCCGCTGGTTCACGCCGGAGGAGACGCTTGCCATGCTCGACCGCGTCTCGGCCTCCGGCAACACGTCTCCGCCGAAAGGCGCCATCGCCCATCGCCTGATGCGCGATTGGGTGGAATGGAAACGCTAGGTCTTATTCTGCCATGGCACGCTCGGAACGCTTGTTGACGCTGTTGCAGACGCTTCGGCGTTATCGCCGTCCGGTCAGCGGCTCCGTTCTGGCGGAGGAAACCGGCGTCAGCTTGCGCACGCTCTATCGCGATATCGCCAGCCTGCAGTCGCAGGGCGCGATGATCGAGGGCGAGCCGGGCATCGGCTATATATTGAAGCCCGGTTTCATGCTGCCGCCGATGATGTTCTCGCAGGATGAGATTGAGGCGCTGGTGCTGGGGTCGCGATGGGTGGCGCGCGCAACCGACGCCCGCCTGGCGGCGGCCGGCGCCGATGCCCTCGCCAAGATCGCCGCGGTGCTGCCTGCGGACCTTCGCGATGCGGTCGACCAGGCGGCGGTGGTCGTCGGTACGCGTCGCATCACCGAAGACAAGGCCGATCTTTCCCTGATGCGTAAGGCGATCCAGACGGAGCGCATGGTGCAGCTGACCTATGGCGATGTGAACGGCGCTATCTCGACCCGGCGCATCTGGCCTTTTGCGCTCGGCTATTTCGACAATTCGCGCATCATCATGGCCTGGTGCGAACTGCGCCAGGATTATCGTCATTTCCGCGCCGATCGCATCGTCGATTTCGCGGTGCTGGAGGCGCGCTATCCGCGCCGCCGAGTCGCCCTCGCCAGAGAATGGCAGGCGCGAGAGGGCATGGCTCACAATTGACCCATCGGCGTAACGCTACTGCCAGAAACTGTCAGTAGGCTTGGCTATTATCGGCACCATCCAAGCAGGAAGAGGACCGATCATGACAAGCAACGTTTTCACCATGACGAGGCAGGCCCATCGCGGTGACGTCGAGGTGCGAGAAGGCGGAAATCCTTCAGTGCCGGCATGGACGGCTCGTCTCCTGCAGCTCGTGCGCGGCTACTTCGAGCGTCGCTGGAATCGTCTCGATATCGAGGAGACGCCGGATTCCGTGAAGCGCGATCTGGGCTTTCTGGACGGCCGCGCCGTTTACCGCGAGGAAGACCGGATGCGCTGAAGCGAGCCGCAAGGGCTCATCACCGACTCCGTGACAATGACATACGCATAATCAAAAGCTCAAGCACAACAGGCTGATGCGAACAGCGCAATGCGCTGCGGATACGCTGTTGCGCAAGCACTCTGTCATGCACTGACAAAACCATCCCCGGCGGGCACCGTTCCGCTCGCCGGATTACCTCCGCATGCCCTTATATCCACCAAGCCAAGAGGAATATCCGAATGACCAACCCAAACCTCATCATCTTCTACGTCAAGGACCCCGGCGAAAGCACGCCTTTCTATCGCGATCTGCTCGGCCGCGAGCCAACCTTCGCGGCACCGAACTTCGTGGCCTTCGCCCTCGACAATGGCTTAAGCCTCGGCCTCTGGCGCCGCAGCAGCGTCGAACCGCAACCCTCCGCCATCGGCAATCGCGGCGAACTCGGCTTCATGGTCGAAGGCGCCGGTGCCGTCGAGCAGCATTATAGAGATTGGAAAGCGCGCGGCCTGCCGATCGCACAGGAACTGACGACGATGGATTTCGGCCCGACCTTCGTCGTGCTCGATCCGGATGGCCACCGTCTTCGGGTTTGTGAGCCGGATAAGTAGATTGCTGCTTAGCTACCCGCCCTTGTGGTTCGAGACGGTCCTTCAGGCCTCCTCACCATGAGGGCTGATCTTGCGGGCTCCGCCGCAGAATGTTGTCCGCCTCATGGTGAGATGCAGCGCCGTTAAGCGCAGCGAAAACGGCGGTGCCTCGAACCACGAGGTGGCTCCGGTTCGCGCCGGATCTTAAAGATCGCCCCGCGTCGGATGGCCCTTGTAGACGCCGAGGATGCGGACCTTTTCGGAGAAGAAGCGCAGCTCTTCCAGCGCCCGGCGCACATGCGGATCGGAGGGATGGCCCTCGATGTCGGCGTAGAACTGTGTCGCGACAAAACGGCCGCCGAGCTGGTAGCTTTCGAGCTTCGTCATGTTGATGCCGTTCGTCGCGAAGCCGCCGAGCGCCTTGTAGAGCGCGGCTGGAATGTTGCGGACGTTGAAGACGAAAGTGGTGACGATCTTTTCGTCCGGCGCGCTGCGCTCCGCCCAGTTCTCGTCGCGCGACAGCACGACGAATCGCGTCATGTTGTTTTCGGTGTCTTCAACATTCTCGGCGATGATTTCCAGCCCGTAGAGATCGGCTGCAAGCCGCGGCGCCAGCGCCGCCATGCTGCGGTCGCCGGTTTCCTTCACCAGCTTGGCCGCACCCGCCGTATCGCCGGCGATAACGGGCTTCCAGCCGTTGGCGCGCACGATGTTGCGGCATTGGCCAAGCGCGTGGATGTGGCTGTGCACCGTGCGGATCTCTTCCTTCTTGACGCCGGGCAGAACCATCAGCTGGAAGCGGATCGGCATGAAATATTCGCCGACGATGTGCAGGCGCGATTCCGGCAGCAGATGATGGATATCGGCGACGCGGCCGGCAATCGTATTTTCGATCGGAATCATGCCGAGATCCGCATCGCCGTTGTCGATGGCGGTCAGCGCATCCTCGAAGGTCTGGCAGGGCAGCGGCTCCATGGTCGGGAACATGTCACGGCTCGCCATGTCGGAATTGGCGCCGTAGTCGCCCTGGAAGGAGATCTTGTTGGTCTTGGTGATCATGGGACTGCCCTTGGGGGAATGCCGTCAGAGAGAAGCGGCGGAGAGGATGCGTCTGGCCTTTTCAAGGTCGGCGGGAGTATCGACACCGAGCGGGACCGTGTCAACGATCTCGACATCGATGCGCATGCCGGCTTCGAGCGCTCTCAGCTGCTCCAGCGATTCGCGCCGTTCCAGCGTCGATGGGCCGAGGCTCACGAATTTTTCGAGGGCGGCGCGGCGATAGGCGTAAAGGCCGATATGATGATAGAGCGGGCCAACGCCGTAGGGCGCGGTGGCGCGGGTGAAATAGAGGGCGCGCAGGCGATTTTCCGAGATGGGCGAGCCGATGACCTTGACCACGCTCGGCAGGGTCTTTTCTTCCTCGTCCTTGATCTCGACGGTCAGCGTGGCGATGTCGACGGCCGGGTTTTCGAGCGGGCGCAGCGACGCGCGGATGGTCTCGGGGTCGATTGTGGGAAGGTCGCCCTGGACGTTGACGATGATTTCGGCGCGGCCCTGCGGATCGACGGCCTGCAGCGCCTCGTGGATACGGTCGGAGCCGGACTGATGATCCTGGCCGGTCATCACGACGTCGAAGCCGGCATTGGCGACTGCGGCATAGGTATCTTCATGGTCGACGGCGACGACGATGCGACCGATCGCCGCCTCGCGCGCGCGCTTGGCAACCTGTACGATCATGGGCAGGCCGCAAATATCGGCGAGCGGCTTGCCCGGCAGGCGCGTGGAAGCCAAGCGGGCGGGAATGAGGACCAGCGTCTTGTCTAAATTTGAATCAGTCATTGTTGGGCCTTCTATTCCCGAGGGAAAAGTGTCAAAACGTCTCACGGTGGAGACCGTTTACAGAGTTGCAAGAAACAGCCAAAAGACATAGGTTTCGCGCGAATTCAAGATGGGCCGGCGGAGGATGCCGGCGGCGAGGGGAGCATAGCAGATGAATTCATCCTACGTGAACATGGGTGTCGGGGCGCTTTTGGCCACGCTGTTCGTGTTGAAGTCCGTGTCGCTCGCGTCAGGATTTATTTTCCATTCAGAGACGCCGGAAAAGCCCGGTTTCGCCATCGTCGCGACCGAGGAACCGGCTGCGGGCGATAAGCCTGCTGCCGCCAAGGCGGAAACGCCGATCGCTCAGCTGCTGCAGAAGGCTGATGCCAAGGTCGGCGAAACGATCTTCAAGAAGTGTCAGGCCTGTCATTCCGGAGAGAAGGGAGGGCCAAACAAGGTTGGCCCCGATCTTTGGGGTATTATCGACCGTCCGGTTGGCGAGCACGAGGGCTTCGCCTATTCGTCCGGCATGAAGGACTTCTCCAAGGGCGGCTCTGAAAAGTGGACTTACGACCACCTCTATCACTTCCTTGCCGCGCCGAAGAAATTCGTGGCCGGAACGGCGATGGGCTTTGCCGGCCTGCCGAAGGAAGAGGATCGCGCCAACGTGATCGCCTATCTGCGCACGCTCGCAGACACGCCGGAGCCGCTGCCGGACCCGAACGCAGCTCCCGCTGCAACGAACTAAGCCGATCCGCATGACGGATTGAAAACCCGGCCGTCAGGGCCGGGTTTTTCGTGTTGCGTCGTTCAGATCGCGTGTCGGCGAGAGCGCGTCCTTTGATCGAGGTCGAAGACCTTCAATCCGTCCTCGGCGCTCGGCGGCATGCGCCAGTCCTCCGCAACCAGCGCCTTGCGGGCATCGCGCAATCCGGCCTCCCAATGCTCGTGCATGGACAACGCCGAAAACTCGTAATCCTTCGAATGCGAGCGGAACTGCTTGTTGCGATAGATCAGGTGGATGATGGTGACGCCATAGTCGGAGCAATGCTGCTCCAGCTTCTTGATCTCCGGATCGGCCTTGGCATCTTCGGGAAGGCGGGCATAGAGATCGGATATGGCGCGGCGCAGGCGATGCCGCTCGAGGAAGAGATCGGTATTGAGCCGGGTACGGCTTGAATAGGTGATATCCTTGCGCCGCTCCTCGACTTCCTCGAGGTCCTGCGGCAGCGGGCCGGTGGCGCTGAAGAGATCGACCTGGAACACGACGGTATCGACGTTCGCGCCATTGCGCAGCACGTAGCTGAGCGGCGTATTCGAGACCAGGCCGCCGTCCCAGTAATGTTCGTTGCCGATCTTGACCGCCGGAAAGCCGGGCGGCAAGGCGCCGCTCGCCATCACATGTTCCGGCCCGATCTTGATGTCCTTGTTGTCGAAGAATGCGAAGTTGCCTGTGCGCACGTTGACCGCGCCGAGGCTCAGGCGCACCGGTCCGTGGTTGATGCGATCGAAATCGACGTGGTCGAGCAGTGTCTGGCGCAATTGCTCGGTGTCGTAGACGCTGGTCGCGCCCGCCGAGCCACGCGTCTGGAACCACGCCGGGATCTGCCAGGGAGAGAAGAAGCCGGGCACGCCGAAGGTCGAAACCCACCAGCTGCTGACCGAGCGATAGAAGGGGTTGGTTTCGCGCCGTTCCTGCATCAGCAGGTCGACGGGAAGATGAACCGTCACCTTGTTCCAGAAGGAGCGCAGTGCCTCCAGCCGCTCGCCGGGCACATTGCCGGCCATGATCGACGCGTTGATCGCGCCGATCGAGATGCCGGCGATCCAGTCCGGCTCGATATTCTGCTCGCGCAATGCCTGAAAGGCGCCAGCCTGATAGGAGCCGAGCGCGCCGCCTCCTTGCAATACGAAGACCTTATGCGAATAGGCTGACGCGGGATTGGTGAGTGAAGCTGCAATATTCATGTGCCATCCTTTGTTGCGCTCCGGGTGGGAGGGCCGGGATGCGCAAATATATGACCGTTTTCCTGCCTGCCTCTCCAAATGCGGAGATGGCCGTTACCGTCGGTGGGCTCGGGCCTCCGCTATCCGAGCAGATAAGCCCAAAACGACACCGAGAATGCCCCGAGCGCTGTCGTCAAGGTAATCGTCGAGGCGGCGAGACTGTGGCCCACCCCGAAGCGATTGGCAATCAGCCAGGCGTTCACACCTGTAGGAACTGCGGCTGTCAGCACGAGTGCTGTCCGCCATTCCGGGCTCAGGCCGAGGAGAAGTCCGGCGACCAGCACGCAGGCCGGCAACAGAATGAGCTTGAAGCCCGAGATGACGCTGGTAATGCCGAGATTGCCCGACAGTCCGTATTGGCGCAGCGCCATGCCGAGCGAAATCAGCGCCGCCGGACCGGCGATATTGGCGATGCTGTCGACCACGGTGCCGAGTGTCGCGGGGATCGGAATGCCCGTGAGGTGAACGATGAGGCCGCAGAAAAGGCCGATGACAAGCGGATTGCGGACAAGGTTGCTGCCGACCTGTCGCAGCAGTTCGCCGATGCTGCGGCCGGCGCCGGCATTCTCCTTTCGCTCGGCCTGTTCCATCAGCAGCGTGCCGGCGATCATCATCGTCGGCAGGTGCACGGCAATCAGGATCGACATCGCCATGACACCGTCCGGTCCGACCGTGCGCCCCACCAGCGGCAGGCCGATGAAGATCGTATTGGCAAAGGCCGAAGAAACGCCGGCAAGCACACCGATCCTGGCATCTCGCCCGAAAAACCGGGTCGCGACGATATGGCCGGCCGTCCATGTAATGGCGACGCCGGAGAAATAGGCGATCCACAGCCGAAACGGCGAAGCGCCGCGAAAATCCGCCGTCGCGATGGTCTGAAACAGAAGTAGCGGCACGGCGATCTTGAAGACGAATTCGCTCATCGCCTCGCCGACCTCGGCTTTCAGCAGGCCGGTGCGAACGATGACCCAGCCGACGAGAATGAGCAGAAAGACTGGAAGGACATCGGTAAAGATTTCGGACATGCCGGGCGTGGCCGTGAAGATTGTGGCTCGGGAAGGGCGATCCGGAGGTTGTAGCAGCTTGCTTCCGTGCGGGAAGCGGTAAAAACAAAAAAGCGGGCAATGCCCGCTTGTGTGTCCGATCTCGCCGGAAGATCCCCCCGGTGCACATGCCGCCAGTTCATCCGTGGTCGGCCCGCGTACCGGTGAGGCGGAAGGTATCATTCCTTCCCAGACTGGCTCGGAAGTATTTCGAGCTTCCCATCCCAGCCGCTTGATAAGCATTTAAAGATAGAAAGTGACAGCGAAATGACTGAATGGAACGAAGTTGGTCGCGCTGGCGCTGTTTTTTCTTCCAAACTTCGGAAAAACCGATATTACCGGATACCGGCTATCACCAATTCCGGGACCCTCCTATAGATGACTCGTTTCGATGTATTGACCGTTGGCAACGCCATCGTCGACATTATCGCCCGTTGCAATGATCAGTTCCTGATCGACAACAAGATCACCAAGGCCGCGATGAACCTGATCGACGCCGAGCGCGCCGAGCTTCTCTATTCGCGTATGGGACCGGCTCTGGAAGCCTCGGGCGGCAGTGCCGGCAATACGGCTGCAGGCGTCGCGAATTTCGGCGGTAAGGCCGCTTATTTCGGCAAGGTCGCCGAAGATCAGCTCGGCGAGATCTTCGCCCATGATATCCGCGCTCAGGGCGTGCATTACGAGACCAAGGCGAAGGGCACCTTTCCGCCGACCGCCCGCTCGATGATCTTCGTCACCGAGGACGGCGAGCGTTCGATGAACACCTATCTCGGCGCCTGCGTCGAGCTTGGCCCTGAGGACGTCGAGGAAGATGTCGTTGCCGATGCCAAGGTGACCTATTTCGAAGGCTATCTCTGGGACCCGCCCCGCGCCAAGGAAGCCATCCGCGAATGCGCCCGCATCGCCCATGCCCACGGCCGGGAAATGTCGATGACGCTCTCCGACAGCTTCTGCGTCGGCCGCTACCGCGACGAATTCCTCGATCTCATGCGCTCGGGCACTATCGATATCGTCTTCGCCAATCGCGATGAAGCCCTCTCGCTCTATGAGACCGACGACTTCGACAAGGCATTGAAACTGATTTCGGCCGATTGCAAGATCGCCGCCGTGACGACGGGCAAGGATGGCGCGGTGATCGTGCGCGGCGACGAACGCTATGTCGTCGACGCCCATCCGATCGAGGAGCGCGTCGACACGACCGGTGCAGGCGATCTTTTCGCCGCTGGCTTCCTGTTCGGCTATACGCAGGGCCGCGGCCTGGAAGATTGCGCCAAGCTCGGCAATCTCGCCGCCGCCATCGTCATCGAACAGATCGGCCCGCGGCCGATGCGGTCGCTCTCGGACGCGGCAAAGGAATTCGGGCTTCTCTGATCGGGACCATTTTTCGTGATTGCGAAAGCCGCCCGCCGTGAAATGCCGGGCGGCTTTTGCTTTTTGACGCTGGCGCCAATCCCCTAGCGCCAGAAGAGCGTTATTGTTTCGGCCTCATGCAGGATGAGGATGCCGAGCACGATCAGAACGAATGGCACGATCCTGTGCCCGTAGCGCCGAATGGGCGCTCCCAAGGTCGGATGATTGACGAGGGAATGCGCCGCGCCGAGCCAGATCGCGGTGAGCACCGCGAAGATGCAGCCCATGGTCAGGATTTCATAGATCGAGCGCGTGGCGAAGATGGGTGTGTAGACGCTGAGATTGTCGCCGCCATTGGCGAGCGTTACCAGCGTGACGGCCACGATGTTGCCATGCCCCGCCGAGGCTTTCTCATGATCTTCCGGATTGTCGCCCGTCTCGATGCCGTTCCAGAGTTCCCAGAGCCTCCTGAGGCCGAAATAGATCGGCGCAAAGCCAAGCAGACCGATATAGGCGGCGGGAATGACGAGAACGAGGAGCGAGGCAACGACGCTGATGCCGTAAAGAATGCCTATGCCGAGATATTGCCCGATGACGATCTGCTTCGCGCGGAACTTCGGGTCTGCGAAGAATCCGAGAAGAACGAAGATGTCGTCTATGTTCGTCGAGGCGAACATGACGATGGCAACCCCGAATACACCCAGCACATAGCCCAAAATCGCCGGTCTCCTTGTCCGATTCCGGATACAGCATTGCGTGGGAAAAGTCGCGCTGTTGCTGACGTCGTGGTGCGGTCGGGTTTCGTTATTTGAAGGCTTCGCCGGGGTATGCGCCCCAGATCTCGGATTGCGCCACCCATCCCTCGGTGCCGTCGGCGGTAACGAGGCACCAGTCGCCGGTGCATTCCTTGACGCTCATCATCACGCCGGGCTGAAGCTTGGCGATGACGGCGGAGGATGGCTGCGATTCGCGACGCATGTTGACGAAGACGGCCTTGCCCTTGCCCTTCATCCACGGCGCAGCGATGGCCGAACGCTGACCCGACAGCAGCGACTGGTTGACCCAGCCTTCCGTGCCGTCGGCATCGCGCACGCGCCGCCAGTTATCATATTCCTGGATGATCTCGACCGGCAGGCCCTGCTTGAGATAGAGCCACGATACCGCATAGTCGGAGCTGGGCCCGATGCGCAGATTGACCCGCTTCGACTTCAGCGTGACGAAGCGCGGCAGCGGCAGGCCGCTCGGCCCCTTGGCAGCCTGCGCGGCGGCAAGATCGGCCGTACCGGCGGCCAGCATCAGGCCGATTGCGAAAATGGCGCAGGACTTCAATGCTTTGCCACGCATGGGGATTTCCGTTCGTTCGTCATGACAAAGGCGCCGTTTAGGCAACCTTTCGCTCCGGTGGGCGGCAAATCCCCGGATCGCGTCAGCGAGTTTTATTTGTCTTCGCCTGCGGGTCTGGTAGAAATGCCCGGAACGGGAAAATTATCCCGCTTCTTGGTTAAGAACATCTGAACAAGGCATCGCCGCTCGCCATGACGACGAAGAAAAAACCGAAGGTCTACGTCACGCGCAAACTGCCCGACGCGGTGGAGACGCGGATGCGCGAGCTCTTCGATGCCGAGCTCAACATCGATGATCGCCCGCGCACAAAGTCTGAGCTGATCCAGGCGATTCGGGTGGCCGACGTGCTTGTGCCGACCGTTACCGACCGGATCGATGCCGAGGTGATCGACGAGGCTGGCCCGCAGATGAAGCTGATCGCCAGCTTCTCCAACGGCACGGATCACATCGATGTCGAGGCTGCGGCCCGCCGCGGAATCACCGTCACCAATACGCCGAACGTGCTGACCGAAGATACCGCCGACATGACCATGGCGCTCATCCTCGCCGTGCCGCGTCGGCTGGCGGAAGGTGCGCGCGTGCTGACCGACAATCCCGGCGAATGGGCGGGCTGGTCGCCCACCTGGATGCTCGGTCGCCGCATCCACGGCAAACGAATCGGCATCGTCGGCATGGGGCGCATCGGCACTGCGGTTGCCCGCCGCGCCAAGGCGTTCGGCCTCTCGATCCATTATCACAATCGCAAGCGGGTCAATCCGGCGACCGAGGACGAGCTGGAGGCGACCTATTGGGACAGCCTCGACCAGATGCTCGCCCGCGTCGACATCGTCTCGGTCAATTGCCCGTCGACGCCGGCGACCTACCATCTGATCTCGGCCCGTCGCCTGGCGCTGCTACAGCCGACGAGCTACATCGTCAACACGGCGCGCGGCGACGTCATCGACGAGGCCGCGCTGATCAAGATCCTGCGCGAGGGAAAGATCGCCGGCGCCGGCCTTGACGTGTTCGAGAACGAACCATCAGTCAATCCGAAGCTGGTGAAGCTCGCCAATGAGGGCAAGGTGGTGATCCTGCCGCATATGAGTTCGGCCACGCTCGAGGGCCGTATCGACATGGGCGACAAGGTCATCATCAACATCCGCACTTTCATCGACGGCCATCGTCCGCCCAATCGCGTGCTGCCGTTCCGATAAGCGAATCGCTGATTCTCCAGCCAAAGCGAAGCGGACGACGCCCGCTTCAAATTTGATCTTTATTGCCTCCGGCCGGTCATGTGCATGTCACAAAGCCGGCCCAGAGGTGACGGCAAACACAAATCAGGAAGGGCGGAAACGATGGCGCGGGCGCTGCCGCATGAGCGGATTCAATATGTGGTCGAGGGCGGCTTCAAGCTGTCGGGCGAGATCGAACCGAGCGGCAACAAGAATGCCGCATTGCCGATTATCGCCGCATCGCTTCTGACCGACCAGCGCGTCGAGCTCAGCAACGTGCCGCGCATTCGCGATGTCGAGGCGCTGGTGGAGTTGATCCAGTCGGTCGGCGCGAAAGTTCGTTGGCTCGGCCGCAACGAGCTCGAAATCGAGGCGCGCGAGCTTCATCCGGCCAATCTCGATCCCGATCTCTGCGCCCGCATCCGCGCCTCCATTCTGCTTGCCGGCCCGATGCTGGCGCGCTGCGGCGAGATCACCTTGCCGCCGCCGGGTGGCGATGTTATCGGCCGCCGGCGCGTCGATACACACTTCTTGGCGCTGGAGCAGCTCGGCACCAGGATCGAGGTCAACAGTGTCTACAGCTTCCGCACCGAAGGGCTGCGTGGCGCCGATGTCTTCCTCGACGAACCCTCGGTGACGGCAACGGAAAACGCGCTTTGCGCCGCCGTCTTCGCTGAGGGAACGACGATCCTGCGCAATTGCGCCTCTGAGCCGCATGTTCAGGATCTTGCGCGCTTCCTCATTGCCATGGGCGCACGCATCGAGGGGGTCGGCACCAACATGATGACGATCCACGGCGGTCAGCGGCTCGGCGGCGCATCGCACCGTATCGGCCCCGATCACAATGAAGTCGGTTCGCTGATCGGCCTTGCCGCCGTCACCGGTTCGGAGATCACCATCCGCAGGGCGGGGGTCGAGCATCTGCGCTCGACCCTGATGACCTTTGAGCGCCTCGGCATCCGCTGCCAGATCGATGGCGACGATCTTATCATCCGCTCCGGTCAGGAGATGAAGATCCAGCCCGATTTCGGTGGTCATATTCCGAAGATCGAGGATCAGCCATGGCCGGCTTTTCCGGCCGACACGATGTCGATCGCCATCGTCACCGCCTCGCAATGCGACGGCGTCGTGCTGATGTTCGAGAAAATGTTCGAAAGTCGGATGTTCTTCGTCGACAAGCTGATCGCCATGGGCGCCCGCATCGTTCTGTGTGATCCGCACCGCGCCATCGTCGCCGGCCCTTCGAAGCTGCGCGCCGCACAGCTTGAAAGCCCTGATATCCGCGCCGGCATGGCGATGCTGATTGCGGCGATGTGCGCCGAGGGCACGAGCGTCATCAACAACGCCCAGCAGATCGAGCGCGGTTACGAGCGCATCGAGGAACGACTGAATGCACTGGGCGCTCGAATCACCCGCATTCCGCCGCGCGAGGCGTAAGAATCCGACCCCATAGCGAAGGATGCGCTAGGCGATCGCCTTGCGCATCTCGATCGATGTCGTCCGATCGAAGCCGGCATGGCGATTTTCGGCTGTTTTTTGAAAGCCCCAGGCGGCGAAGGTGGCGTGATTGTCGATGAGCTCGATCCGTGTCTCCAGCCGCAGGTCCTTGAGGCCGAGATCCCGTGCGGCCGCCTCTGCCAAGACAAGCAGACGTTTGCCGATACCCCGGCCCTGCGCCGCCGGCAGCACAGCGAGCTTGCCGACATAAAGGCTTTCCGCCTCTGGTCGGCAGAAAATGCAGCCGACCAGCTGCTCGCCCTCAACTGCAATGTATGCGATCTCGTCGATCGCCTTGGTCTTTAAAGTCTCCGCCGTCAGCGCCAACGCAGAGGAGGGCGGATCGATGCGGCCATTCATGTAAGCGAAGGATGTCAGGATGAGATCCAGCAACGCATCCCAGCGGCCAAAGCCCTCATCGATACGGCGAAGCGCGATTTGGTTCATTCCGCCGCGACCCGAGGGCGTTTGCGGCGATAGCGCACGGTTTCGAAGCGTGCGGAAAGCCCGTCATAGAGGAGCAGCCGGCCGATCAGCGGCTCACCGATGCCGGTGATGAGCTTGATTGCCTCCATCGCCATCAGCGTGCCGATGACACCAGTCAGGGCGCCGATAATGCCCGCCTCCGCGCAACTGGGGATGAGACCTTCCGGCGGCGGGGCGGGGAAAAGATCGCGATAGCGTGGATTGGGATTGCCCTCCACGTCGCTTTCGTAAGGCTTCAGTGTCGTCACGGACCCGTCGAAGCGGCCGACAGCGCCGGTCACCAGCGGCAGGCGCGCCGCCTCGGTCGCATCGGCAGCCGCATAGCGCGTGTCGAAATTGTCGGAGCCATCGATGACGAGATCGAAACCGGCGAGGTGCCGCGCAGCGCTATCAGCACTAAATCGTTCTTCGAAACGGATGACCCGCACATGCGGGTTAAGCCGCGCGATCGCGTCCGCCGCGCTCTGCGTCTTCATTTCGCCGATCGTACCCGTGTCGTGAATCACCTGCCGCTGCAGGTTGGATAGCGAAACGCGGTCGTCATCGGCAATGCCGAGCGTGCCGACACCGGCGGCGGCGAGATATTGCAGCACGGGTGCGCCAAGGCCGCCGGCGCCGATGACGAGAACGCGCGCCGCCTTCAACTTTTGCTGGCCGGCGCCGCCGACCTCCGGCAAGAGGATATGGCGGTGATAGCGGCCGATTTCGTCTGAGCTCAAAGGGTCCATGTGCTGAAGTCTAGCACAATCGCCGGCAAGGAGGCGCTAGGATTTCGTAATGCCGCCATGCGCCACGGTAAAGAATTGCGCGCGTTCGCCAAGGGCCGAGAACATGGATTTGTCCGTGCCGGTCATGAAGGCCTGGCCGCCGAGCCCGTCGATAAGGTCGAAGAGCGCCGCGCGACGTCCCTCGTCGAGATGCGCGGCGATCTCGTCAAGCAGCAGGATCGGCGCATAGCCCGTCAGGTTGCCGACGAGGCGCGCATGGGCAAGGATGAGGCCGACGAGAAGCGCCTTCTGTTCGCCCGTGGAGCAGCGCTCCGCCTCCATGTCCTTTTCGCGGTGCCGTACGAGAAGATCGGCCCGGTGAGGTCCGTCCAGCGTGCGGCCGGCGGCGGAGTCACGGTAGCGCCCCTCGCGCAGCATGTCGGCATAGGCGTCTTCCAGATCGACGGCGGGCCGATCGAACTGTCCGTCGAGGAAGCCGGAAAGTTCAAGGGCCGCCGAGGGGAATGGCGTCGTCTCGTGTGTGTCGGCAATCAGCCGGGAGAGAAGGCCGAGCATTTCCTGCCGCGCGATCGCCATGGCGATACCGAGGCTTGCCATCTGCTGTTCGATACCGCCGAGCCAGGATGGATCGAACCGGCCATCCGACAAAAGTTTGTTGCGGCTGCGCATGGCGCGCTCGAAATCGCTGGCCCGGCGGCCATGCGCGGGGTCGAGCGACAGCACCAATCGATCGAGGAAACGGCGGCGCTCGGAGGAGCCGCCGGTAAACAGCCCGTCCATGGCCGGCGTCAGCCAGAGAACGCGCAAATGGTCTGTGAGTTCGTCGACGGTCTTGGCCGGCGTGCCATTGATTCGCAGCTTGCGGGCGGTCGATTCGTCCGTCGCATCGATGCCGGTGCCGATTTCGACGGCGCCATCCATGCCTTCGAGTTCGGTGAAGATCGAGAATCCGCCTGATGCATTGACGCGGGTGACATCGGTGTAGGCGGCGCGGCGCAGCCCGCGGCCGGGAGACAGCAGCGAGACCGCCTCCATGAGATTGGTCTTGCCTGCGCCATTGTCGCCGGTCAGGACCACATGCCGTTCATCAAGCGTCAGCGCCGCCGCCGCATAGTTGCGGAAGTCGGTCAGCTTCAGGCGCGAGATGAAAACCTTGTTCGGCATAGGCCCTTGGGATTCTTGGTCGATGGGGCGAGGGGTATGCCGAACACCGCTCCAGTGCAAGGATTTTACCGATTGTTCGCGATGCCAATCGAATGAAGCGCCGCCGGGGCCACCCTCGTCCTTCGACGGGCTCAGGATGAGGGTGGAGCGAACTGCGCTTCTGGGGGAAGTTATGGGCACGACGAGAGGATCAGCCCTCATGGTGAGGAGGCCCGTAGGGCCGTCTCGAACCAAGAGGGCGGGTGAATCGCTCTTCCAACAAAAGTCCGGCCGAATCATCGCCGGGGTCTGTGCAAAACAATCTGAGTCGCCACCTCGTGGTTTGAATCCTGCAACGGTTGGTATTGGCGTACAGCACTCCCTATATCGCCATGCTCGGAGAGATTTTGGGATGAGGAGGCATCTATTGGATTCTGCAAAAACACTGCTTGCGCATACGCGTTTCGATTGGACGCCGGTTAAATCGGGCGAATCGGGCGATCTCGTCTATCGCCGCGAAGACGGCCTCGCTTATGCGAAAATTGCGTCGTCAGACCGATCGGCAGATCTCGCCGGTGAACGCGACCGGCTGCTTTGGCTGCAGGGCAGGGGTATTTCCGTCCCTGAAGTCATCGACTGGCGCGATGTTGAGGAAGGGGCGTGTCTCACCATGACGGCAATCCGCGGCATCCCGGCGGTCGATCTGGATGGAGACGCCTTGCTGAAGGCATGGCCATCGATGGCGCGGCAATTGAAATCACTTCATGAGCTGCCGGCCGATCAATGCCCCTTTAATCGCCGCCTGTCGCTGATGTTTGCGCGAGCAGCGGATGTGGTCTCGTGCGATGCCGTGAACCGGGATTTCCTGCCGCCGGAGGATCGGGGTAAGCCGGCCCGTGAATTGCTTGATCGCGTCGAGCGCGATCTGCCTCTCCGATTCGCGCAGGAGGCGGCAGATAGAGTTCTCTGCCATGGCGATGCCTGCATGCCGAACTTCATGGTCGATCCGCATAGCCTGCAATGTACCGGGCTGATCGACTTCGGCCGTGTCGGCAAGGCGGATCGCTATGTCGATCTCTCGCTGATGATTGCCAATGCCGAGGAGAGCTGGGCGGCACCGGAACAGGGCGAGCGGGCGTTTGCGATCCTGTTCGAGACCCTGGGGATCGCGGAACCGGATCGCGAGCGTCTCGCCTTCTATCTCCGGCTCGATCCGCTCACCTGGGGCTGATTCGCAAGCAGACGCGTGATTCGTTCGCTGAAACAAAAAATCCGGCCGAATCATCGGCCGGATTCATGTGAAACATTTTTGATTCGCTGCTCAGTCGCTGAACGTATCGAAGAAATCCTTCATCCGGGCGAAGAAGCCCGTCGATTCGGGATTGTTGTCCTTCGAAGAGATCTGCTCGAATTCCTGCAGCAGCTCGCGCTGGCGCTTGGTCAGCTTCTGCGGCGTCTCGATCTGGATCTGGATATAGAGATCGCCGACCTGGCTGGAGCGCAGCACCGGCATGCCCTTGCCCTTCAGGCGGAACTGCTTGCCGACCTGCGTTCCCTCCGGAACAGAAACGCGCGACTTGGTGCCGTCGAGCGTCGCGACATCGAAGGTGCCGCCGAGCGCCGCAGTCGTCATCGAGATCGGCACGGCGCAATAGAGGTCGGCGCCGTCGCGCTGGAAGAACTCATGCGGCTTGACTGAAAGGAAGATGTAGAGGTCGCCCGATGGGCCGCCGCGCACGCCGGCTTCGCCTTCGCCCTGCAGGCGGATGCGTGTACCGTCTTCGATGCCGGCGGGGATGTTGACGGAGAGCGAACGCTCCTCGGTCACACGGCCCTGGCCATGACACTTGGTGCAGGGATCGGGGATAATCTGACCGCGGCCATGACAGGTCGGGCAGGTGCGTTCCACGGAGAAGAAACCCTGCGCGGCGCGCACACGGCCGGAGCCCTGGCAGGTGCCGCAGGTCTTCGGCTGCGTGCCCGGCTTGGCGCCGGAGCCGGAACAGACGTCGCAGGTGATCGAGGTCGGAACCCGGATCTGCGCCGTTTTGCCGCTGAAGGCTTCCTCCAGCGAAATTTCCATATTGTAGCGAAGATCGGCGCCGCGTTCGCGACCGCCGGAGGAGCGTCCGCGCGAGCGACCGCCACCCATCATCTCGCCGAAAATATCCTCGAAAATATCGGAGAAGCCGCCGCCGCCGAAACCGGCTCCGAAGCCGCCACCGCCGCCGTGCTCGAAAGCAGCGTGGCCGTAGCGGTCATAGGCAGCGCGCTTTTGCGGGTCCTTGAGCGTTTCGTATGCCTCGTTGATTTCCTTGAACTTCCGCTCGGCATTACTGTCATTCGGATTCTTGTCCGGATGATATTGCATTGCCAGCTTGCGAAAGGCGCTTTTCAGCTCTTTCTCGTCCGCCGTCTTTGAGACGCCCAATGTCTCGTAAAAATCCGCTTTTGCCATATTAAGGATTAGAACCCCGGAAATGGATTTCCGGCTGCCATGAGGCAGCCGGATCTAAGTTTCCTGAACCTTTCGGTTCGCGCTTATGCAGACCGCTTGTGGTCGCCTTCGTCCTTGATTTCCTCGTAGTCGGCATCGACGACATCGTCCTTGCCGGCTGCCGAGGCGTCGCCGGAACCGGCTTCCGCCTGCTGCGACTCATAGATCGCCTGGCCGAGCTTCATGGAAACTTCCATAAGCGTCTGGGTCTTGGCCTTGATGTCTTCGGCGTCCGGCTCGGAAGCTTCGGTTGCCGTCTTCAGCGCTGCGATCGCGTCGGAGATCGCGGTGCGGTCGGCTTCCGTGACCTTGTCGCCGTAGTCCTTCAGCGACTTCTCGCTGGAGTGGATCAGGCTTTCAGCCTGGTTCTTGGCTTCGACACCCTCGCGGCGCTTCTTGTCTTCCGCAGCATGGGCTTCGGCATCCTTGACCATCTTTTCAATGTCGGCGTCGGAAAGACCACCGGAGGCCTGGATGCGGATCTGCTGTTCCTTGCCGGTGCCCTTGTCCTTGGCCGAAACCTGAACAATGCCGTTGGCGTCGATATCGAAGGTGACTTCGATCTGCGGCACGCCGCGCGGTGCCGGCGGCAGGCCGACGAGGTCGAACTGGCCGAGCAGCTTGTTGTCGGCAGCCATTTCGCGCTCGCCCTGCGAGACGCGGATGGTCACGGCCGACTGGTTGTCGTCGGCGGTCGAGAAGGTCTGCGACTTCTTCGTCGGGATCGTCGTGTTGCGTTCGATCAGACGGGTGAAGACCCCGCCGAGCGTTTCGATGCCGAGAGACAGCGGGGTCACGTCGAGGAGCAGAACGTCCTTGACGTCGCCCTGCAGAACGCCGGCCTGGATGGCGGCGCCGAGAGCGACGACTTCATCCGGGTTGACGCCCTTGTGCGGCTCCTTGCCGAACAGCTGCTTGACGACTTCCTGTACCTTCGGCATGCGGCTCATGCCGCCGACGAGAACGACTTCGTCGATTTCAGCGGCGGTAACGCCGGCATCCTTGAGGGCTGCCTTGCACGGAGCGATGGTGCGCTGGACGAGATCGTCGACCAGGCTTTCGAGCTTGGCGCGGGTCAGCTTCAGCGTCAGGTGCTTCGGGCCGGTCGCGTCTGCCGTGATGAAGGGCAGGTTGATTTCGGTCTGTTGTGCGGAAGAAAGCTCGATCTTGGCCTTTTCGGCAGCTTCCTTGAGGCGCTGCAGGGCAAGCTTGTCGCCCTTGAGGTCGATGCCGTTGTCCTTCTTGAACTCGGCAACGAGGTATTCGACGAGGCGCATGTCGAAGTCTTCACCGCCGAGGAAGGTGTCGCCGTTGGTCGACTTCACTTCGAAGACGCCATCGCCGATTTCGAGGATGGAGATATCGAAGGTGCCGCCGCCAAGGTCGTAAACGGCGATGGTCTTGCCGTCCTTCTTGTCGAGGCCGTAAGCAAGGGCTGCAGCCGTCGGCTCGTTGATGATGCGCAGGACTTCAAGACCGGCGATCTTGCCGGCATCCTTGGTTGCCTGGCGCTGAGCGTCGTTGAAGTATGCGGGAACGGTGATAACGGCCTTGTCGACCTTTTCGCCGAGATAGGATTCGGCGGTTTCCTTCATCTTCTGAAGGATCATTGCGGAAACTTGTGCGGGCGAATAGCCCTTGCCCTGCGCTTCTACCCAGGCGTCGCCATTGTCACCCTTGACGATGTTAAAAGGAACAAGGTGCTTGTCCTTCTCGACGGTCGGATCTTCGTAGCGGCGGCCGATGAGGCGCTTGACAGCGAAGAGGGTATTCGTGGGGTTCGTCACAGCCTGGCGCTTGGCCGGCTGGCCGACGAGACGTTCGCCGTCGTCGGTGAAGGCAACCATGGAGGGGGTCGTCCGGGCGCCTTCGGCATTCTCGATCACTTTCGCGTCCTTACCGTCCATGACGGCGACGCAGGAATTTGTCGTTCCAAGGTCGATACCAATTACTTTTGCCATGTCATTCTCTCCTTGAAGCAAGCTGTCGGAACCCCTGTCAGGCATTCCATTGACAGCCCCTTACGGGATGGTCTTGAGGATTGCGCAGCCATGACTGCGGTGATGCCGCGTATATAAGTAGCGGTTTTACTGACTGCAAGGCAGGAAATGGCCTGAAATCCAGCAAAACAAATGGTTTGTCGTCCAAATTCCACGCGGTCCCATATGCGCCGGGGACAGGCGGATTTGACGCGACCGCGTATCAGAGCAGCCTTGCCGCGACCATGCAAGCGTCTACTGCATAATTCCTTAAATCGGGATCGATTTAGGGATAAAATCATCCAGCAGATCTAAAGCGCCACGGCGACCTTGGAGCCGGATGATTTCAGGTCAAATCGACCCGAAATATGAATCCGTCTCCAAATCAAAAAGTGAGAGCAGTATGTCGTCCGAAAACCGCTCACACTTTTCGGCATCCCGCCGTAACGAGCCCTATAGGACGCGCAGCGCTGCGGCGCAAAAATTGCGATCTTATCGGCCGAGGATGACGTCGAGCAGCGACGAGCGATGCGGCCGCGGGCTTGCGGCGGGAGCACCATTGTCGCCGACATCGGCCGGCGGAATATCGCTGTTGTCATAGGGGTTCGAGCTGTAGGGATTCGTATCGTCGGCAAGGTTTGCCGGCGGCAGGTCCTGCGGGTCGTCGTTGGCGGAAGCCTGGTTGACGATCTGCGGCTGGACCGGCTGCTGCGACGGTCTTTGCTGCAGGGTCGGCTGCTGCATCGGTTGTCCGCCGTCGGCGACGCCGGAGATGATGTTGCCGATCGTCGTCGGCTGGTCGCCGTTCGGCGCCGTCTGCGCCATCGGCAGGCCGTTGTCGATGATCTGGCCGCCACCGAAGATCGGCGTCGGCGTGATGCCCTTGTGGGCGGCGATCATGAATTCCTTCCATGCCCTGGCCGGCAGCCCGCCGCCGGTCACCTTGCGCATCGACTTGCCGTCGTCATTGCCGAACCAGACGCCCGTGGTGAGGTGGCTGGTAAAACCGACAAACAGCGCATCGCGGAAGGATTGTGTCGTGCCCGATTTGCCGGCCGCCTGCCAGCCGGGGATGCGCGCCGACTTGCCTGTACCGTAGGCGATGACGCCTGCCATCATGGCGTTCATGTTGGTGACGATATCCGGGTTCAGCACCCGCTGCGGATTGTCGGTATTGGCCTGATAGAGCACCTTGCCGGAAGCGGTCGTCACCTTGGTGATGACATGCGGCGCCACCTTGTAGCCACCGTTCATGAAGGTAGCATAGGCGGAGGTGAGTTCCAGCAGCGACACTTCGGAGGTGCCGAGCGCGATCGAGGCGTTGGACTGCAGGTCCGATTCGATGCCGAGCCTGTGGGCAACCTTGATGACCTGATCCGGCCCGACCTCGGTGACAAGCTGCGCGGCAACCGTGTTCAGCGATTTGGCGATTGCAGTTGCAAGCGTCACGGGGCCGCTATAGCGCTGTTCGTAATTTTCAGGCGCCCAATTGCCGATCTTGACCGGCATGTCGTTGCGGATCGAATTGGGCGTCAGCCCCATTTCGAGCGCTGCGGTATAGACGAACGGCTTGAAGGCCGAGCCCGGCTGACGCTTGGCGGTGACGGCGCGGTTGAACTGGCTCTGCGCGTAGTCGCGGCCGCCGACCAGCGCCCGGATGGCGCCCGTCGCATCGACTGATACGAGCGAGGCCTGCGAGGCGTTCAGTTTCTTGCCATCCTTTTCGAGCACGTCGCTCAGTGCCTTCTCGGCTTTTTCCTCCAGCGACATGTCGAGCGTGGTGTCGACGATCAGGTCTTCCTTGACGTCGCCGCCGATCAATTTGGGGAGCTGATCCATGACCATGTCGGCAACATAGTTCTCCGCACCGCTCCAATAGCTCTTGGATCGCGTCGGCGGCTGCGACATCGCCGTCTTGACGTCGGATTCCGAAATGAAGCCCTGTTCGCGCATGGCCTGCAGCACCAATTGCGCGCGCGCCTCGGCGGCGGCAGGATCGCGGGCGGGCGACAGCCGCGAGGGCGCCTTGACCAGGCCGGCGAGCATGGCTGCCTCGCCGAGATTGACGTCCTTGGCGGACTTGTTGAAGTAGCGCCGCGATGCCGCTTCGACGCCATAGGCGTTCGAGCCGAAATAGACCCGGTTCAGATACATCGTCAGGATCTGGTCCTTGGTGTACTTGTGCTCAAGCCACAGCGCCAGCAGCACTTCCTGCACCTTGCGTTCCAGCGTGCGGTCCGGCGACAGGAACAGGTTCTTGGCGAGCTGCTGCGTCAGCGTCGAGCCGCCCTGAACGGCGTGGCCGGTCACCACATTCGTCACGACGGCTCGCGCAAGGCCGATCGGATCGAAGCCGAAATGCGAATAGAAGCGACGGTCCTCGATGGCGATGATCGCCTCGGGAATGTAGGGCGACATGTCGCTGAGCGCCACGGCCTCGCCGCCAGTCGTGCCGCGATTGGCGATCAGCGTTCCGCCAAGGTCGTTGATCTTGACGTTCGGCGGCCGCTCGGGGATCGACCAGGTGCTGGCGCTCGGCATGCGGGAGCCGTAATAGACGACAAGGCCCGCAAGCCCGATGCCGGCCCAGAGGCAGAGCACCAGACCCCAGTAGATCGTCGAACGGATGAAGCCGAAGAAGCCGCGCCGCGGGCGGGCACGGCGCGCGGGCTTGCGGCGGCTCCGGGTGCGGCGAGGCTTCTCGACCACGGGCTCATCCTCGTCGTCTTCATCCTCGTCTTCGTCCGGTTCAGGCTCTTCGTAATATTTCTTCGCTGAACGCCTGTTTGCAACGATGCGTTCGCCGGCATTGAATCCGTCGTCAGTGCGTTCCCGGCCGCTGGAAAAGGATGGTTCTATCCTCTGGCGTGATTTCTTTTTATCTGCCATTGCCGGCCGGTCGTACCTCGGTGCCCAGTGTTTCCATGTCTTCTAGCAGGCTGATCACGATAGCGGTAGGAATCTTTGAGCCCGCTCGGCCGTCCCGGGCCGACATGGTACCCCGAAAACCGATGCCGGCTTTCGAGGCGGAGCAACCCGCCATTGGTTCAAGGACCTTCGTGAAGACATCAAGTCCCGCCTGAACTGTAAATGCGGCGATTTAAGGAGGAATTAAGAACATTCCGATCCGCAATGTCGGTGCGTCCCAGCACATCCGGCAGGCGTACTTCGGGGAACTTTTCGCTATTCTGGGCATTATCTCCTCATAAGAAGAAGGAGGGCGAACAGATGAGTTCATTTTTGAAGATAGAGGAAGTTGACCAGAGCAAGTTGCGCGAGGTCTGGAGCGTCGAGGATTTCGCCCGGCGCCACCGGATTTGTAAGGAGGAGGAAGCCCGGCTGAAGAAGCTGTTTGGCGACTTCGCAACGAAGCAGGAACTGCTCTCCAACGCGCAGCGGCCGCCCCAGTTTCGCTGACAGTTTTAGCTGGGCGGAAATTGGCAGGCCGGGCGCGATATTCATTGTCGGCTGCTGCGCCGGAAGGGTTTGCAGCGGAGGAGGCTATGCCAATGTGGAAACATTTCGAACTGTGGCTGGTCGACCAGATCGACCGGATATTCGGTCTTGAAAGGCTCGCGCGCCGCGCCGGTTTTTCCCCGGACGAAGCACGGCGGATCGCCCGTGACAAGTAGATTGCCCGCACGCCTGCGAATATCCGCAACCACACCCGTTTTCGTCATACTTCAAGATGCAGTCTTGCTCGATTCAGCGGGCGAAGCCTGCGGCATGGGCTGCGGCGATACTTCGCGTAATGCACGCAATCTTCCATATTTTCGAATGCTCTGATCGAGGTTATAGTACTGTCATGTGGCTGTCTTGGAGGACAGTTCCAAGCAATTGGTAGCGCGTGAGGAGGAGTGTTCATGCGACACATCAAATGGAGCAATCCAATCGAGATCGGATTTGCTCAAGATACGTTTCAAGTCGTCACGGGTCCTTCCGAGGCCTTGAATTGCATGGCCAATCTCTGGCCCGACCGGCGTGGCCCGCTCTATGTGGCGGCGAGAAGCCTGTGCCGGGCTGCCATTGACGGCCGCAGGTCGGCCGAAGAGGCGCGGGAAATGTTCATCTCGGCGACGCGGGAAGCGCATCTGAAGATGCATTGACGCGCAGCGGCAATCCCATAGTCGTTCGACCGTTCCGATCTTGCCAGCCGGCGAAAGCGGCGCAAGGGACAGAGTATTTGAACCTGCAGCACCCTTCTGCGAGACCGATTAATCCCCACGCTGCCGCATGGCGCGAAACGCGGGTGTTTTTCGAAACAGCGCATCGTTTCATTGAAAAAAGCCAGCGACTTTTAGGGTCGCTGGCTTTTTCTGGATCTGAGGCATGCCGTTACCGGTTCGAGCCTCGGACGGACATCCGGCAATTCGGTTCCGATGCCGGGCATGGGTCCCTGTGGTCAGGGCTGTAAGGTCCCGGCGTGCCGGCATTCGGCCGCGGGTTATTCTGCGGTTGCGGTTGCGGTTGCGGCTGTGGCTGTGCCTGAGGCGGCCGTTGCGGTTCGGGGCGCTGACGATTGTCCGGGCGATTGTTGTCTGGCCGATTGTTGTCGCGCTGGCGATCCGGGCGGTTGCCCCAATCCTGATTGTTGTCCGGCCGCTGGCGGCCCCAATCGCCGTTACCATTGCGATTGCCGTCGCGCTGCCTGTTCCAGTCGCGATCCCGGTCATCAGGGCGGCGATCCCAGTTGCGGTCCGGTCTATTGTTCCAGTCCGAACCGCGATCCCAATCGCGGTTACGGTCGGGACGGCGGTCCCAATTGCGATCCGGGCCGTTATCCCATCCGGGAGGATTGCGATCCCAGCCGCTGTCTGGCCGGCGATCGACCCAGCCCGGGCCACGGCGCCAGCGGTCGCGGTCGCGATAGAAGTCGCGGCCCCGATAGTAGCGGCCCCAATAGTCGTCGATGTTGAAGACCACCGTCGGGATGCCGAGTGGACGATAATATTGCGGGCCGACATAGATGCGGCGCGACTGGTAGGTCGCCTGGATGTAACGGCCGGCAACCCATCCGCGGCCGCCATAGAAGGAGACATCGCACCAGGGCGTCTCGTTGAGGCAGCCGTTGATCTGCAGCGGCACGCCGACGGGAATCATCGTCACCGCCGGATAGGCGGTGCTCGGGCCTGAGCGCATGTTGACATTTGCAGTGGCAAAGCCTTCCGCGGCTTCGGCGATGGCCGGCAGCACGACGAGGGCTGCCAGAATGCCCGCCGCAAGAATCTTGAACTTCATAGACTATTCTCCCTTTGCGCACCTTCGCCGCGAAGTCGCCGTCCGGTGCCAGTTCCGCTATCGTGCGCCTACCCCGGCGCCATTCGGTAAGACTTTCCAATTTCGGCAAGATAAAGGCCTGCCCATGCACGGAATCTGATAGGATTTCGTGACGCCTCTTCAATCTTTGCATGTGTTGTAGAAGTATCTGCATGAATGCAGCTTGAACGGTGTCGTGGAATGCTCAAACTCTGCTGGATCTTCGGTAAGGCTTACTTAGCTTTGCAGGCATTGCTGTCGCGATGGCATCGGCCGCGCCAAAAGCCTATTCGAAAAAACTGGAGAGGTGGCCTTGAAATTGCCACCTTGCACGCCGATATACGCTTCAGTCATGCAGCCGATGGGTGCTGGCGCGCTGGCAAGCGAGCCGTTTTATCCGTCGATGACATGGAAGTGGCGTTAACTCTTCGTTAACCTTTCATGATCAATCTGGCTGCAGTTCCGCCCTTGCCTTTGACCACGGATGTACTGGCACTGATGCGAAGGCGGATGGCGAAAGGCCGGATTATTCCGGCCTTTTTGTTTTTGGCGATGGCGTGCTCCTTGCGAAAGCGGAGCGCGCCATTTTCATTTTCAGCAATTCCGCACCAAAAGGAAAGACCGCCGCAGATGGCTGCAGCGGTCTCTGATGTCAAGCAATGCACCCGCCGGAGCAGGCGGGATCGTCAGTTCGCCTTCTTGGCCGAAACCTTGACGACCTTGGCCGGAGCCGCAGCGATGGTCGCCTTGCTCGCCGGCACATAGCCTGCGCCGATGTTGATGTTCAGCGAGATATAGTCGAGGGCGCTCTGCTGAATGGCCTGAACCAGGCTCTGCTGGGCAGCCGTCACGTTGCGCTGTGCGTCGAGAACATCGAGCAGCGAGGATGCGCCGTCCTTGTAGCTTGCAGTCGAGAGCTGCAGGGCTTCCTGGTAGGACTTGACCTGAGCCCGCTGTGCGGCAACCGTCTGTGCGTCGCGGCTGACGGCCGACAGTGCGTTTTCAACGTCTTCGATGGCCGTGCGTACCGTCTGCTGCCAGGCGAGATAGTTTTCGCGGCTCGTCGATTCCGCACTCTTGACGCCGGCGCGCAGGGCGCCGCCATCGAAGATCGGCAGGTTCAGCGACGGACCGAACGACCAGCTCGTCAGGCCACCGTTTGCTGCGTGGGTGCTGACATAGGACGGCGAAATCGAGCCGCTGAGCGTGATTGACGGGTACAGCTTGGCTTCCGCCACGCCGATCTGAGCCGTCGAGGCAGCGAGAGTGCGTTCTGCAACGCGAATGTCCGGACGGTTGCGGATCAGGTCGGCGGGAACGCCGGTGCGGACGCTGCCACGGAACACCGGCTGGCTGCCACCGCGCTGCATCTGCGCGATGATCGTTGCCGAAGGTACGTTCAGCAGCGTTGCGATATGATGCACCTGCTGGCGGTAGCTGATTTCATAGCCGGGGACCAGGGCCAGCGTCTGGTTGACGAGGCCTTCGGCCTGAACCACGTCGAGGCGGGATGCCGCACCGGCGTCGAGCTGGAACTTCGTCAGTGCAAGCGTGTCGCGCCGCGACTTCAGGTTTTCCTGAGCGATCGAAATCAGTGCCTGGTAATAGCGGGCGTTGACGTAGCTATTTGCGAGATCCGACAAAAGGGCCAGGCGCTGGACGTCGACGTTGGAATAGGCGACATCGAGCGAGGCATTGGCGCTTTCGCGCGCCCGGCGATACTGGCCCCACAGGTCGAGCAGCCAGGAAGCCGAGGCAGTGCCGGTGGTTACATTTTGGTGTCCGGTCGGAGAAAGCGACCTGGTTCCGGTCTGATCGCTGGTCGTATTGCTGCCGCTGACGGTGAGGCTTGGGAGGCCACCAGCACCTGCGGTTACGACGGCGGCTTCCGCCTGATTGATGCGCTCCAGCGTCTGCTGGATGTTAAGGTTCTGGGCAAGTCCCTGTGCGGCGAAGGCATTCAGCTTGGAATCGCCGAAAGCAGTCCACCATTGCGAGCCGGCGACATCGCCGTTCGCCTTCGTACCGCCCTCCGAGAACTTGGCCGGGAGCGGCATTTCCGGTGGCTTATGGTCTGGGCCGCTCACGCAACCTGCCAAAACAAGCAGCAGGGCGGGGGCGGCAGTACGAATGGAAACCATCACATTGTCCCACAATTCAATTTACTGATCAGTGTTTTTTCGGGATCGAAATGACCCCATGTGTCGGCGCTCCAGTTCTTACGCAATACAAACAATGACCCGAAGCGGTCGGCGTCAATCTAGCAATGAGTTTTGCAATAGCACAGTGGCTTTTACGATTTCTCGGCTGCGAACATATGTGGGATCGGCCGAAATATCAGTGTGCCGTTAAAAAAAAATCTAAGGTGTTGCAAAAAACATACCCTTGTCCACACCACCAGAAGGTGTGGAGCCCTTGCGAATCGATATCGCATGCAACCCTCAGGCGCCGCTCGGCAGGTTCCGGCAGACCAAACGTCCGTTCGGACGGTCTCTAGGGGAAATAGCGGGCCAGGCTTGCGCGAACCCGGTCAAGTGGCGTGGCGCCACGATCATCCGGCACGAAAGACATGCCGGTGATCGCTTCGTAGGCGCGGATATAGACCTTGGACGTCTCCTCGACAAGTTCGCTCGGGATCTCGGGGATCTCATCCTTATAGGGATCGCAGCGTTCGGTGACCCAGGCGCGCACGAAATCCTTGTCGAAGCTTTCGGGTCGCGCACCCCTGTCGAAACGATCCTGATAGCTGTCGGCCAGCCAATAACGGCTGCTGTCGGGAGTATGGATTTCGTCGGCCAGGATGATCTCGCCGTTTTCGTCGGTGCCGAATTCATACTTGGTATCGACCAGGATGAGTCCGCGCCTACGGGCAATCTCCTGCCCGCGGGCGAACAGGGCAAGGGCGTAACCCGTGAGTGTTTGCCATTGCGCCTCGGTCAAAAGCCCGCGCTCGACAATCTCGGCCGGCGTCAGCGGCGCGTCGTGGCCGCCATCGAATTCCTTGCTCGTCGGTGTGATGATCGGCTCCGGCAGGATCTGGTTGTCGCGCATGCCGTCCGGCAGCGTGATGCCGTACATCTCGCGCTGGCCTTTCTTATAGAGCGTCAGAATGGACGTGCCGGTGGTGCCGGCGAGATAGCCGCGGACGACGACCTCGACGGGCAGGATGTTCAATCGCTTGCCGACGACGACGTTCGGGTCGGGATAGTCGATCACATGGTTGGGGCAGATATCGCGCGTTTGTTCGAACCAATAGCGAGCCGTCTGCGTCAGCACCTGGCCCTTATAGGGAATGCAGGTCAGGATGCGGTCGAAGGCGCTCAACCGGTCGGTGCTGATGATGATACGGCTGCCGTCGGGCAGATCATAATTCTCGCGCACCTTGCCGCGATAGTAATTGGGCAATTCCGGAAAATGGGCTTCGGAGAGAATTCGCAACGCGTCCACCAACAGGCTCGTGCATCCGCCCGACGGATGCTTCTTGAGCGGACCCTTAGCGCATTACCGCGAAAATCGGAACGCCTTTCACATATAATTAAGAGGCACTCCAGTTGCCGGTCGATCGCAATAGTCGAATGACTGCGTCAGTTCGGCCGGCGCCAGCCGCCATTTTGGCTCCGCTCCAGGATCGGCGTCGAAAGCACCCCGACAATCCGCTCGCTCCATTGCCCGCCTTCCAGATCGACGCTATCTCGCCAGCGTTCCGACTGCAGCATTGCCGCACCGATCACGACGGGCCGGATGCCGCAGGACGTCAGAAGTGAAAGCCCGGAAACGATCGAGGCGCCGCTGGAGATGACGTCGTCGACCAGCGCCACGCGCTTTCCTTCCAGCAATGGCAGCATCCGCGGGTCTATATAAAGACGCTTCTCCTGGTTCGGCGTGGTGATGGAGGACAGCGAGACCGAGAGCTCCTCGCGATACCAGAATTTGCGGGAAGTCCCGAGCGGCACATAGCGCGCATGGCCGAGGGCCCGCGCCACCGCGGCTGCCAGCGTCAATCCCAGCGTCGGTAATCCCGCGACGACATCGATATCATAAGCGGCGAGCCGAGTAGCAAGCGCCTCCGCCAGCGCCTCCAGCACGGCAAAGCTTGCCTGATTGACGATCAGCGATGCCAGTGCGCGGTCGCCGTCGGCGAGCACGCGGATCGGCAGGCGCAATTGACGCCCGTCCGGCAGCGCGGCCACGTGGAAATCCTTGCGCTCCTCCGTCGGATCGAAGGTGCCGGGTGCATGCAGCTCCTGCCAGAAGTCATGGGGTAGCATTGCAATCCGCCTTCTATCTATTGACCTTCATTCCCGCGCGCCGGTGCAATCCGAGGACTTCGGCTTCGGTCAGGGCTCGCACCGCGCCCTTCGGTAGATCGCCGAGCGCGATATCGCCGAAAGCGACGCGCACCAGCCGCAGGCATTCGATATCGAGTGCCTCCAGCATGCGCCGGATCTGCCGGTTGCGGCCTTCCTTCAACTCCACCTCGATCCAGCCGTTGCGGTCGCCGCTGCGCAGCAGGCGGGCGGAGCTGGCGGTCAGCAGTTCGCCATCATCAACGATGCCGCGTTCCATGCGCGCAAACTGTTCCTCGTCCATGATGCGGTCGACCTGCACATGATAGGTCTTGCCGACATGGCTGATGGGATCGAGCAGCGCCTGTGCCAGCACCGTATCGTTGGTAAAGAGCAGCAAGCCCTCGCTTGCCTTGTCCAGACGTCCGACGGGAGCAAGATGGCGGGCATCCACGTCCTTGAGGCAGTCATAGACGGTCGGGCGTCCTTCGGGATCGTCGCGGGTCGTCACCAGGCCGCGCGGCTTGTTCAGCATGAAATAGAGCTTCTTCTCGGCGGCGATTGCCTTTCCGTCGACCGCGAATTTCGAATGTTCCAGATCGACCCAGCTTGCCGGGTCCGACACTGTCCGGCCGTCCACGGTCACACGGCCGGCAGCAATCAGCGCCTCTGCCTGCGTCCGCGAGCAATAGCCGAGCTTGGAAAGCGCGCGCGGCAAGGTCACGCGCTTGCCTTCCTGCTCCTGCCTGCCTCTCGCCGCCCTGCCTGATCTTTGCGGTGATTGCCGTTGGCTCAACCGTTTTGCCTCATCCGCTTGTTGTCGTGACCCGACATGGTTGCCGGTTAAGGACAATCCTTTCGCATGGCGGCGGACCGGACGCAAATCGCATCGTCGAAGAGATAGATTAGAAAGGCAGACAGGGCTCGCATTCATGGATGCGAGCCCTGTCGCGGACCGGAGCGGGCGATGGGGTCGGGTAGGCGACAACGAGGTTGTCGCCATTCGCTCCGGAGGGATCGTGCTTGCCGAGAAACTGCGCTGCTTCCTTTGCTGGGATTTTTCAAAACGGAGGAGATTTGTTACAGTTTGTAACGCTGGCCGTTTCCCAGTTGCCAAAACCGTCTCCCGCCCGGCATGGAAGAGCCATGGTTTCCGCATCGCTGCTTCTGGTCGAGGACGACCGCGAGATTAGGGCGCTCCTTGAGGAGTTCCTGAGCCGTGAGGGTTTTTCGGTGCAGGCGGCCGATAGCGCCGCCGCCATGGATCGCATCCTATCCAAGGGCTTTCCCGACCTGATCATCCTCGATCTGATGCTGCCGGGCGAAGACGGCCTGTCGGCATGCCGCCGCATCCGCGCCCGCAGCAAGGTGCCGATCCTCATGCTGACGGCGAAAACGGAAGATATCGATCGCATTCTCGGCCTCGAAATGGGCGCCGACGATTATCTCGGCAAGCCTTTCAATCCGCGTGAGCTCCTGGCGCGCATCCGTGCCATCCTCCGCCGTTCCGGCCCCGAGAGGCCGGAAGACGTCACGACCCCCTCAAGGCGCAAGAGCTTCGCCGGCCTGACCGTCGATCTCGATGGCCGGATCATCGAGATGGAGGGGGAGCGTGTCGTGCATCTGACGACCGCGGAATTCGATCTGCTGGTCTGCTTCCTCGAAAGGCCGCGTCGCGTGCTGTCACGCGAGCAGTTGCTCGACTGGACGCGCGGCCGCGGCGCCGATCCGTTCGACCGCACCATCGACGTCACGGTCTCCCGCCTGCGCACCAAGCTCGGGCACTGCCTGCCGGATGGCGCCCATATCATCACCACCGTGCGCAATGCCGGCTATCTCCTCACAATGGACGTGAAGGATGTCTGAGCCATGCTGAAACTCGGTCTCGTCGCCCGCATCATCATGATCGTCGCCGCGGCATTGTTCGTCATCCAGCTCGCGGCCTTCGTGGCCGCGCAGCTGAAGCCGGATACGCCTTTCAATCCGGAACTGTCGCCGGCGATGCAGGTCAAGACGGCGATCCGTTTGCTCGATGCCATTCCGCCGGAGGCGCAGCCGCTCGCCGTGCGCGCATTGAACGCCAATGGCCTGTCGATCCGCCTTGCCGATGCGCCGGCTGGTGGCGATGGAGCCGGGACTTCGGACTTGACACTCACAGACAAGCTGGCCCGCGAATTTGCGGCGATCGCCCTGGGCAATCGCTACTTCAACATGCGCTCGCTGTCGGAGAAGCCACAGGGCTGGTTCTCCGTCGGCGCGCCGGACAGGATCATGGAAGTCTCGATCGGCGTTGCCGGCGGCAAGATCGCCGTCTTCAACCTGCCCGATACGCCGACGGTGCGATTGAACGGTGTTCCCGTCGGCCTTATCGCCGGCGTCCTCGGCATGTTGGTCGCGGTCATCGCCATTGCCGCCGTGGCGCGCGAAACCCGCCCCCTGACGCGCCTATCGCGAACGGTCAACTCGATCGGCAATGGCTTGCAGCCGGTTCATATTCCTGAAAGAGGCGCCTGCGAGCTGCGCATGCTGATCAAGGCGATCAATGCCATGCAATTGCGCATCGCCGCGCTGGTCAGCAACCGCACCCTCATTCTCGGCGCGATTTCGCATGATCTGAGGACCTATCTCACTCGCTTTCGCCTACGCATGGAAATGATGCCGGAAACGCCGCACCGCGAACGCGCGATCGCCGATGTCGAGGCGATGCAGCGGCTGGTGGAGGATGCGCTCGGCTTTGCCCGCAGCACCGTCATCTCGGAGGGCAAGACCATCATTGATCTCGATGCGGCAATTGATGCCCATCTTGCCGAGCGCCAGGACGATGATGGCCTCATCGCCTTCGCGCCGATCGGGCAGCCACTCGCCGTGACGATGACCGAGACCGCTTTCGCGCGAGTGCTGGACAATCTCATGGACAACGCCCTGCGTTACGGCGGTCGCGCCGATATCGCCGTCGAGCATCGCGGCGAGCATGGCGCCATCGTCGTCGGCGATCGTGGACCGGGCATTCCAGCAGAGCGGCGCAAGGAAGTGCTCGAACCCTTCGTCCGGCTGGAAGAATCGCGCAACCGCGATCTCGGCGGCAGCGGCCTAGGCCTCGCGATCGTTCGCCAAATTCTCGATGCGCATGGCGGTGCTCTCTGTCTGGAGGATCGCGAGGGAGGTGGGCTGAATGCCGTTGTCCTGTTGCCGCTGACGATGATGGAGAGAAAAGCGGCCTGAAATAGGCATGCCTACTAGGTAATCGCGATTGCGCGCGATCGGGGAGTAGCGCGGGGCTGCCTGCTCAATGGCAGGTCAGAAATCTCTGCAGCTCCTGACGGTTCAAGACGATGCCGGCAGCCGCCTTCTGCGGGTCAGGATGGGTATAACTGAAGCTCGGCAGGTCGGGCAGGTCCAATGCCTGGCGCATGCTCATAATGCCGAGCGCGCGGCGGCCATTGACGCTGTCGAAGCTCACTTCGATGATGCTTTCCGGTCTTGCTGTCTGCATTGTTTCCTCCCTTCCTTTATATGTAGCCTAAACCATACCAGAAACCTGGCGGAAAATCTTGGTTTTTCTGAGGCTTGCGGCAATGGATTCGACCGGGAATCGGATCGGTCGTTTGGAAATCCGGAAGGCTGCGTTTCGGCAGCCGGCGGCTGGACTCCGCCTTTGGTGGAAAATTTTGCCACTCGAACAATGTTTCTCGTCCCAATTTGAGTAAGTTTCTTCTGTATTTTGGTTGACGGTTGTAATAGTTGTTTAAAAACAGTGGCTTAGAAAAATGTCAGAATTTTTACAGCGGCGGTG